>NZ_QKZN01000004.1:0-598210 GCF_003254285.1 Cupriavidus phytorum
GCAGTAATGCGTTAAGCTAACCAGTACTAATTGCCCGTAAGGCTTGATCCTATAACCAGTGTGTTTCACCTGGTGTGTGTGATCGTGTCTGTGCCAGATACGCACAACCCCAACTACATCCCGATTCGTGACGCTGTCCCAACCCGACAGCGCCACAACCCCTCATGCCTGGTGACCATAGCGAGCTGGAACCACCCCTTCCCATCCCGAACAGGACCGTGAAACAGCTCCGCGCCGATGATAGTGCGGATTCCCGTGTGAAAGTAGGTCATCGCCAGGCTCTTATACTGCAAAACCCCTCGACAGCGTGTGCTGCGAGGGGTTTTGTCTTTGGCGCGGCGCAATCGCCGTGCCGTTCCCTGGCATGCCGGTCCCCGTTGTTTTCATGCTGCATTGCGGGTCGGGGCGCATTCCGGCCTCGTCCGGCTTCTGCTATGTTCGACCCTCAAGTGCCCACGGGTGGCACGAAGGCGGTTGCAACACGCGTTTGCAGCAAGCAGTGAGCAATAAAGCGGGCCGATGCCGACAGAGCGGGTCCGTGATTTCGGGTTTCGAGGGGTTACATGACGGCCAAGAGGTTTCGGCTGGTTTTGACTGGCGCCGCCGGCGCGCTACTGCTGGCAGGGTGCGCTTCCACTCCCCCTGAACCGACCGCGTCGAAAGGCGATCCGGCCCCCACTGTCCCGAGCGCCTCCAGCTCAGCCATCGATTGCCAGGCCTTCACAGAGCGCATGGCTGCCCACGCGGCGGCGCAGGCCGATACCGCGGTGAACGAGCCCGACGCCCTGGCCGCCGCCAACACCGGCGCCGAGGAGGCCGGGGACGATGGCGAGCCCGCCGACGCCTCGCCACCCACCTTTGCCACGCTGCCGTTGTTTTCGGTTTCGCCACGCGGCAACCAGCTGCCCGTAGGCTGGCAGCCGTGGACCATCAACCGCAACAAGATTCCCACCACATACTCGATGGCCGAGGTCGACCAACGCGTCGTGGTGCACGCCAAGGCCGACAGTTCGGCCTCGGGACTTTACGTGCCGCTGCGCGAGCGCGATGCCGGCATGCTGCGCTGGACCTGGAAGACCAGCGGCATCATCCGCAACGCCGACAACAGCCATGGCCCGCGCGAAGACTCGCCGCTGCGACTGTTCGTGGCCTTCGATGGCGACAAGGGGGCGCTGCCGCTCAAGGACCAGTTGATGTACGAGATGGCGCGCCTGACCACCGGGCGCGAGATGCCGTACGCCACGCTGATGTATATCTGGGGCGGCCAGCGCGCGGAAGGCGCGGTGGTGAAGAACCCGCATACCGATCGCGTGCGTATGATCGTGGTGGATAGCGGCATGAAGCACGCCAATGAGTGGCGTTGCCACGAGCGCGATCTGCGCGCCGACTACCGCAAGGCATTCGGGACCGACCCCGGCCGCGTCATCGCGGTCGGCATCATGACCGATACCGACAATACCAAGAGCAAGGCCGAAGCCTGGTACGGCGACATCGCGCTGGACTAGGTTGTCGCGCCGGCGGCGCCCTCAGCCGCCGATCGGCTCGGCCAGCGCGAGCACCGCGAACGAGGCCAGCCAGTGCGTGGACACATACTCGCCCTCCACCGCCTGGGGCAGCGATGCCTCGATATGGTCCGACCACGCGCGGATCGCCAGCGGCCGCAGCGGTTCGGGCAGGGCGGGCTCCAGCAGGCGCCAGCACCAGGCGCGCGACAGGTTCAGTCCGTCCAGGTGCGCAGCCTTGGGGTCATTGCGGTTGGTCACCGTCACCGGTGTCAGCCAGTTGGCCAACTCGGCCTGGCCCGGCACGAACAACTCCCACCATTCCGAGAACGCGCAACCGTCCATCACGGCGTGCATCAGCACGGCTTCGGTCAGCCCACCGGACAGGAACTCGTCGCCGCCGGGCTCGTAGCGGGCCGGATACTTCTGGTCGTGGCCGAACCAGCGGTGGGCACGCCTTACGATGGCGCGCCGCAAGGCCAGGTCCTGGTGCGTGCGCGCATAGGCCAGCGCCATGACCAGCGCGAAGGCGCTGTTGTAGTGGGTGCCGGTGCGCACCGGGAACGCTGCCGCATCGAGGAATTCCGCCAGTTGCTGCGAGAGATGCGAGGCCAGCGGCGCGCAGGCTTCGGCCCAGACGCTGGCATGCGGGTCGTGCCGGGCCAGCGCCAGCAGTTCGGCCTGCAGTTTCAGCATCCAGCCCCAGCCGTAGGGGCGCTCGAAGGTGCGTGAGTCGGCCCGGCGGAAATACGCGAGTTCGGCGGCCATCGCGTCCGGCCGCAGCTGGGCATCCAGCATGGCGCGGATGCGCGGCGCTTCCTCGAGGTCCGGGTGCAGTGCCAGCAGCCGCACCAGCAGCCAGTGCATATGCACGCTGGAGTGCCAGTCGTAGCTGCCGCAAAACACCGGATGCCAGGCGGCCGGTCCGGCGAGATCGCCGGCGCCCGCCATCATGTGGTCCAGCTTGTACGGATAACGGCGCAGGATATTCTCCAGCGCCACGCGCGCAAAGCTGCGCGCGGTCTCGCGATCCAGCGCCGAACGCCCCATCGCCGAAGCTCCCCTTTGTGATCGTATTGCCCTGCTCAGGCAGGCGTGCTCGGGCACGCTCTGGTCTATGCCATCAGCTACCTGCCATCAGGCAGGTGCGAGCCACTTCTCCACCAGCCGTACGAAGAAGGTCGAGCCGACCGGCAGCAGTTCGTCGTTGAAATCGTAGCTGGGGTTGTGCAGCATGCAAGGCCCGATGCCATGGCCGGCATCGCGATGGCCGCCGTCGCCATTACCCAGGAACAGGTAGCAGCCCGGCTTGTGCTGCAGCATGAACGAGAAATCCTCGGCGCCCATGGTGGGCTCGACGTTGCTGTCGACGTTGTCCGGCCCGACCAGCTCGGCGGCGACCGCGGCGGCAAAGCCGGTCTCGGCCTCGCTGTTGATGGTGGGCGGGTAGTTGCGGTGGAATTCGTATTCGACGGTGCAGTCGAATGCCGACGCCACCGCGCGCGCCACCTCTTCCATGCGCCGCTCGATCAGGTCCAGCACCGGCACCGTGAAGGTACGCACGGTGCCGCCGATCCAGGCCTGGTCCGGCACGATGTTGGTGGCATCGCCGGCATGGAACTGCGTCACCGAGATCACCGCGGTATCGATGGGGCGCTTGTTGCGCGTGATGATGCCCTGCAGCGCCGACACGATCTGCGCCGCGGTGAACACCGGGTCGTTGCCGTTGTTGGGCATGGCCGCATGCGCGCCCTTGCCGCGCACGACGATGCGAAACTCGTTGCTCGAGGCCATCAGCGGGCCCGCGCGCGTGCCGAAGGCGCCCATCGGCATGCCCGGCCAGTTGTGCACGCCGAACACCGCGTCGCATGGAAAGCGCTCGAACAGGCCGTCCTTGATCATCTCGCGCGCACCGCCTCCGCCTTCCTCGGCCGGCTGGAAGATCAGGTGCACGGTGCCGTCGAAGGGCTTGTGCTGCGCCAGGTAGCGCGCCGCGCCCAGCAGCATCGCGGTGTGGCCGTCGTGGCCGCACGCATGCATCTTGCCGGTGTGCTGCGAGCGGTGCTCGAAGGTGTTGGCCTCCTGCAGCGGCAATGCGTCCATGTCGGCGCGCAGGCCGATGGTGCGCGGGCTGCTGCCGTTGCGGATCACGCCGACCAGGCCGGTGGTGCCGAGCCCGCGGTGGACTTCGATGCCCCACGCTTCCAGGTTGCGCGCGACCACGTCGGCGGTGCGCTGCTCTTCGAAGCAGAGTTCGGGATGGGCGTGGATGTCGCGCCGGATCGCGCGGATTTCGGCTTGTGCCTGCAGGATTTCGGGGATCAGCTTCATGATGCCGGGCGGCCTTGGGGTCGAAGGCGTTAGCAATGGGATACCCGGATCATACGATGCCTGTCGCGAAAGCGCCAAAACGCGGCGATTTGCTGCGCGCTCGCCGCCTTGGCGCAGCGCAATATGCCGGCGCGGGTGGGTTTCCCCGCATTGCCCTGGCATGTGCACTGCTGGAACAGTTCATGCTTGAAGTGCCCGGCCGGCAATACCGTCGCTTTGTGATGCCCCATCGCACCAAAAAGCAGCGCCGCTCGTGACCCGCTGCGCGCGCGCATTGCCGATCCTAAAACGTCTGCTTCACTTCCTACAGGGAGAATTGCGCGATGTCCCTTCGCACTTTCAAGAAGGCAATTGGCGCGGTGGCGGTGGCGGGGGCCCTTGGCCTCGCGCTGGCCGGCACCGCCCAGGCCGCGGACCTCAAACTGGCCATGAGTTCGCCGCCGACCTCGATGGATCCGCACTTCTACAACCTGTTCTCCAACATCAACGTTTCCGAGCATATCTTCGACTCGCTGACCAAGATGGACCCGGACAGCCGCATCATCCCGGGCCTGGCCGAGTCGTGGAAGCTGGTCAACAACCTCACCTGGGAATTCAAGATCCGCAAGGGCGTGAAGTTCCACGACGGCTCCGAGCTGACCGCCGAGGACGTGATCTGGTCGCTCGACCGTCCCGCCACGATCCAGAACAGCCCGGGCAAGTTCGACGTCTACACCAAGGCGATCGTCAACAAGAAGATCATCGACAAGCACACCATCCAGCTCACCACCAGCCAGCCGTATCCGCTGATGCTGAACGACCTGACCTCGATCTTCATCGTGCAGAAGAAGGCCACGCAGGGCCTGGGCTCGGATGACTTCGCGCAGGGCAAGGGCATGGTCGGCACCGGCCCGTTCAAGTTCGTCAGCTATGCGCGCGATGACCGGGTCGAGCTGGTGCGCAACAACGATTACTGGGGCAACAAGCCGGCCTGGGACAAGGTCACGCTGCGCTTCATCCCCAACCCGGCGACGCGCCTGGCGGCGCTGCTGTCGGGCGATGTGCAGGCCATCGAGAACGTCCCCACGCCCGACCTGCCCAAGGTGCGCAAGGATCCCAAGCTGGCGTTCTTCTCCAAGATCTCGCACCGCGTGATTTACCTGTATTTCGATGCCAAGCGCGACAAGTCGCCTTACGTCACCACCAAGGAAGGCGCGCCGCTGGACAAGAACCCGCTGAAGGACACGCGCGTGCGCAATGCCATCAGCATGGCGATCAACCGGCAGGGCATCAAGGACCGGCTGATGGAAGGCCTGTCCGAGCCGACCAACAACCTGGTGCCGCCCACGCTGTTCGGCTACAACCCCAACCTGAAGACGGTCAAGTACGACCCCGAGGGCGCCAAGAAGCTGCTGGCCGAGGCGGGCTTCCCCAATGGCTTCGGCGTGACGCTGCACACGCCCAACAACCGCTACGTCAACGACGAGAAGATCGCGCAGACCATCGCGCAGAACCTGACCCGCATCGGCATCTCGACCAAGGTCGAGGGCATGCCGATGGCGACGTACTCGTCCAAGGGCATCAAGCACGAGTGGTCGTTCGGCCTGCTCGGCTGGGGCGCGCAGACCGGCGAGGTCAGCTCGCCGCTGCGCGCGCTGCTGGCGTGCGAAGACAGCAAGAAGGGCTTCGGCACCACCAACTGGGGCGAGTACTGCAACCCGAAGATGGACGTGGTGCTGGAAAAGGCGCTGTCGACGGTGGACGACACCGAGCGCTCCAAGCTGCTGCAGGAAGCCACCGCGATCGCGATCAACGATGGCGGTATCATCCCGATCCACCAGCAGGTGACCACCTGGGCCACGCAGAAGGGCATCGTCTACGTGCCGCGCACCGACGAGCGCACGTACGCGCATAATTTCAAGCCCCAGTAAGCAGGCTGCCTGCTGCTGAGTTCGCGGTGCCGCGCATGGCTGCCGCGCCGCCTGGAAGCGCCACGCGCTCCCGGGCGGCGTGCGCATTCCCGCGCGAAAGGATAGTGGTCTGAATATGCTGGTCTTTATCATCCGGCGCCTGATGCAGAGCGTGGTCGTGCTCTTCGTCATGTCGCTGCTGGTTTTCCTCGGCGTCTTTGCCATCGGCAATCCCGTCGACATCCTGATCAACCCGCAGGCCGACCAGGAGGACATCAAGCGCACCATCGCGGCGCTGGGCCTGGACAAGCCGCTGTGGGAGCAATACTGGGTCTTCCTGCAGAATGCGCTGCAAGGCAACCTCGGTACCTCGTTCGCGCATGGCACGCCGGCGCTCAAGCTGATCTTCGAGCGCATGCCCGCGACCATGGAGCTGGCGGTCTGCGCGATCCTGCTGGCGATCGTGCTGGGCATCCCGCTGGGCCTGTGGGCCGGGCTGCGGCCCAAGGGCATTGCCGGCAAGTCGATCATGACGGTGTCGATCCTGGGCTTCTCGCTGCCCACCTTCTGGGTCGGGCTGATGCTGATCATGGTGTTCGCGGTGCAGCTGGGCTGGCTGCCGTCCAACGGCCGCGGCGAGACCGTGCGCGTGCTGGGCATCCCGCTCAGCTTCCTGACCGCGGACGGCATCCGCCATCTGATCCTGCCGGCCGTGACGCTGTCGCTGCTCAACATCGCCATGGTGATCCGGCTCACGCGCGCCGGCACGCAGGAGGCGATGCTGCAGGACTACGTCAAGTTCGCGCGCGCCAAGGGGCTGTCCAACACCCGCATCGTCGGCGTGCATGTGCTGAAGAACATCCTGATCCCGATCGTCACCGTGATCGCGCTGCAGTTCGGCTCGATCATCGCCTTTGCGATCGTGACCGAGACCATCTTCGCCTGGCCCGGCATGGGCAAGCTCATCATCGATTCGATCCAGTTGCTGGACCGGCCGGTGATCGTCGCCTACCTGATGGTGATCGTGACGCTGTTCATCCTGATCAACCTGGTGGTGGACATCATCTACAGCATGCTCGATCCGCGCGTGCGCATTGCCGACAACAAGGGCTGAGCCATGACCGCTGTCACCGTCGAACCCGAAGACAAGACGCCGCCGCGCGCCGCGGCGCGCGAGCAGTCCCCCTGGCGGCGCTTTGCCGCCGAGTTCTTCGCCAGCAAGATCGCCGTGGCCGGGCTGGCCACGCTGGTGACGATCATCCTGATCGCCATCTTCGCGCCGTGGCTGGCGCCGCAGAACCCGTATGACCTGGCCACGCTGGACGTGCTCGACGCGCGCCTGGCGCCGGGCGAGCAGGCCGGCAGCGGCATGACCTTCCTGCTGGGCTCGGACGAGCAGGGCCGCGACATCCTGTCGGCGGTGATGTACGGGCTGCGCATCAGCATCGGCGTGGGCGTGGTCAGCACCCTGATCGCGCTGCTGCTGGGCGCCACGCTGGGCCTGCTGGCCGGCTTTCTGGGCGGGCGCACCGAGGCTTTCATCATGCGCGTGGCGGACCTGCAGCTGTCGTTCCCGCCGATCCTGCTGGCGCTGATCCTGCTGGCCTTCCTGCGCCCGGGGCTGGGCAATATCGTGATCGCGCTGGTGGCGGTGCAGTGGGCCTACTACGCGCGCACCACGCGCAGCGCCGCGCTGGTCGAACGGCGCAAGGAGTACATCGAAGCCGCCACCTGCCTGGGCCTGCCGCCCGCGCGCATCATGTTCCGCCACCTGCTGCCCAACTGCCTGCCGCCGCTGATCGTGATCGCGGCGCTGCAGGTGGCCTCGGCGATCACGCTGGAGGCGACGCTGTCGTTCCTCGGGCTGGGGGTGCCGATCACCGAGCCGTCGCTCGGTTCGCTGATCTCGAACGGCCAGCAGTACATGCTGTCGGGCAAGTACTGGATCAGCTTCTTCCCGGGCATCGCGCTGGTGGTCACCATCGTGGCAATGAACCTGGTCGCCGACCAGCTGCGCGATGTGCTGAACCCGCGCCTGCAGACGCAATAACCGGGGAGCGCAAGATGGCACAACCGACGCTGGTGGTCGAACACCTGAAAACGCATTTCTATACGCGCGGCGGCATCGCCCGGGCCGTCGACGACGTGTCCTTCACCGTGGGCCGCGGCGAGATCATGGGGCTGGTGGGGGAGTCCGGCTCGGGCAAGTCCATGACCGGCTACTCGATCATGGGCCTGATCGATCCGCCTGGGAAGATCGTCGACGGACGCATTGCGCTGACCAGCCGCGACGGCGTCACGCGCGACCTGCGCGCGCTTACGCCGGCGCAGCAGCGCGACGTGCGCGGCAACCGCATCGCCATGATCTTCCAGGATCCGATGATGACGCTGAACCCGGTGCTGCGCATCGACACGCAGATGATCGAGGCGGTGCTGGCGCATGAGAACGTGAGCAAGGCGGTGGCGCGCGAGCGCGCGCGCAATGCGCTGGCGCGGGTCGGCATACCGTCGCCGGACGAGCGGCTGCAGGCGTATCCGCACCAGTTCTCGGGCGGCATGCGCCAGCGTGTGGCGATCGCCACGGCGCTGCTGAACAAGCCCGACCTGATCATTGCCGACGAGCCGACCACGGCGCTCGACGTCACCATCCAGGGCCAGATCCTGTACGAGATGCAGACCCTGTGCCGCGAGTCCGGCACGGCGCTGATCTGGATCACGCACGACCTGTCGGTGGTGGCGGGGCTGGCCGATTCCGTCTGCGTGATGTACGCCGGCAAGATTGTCGAGGCGGGCGACGTGCGCCAGGTGCTGGAGCACCCCGAGCATCCCTACACGCACGGGCTGATCAGCTCGGCGCCGTCGCGCAATCCGCGCGGCGCGCCGCTGCGGCAGATCCCGGGCATGACGCCATCGCTGCTGAACCTGCCGGGCGGCTGCTCGTTCCGCGAGCGCTGTCCCTATGCGACCGCGGCCTGCAAGACCGAACCCCCGCTGGAAACCGCCGCGGACGGGCGCCGCCTGCGCTGCTTCCATCCGGTGCTGGCCAACCAGGAGGCGGCATGAACGCCACTGCACTGCAATCCCGCCCGATGACCGAACCGGCCGAACCGACCGAACAAGCAGGCGCCACGCCCGCTGCGCCGATCCTTGAACTGCGCGGCGTGTCCAAGCGCTTCGTCAAGTCACTCGATGCCGCCGCGCGCATCGCCAACCTGTTCGGCGCGCATGCGCGCGAAGAGGTGGTGCATGCGGTGGACCGGGTCGACCTGAGCATCCGCGCCGGCGAGGTGGTGGGGCTGGTGGGCGAATCCGGCTGCGGGAAGTCCACGCTCGGCCGCATGGCCGTGGGCCTGCACTCGCTGACCGAGGGCGAACGGCTGTGGCGCGGCACCAACCTGGACCACCTGCCGCCCGACAAGCGCCGCGAGAAGCAACTGGCGATCCAGATGATCTTCCAGGATCCGTATGCCTCGCTGAACCCGCGGCTGCGCGTGCTCGACATCGTCGGCGAGGCGCCGGTGGTGCACGGCATGGTCGGGCGCGGCGCGCAGAAGGGCTATGTCGAGGACATGCTGGTTCGCGTCGGCATGGACCCGACCGTGCTGCGCCGCTTCCCGCACCAGTTCTCCGGCGGGCAGCGCGCGCGCATCGGCATTGCGCGCGCGCTCGCGGTGAAGCCCGAGTTCCTGGTCTGCGACGAATCGGTGGCGGCGCTTGACGTGTCGATCCAGGCCCAGGTGCTGAACCTGTTCATGCGCCTGCGCGAAGAGCTGAACCTGACCTACCTGTTCATCAGCCACGACCTGGGCGTGGTCAAGCACATCAGCGACCGGGTGGTGATCATGTACCTGGGACGGGTGGTCGAATCCGCGCCGACCGAGGATGTGTTCGCCGCGCCCAACCATCCCTATACGCAGGCGTTGCTGGCGGAAGCGCCCAAGCTGGAGGTGGCGCGCAAGAACTACGTCGCGATCCGCGGCGAGATTCCGTCGCCGCTGCACCCGCCAAGCGGCTGCCATTTTCATCCGCGCTGCCCGCACGCGATGCCGCGTTGCCGCGTAGAGCAGCCGCTGCTCAAGGAGATTGCGCCGCTGCGGTTCTCGGCATGCCACCTGAATGACATGAAATAGGGCTTGCAAATCGCGGGGGCGCGCCTCACCGAATCACCTGCCCCTTCGAATTGATGATCGTCATCTCCACGAACTTCGAGCCGACATGGTTCTCCGGCGTGAAGTTGACGATAAACCCGCCCAGATCGTAGTTGCGCATCGATTCCAGTGCGGTCACCAGCTTCTCGCGCGTCAGGTCCTTGCCCGCGCGGCGCAGGCCTTCGGTGAAGGTCTTGGCGGCGATGAAGCCTTCGATGCTGGCGTAGTCGAATTCGCTGGGCTTGCCGGCAGCCTGCAGCAGGCGCAGGTATTCGCGCACGATCGGCAGCGTGGCGTTGCCCGGGTGGGGCATCACCTGCGAGATGATCACGCCGCTGCCCTGCGCGCCGACCACGTTGGCCAGCGCCTGCGTGCCGACGAAGGAGACGTTGTAGAACTGGCCGTTATAGCCGCGGCGCAGCGCTTCCTTCACGAACGCGCCGGCGGTGCGGTAGGCGCTGATCATCACCACCGCGTCGGGCTTCGCCTTCATCGAGCCCTGCATGGCGTCGCCGATCTCGGTCGTGTTGCGCACCACCGGCTCGCGCGCGACGATCTGCACACCACTGTCGGGCGCGGCCTTGAGCGCGCGCTCGAGCCCGTCCAGGCCGGCCTTGCCGTAGGCATCCTCGTTGTAGACCACGGCCACGCGCTTGAGCCCGGTGGTCTGGATCTGGCGCAGGATGGCCGCGGTTTCCTCGTTGTAGCCGGCGCGCACATGGAACACATAGCGGCTGCGCGGCTCGCGCAGCGACTGCGCGCCGGTGTACGGACCGAAGAACGGCACCCGGGCCTGGATTGCCAGCGGCAGCGCGGCCTGGCTGGTGGGCGTGCCGACATAGCCGAACAGGGCAAAGACGCGATCCTCTTCGATCAGCTTCTTCGTGTTCTTGGCCGCCGGTTCGGGTTCGTAGTAGTCGTCCAGCGCCTCGAGCCGGATCTTCCGCCCGTGGATGCCGCCCTGCTGGTTGATGTGGTCGAAATACAGCCGCGCGCCCGAGTTCATCTGCTTGCCGAGTACGGCGGTCGGGCCCGTCAGCGCGGCGGACTGGCCCAGCAGGATGGTGTCGGCGGTGACGCCTTGCTCGGATGTGGCAGTAGTGGTTGCGGTGTTCGCCGCCAAGACGGCGCAGGACGCGCCGCCCGTGCCGATGGCGCACGCCACCAGCAGGCCGGCAAGCCGGCCATTGACCCCGGATCGGAAAGACATAAACCCCCCGCGAATGATGGTTCGGTTACCCGTTCGCCGCGTTGGCCGGTCTGCGCCGGCGAGCTGCTGGATCGTGCGGCATGGTGCGCGTCCCGGTCTGTGCCGCGAGCGCGCCGGCACATCATAATCGAATACAATCGGGACGAGATACTCCCCGCCGTCGCCCCGCACGCCCGGGGGATGCGCCGCCGGCCGGCGCGACGCAGGCGCTGCTATCCGCGGCCTGCGCCGGCATCTCCCGTTCCGTACGACCGAACGAAAACAACACAGCCCCGCCCGGAGACCCCATGGCTTCCCGCATCGTCCGCGCCGCCTGCCCGCATGACTGCCCCGATACTTGTGCCTTGCTCGTCACCGTCGAGGACGGCCGCGCCGTCAAGGTAGCGGGCGACCCCGACCATCCCGGCACGCAGGGGGTGCTCTGCACCAAGGTGTCGCGCTACACCGAGCGAACCTACCACCCGGACCGCCTGCTGACGCCGATGAAGCGCGTCGGCAAGAAAGGCGAGGGCAAGTTCGCGCCGATCTCGTGGGATGAGGCGCTCGATACCATCGCCACCCGCCTGCAGGCGATCGCCGCACGCGATCCGCAGGCGATCGTGCCGTACAGCTATGCCGGCACCATGGGGCTGGTGCAGGGCGAGAGCATGGCCGCGCGCTTCTTCAACAAGCTGGGTGCGTCGCGGCTGGACCGCACCATCTGCGCCAGCGCCGGCGCCACCGCGCTGCGCTACACCTACGGCGCCAGCGTGGGCATGGACATGGAGCACGTGGTCGATGCCAGGCTGGTGATCATCTGGGGCGGCAACCCGATTGCCTCCAACCTGCACTTCTGGACCCGCGCGCAGGAGGCCAAGCGGCGCGGCGCCACGCTGGTGGCGATCGACCCGTACCGCTCGCTCAGCGCCGAGAAGTGCCACCGCCATATCGCGCCGATGCCCGGCACCGACGGCGCGCTGGCGCTGGCGATGATCCACGTGCTGATCCGCGACGGACTGCTCGACCACGACTACATCGAACGCCACACGGTTGGCTTCGAGGCGTTGCGCGAGCGCGCGCAGGCCTATCCGCCGGCGCGCGCCGCCGGGATCTGCGGCATCCCGGTCGAGGACATCGAATGGCTGGCCGGACTCTACGGCCAGCTCGCGGTGCGCGAGCGCCAGCCGGTGGCGATCCGGCTGAACTACGGCATGCAGCGCGTGCACGGCGGCGGCCAGGCGGTGCGCGCGGTGGCGTGCCTGCCATCGCTGGTGGGCGCGTGGCGCCATCCGGCGGGTGGGCTGCAGTTGTCGACCTCGGGTTTCTTCCCGATCAACGAAGCCGCGCTGCAGCGGCCGGACCTGCTGCCGGGATGGCCGCAACAACTGCCGCGCCTGGTCAACATGAGCACCATCGGCGATGCCCTGCTGGCCGAGGGTGCGCCCGGCGCGCCGCGCATCGAGGCGGTGGTGGTCTACAACAGCAACCCGGTCGCGGTGGCGCCGGAGTCCGGCAGGGTCGCCGCGGGCTTCGCGCGCGAGGACCTGTTCACGGTGGTGCTCGAGCATTTCCGCACCGACACCGCCGACTATGCCGACATCATCCTGCCCGCGACCACGCAGCTCGAGCATACCGACGTGCACAAGGCCTACGGCCATACCTACTTCCTGGCCAACAACGCCGCCATCGCGCCGCTGGGCGAGGCCCTGCCCAACACCGAGATCTTCCGCCGGCTGGCGCAGCGCATGGGCTTTACCGAGGCCTGCTTTGCCGACAGCGACGAGGCCATCGCCGCGCAGGCGATCCTGCCGGACGATGCGCGCGCGGCCGGCATCAGCTGGGAGTCGCTGAAAGCGCAGGGCTGGCAGAAGCTGGCGCTGCCGGCGGCGCCGTTCGCCGAGGGCGGCTTCCCCACGGCATCGGGCAAGTGCCAGTTCTATTCCGAGCCGATGGCGCGCGACGGCTTCGACCCGCTGCCCGACTACGTGCCGCAGTATGAAGCGCCGCAGACCGCGCCGGAACTGGCGGCACGCTATCCGCTGGCGATGATCTCGCCGCCGGCGCGCAATTTCCTTAACAGCTCGTTCGTCAACGTCGACAGCCTGCGCGCCACCGAGGGCGAGCCGCACCTGGACATCCATCCGGCCGACGCCGCGGAGCGCGGCATCGTGCACGGCGCGCTGGTGCGGGCCTTCAATGACCGCGGCAGCATGGTGGCGCGCGCGCGCGTGACCGATCGCGCCCGGCGCGGCCTGGTGGTGGGGCTGTCGATCTGGTGGAAGAAGCTTGCATCCGACGGCAAGAACGCCAATGAGCTGACCAGCCAGCGCCTGACCGACCTGGGCCGCGCGCCGGTGTTCTACGACTGCCTGGTGCAGGTCGAAGCCTGCGCGCAAGGGGCAGTCGAGGCGGCATGACGCGGCCGCGCGCCCGCCGCGGCTGGGCGGCACTCGTTGGGGCGGCGGCGCTGTCGGCCCTGGTGCTGCTGACGGCGGGATGCGAGGCGGTCGGCTACTACGCGCAGTCGATCGGCGGCCATCTTGGCGTGATGGCCCAGGCGCAGCCGCTGACCGACGCGATCGCCAGCGCGCGCGACGCCAACGATGCGCGCCTGGCCCAGCGGCTGGCGCTGGCCGGCCGCATGCGCGACTTCGCCTCGCGCGAGCTGAAGCTGCCCGACAACGGCAGCTACCGCCGCTACGCCAACCTGCACCGGCCCTATGTGGTGTGGAGCGTGTTCGCCACGCCGGAGCTGTCGATGGAGCTGCGCAAGTGGTGCTTCCCCATCGTCGGCTGCATCAGCTACCGCGGCTACTACGCCCAGTCCGACGCCGAGCAGTACGCGCAAGGCCTGCGCCGCGACGGGCTCGAGACCTATGTGGCCGGCGTCCCCGCCTATTCGACGCTGGGCTATTTCGACGACCCGCTGCTCAACACTTTCGTCTACCTGCCCGAGGGCGAGCTGGCGCGGCTGATCTTTCATGAACTGGCGCACCAGGTGGTGTACGTGCGCAACGACACCGCGTTCAACGAGTCCTTCGCCACCGCGGTCGAAGCGGCCGGCGTGGAGCGCTGGCTGGACCAGGATGCGTCGGAGGACGCGCGTACCAGCTATCGCCAGTACGATGCCCGGCGCCAGCAGTTCCGCGCGCTGCTGCTGGGCACGCGCGACCGGCTGGTGGCGCTGTACCAGACCCCCCTCGACGACGCCGCCAAGCGCGAGGGCAAGGCGAAGATCTTTGCCGACCTGCGCGCCGGCTATGCCCGGCTGCGCGCGGAGTGGGGCGGCTACAGCGGCTATGACCGCTGGTTCGACCAGCCGCTGACCAACGCCCACCTGGCCGCGGTGGCGACCTACCAGCAATGGGTGCCGGCGTTTACCGCGTTGCTGGCGCGCTGCGACGGCGACTGGCAGCGCTTCTACGACGAGGCGCGCCGCATCGGCGCGCTGCCCGCGCGCGAGCGCGAGGCGGCATTGCGCCGGCTGGCGCCGCCGGCGACCCGCACCGACACGCTGACCGCGGGCGCCAAGGCCGCCGTCAACTAGGCCGCAGGCAGTCCCTGGGCGGGAAACCACGGTGCTGCGCTCCCCGCGCCGCGTGCGAGAATGCCGTCATGTCGATTGCTCCCAGATCCGAACCGCTGGCCCCGCCGTCGGGCGCGCCCACGGAGCCCCAGCCGGCCCGCGCGCATATCGCCGAGCGCCAGGAGGCGCGCCGCCGGCAGATCCTCGATACCGCCGCGCAGCTGTTCTACAGCAAGGGCTACCCCGGCATGACCATGAACGACCTGTGCCGCGCGCTGGGCGTGACCAAGCCGGCGGTCTACTACTACTTCACCGACAAGTACGAGATCTTCGACATCCTGTGCCGCGAGTCGGCCCAGACCTGCCTGCCCGTGATCCGCGAGACCGCGGACCCGGCGCAACCCGTGCAGCCCCGCCTGCATGCCTGCCTGCTGGAGATGGCGCGGCGCTGCATCGCTTGCCACGTGCCGGCCACGCTGAGCTTCCGCGACCGGCAGTACCTGCGCCCGGACACCGTGTCATGGCTCGACAGCATGGCACGGGATTTCTATCGCGACCTCTATGCGCTACTGGAGGAAGGCAAGCGCGAAGGCGTGTTCGCCTTTGGCGACGCGCGCGTGACCGCGCATGCGATCGGCAGTGTGGTCGGGTTCCTTTACACCTGGCACGAACCCGGGCGCACCGACCCTGAAATCCTGGCGCAGGAACTCGCAGCCAGCATGATGAAGCTGGTGCTGCCCAGCGACGGTTGAGCGCGGCGCGGGCACCTAGGGGTTATCCCGCTGCCTATGTCCGATCGGTGGCGCATAATGCTCGCCATGGGTGCAAAGGATAGGCGGACGCCCCTGAGGACTTCGTCTAAGTTGTTGTTTTAACCGGGGCGCACGTTTAGCATCTCGGAAAAATCGAACGACCATTCAGAAATTCAGGAGACGGTGCTATGGAAAGAATTTGGCTGAAACACTACCCGGCCGGCGTGCCTGCCGAGATCGATGCCAGCCAGTTCCGCTCGCTCGCTGCGCTGCTCGAGGCGTCTTTCCACAGCTATGCCGACCGCAAGGCCTTTATCTGCATGGACAAGGCCATCACCTACGGTGAACTGGACCGGCTCTCGACCCATTTTGCCGCATGGCTGCAGTCGCGCGGGCTGCGTCCCGGCGCGCGCGTGGCGATCATGATGCCCAACGTGCTGCAATACCCGGTGGTGCTGGCCGCGGTGCTGCGCGCGGGATTCGTGGTGGTCAACGTCAACCCGCTCTATACCCCGCGCGAGCTCGAGCACCAGCTCAAGGACAGCGGCGCCGAAGCCATCGTGATCCTGGAGAACTTCGCCGCGACACTGCAGCAGGTGCTGCCCCGGACCCCGGTCAAGCACGTGGTGGTGGCCAGTATGGGCGACATGCTGGGCGGGCTGAAGGGCGCGATCGTCAATTTCGTCGTGCGCAACGTCAAGAAGATGGTGCCGGCATGGGAACTGCCCAACTGCGTGCGCTTCAACAGCGTGCTGGCCGAAGGCCGCAAGCTGGCGCTGCAGCCGGCCACCACCGGCCCCGACGACATCGCCTTCCTGCAGTACACCGGCGGCACCACGGGGGTGTCCAAGGGCGCGGTGCTGCTGCACCGGAACGTGGTCGCCAACGTGCTGCAGTCCGAGGCATGGATGCAGCCGGCGCTGAACAAGGGCGCCCATATCGACCAGCCCATCACCATCACGGCGCTGCCGCTGTACCACATCTTCGCGCTGACGGTCTGCTGCCTGCTGGGCATGCGCAGCGGCGGTACCAGCGTGCTGATCCCGAATCCGCGCGACATCCCGGGCTTCATCAAGGAACTGCAGAAGTACAAGTTCAACATGTTCCCGGCCGTCAACACGCTGTACAACGCGCTGCTCAACAACCCGGAGATCGGCAAGGTCGACTTCTCCGGCCTGCGCGTCGCCAACGGCGGCGGCATGGCGGTGCAGGAGGCGGTGGCCAAGCAATGGCTGGCCAAGACCGGCTGCCCCATCATCGAGGGCTACGGCCTGTCCGAGACCTCGCCGTCGGCCACCTGCAACCCGACCGACACCGATGCGTTCTCGGGCACCATCGGCATGCCGCTGCCGTCGACCGAAGTCGTGATCCGCGACGACGACGGCAACGACGTGCCGCTGGGCCAGCCCGGCGAGATCTGCATCCGCGGCCCGCAGGTGATGGCCGGCTACTGGAACCGCCCGGACGAGACCGCCAAGGTCATGAGCGCGGACGGGTTCTTCAAGACCGGCGACATCGGCGTGATGGACGAGCGCGGCTACACGAAGATCGTCGACCGCAAGAAGGACATGATCCTGGTGTCGGGCTTCAACGTCTATCCGAACGAAGTCGAAGGCGTGGTGGCGGAATGCCCGGGCGTGCTCGAAGTGGCGGCGGTCGGCGTGCCGGACACGCACTCGGGCGAGGTGGTCAAGCTGTTCGTGGTGAAGAAGGACCCGGCGCTGACCGAGGCCGACGTGATCGAATTCTGCAAGGAGCGCCTGACCGGCTACAAGCGGCCCAAGTACGTCGAGTTCCGCACCGAGTTGCCGAAGACCAACGTCGGCAAGATCCTGCGCCGCGAACTGCGCGACAGCCGCGCGGCAGCCTGATCGCGGTCCTCCCGCCACGGCAAACGACAACGGCCTCCTCGGAGGCCGTTGTGCGTTCAGGCGGGGCCATTCAGGCTCAGCACTCGTTCGACGGCGCCAGGCGCGCCTCCTGGCCGCCGTCGGGGTAGATCACGCGCACGCAGGCGCCCGGCTCCAGCCCCGGTGCCGCCGGCGCGTTGGCCGATACCATCGCGCCGTCCAGCGTGCGCACCTTGTACTGGAACAGGTCCACCTGCTGCACCGGCGCCGGCTTGTTGAACAGCCGGCTCAGGTCGAAGGCGAAGCCCACGCCGACCCCGCCGCCGTGGCCGCCACTGGCAGCACCCACGCCGACGCTGGTGCCGCCGCCGTAGTAGGAAGGCACCTGGGCCACGTCCAGCCGGGTCAGGAACACTCTTTCGGTGACGCGGCCGAGCTTGATGGTGGCGTTCACCGGGGTGACCTGCGGTGGCGGCGGCGTGCTGCTGCAGGCGGCCAGCACCGGCAGCACGGCGCACAGGGTAAGGATGGCAAGCGGTTTCATGGCGAGATCAGGCCGGATTTGAGCCGGCCAAGCAGTCGGAACAAGGCGCGCCGGTCGGTCTCGGCCAGGCCCGAGAACAGTTGCCCGATCCAGTCCTCATGCGCGCGCGCCATGCGCGAGAACGCGGCGCGCCCGGCCGGCGTCAGGCGGATCAGATAGGCGCGCCGATCGGTGGGCAGGGCTTCGCGCGAGACCAGCCCTTCCTGCTGCAGCTGGTCGGTGATGCCCGTAACGTTGCCGCCGGTCACCATCATGCGGCGCGACAGTTCGCCCATCTTGAGCCCTTCGGGGTGGCGGTCGAGCTGCGCCATCAGGTCGAAGCGGGGCAAAGTACAGGCGAAGTCCTGGCGCAGCCGCGAGCGGATATCGGCTTCGATCAGGTTGGTGCAGGTCAGCAGCCGCAGCCACAGCCGCAGGGCCTCGTGCTCGGTGTGGTCGGCGCGGGTTTCGAGGTCGACCGGCGCGCTCTCGGCGCCGGCCGCAGGAGACAGGTTTGGCATCTTCGGTGCGGCCCGGGGTGGCAGGTGTGCGGCAAGCGCCGCCGAGGCCGCCCACGCTGCGGGCGGCCGACATTTGATGCCTCAAGTATATGCGCGATAGATACCCGATAAGCGCAGCGGCCCTGCCGGCGATCAATTCAAGCCGATCCAGCGCGATCCGGCGTCAATCCACCTTGGCGCCCGAATCCTTGACCACCTTGGCCCATTTCGTGGTTTCGGCGCGAATGAAGGCGGCGAACTGCTCGGGCGTGTTGCCGACCGGCTCGGCGCCCTGCGCCTGCAGCCGCTCGCGCACGGCCGGGGCGCCCAGCGCCTTGGCCACTTCCTGCTGGATGCGCTGGATCACCTCCGGCGGCGTGCCCGCCGGCGCCAGCATGCCGAACCAGGAACTGGCCTCGTATTGCGGCAGGCCGGCCGCCTGGGCGATGGTCGGCACGCCCGGCAGCGCCGGCGACGGTTTGGCGCTGGTCACCGCCAGCGCCTTGAGCTTGCCGCTCTTGATCAGCGCCATCGACGACGGCAGGTTGTCGAACATCACCTGCATGGTGCCGCCCGCCAGGTCGGTCAGCGCGGGACCGCTGCCCTTGTACGGGAAGTGCACCATGAAGGTCCGGGTTTGCGTCTTGAACAGCTCGCCGGCCAGGTGGATCGAGGTGCCGTTGCCGCTCGAGGCCATGTTGATCTTGCCGGGGTTGGCGCGCGCATAGGCGATCAGGTCCTTGACGCTGTCGATCTTGTTCTGCTGCGCAAACGCAGGATTGAGCACCAGCACGTTGGGCACCGCCGCCACCTCGGTGATCGGCGCGAAGTCCTTGATCGGGTCGAACGGCAGCTTGCCGTACAGCGACTGGTTGATGCCATGGGTACCGACCGTGCCCATCAGCAGCGTGTAGCCGTCAGGCGCGGCCTTGGCGACGATGTCGGCGCCGATATTGCCGCCGGCGCCGGGCTTGTTGTCGACCACCACGTTCCAGCCGGGCAGCTTGCCCAGTTCGGCCGCCACCGCGCGCGCCAGGATGTCGGTGGTACCGCCGGCAGCGAAGGGCACCACCAGGCGGATCGGCTTGGCCGGATACGGGTCGGCGGCCAGCGCCGGCTGGCTGGCAAGCGCGCCGAGGCTGGCGGACAGCAGCAGCGCAACGACGCGCCGGCGAGTGGGTTGCATGCTTGGTCTCCTGGTGTGGCCCGCTGGATAGTCCACGGTGCGTATGGTCAGTGCATTCTAGTCGGCACCCGCGGCGGCGCCGATGAGGTGATGCCCTATGGCGTTCGCGCGCCGTGCCGGCCCATGAAAAAAGGCACCCGAAGGTGCCTTGCAGGATCGGCCCGGAAAGGCGGATCAGGCGGATCAGAACTTGTGGCGGATGCCCAGCGCGACGCCGACCATGTTGTCCTTGCCGGTGCCCAGGAAGTAGCCGTTGGCGAAGCTGATGGCCGAGGTGTCGAAGTTGACGCCGGCGTTCTTCGCGTAGGCGGTGGTCAGGTACACGTCGGTGCGCTTGGACAGGTTGTAGTCGGCGACGAACGAGATCTGCCAGGGGTTCTTGATGTTGTTGGTGGTCCCGGTTGCGGCCAGGTTCAGGTTCTTGACGTCGTCGTAGAAGTAGGCGAGCGTCAGGCCCAGCGCCGGGGTGACCTGGTAGTTGGCACCGACCCAGTAGTAGTTGTCCTTCAGGATGGTGTTGTCGTTGGCGGCCTTGTTCATGCCCCAACGGTAGCCGGCCATCAGCTTGGCCGGGCCGAAGGCGTAGCTGGCGGCGACGGCCGCCTTCTTGAAGTCGCCGGTGCCGCCGGCGGCGTTCAGGGTCGGGTTGTACTGGTCGTAGGCCGCCGAAATGCCGAACGGACCTGCTGCCCACGCCAGGCCGGCACCGTAGCCGGTGTCGCGGCGGAACTGGCCCGGGACCTCGCCGCCGCCGGCAACGCCGTTGCCGAACGACCAGTGGGCGATCGCCGTGACCGGGCCGAACTTGCCGGTGTACTTGGCGGTGTTGTCCGAGCGGAAGTTCAGGCCCAGCTGCGCCACCACCGGCTCATACTGGGTGGCGTAGCCGGTCGGCGAGAAGTTGGCCATCATGTCGAACAGCGTGGTGTACTGGCGACCGAAGGTGAAACGGCCAACCTGGGCGCTTTCCAGGCCGACATAAGCCTGACGACCGAACAGGCGGCCGCCTTGCTGGGACCTGCCATCATCGAGACCGAAACCGCTTTCGAGCACGAACAGCGCCTTCATGCCGCTGCCAAGGTCTTCCACGCCGCGCAGGCCCCAACGCGAACCGGACAGGCCGCCCGAGGTCAGCCGGAAGACGTTTTCCGCCGGGCCGACGGCCAGGCCGTTGGCGAGCGACGGCGTGACGCTGGACATGTTGCTCACGTATTCGATGTTGGCATCGACCACACCGTACAGGGTCACGCTCGATTGGGCCTGCGCCGCCCCAGCAAATGCGCCAAGCGCTGCCAGCGCCAGAAGCGATTTCTTCATGCTCGTTGATCTCCACTGTAAGAATTATTGGTGACGGCGCGGGAGAACCTCCTGATGGTCTCCATCTCCCGTGCGTCAAACTTCCTTGGAAGTTGCGAAGTACTGTAACAAACAACTTTTCGTTCACCATTGGGGCCCAACCCCTTGTCTTGTTTTAACAACTCAGGGTTTCTGAGTAGCCGGGCGTATCAATGCAAGGCGGGATGCGGGCTGGCGGCGATTAGAGGCAAGCTACAATACGGGTAATCCCGATGGCGCCCCGCCGTGCCCCGCCATGCCGCACCGCGGCCGCGCACCGTACCCTGGCGGGGGCTGGCCCGGGCACCGATTCCAACCGCCTCTGCGACATGGATACCCTGATCAAAGAATTCGACGTGGCCCTGCGCGCCATTGCCGGCGCCACGCGCTCGGCGCGCGCCAACCCGGCTGACCGGCTGGCGCCTGACACCGAACAGATGAGCGCCGACGAGCGCCGCCATGTGGCCGGCCTGATGCGCATCAACCATGTCGGCGAGGTCTGCGCCCAGGCCCTGTACCAGGCGCAGAAGCTGACCGCGCGCAACGGCGCGGTGCGCGCGCAGATGGACGCCGCCGCGCGCGAAGAGGAAGACCATCTGGCCTGGTGCGCCGAGCGCCTGCGCGAGCTGGGCTCGCGTCCGAGCCTGCTCAATCCGCTCTGGTACGCCGGCGCCTTCGCCATCGGCTGGGTCGCAGGCCGCGCGGGCGATCGCGTCAGCCTGGGCTTCGTTGCCGAGACCGAGCGCCAGGTCGAGCACCACCTCGGCGGGCACCTGGACCGCCTGCCCGAGTCCGACGGGCGCTCGCGCGCCATCCTCGAGCAGATGCGCGACGACGAGATCCGCCATGGCGACGCCGCGCGCGAGGCCGGCGGCATGCCCCTGCCCGCGCCGGTGCGGGCGCTGATGCGCGGCGCCTCGCGCGTGATGACCACCGCCGCCTACCGCATCTGAGGTCCGCCGCGCGGGATCGGGCGTCTGCCGCCCAGCCCTGAATTCAGCAGGGCTGGCGGGCAATTGTTGTATCCTCGGGGCGCGCGCCGGGACAGGTCTTTCCCGCGCGGTCGGCAGTTCTTCCGCAAGTGGTTCTCAGGTGGTTTCTCTGCTTTCCTCCCTAAGATCTTCATTTCATTAAGGATTCACTTTTCCGGTGCGTGAGGTGTGCGCGCTAAGTCATTGTTCTGATTAAAAAAAATCTCGTTTGCTGCCCCTCCTGCAGCCTTGACCGCCCATATCGCTTCCTCTAAAGTGGGAAATAGTGTGAGGAAGTGTATTTTTGTGTGAAATTGGGCCCCGGGGATGGGATGATTCTCACCATCGTCGGAACGGAAGGATTCACGCGCAGGCCGGCCGGCGAACCATTCGCAGGGCCGGCGTGGACCGGGAGCTAGCTTGTTTCAGGGAGCATCGGCGCTGTCGCTGGATGCCAAGGGGCGGATGTCGATTCCGTCGCGGCATCGCGAAGCGCTGCAACAGCAGGCCGAGGGCCGGGTGACGCTGACCAAGCACCCGGATGGCTGCCTGCTGCTGTTTCCCCGGCCCGAGTGGGAAAATTTCCGCACGCGCATTGCAGCGCTGCCGATGGATGCGCACTGGTGGAAGCGCATCTTCCTGGGCAACGCCGCCGACGTGGAAATGGACGGCGCAGGCCGGGTGCTGATCGCACCGGAGCTGCGCAGTGCCGCCATGCTCGACAAGGAAGTCATGCTGCTCGGCATGGGCAGCCATTTCGAAGTGTGGGATGCCGCAACCTACGCCGCCAAGGAACAGCAGGCGATGGCGCAGGGCATGCCCGAAGCATTGAAGAATTTCTCTTTCTGAAGAGGTCATGAGTCCTACCGGAACCCCGGCAACCCCCGCCTTGCAGCATCGCACCGTGCTGCTGGACGAGGCCGTCGACGCGCTGGTCTGGCGGCCCGACGGGGTTTATGTCGACGGCACCTTCGGCAGGGGAGGGCACAGCCGGGCGGTACTGGCCCGGCTGGGGCCAGACGGGGCCCTGGTTGCGTTCGACAAGGACCCAGCAGCAATCGCAGAAGCGGGCACCATCAAGGATGCCCGCTTCTCCATTGAGCACGCGAGCTTTGCGGCGATGGCCGAGCGCCTGGCGGGGCGCGGCCATGTCGCCGGCGTGCTGCTCGACCTGGGGATCAGCTCGCCCCAGATCGATGAGGCGGCGAGGGGGTTTTCCTTTCGTTTCGAGGGCCCGCTGGACATGCGCATGGACACCACGCGCGGCATCACTGCCGCCCAGTGGCTGGCGCAGGCGGATGAGCAGGACATTGCCAGGGTGATACGAGACTATGGGGAAGAACGGTTTGCTGTACAGATTGCAAAGGCGATTGTTGCTCGCCGGAGCCAATCCGGCGATGGCGGACCCATCGCCACTACTGCCGACCTTGCCGCGCTCGTGGCGAAAGCCGTCAAAACACGCGAGAAGGGTCAGGACCCTGCGACCCGCACCTTTCAGGCTCTACGGATTCACGTCAATCAAGAGCTTGAGGACCTCGAAAGAGGGCTGAAGGCGGCTTATGACCTGCTGCAGGTAGGGGGACGCCTGGTGGTGATCAGCTTCCATTCGCTGGAGGACCGCATCGTCAAGCGGTTCATGGCGGCGCACGCCCGTCCCCAGCAGGATGCCGACCCGGCGCTGCGCCGCGCGCCGCTGCGCGCGGCCGACCTGCCGCAACCGACGCTGCGCCTGCTCGGCCGCTACAAGCCGGGCGCCGAAGAGGTGGCCGCCAACCCGCGCGCGCGCTCGGCGGTGATGCGCGTGGCCGAGAAACTGGCGCCTGCCGTGCCGGCCGCCGGCGGAGGTGCGCGCGCATGAACCGCCTGACCTTCTTCCTGCTGGCCGCGCTGATCCTGTGCGCGCTGTCGCTGGTGAGCGCGCAGCACCAGGCGCGCACGCTGTTCGTCGCGCTCGAGCGTGCCCAGGCGGAAGAGCGGCAGCTCGATATCGACTGGTCGCGCCTGCAATACCAGCAGAGCGCGCTGGGCAAGAGCGCGCGCATTGCCGATGCCGCGCGCGCGCAGCTGAAGATGGCGCCGGTCAACCCCGGCAAGACCCAGTATCTGTCCGGCATCGTGCTGCCGCCGGCACCGTCCGCGCCGGCCAGCGCAGCGGAGGCGCGCTGATGAGCATGGCCCGCCCCAACCCGCCCCGCCGTGACCGCAACGGCACCGCCTCGCGCCCGCGCAGCGGGCAGTTCGCCGCCAGCCCGGTGCTGGGCCTGCGCCTGCCGATGTGGCGCTCCAAGCTGGTGGTGTTCCTGATGTTTGCCGCGTTCGTCGCGCTGGCCGTGCGTGCGGCGTGGATCCAGGGGCCCGGCAACCAGTTCTACGAGGCCGAGGGCAAGAAGCGCTTCCAGCGTACGCTCGAACTGCCGGCCACGCGCGGCAAGATTCTCGACCGCAACGGCCTGGTGCTGGCCACCAGCCTGCCGGTCAAGGCGATCTGGGCGGTGCCCGAGGACGTGCCCAACCAGGTCGAGGCCGGCAAGATCCGTCAGCTGGCCAGGCTGCTCGGCATGTCCGAGAAGGACCTGGGCAAGAAGCTGTCCGAGGACAAGGGCTTTGTCTACCTGAAGCGCCAGGTGCTGCCCGACGTCGCCGACAAGATCGCCGCGCTGAAGATCGACGGCATCCACCAGACCCGCGAATACAAGCGCTTCTACCCGGAAGGGGAGGCGATGGCGCATATCGTCGGCTTCACCAACGTCGAGGATCGCGGCCAGGAAGGCGTCGAGCTGGCGCGCGAGAGCGGCCTGGCCGGCCGCGCCGGCGCGCGCCAGGTGATCAAGGACCGGCTCGGCCGCGTGGTCGAGGACATCGGCGTGCTCAAGACCCCGCGCGACGGCGAGGACATCCAGCTGTCGATCGACGCCAAGATCCAGTACCTGGCCTACAACGAACTCAAGGCCGTGGTCGACAAGCACAAGGCCAAGGCCGCCAGCGCGGTGGTGCTCGACGCCCAGACCGGCGAAGTGCTGGCGCTGGCCAACTGGCCCACCTACAACCCCAACGACCGCACCCGGCTGTCGGGCGAACAGCTGCGCAACCGCGTGCTGACCGACACCTTCGAGCCGGGCTCGATGATGAAGCCGATCACGGTGGGGCTGGCGCTGCAGCTCAAGCGCGTGTCGCCGTCGACGGTGATCGCCACCACCGGCAAGTACAACTTCGAAGGCGCCACCATCACCGACACCCACAACTATGGCGCGCTCACCGTCACCGGCGTGATCCAGAAGTCGTCCAACATCGGCACGACCAAGATCGCGATGATGATGAAGCCGCAGGAAATGTGGGACATGTACACCAGCATCGGCCTCGGGCAGGCGCCCAAGATCGGCTTCCCCGGCGCGGTGGCCGGGCGCGTGCGCCCGTACAAGAGCTGGCGCCCGATCGAGCAGGCCACCATGTCGTACGGCTACGGCCTGTCGGTGTCGCTGTTCCAGATGGCGCATGCCTACACCATCTTCGCGCATGACGGCGAGCTGATCCCGGTGACGATGTTCCGTACCAACGGCCCCGCCACCGGCGAGCGCATCCTGTCGCCGCAGGTGGCGCGCGACGTGCGCGCGATGATGGAAACCGTGACCGCGCCCGGCGGCACCGCGCCCGAGGCGCAGGTGATGGGCTACCGCGTCGGCGGCAAGACCGGCACCGCCTACAAGCATGAAGGACGCGGCTACAACCGCAGCAAGTACCGCGCCTCGTTCATCGGCCTGGCGCCGATGTCGAACCCGCGCATCATCGTCGCCGTCAGCGTGGACGAGCCCACCGCCGGCAGCCACTACGGCGGCCTGGTGGCCGGCCCCGCGTTCGCGGCCATCACCGGCGGCACGCTGCGCGCGCTGAACGTCCAGCCCGATTCGCCGATCCGCCAGCTGGTGGTCAGCGACAAGGTGCAGGAAAGCGAACCGTGGAGTTCGACCCAATGAGATCGACCCGATGACGGCCAAGCCCCTGCTCCCCCTCGAGGTCACCGCCCAGGCCAGCAACGCGCTGGCCTGGCTGCGTACCAACGTGGCCGCCGCGGCGCAGCTGAGCGGCGATACCCGGCGCCTGGCGCGCGGCGATGTGTTCTTCGCCTACGTGCTGGGCAACGACCGCTTGGCCACCGATGGCCGCCCCTATATCGCCCAGGCGATCGCCGCCGGCGCCGGCGCCGTGGTCTACGAGGCCGACGGCTTCGACTGGCCCTTTGGCGATGCCGTGCCGCACCTGGCCGTGAGCCGCCTGCACCAGCTGGCCGGCCCGATCGCCGCCGGCTGGCACGGCAACCCGGCGCGCGGCCTGGCGGTGACCGGCATCACCGGCACCAACGGCAAGACCTCGTGCAGCCAGTGGCTGGCGCGGGTGCTGCAGGCCGCCGGCACGCGCTGCGCGACCATCGGCACGCTCGGCACCGGCTTTCCCGATGCGCTGCAGGCCACCGGCTTCACCACGCCCGACGCGGTGCAGCTGCAGGCCAGCCTGGCCACGCTGCACGATAACGGCGCGCGCGCCGTGGCGATGGAAGTGTCCTCGCACGGCCTCGAGCAGGAACGCGTGGCGGGCACGCATTTCACGGTGGCGGTGCTGACCAACCTGACCCAGGACCACCTCGACTACCACGGCTCGATGGCCGAGTACGAGGCCGCCAAGGCGCGCCTGTTCCGCTGGGACGGCCTGCGCAGCGCGGTGATCAACCGCGACGACGGCATGGGCCAGCGCCTGCTGGCGGCCGACGCCGCCGCCGTGGCCGCGCCGCACGTGATCGAATACGGCATCGACGGCCCCGCCGCCGCCACGGTGCGCGGCCCGCGCGGCGCATGGCTGCGCGCCACCAATGTGCGCGCCACCGCCACCGGCACCGCCTTCCATATCGACGGCAGCTTCGGCCACGCCGAGATGGCGACGCCGATGATCGGCGCCTTCAACGTCAGCAACCTGCTGGCGGTGCTGGGCGCCGCGCTGGCCAACGGCGTGGCATGGGACGCGGCGATCGCCGCGCTGCGGGCGCTCGCACCGGTGGAAGGACGCATGGAGCTGTTCGGTGCAGGCAGTGGCCACGACGCCGCGCAGGCGCCGCTGGCGGTGGTCGACTATGCCCACACCCCCGACGCGCTCGAGCAGACGCTGGCCGCGCTGCGCCCGGTGGCGCAGGCGCGCAACGGCCGCCTGTGGTGCGTGTTCGGCTGCGGCGGCGACCGCGATCCGATCAAGCGCCCGCTGATGGGCGCCGTGGCCGAGCGCCTGGCCGACGAAATCGTGCTGACCAGCGACAACCCGCGCAGCGAAGACCCGCAGGACATCCTCGACGCGATTGCCGACGGCATGGCCGAGCGCGCGCGCGGGCGCCAGATCGAAGACCGCGCCGCCGCCATCCTCTACGCCGTGCGCCACGCGGCGCCGGCCGACGTGGTGCTGGTGGCGGGCAAGGGCCACGAGGCCACCCAGGAGATCCAGGGCCGCAAGCGGCCGTTCTCGGATCGCGAACACGTACGGCTGGCACTGGCCACGCGCGGAGTATCGGCATGAGCCAGACCACCATGACCACCTTGCAACAGGCCGCCGGCTGGATCGCCGGCGCGCGCATTTGCGGCGACGGCGCCGTGCCGTTCGCGCGCGTGCATACCGACAGCCGCAGCGTCGCGCCCGGCGACCTGTTCGTGGCGCTGCGCGGCGAGCGCTTCGACGCGCACGACTTCATTGCCGACGTGGTCGCGCGCGGCGCCGCCGCGGTGCTGGTGAGCCGCGAGGTCGATGCCGGGGTGCCGGCCATTGTCGCGCCGG
This sequence comes from Cupriavidus phytorum, assembly GCF_003254285.1. Lineage (NCBI taxonomy): Bacteria > Pseudomonadati > Pseudomonadota > Betaproteobacteria > Burkholderiales > Burkholderiaceae > Cupriavidus > Cupriavidus phytorum. The sequence continues at coordinate 27,511 of NZ_QKZN01000004.1, forward strand.
ACACGCGCATTGCGCTGGGCGAGCTCGGTGCCGGCTGGCGCCGCCAGTTCACGCTGCCGGCGGTGGCGGTGACCGGCAGCAATGGCAAGACCACGGTCAAGGAAATGATTGCGGCGATCTTCGCCGCGGCCGTCGGCGAGGACCAGCGCCTGGCCACCGGCGGCAACCTGAACAATGATATCGGGCTGCCGCTGACGGTGCTGCGCCTGCGCGCCACGCACAGGCTGGCGGTGCTGGAACTCGGCATGAACCATCCGGGCGAGACGGTCTACCTGGCCGGCATCGCCCAGCCCACCGTGGCGGTGATCACCAACGCGCAGCGCGAGCACCAGGAGTTCATGGTCAGCGTGGAAGCGGTGGCACACGAGCACGCCGCCGCGATCGCGGCGCTGCCTGCCGACGGCGTGGCGGTATTCCCGCTCGACGCGGAAAGCGGCGGCGCCTACGCCCCGGTGTGGCGCGCGGCCGCGGGCACGCGCCGCGTGCTGTCGTTCGGCACCTCGCAGCAGGCCGACGTGCATGCCACCGTGGAACTGGTCGACGGCGTGCACGTGATGAAGGTGCGCGCGCCGGGCCATGCCTTCGAGGTGCGGCTGGCGCTGCTGGGCGAGCACAACGTGCGCAACGCGCTGGCGGCGATCGCCTGCGCGCTCGCCGCGGGCGTGCACGTGCCGGCCATCCAGGCGGGCCTGGCGGAGTTCAAGCCCGTGAAGGGGCGGCTGCAGGTCAAGTACACGCCGGCCGGCACCGTGGTGATCGACGACACCTACAACGCCAACCCCGACTCGATGCGCGCCGCCATCGATGTGCTGGCCGGCTTTGCCGCGCCGCGCGTGCTGGTGCTGGGCGATATGGGCGAAGTGGGCGACCAGGGGCCGGCGTTCCACGAAGAGATCGGTGCCTACGCCCAGGCGCGCGGCATCGACGTGCTGTGGGCCACCGGCGATCTGGCGCTGCACGCGGTGCAGGCGTTCGGCGCCAACGGCCGCCATTTCGGCAGCGCGCAAGACCTGGCAAAGGCCTTGGAGGAAGACAGCGGGGGCATGGTGGCGCAAGCGGGCGCCGTGCTGGTGAAGGGATCGCGCTTCATGCGCATGGAACGGATGGTCGCGGCGCTGGTCGCAGACACTTCCGCACACTAAATAAGACAACACGATGTTATTGGCTCTGGCCCAGTGGCTGCAAAACGACTACAGCTTCCTCCGGGTCGTCAACTATCTGACTTTCCGCGCGGTGATGGCCAACGTCACCGCGCTGGTGATCGGCCTGGCGTTCGGGCCGTGGGTGATCCGCAAGCTGACCGAGCTGAAGGTCGGCCAGGCGGTGCGCACCATCGGCCCGCAGACGCACCTGGTCAAGTCCGGCACGCCGACCATGGGCGGCGTGCTGGTGCTGGTGTCGATCGCGGTATCGACGCTGCTGTGGTGCGACTGGGGCAACCGCTTTATCTGGGTGGTGATGCTGGTCACCTTCGGCTATGGCGCGATCGGCTGGGTCGACGACTACCGCAAGGTGGTGTATCGCGACCCGCGCGGCATGTCGAGCCGCGAGAAGTTTTTCTGGCAGACGCTGATCGGCCTGGTGGCCGCGGTCTACCTGGCGTTCTCGGTGTCCGAGAGCAGCAACGTGCGGGTCTGGGAGCTGTTCCTGAACTGGGTCGAGGGCGGGCTGTCGCTGGACATGCCGTACAAGTCCAACCTGATCGTGCCTTTCTTCAAGGAGATCAGCTATCCGCTGGGCGTGGCCGGCTTCATCGTGCTGACCTACCTGGTGATCGTGGGCTCGAGCAATGCCGTCAACCTGACCGACGGCCTGGACGGCCTGGTGATCATGCCGGTGGTGCTGGTCGGCGGCGGCCTGGGCGTGTTTGCCTACGTGATGGGCAATGCGGTCTACAGCAAGTACCTGCTGTTCCCGCATATCCCGGGCGCGGGCGAGCTGCTGATCTTCTGCTCGGCGCTGGGCGGGGCCGGGCTGGCCTTCCTCTGGTTCAACGCGCACCCGGCGCAGGTGTTCATGGGCGACGTGGGCGCGCTGGCGCTGGGTGGCGCGCTGGGCACGGTGGCGGTGATCGTGCGCCAGGAGATCGTGCTGTTCGTGATGGGCGGCATCTTCGTGGTGGAAACGCTGTCGGTGATGGCGCAGGTCACGTGGTTCAAGATCACCAAGCGCCGCTATGGCGAGGGCAGGCGGCTGTTCCGGATGGCGCCGCTGCATCACCATTTCGAGCTCGGCGGCTGGAAGGAAACGCAGGTCACGGTGCGCTTCTGGATCATCACCATGCTGCTGGTGCTGATCGGGTTGTCGACGCTGAAGCTGCGTTGATGGTTGCGCCGGGGGTAAGGCCCGCGGCGCGCTTTATATAGATACAGGAAACCAAGGGCAGGAAATCGAAGTGTTTGGCGAGCTGCAAAAACCTCATGTGCTGGTACTGGGCCTCGGCGAGTCGGGGCTGGCCATGGCGCGCTGGTGTGGCCTGAACGGCTGCGCGGTGCGCGTGGCCGACACGCGCGAGGCGCCCGCCAACCTTGTGTTCCTGCAGGCCGAACTGACTTCGGCCGAATTCGTCGGCGGCCCCTTCGCCGAAAGCCTGCTCGACGGCATCGGCCTGGTGGCGATCAGCCCGGGCCTGTCGCCGCTGGAGGCCGCCACCGGCGCGCTGCTGGCTGCGGCGCAGGCGCGCGGCATCCCGGTGTGGGGCGAGATCGAGCTGTTCGTGCGCGCGCTGCGCCATCTCGAAGCCGAGTCCGGCTATGCGCCGAAGCTGCTGGCGATCACCGGCACCAACGGCAAGACCACCACCACCGCGCTGACCGGCCGCCTGGTCGAGCGCGCCGGCAAGAGCGTGGCGGTGGCGGGCAATATCAGCCCGTCGGCGCTGGACAAGCTGTCGGCCTGCATCGCCTCGGCATCGCTGCCCGAGGTGTGGGTGCTGGAGCTGTCGAGCTTCCAGCTGGAAACCACCCATACGCTGGCGCCGCATGCCGCCACCGTGCTCAACGTGACGCAGGACCACCTCGACTGGCACGGCTCGATGGAAGCCTATGCCGCGTCCAAGGCTCGCATCTTCGGCCCGGCCGGCCACGCGTGCGTGCAGGTGCTGAACCGCAACGACCGCCTGACGCTGGACATGGCACGCCCGGGCTCGACCCCGGTGACCTTCGGCATCGACCTGCCCGAAGTGCCGGGCAGCTTCGGCATCCTGCGCGAGGGCGGCATGCCCTGGCTGGTGCTGGCCGAGCCCGATCCCGACGCGGAAGGGGAGGGCAAGCCGCGCCGCCGCAAGGCCGCGGCCGAGGCGGCGCCGGAAGCGGTGCCGGTGCGCCACAAGCGCCTGATGCCGGCCGATGCGCTGCATATCCGCGGCATGCACAACGCCACCAACGCGATGGCCGCGCTGGCGCTGTGCCGTGCCATCGACTTGCCGCTGAACGCGCTGCTGCATGGCCTGCGCGAATACCGCGGCGAGCCGCACCGCGTCGAGTGGGTCGCCACCATCGACGACGTCGAGTATTTCGACGACAGCAAGGGCACCAATGTGGGCGCCACCGTCGCCGCGCTGTCGGGTCTGGACAAGCGCGTGGTGCTGATCGCCGGGGGCGAGGGCAAGGGGCAGGATTTCTCGCCGCTGGCCGCGCCGGTGGCGCAGTACGCGCGCGCGGTGGTGCTGATCGGTCGCGCCGCGCCTGAGCTGCGCGATGCGCTGCAGGGCAGCGGCGCCAGCCTGGTCGACGCCGCCACGCTGGAAGAGGCCGTGACGCAGGCCGCCGCGCTGGCCCAGGCCGGCGACGCGGTGCTGCTGTCGCCGGCGTGCGCCAGCCTGGACATGTTCCGCAACTACGTGCATCGCGCCGAGGTGTTCCGCGGCGCGGTGGAAGAACTGGCCCTGTCCCGGGGGATCCTGCCATGAGTGACGCACAGGTCAAGCGCAGCGGATTTATCGGCGCCACCATCGGCAATGCCTGGGGCGGCCTGCGCGACGCGGTGTCGGGGGTCAAGCCGACCCGCTCGCGCATGATGGAGTACGACCAGCCCATGCTGTGGGTCTCGATCGTGCTGCTCGCGCTCGGCCTGGTGATGGTCTATTCGGCCTCGATCGCGCTGCCGGACTCGCCGCGCTACGCCAACTATCGCGAAAGCCACTTCCTGCTGCGCCACGCGTTCGCGCTGGGGATCGGGCTGTCGGTGGGGCTGGCCGCGTTCCAGGTGCCGGTCAAGGTATGGGACCGCTACGCGCCCAAGCTTTTCATCCTTGCCCTGATCCTGCTGGTGATCGTGCTGGTGCCGTTCGTGGGCAAGGGCGTGAACGGCGCGCGGCGCTGGATTCCGCTGGGGGTGATGAACTTCCAGCCGTCCGAGCTGATGAAGCTGGCGGTGGTGCTGTACGCCGCCAACTACACCGTACGCAAGCAGGAGTGGATGCAGACCGTGTCCAAGGGCTTCCTGCCGATGGGCGTGGCGGTGGTGGTGGTGGGCCTGCTGCTGCTGCTCGAGCCCGACATGGGCGCGTTCCTGGTGATCGCCGCGGTGGCGATGGGCATCCTGTTCCTGGGCGGCATCAACGGCAAGCTGTTCGCCGGGCTGGTCGGGGTGGCGGTGGGCGCGTTCGCGCTGCTGATCACCGCGTCGCCCTGGCGGCGCGAGCGGATCTTTGCCTACCTGAATCCATGGGAAGAGAGCAACGCGCTGGGCAAGGCCTACCAGCTGACGCATTCCTTGATCGCGTTCGGGCGCGGCGAGTGGACCGGCGTGGGGCTGGGCGGCAGCATCGAAAAGCTGCACTACCTTCCCGAAGCGCACACCGACTTCATCCTCGCCGTGATCGGCGAGGAATTCGGCTTTATCGGCGTGCTGGTGGTGATCGTGCTGTTCTACTGGCTGGTGCGGCGCGCCTTCAATATCGGCCGCACCGCGCTGCAGCTGGACCGCACCTTTGCCGGCCTGGTGGCCAAGGGCATCGGCGTGTGGATCGGCTGGCAGACCTTTATCAACATGGGCGTGAACCTGGGCCTGCTGCCGACCAAGGGGCTGACGCTGCCGCTGGTCAGCTATGGCGGCTCGGGCATCCTGATGAATTGCGTGGCGCTGGCGATCCTGCTGCGCATTGATTATGAAAATCGCGTGCTGATGCGTGGAGGGAAGGTATGACCGGAACGCAGCAGCACGCGATTTCGGCGAAGGCTAACTTCCTGCGACTGCAGGAAGTTAAGCGCAGCGGCCGAAGCCAAAACAGAGTCATGATGCGCGGAGGCAAGGTATGACGCAGCCGCGTACCCTGCTCGTAATGGCCGGCGGCACCGGGGGACATGTGTTCCCGGGGCTGGCGGTCGCGCACGCGTTGCGCGAGCAGGGCTGGAACATCGTCTGGCTGGGCAACCGCACCGGCATGGAAGCCACGCTGGTGCCGAAGCACGACATCCCGATGGAGTTCATCCAGTTCGGCGGGCTGCGCGGCAAGGGGCTGGTGACCAAGTTCCTGCTGCCGCTGAACCTGCTGCGCGCGTTCTGGCAGAGCATCGCCGCGCTGCGCCGGGTGCGTCCGAGCGTGGTGCTGGGCATGGGCGGCTATATCACCTTCCCGGCCGGCATGATGGCCTCGCTGCTGGGGCGGCCGCTGGTGCTGCACGAGCAGAACTCGATCGCCGGCCTGGCCAACAAGGTGCTGGCCCGGGTGGCCGACCGCGTGCTGTGCGCGTTCCCCGATGCGTTGCCCGGCAGCGAATGGACCGGCAACCCGGTGCGCGCGGAGCTGGCGCAACTGGACGCCCCCGAGGCGCGCTACGACCGGCGCGACGGCCCGCTGCGGATCCTGGTGGTGGGGGGCAGCCTGGGCGCCGCCGCGCTCAACGAGGTGGTGCCCAAGGCCATCGCGCTGCTGCCGCAGGACCAGCGCCCGGTGGTGACGCACCAGGCCGGCGCAAAGCAGATCGACACGCTGCGCGCCAACTACGCCGCGGCGCAGGTACCGGCGCAGACGCTGCCGTTCATCGACGACATGGCGCGCGCCTATGCCGACGCCGACCTGGTGATCTGCCGTGCCGGCGCGATGACGGTGTCGGAAGTGGCCGCGGCGGGCGTGGCGGCACTGTTCGTGCCGTTCCCGCATGCTGTGGACGACCACCAGACCACCAACGCACAGTTTTTGTCGAGCCAGGGCGCGGCCCTGCTCGTGCAGCAAAAAGACCTGACGGCCGAGGGCCTGGCGCAGACCATTGCCAGGCTGACCCGGCCGCAGCTGAAAGACATGGCGCGCCTGGCGCGCGGACTGGCCCGGCCTGAGGCAACGCGGCGCGTCGCCGAGGTATGCAGCGAGCTGGCCAGGGACTGAAATGAGCGAAGCAGCAATCCAATGAAGCATATCGTCAAGAACATCCACTTCGTGGGCATCGGCGGCGCCGGCATGAGCGGCATCGCCGAGGTCCTGCTGAACCTGGGATACAAGGTCTCGGGCTCGGACGTGGGCAACAATGCCGCCACGCGGCGCCTGGCGTCGCTGGGCGCCACCGTCATGCACGGCCACGACGCCGCCAACGTGAGCGGCGCCAACGCGGTGGTGGTGTCGACCGCGGTCAGCGGCGACAACCCCGAAGTGCTGGCCGCGCGCAGCCAGCGCATCCCGGTGGTGCCGCGCGCGGTGATGCTGGCCGAGCTGATGCGGCTGAAGCAGGGCGTGGCCATTGCCGGCACGCACGGCAAGACCACTACCACCAGCCTGGTGGCATCGGTGCTGGCCGAAGGCGGCCTCGATCCGACCTTCGTCATCGGCGGCCGGCTGAACTCGGCCGGCGCCAACGCGCGCCTTGGCACCGGCGATTTCATCGTGGCCGAGGCCGACGAATCGGATGCCTCGTTCCTGAACCTGTTCCCGGTCATCGAGGTCATCACCAATATCGATGCCGACCACATGGACACCTACGGGCACGACTTTGCCCGGCTCAAGCAGGCGTTCATCGAATTCACGCAGCGGCTGCCGTTCTACGGCATCGCGGTGCTGTGCGTGGACGATCCCAACGTGCGCGAGATCCTGCCGTTCGTGTCCAAGCCGGTGGTGCGCTACGGCTTTGCCGAAGACGCGCAGATCCGCGCGGTCGATGCGCGCGCGGTCGACGGCCAGATGCACTTCACCGTGCTGCGCCAGCTGAACCAGCACGCCGAGCCGCCGCTGGAGATCGTGCTGAACCTGCCCGGCATGCACAACGTGCAGAACGCGCTGGCGGCGATCGCCATTGCCACCGAGCTCGAAGTGCCCGATGCCGCCATCGTCAAGGCGCTGCGTGAGTTCCACGGCGTCGGCCGCCGCTTCCAGCGCTACGGCGAGGTGGCTACGCCGGACGGCGCCGGCACCTTCACGCTGGTCGACGACTACGGCCACCACCCGGTGGAAATGGCCGCCACGCTGGCCGCCGCGCGCGGCGCCTTCCCCGGGCGCCGCCTGGTACTGGCGTTCCAGCCGCACCGCTTTACCCGTACGCGCGATTGCTTCGAAGACTTCGTCAAGGTGCTGGGCACGGTCGATGCGCTGCTGCTGTCCGAGGTCTATGCCGCCGGCGAGACTCCGATCGTCGCCGCCGACGGCCGTGCGCTGACGCGCGCGCTGCGCGTGGCGGGCAAGGTCGAACCTGTTTTCGTGGAGCAGATGGAAGAGATGCCGCAGGCCATCCTGAATGCCGTACGGCCCGGCGATGTGGTCGTGACCATGGGCGCGGGCTCGATCGGCGGCGTGCCCGGCCAGCTGGTGTCGCACCAGCAACCGCTGCAGCAAGGGAGCCAGGCATGAGCTTCGTCGCCCATCCCAATATCGATCCCAGGTCGCTGGGCAAGGTCGGCGTGCTGCTGGGCGGCCGCTCGGCCGAGCGGGAAATCTCGCTGATGTCCGGCAACGGCGTGCTGGCCGCGCTGCAGTCGCGCGGCGTCGACGCGCACGGCTTCGACCCCGGCCTGCAGGGCGTGGCCGAGCTGGCGGCGGCCGGTTTCGACCGCGTTTTCATCGCGCTGCACGGCCGCTACGGCGAGGACGGCACCATCCAGGGCCTGCTCGAGCAGCTGGGCGTGCCGTACACCGGCAGCGGCGTGCTGGCGTCGGCGCTGGCCATGGACAAGCAGGCCACCAAGCGCCTGTGGATGACGCACGGCCTGGCCACGCCGCGCTTTGCCATGCTGCATGCCGACACCGACTTTGACGCGGTGGCGGCCGACCTGGGCCTGCCGCTGATCGTCAAGCCGGCGCGCGAGGGCTCGTCGATCGGCCTGACCAAGGTCACCGCGGCGGACCAGATGCGCGCCGCCTTCGACAAGGCGGCGGCGCTTGACAACGACGTCATCGCCGAGACCTTCGTCGACGGCGCCGAGCTGACCTGCCCGGTGGTGGGCGAGGGCGACACCGCCGAAGCGCTGCCGGTGATCCGCATCGTCGCGCCCGAGGCCAACTACGACTATCAAAATAAGTACTTTACTGACGATACCCAGTACTTGTGTCCGTCGGGCCTGGATGCCGAAGTCGAACGGCAGGTGCAGGCGCTGGCGGTGCAGGCCTACCGCGTGCTGGGCTGCCGCGGCTGGGCGCGCGCCGACGTGATGCTGCGCGCCGACGGCACGCCTTTCCTGCTCGAGATGAATACCTCGCCCGGCATGACCGGCCATTCGCTGGTGCCGATGGCGGCGCGCGCGGTCGGCATCAGCTACGAGGACTTCGTGCTGCAGGTGCTGGCCGCCGCGACGCTGGACCTGCATCCCAACGAGCATTGGAAACCCGAATAACTTCACCCGACAGGACCGCACCGGACCATGTGGCATAACGCACGCCTGCTCAACCTGATCGCCTCCACGCTGTATGCGGTGGTGGCGCTGATGGCGCTCGCGGCGGGCCTGCTGTGGCTGGCGCAGCGGCCGGTGTTTGCCATCACGCATGTGGAGATCGGCCCGATGGACGGCGGCGCGCTGCGCCACGTGAACGCGCCCAGCGTGCGCGCCAGCGCGCTGGGCAAGCTGACCGGCAACTTCTTCACGCTCGACCTGAACGCGGCGCGCCAGGCGTTCGAGTCGGTGCCGTGGGTGCGGCGCGCCAGCGTACGGCGCGAATGGCCCAACGGCCTGGCGGTCGAGGTCGAGGAGCACGAGGCGCTGGGCACCTGGGGCGCGCCCGACAGCGGCCGCCTGATCAACACCTATGGCGAGATCTTTGTCGCCAACACCGCCGAGGCGGAAGAAGACGCGCAGCTGCTGGCGCTGGACGGGCCGCCGGACAGCGAGGCCGACGTGATCGAGAAGCTCGAGGTCATGCGCCAGTGGTTCAAGCCGCTCAAGGCCGAGCCGCTGGCGGTGGCGCTGTCCGGCCGCTACGCCTGGCGCGCACGCCTGTCCAACGGCATGGAGGTCGAGCTGGGCCGCGAGCAGAACGACGAGGACCGCACCGCGATGGACCAGCGCGTGCGCCGCTTCGTCGCGGCCTGGCCGCAGGTCACGCAGCAATGGGGCAGCCAGATCGAATATGCCGACCTGCGCTACCCCAACGGCTTCGCCATCCGCGCCGCCAACGCGCGCTTCCTGACCGAGGCGCAGATTGCGGCGGCGGTACGGGCGGAAAAGGCGGAGCGAGCGGCCAAGGCGAAGGCGGCGAGCGCGGCGACGAGCGCTGCCAGGCCGGGGGCGGCCGCAACGGTTTCAGGTACATCCAACAACAATCCGACGCGACTGAAGAGCAAGAACGCGGAGAAAACCCGATGAGCAAGGAATACAAGGACCTGTTGGTCGGTCTCGATATCGGCACCTCGAAGGTGGCGGCCGTGGTGGCGGAACTGCGCCCCGACGGCAGCTACGAGGTGATCGGGATGGGCCAGTCTGAGTCCAAGGGTCTGAAGAAAGGGGTCGTGGTCAACATCGAGGCCACCGTGCAGTCGATCCAGAAGGCGCTGGAAGAGGCCGAGCTGATGGCCGACTGCAAGATTTCGGAGGTCTTCACCGGCATTGCCGGCAGCCATATCCGCAGCTTCAATTCCAGCGGCATGGTGGCGATCAAGGACAAGGAGGTCACGCAGACCGACGTGGCGCGCGTGATCGAGACCGCCAAGGCGGTCAATATCCCGACCGACCAGCAGATCCTGCACATCCTGACGCAGGAATTCATCATCGACGGCCAGGAAGACGTGCGCGAGCCCATCGGCATGAGCGGCATCCGCCTGGAAGTGAAGGTGCATATCGTCACCGGCGCCGTCAGCGCCGCGCAGAACATCGTCAAGTGCGTGCGCCGCTGCGGGCTGGAAGTGCACGACCTGATCCTGCAGCCGCTGGCGTCGAGCCTGGCGGTGCTGACCGAGGACGAGAAGGAACTGGGCGTGGTGCTGGTCGACATCGGCGGCGGCACCACCGACATCGCCATCTTCAGCGAAGGCGCGATCCGCCATACCGCCGTGATCCCCATCGCCGGCGACCAGATCACCAACGATATCGCGATGGCGCTGCGCACGCCGACACCGGACGCCGAGGACATCAAGATCCAGTACGGCATCGCCAAGCAGGCGATCGCCGACCCGGAAGACATGATCGAGGTGCCGGGCGTGGGCGACCGCGGCACGCGCACGCTCAGCCGCCAGGCGCTGGCCGCGGTGATCGAGCCGCGCATCGAAGAGCTGTACTCGCTGGTGCACCAGGTGGTGCGCGAGTCCGGCTATGAAGAACTGTTGTCGTCGGGCGTGGTCATCACCGGTGGGACCGCGATGATGCCGGGCATGGTCGAGCTGGGTGAGGACATTTTCCTCAAGCCCGTGCGCGTCGGCGTGCCCGAGTATCGCGGCAACCTGCACGAAGTGGTGAAGAGCCCGCGCTACGCGACCGTGATGGGCCTGCTGCTGGAAGGCCGCGTGCAGCGCATGCGCGGGCGCAAGGTGGCGGTGCAGAGCGGGTCGGTCAAGCAGGTGTGGACCCGCATGAAGGAATGGTTTGTCGGCAATTTCTGATCGATGCGGAAATTGACGCGCTAACGATGCAACGGCGCGCGGGCAGGGCGGTCTACCGGACAGGCCTGCGTGCCGGATGGAAGTTTTCTGATTTTCTTTTTTTGGTTTCTTGTTCAGAAACCAGGGGTTGCGGCGGGGAGGCCGCATCGTCTGGGGACTGATTTTTCTCGGAGGCAGTGATGGACTTTGACATGATCGAAACGGAAGTGATGGACGGCACCATCATCAAGGTGGTCGGCGTGGGCGGCGCGGGCGGTAACGCCGTGCAGCACATGATCAGCCGCGGTGTCCAGGGCGTTGAATTCATCTGCATGAATACCGACGCCCAGGCGCTCAAGCGTTCCACCGCTTCGCGCGTGCTTCAACTCGGCAATACGGGCCTGGGCGCTGGCGCCAAGCCGGAAGTCGGCCGCGGTTGCGCGGATCAGGCCCGCGAGCAGATCGCCGACGCGCTGCGCGGCGCGCACATGGTCTTCATCACTGCCGGCATGGGCGGCGGCACCGGCACGGGCGCCGCGCCGATCGTCGCGCAGGTGGCCAAGGAGATGGGCATCCTGACCGTGGGCGTGGTCAGCAAGCCGTTCGACTTCGAAGGCGCGCGCCGCGCCAAGGTGGCCGAGCACGGTTCCAGCGAGCTGGAATCGAGCGTCGACTCGCTGATCGTGGTGCTCAACGAGAAGCTGTTCGAAGTGATGGGCGACGACGCCGAGATGGACAAGTGCTTCCAGTGCGCCGACGACGTGCTGCACAACGCGGTGGCCGGCATTGCCGAGATCATCAACGTTGACGGCCTGGTCAACGTCGACTTCGAAGACGTCAAGACGGTGATGGGCGAGCAGGGCAAGGCCATGATGGGGACGGCCACCGTGTCGGGCGTGGACCGCGCCCGCCTGGCGGCCGAGCAGGCCGTGGCCAGCCCGCTGCTGGAAGGCGTGGACCTGTCCGGCGCGCGCGGCGTGCTGGTCAACATCACCGCCAGCCGTTCGCTGAAGCTGTCGGAAACCAAGGAAGTCATGAACACCATCCGCAGCTACGCCGCGGAAGATGCGACCGTGATCTTCGGTACGGTGTACGACGATTCGATGAGCGATGCGCTGCGCGTGACCGTGGTCGCGACCGGCCTGGGCCGCTCGGCCAAGAAGCAACAGCCGATGACGCTGCTGAAGACCGGCACCGACAACATGCCGGTTCAGATGATGGCCAACATGGCCGCCACCGCCGCGCAGCACAGCTCGCCGGACTACAGCAACCTGGATACGCCGGCAGTGTGGCGCAGCTCGCGTGAGTCGGCATCGGCCCACGTGGCGGCGCTGCAGGAAAAGGGTGTGGATACGTACGACATCCCGGCCTTCCTGCGCAAGCAGGCAGACTGAAGCCTGCCTGGCGCGGCATCGGTGCCTCCACCGGCCGCCTGACGGAACGCTTCGCCTGGTCGCGATGCACGTGCGCTCCCCATCCGCGCGTGCCTTGCATGGCTGACGTGAACCGCCGGGCTGCTGGCGGCGCTGCGCCTGCGCCGGACTGACTTCACCCGCATCCCGTTGCCGGGTTCGGGCGTGCCGCTGGCCGCCTCCCCGGACTGGTTTCCCGCCTTCCCGGTCGGGATGTATCGCCGTCCGCGCGGCGCACCCAAAAGGTGCGCCGCGCGGACGTCTTTGTAGCGTCTTCAGGTGTATCGGAATTCGTCCGAATATTGGTTCGAACGTAAGCGGATGTGATCCGGCTTTGGCAGCGCTGGCCGGGCGCCTATGATCGTTAGGTTGCCCAGCGGCGACGCGCCGCCATGCGGCCCCGCATTCGTCCTATCCTTCATAGACCCGCCCAGACACCCAAGGAAAACCGGAAAGCCATGATCACTGTCGGTTCCCGCGTCCCCGACGCCACGCTGCAGGAATTCTTCGAGACCGAAAGCAACGGCTGCGCGCTCGGCCCCAATGCGTTCAAGGTGGCCGACCTGGTCCGCGGGCGCAAGATCGTGGTGTTCGGCCTGCCCGGCGCCTTCACGCCGACGTGTTCGGCCAAGCATGTGCCGGGCTTCGTGCAGCATGCCGAGGCACTGCGCGAGGCGGGCGTGGACGAGGTCTGGTGCGTCTCGGTCAACGATGCCTTCGTGATGGGCGCCTGGGGCCGCGAGCAGCAGGTGGCCGGCAAGGTCCGCATGATGGCCGACGGCAGCGCCGAGTGGACCCGCGCGCTGGGCCTGGACCAGGACCTGAGCGCGCGCGGCATGGGCGTGCGGGCCAAACGCTTCGCCATGGTGGTCGAGGACGGCGTGGTAACCCGGCTCGACGTCGAGGCGCCGGGCGAATTCCGCGTCAGCAGCGCCGAGGCGGTGCTGGCGGCGTTGCGTGGCTGACACAGTCATCCGGGTAAACGTGGATAATACGTAACTTGTGACAGGCGTGTTAACAGCCGGAAACAAAAGCCGGCTGCAGCGTGCCGGATGTGGTGGTAAAATCCCTTAATCAAAAAAATAACACGATAGATTTTTATAATTGTTGAGGCTGTCATGCTCAAACAGCGCACGATCAAATCCCTGGTGAAGACCGTCGGCATCGGCCTGCACTCCGGCCGCAAGGTCACGCTGACGCTGCGACCGGCGCCGGCGGGTACCGGCATTGTCTTCACCCGCGTCGACCTGCCCGAGGCCGTCGAGATTCCCGTGGCCGCATCGGCCATCGGCGACACGCGCCTGGCGTCGGTGCTGCAGAAGGATGGCGCGCGCGTTTCCACCGTCGAGCACCTGATGTCCGCCTGCGCCGGCCTGGGCATCGACAACCTCTATGTCGACGTCGACGCCGAAGAAATTCCGATCATGGACGGCAGCGCGGCATCGTTCGTGTTCCTGCTGCAGTCGGCCGGCATCGAAGAACAGAACGCGCCCAAGACTTTCATCCGCGTGAAGAAGCCGGTGGAAGTGCGCGAAGGCGACAAGCTGGCGCGGCTGGAGCCGTTCTTCGGCTTCAAGCTGTCGTTCACCATCGACTTCCGCCACCCGGCGGTCGACAAGACCGGCCAGACCTTCTCGATCGATTTCGCCGACACCAGCTATGTGCGCGAGATCGCCCGCGCCCGCACCTTCGGCTTCGCGCACGAGGTCGAGGCCCTGCGCGAGATGGGCCTGGCGCGCGGCGGCAGCCTGGACAACGCGATCGTGCTGGATGAGCACCGCATGCTCAACAACGAGGAACTGCGCTACGGCGACGAGTTCGTGCGCCACAAGATCCTGGATGCGATCGGCGACCTGTACGTGGTCGGCCATCCGCTGATCGGCGCCTATGTGGCGAACAAGTCCGGCCACGGCCTGAACAACCAGCTGCTGCGCGCGCTGCTGGCCGACCAGGAAGCCTACGAACTGGTCACCTTCGAGCGCGTCGAGGAAGCCCCGGCGGCGTTCCTGCCGCAGGCCCAGCCGGCCTTCGCCTGAGCGGCCTCGCATAGAAAAAGAGCCGACCTGCACAGGTCGGCTCTTTTGCTTTGGACGCGGCGCGGGCGCTCAGCGGTGGTGGGACAGCAGCGTATTGAGCGCGTCGCGCAGCGGCGAATCGGGCAGGCTGCGCGCGAGCTGGTCGAGATTGGCGAGCCCGGTCGGCGTCATGCGCCCGCTGGTGCGCGGCCGTGCCACCGGCTCCACCTCCCAGTCGGAATGGCGCTGCACCTCGGGCTGCACCCGCACGCGGATCGAGGTGACCGGCGAGCCGCGCTGCTGCAGTCGTCCGAGCAGCGTCGGCACGACCTGGCGCACCCGCGCCGCGGCCGCGCCGTGAGCCGCCAGCAACAGCAGGACCTGGCCGTTGGGGTCGGACGGGTCGCGCTTGATGCCGGCCACGGCCAGGCCGGCGCGCATGCCGGCCGGCAGCAGCGCCAGCACCTCCGCCTCCAGCACCGACAGCTGGCGCGCGGTCTGGAGCAGCGTCGACACCGGGCCGGCCTTGTCCAGCCAGTCGTTGAGCGGCTTGGCGGCGGGGGTCTGCAGGGCGGGATGGGTGAAGCGGCGCATGGGTCCATTCTAGCAAGGGGCAGCGCGTGCACGCAGGCAGCGCGGGGCGAAAGCGAGGGCGGCCGGATTGAAGCCGGCGCAACCATCCCAAACTGCTTGCAGCAGGGCCCGCGCCAGCGCCCCGCGCCGCCGGGCGTGACCCCGGCACATGATAAACTCGGCGTTTTGCGCCAATCTATCCATTACCGCGCCCGGCCACCGGGGCAGCCCGCCTTCCCTGGGGATGCCACCCGGTTCCGCGCAGGTGAAAGCAATCGATGATCACGGGCCTTCTCAAGAAAGTCTTCGGCAGCCGCAATGAGCGGCTGATCAAGCAATACCGCCGCACGGTGGCGCAGATCAATGCGCTGGAGCCGAAGTTCGAGCAGCTCTCCGACGACGAGCTGCGCGGCATGACCGAGGCCTTCCGGCAGCGCCACGCCGGTGGCGAATCGCTCGAGGCGCTGCTGCCCGAAGCCTTCGCCGTGTGCCGCGAGGCCAGCAAGCGCGTCATGAAGATGCGCCACTTCGACGTGCAGCTGATCGGCGGCATGGTGCTGAACGACAACAAGATCGCCGAAATGCGCACCGGCGAAGGCAAGACCCTGACCGCGACGCTGGCCGTGTACCTGAATGCCATCACCGGCAAGGGCGTGCACGTGGTCACCGTCAACGACTACCTGGCGCAGCGCGATGCCGAGTGGATGGGCCGGCTGTACAACTTCCTGGGCCTGTCGGTGGGCGTGAACCTGTCGCAGATGGCGCACGACCAGAAGCAGGCGGCGTACAACGCCGACATCACCTACGGCACCAACAACGAGTTCGGCTTCGACTACCTGCGCGACAACATGGTCTACGACCCGTCGCAGCGCGTGCAGCGGCCGTTGCACTACGCCATCGTCGACGAGGTGGACTCGATCCTGATCGACGAGGCCCGCACCCCGCTGATCATCTCCGGCCAGGCCGAGAACCAGACCGACCTGTACCAGCGCATGAACGGCATCCCCAAGCTGCTCGAGCGCCAGATCGGCGAAGAAAAAGCCGACGGCACCGGGGTCGAGAAGCCGGGCGACTACTACGTCGACGAGAAGGGCCACCAGGTCTACCTGACCGAGGCCGGCCACGAAAAGGCCGAAGACATCCTGTCGCAGCTGGGACTGATCGGCGAAGGCGAATCGCTCTACGCGCCGCAGAACATCACGCTGATGCACCACCTGTATGCGGCCCTGCGCGCGCACAGCCTGTTCCACCGCGACCAGCACTACGTGGTGCAGAACGACGAAGTCGTGATCGTCGACGAATTCACCGGCCGCCTGATGACCGGCCGCCGCTGGTCCGATGGCCTGCACCAGGCCGTGGAAGCCAAGGAAGGCGTCACCGTCCAGCAGGAAAACCAGACGCTGGCGACGGTCACGTTCCAGAACTACTTCCGCATGTACGAGAAGCTGGCCGGCATGACCGGCACGGCCGATACCGAAGCGTACGAGTTCCAGGAGATCTACGGCCTGGAAGTGGTGGTGATCCCGACCAACCGCCCGACCCAGCGCAAGGACCTGCAGGACCAGATCTACAAGACCGGCAAGGAGCGCTACGACGCCGTGGTGCGCGATATCCGCGACTGCTACGAGCGCGGCCAGCCGGTGCTGGTGGGCACCACCTCGATCGAGACCTCGGAATACCTGTCGGGCCTGCTCGATCGCGAACAGCTGCCGCACCAGGTGCTCAACGCCAAGCAGCATGCGCGCGAAGCCGAGATCGTGGCGCAGGCCGGCCGCCCCAAGATGATCACCATCGCCACCAACATGGCGGGCCGCGGTACCGATATCGTGCTGGGCGGCAACGTCGAGAAGCAGGCCGGTTTCATCGAGGTCGACGCCAGCCTGTCCGACGCCGACAAGGCCGCGCGCATCCAGCAGCTCAAGGACGAATGGCAGTCGCTGCACGAGCAGGTCAAGGCCGCCGGCGGCCTGCATATCGTCGGCACCGAGCGCCACGAGTCGCGCCGTATCGACAACCAGCTGCGCGGCCGTGCCGGCCGCCAGGGCGACCCGGGCTCGTCGCGCTTCTACCTGTCGCTGGACGACCAGCTGCTGCGCATCTTCGCCGGCGACCGCGTGCGCGCCATCATGGAGCGCCTGAAGATGCCCGAGGGCGAGCCGATCGAGGCCGGCATCGTCACGCGCTCGATCGAATCGGCGCAGCGCAAGGTGGAAGGCCGCAACTTCGACATCCGCAAGCAGCTGCTGCAGTACGACGACGTTGCCAACGACCAGCGCAAGGAAATCTACAAGCTGCGCAACGACGTGCTCGAGGCCAATGACGTCGGCGAGATGGTCACCAACCTGCGCGAAAGCGTGCTGATCGAGCTGTTCCGCGACCACGTGCCGGCCGACACCATGGAAGAGCAGTGGAACATCGCCGGCCTGGAAACGCGACTGCGCGAGGACTGGGGCCTGGAAGTGCCGCTGGCAAAGACCATCGAGGGCGCGCAGAGCATCGAGGACGAAGAGCTGCTCAACCTGATCATGAAGGCGGCGACGGAGCGCTACGACAGCAAGGTGGCCATGGTCGGCCGTGAGTCGTTCGCCGGCTTCGAGCGCTCGGTCATGCTGCAGAGCATCGACACGCACTGGCGCGAGCACCTGGCCGCGCTGGACCACCTGCGCCAGGGCATCCACCTGCGCGGCTACGCGCAGAAGGATCCCAAGCAGGAGTACAAGCGCGAGTCGTTCGAGCTGTTCGCGCGCCTGCTGGACGTGATCAAGAACGAAGTCACGCGCGTGACCTTCAATGTGCAGATCCAGTCGCCGGAAGAACTGGAACAGGCTTCCGAGCAGATCGAGGAAGGCCTGTCGCACCTGGAGAACGTGCAGTACAAGCACGACGAGTTCGCCGAAGGCCGCGAGCCGGTCGAGCAAGCGCCGTCGCCGCGCACCGGCACGGCCATGGCCGCCGCCGAGCTGGCGCTGGCCGGCATGCCCAAGGTCGGCCGCAACGACCCGTGCCCGTGCGGCTCGGGCAAGAAGTTCAAGCAGTGCCACGGCAAGCTCAGCTGAACTGAGCCAGGCCGGGCATCCGGTATGACGCCGCTCCGCGCAGCACCGGAGTGGCGCAAGAGGAATCGAACATGCCCGCCCTTCGCGGGCATGTTCGTCTGAGACCAGCAAGTCGCAAGCAGCAACATCGAGGAGTCCTGCATGCCCGTCAATCTTCCGCTGCCCCAGGCAGAGAACCTGAAATCCGTCGCCGGCGTGGAGCTCGGCTGGGCCGAGGCGGGTATCCGCAAGGCCAACCGCAAGGACGTGCTGGTGGTGCGCATGGCCGAAGGCAGCACCGTGGCCGGCGTCTTCACCAGCAACCGCTTCTGCGCCGCGCCGGTGCAGGTGTGCCGCGAGCACCTGGCGGCTGCGGACAAAGCGGGCAAGGGCATCCGCGCGCTGGTGGTCAACACCGGCAATGCCAACGCCGGCACCGGCGAGCAGGGTCTGGCCAACGCCCGCGCCACCTGCGACGCACTGGCCGCGCAACTGGGCATCGATGCGGCGCAGGTGCTGCCGTTCTCGACCGGCGTGATCCTCGAGCAACTGCCGATGGACCGCCTGCTGGCCGGCCTGCCCGCCGCCATCGCCAACGCCGGCGCCGACAACTGGCTGGCCGCGGCGGAAGCGATCATGACCACCGACACCCAGCCCAAGGTCGCCTCGCGCACGGTGCAGATCGACGGCAAGACCGTGACGCTGTCGGGCATCAGCAAGGGCGCCGGCATGATCCGCCCCAATATGGCGACCATGCTGGGCTTCATCGCCATGGACGCCGCCGTGGCGCAGCCGGTGCTGCAGGGTCTGGTGACGCACGCCGCCGACCACTCGTTCAACAGCATCACCATCGACGGCGACACCTCGACCAACGACTCCTTCGTGCTGATCGCCTCGGGCAAGTCCGGTGCCGTGGTCGACCGCGCCGAAGGGCCGGCCTTCGAAGCGCTGCGCGAGGCGGTGACGAGCCTGGCGCAGGAGCTGGCACAGATGATCGTGCGCGACGGCGAAGGCGCGACCAAGCTGATCACCATCCGCGTCGAAGGCGGCAAGGACGTGGCGGAATGCCGCCAGATCGCGTACGCGGTGGCGCATTCGCCGCTGGTCAAGACCGCGTTCTATGCCTCGGACCCCAACCTTGGCCGCATCCTGGCCGCGGTGGGCTACGCCGGCGTCAACGATCTCGACGTCGGCCGCGTCAACCTGTGGCTGGACGACGTCTGGGTCGCCCGCGACGGCGGCCGCAATCCCGACTACCGCGAGGAAGACGGCCAGCGCGTGATGAAGCAGGCCGAGATCACCGTGCGCATCGCGCTCGGCCGCGGCAATGCCGAAGCCACCGTGTGGACCTGCGACCTGTCGCACGACTACGTGTCGATCAACGCCGACTACCGTTCCTGAGCCTGTCCAGTCCTTCCCGCGCACGCGGGAAGGACATCGATTTTTCCTGCCTGTCACCGCCCCGCCGCCATGTCTGACCTCGCCGCCCGCCTCGACAACTTCCTCGCCCGACTCGAACAATGGCTGCCGCCGCAACTGAGCGATGCCGACTGGCAGGAGGCGGTCGCGTTCCGCTGGCGCAAGCGCCAGAGCCTGTTCGGCAATATCGGCTACCTGCAGCCGGTGCGCCAGCTGCCGCCGATCCACCTGGACGACCTGAAGAACATCGAGCGCCAGAAGGATGCCATCGTCGGCAATACGCGCCAGTTCGTGAACCGCCTGCCTGCCAACAACGTGCTGCTGACCGGCGCGCGCGGCACCGGCAAGTCGTCGCTGATCAAGGCCTGCCTCAATGCCTTCGTCAATGACGGGCTGCGGCTGGTCGAGGTCGACAAGGACGACCTGGGGGACCTCGGCGATATCGTCGAACTGGTCTCGCAGCGGCCCGAGCGCTTCGTGATCTTCTGCGACGACCTGTCGTTCGAGGAGGGCGAGTCGGGCTACAAGTCGCTCAAGTCGGCGCTGGATGGCTCGGTCGCGGCGCAGTCGGACAACGTGCTGATCTACGCCACGTCCAACCGCCGGCACCTGCTGCCCGAGTACATGAAGGACAACGAAAGCTACCGCCACACCGAGGACGGCGAGATCCACCCCGGCGAAGTGGTGGAAGAGAAGATCTCGCTGTCCGAGCGCTTCGGCCTGTGGCTGTCGTTCTACCCGCCCAAGCAGGACGAGTACCTGGCCATCGTCGGCCACTGGCTGGGGCACTTCGGCTGCACCGACGAGGACATCGCCGCCGCGCGCGGCGACGCGCTGGTGTGGGCGCTGGAGCGCGGCTCGCGTTCGGGCCGCGTGGCCTGGCAGTTCGCGCGCGACTGGGGCGGCAAGCACGGCAAGCCGTACATCGCCGATGTCGCCGGGGACACCAAGGCATGAGCGCGGCGACGCAGAACCCCGCAGCCACCGGCGGCAACCCGCCGCGCAAGGTGACCGAGGTCGCGGTCGGCGTGCTGGTGCAGCCCGACGGCCGCTTCCTGCTGGCGCAGCGCCCGGCCGGCAAGCCCTACGAGGGTTACTGGGAATTCCCCGGCGGCAAGCTCGAGCAGGGCGAGTCGGTGGAGGCAGCGCTGGCGCGCGAGCTGCACGAAGAGCTGGGGCTTGATGTCACGCAATGCGAGCGCTGGCACATCCTGGAACATGACTACCCGCACGCGTATGTGCGGCTGCATTTCTGCAAGGTCACGGCCTGGCAGGGCGAACCCGTCGGCCGCGAGGGCCAGGCGTTCTCGTGGCAGGGCACGCCGGTGACGGTGGGGCCGCTGCTGCCGGCCACCATTCCCGTGGTGGCGTGGCTGGCCGAGGAAGCGCGCAACGGCTGACCTGCCGTCCCGCGTCACCGACAAGCGGCCGCGGCGCCCGCTTGTGCGCCGCCCGGGCCAGTGGCCCGGATCCACAGGAAAGGAACCTGCATGCTACGTGTCGATCGTATCGCCGACGACGTTTCCCTGCCTGAACTGACCCTGCGCGGCATCATCCTCGGTGCGCTGATCACGGTCGTGTTCACCGCCTCCAATATCTACCTGGGCCTGAAGGTCGGCCTGACCTTCTCGTCGGCGATCCCCGCGGCGGTGATCTCGATGGCCGTGCTGCGGCTTTTCCCCGGCGCCAACATCCTCGAAAACAACATGGTGCAGACGCAGGCCTCGGCCGCGGGCACCCTGTCGTCGATCATCTTCATCCTGCCCGGGCTGGTGATGCTGGGCCACTGGCAGGGATTCCCGTTCTGGCAGACGCTGGCGATCTGCGCGGCCGGCGGCATGCTGGGCGTGGTGTTCAGCATCCCGCTGCGCCATGCCATGGTGGTGCAGAGCGAGCTGCCTTATCCCGAGGGCGTGGCCGCGGCGGAAATCCTGCGCGTGGGCAGCGCCGCTCCGGCCGAAGCTGCGCCGGGCCAGAAGCCGCAGGCGACCGGCCTGGCCGACCTGATGGCCGGAGGGCTGGTGGCGGGGCTGTTCAGCTTCGCCGCCGGCGGGCTGCGCGTGCTGGCCGAGGGCGCCAATTTCTGGCTGTCGGCCGGCGCGTCGGTGGTGCGGCTGTCGATGGGCTTCTCGCTGGCGCTGGTGGGCGCGGGCTACCTGGTCGGCATCGTTGGCGGGCTGGCCATGCTGCTCGGGCTGGTGCTGACCTGGGGCGTCGCGGTGCCGTGGCTGACCGCGGTCACGCCGCGCCCGGACGGCGCCACGCTGTCGGCCTTCGGCACCATGGTGTGGAGCCAGCAGGCACGCTTCATCGGCGCCGGCACCATCGGCATCGCCGCGATCTGGACGCTGCTGTCATTGGCCAGGCCCATGCTGTATGGCATCCGCGCCTCGTTCGGCGCGCTGCAGGCCGGCCCGGCGGGGCAAGGCAGCGTGCCGCGCACGCAGCAGGACATGCCCGCCAAGTGGATCGGGCTGGTGATGCTGGCGCTGCTGGTGGTGCTGGTGACGGTGTTCGCCTGGTTCCTCGCGCCGGCGCCGCTGGATGGCGGGGCGCGCTGGCGCCTGGTGGCCTACGCGGTGGTGTTCGCCTTCATCTTCGGCTTCCTGGTGGCGGCGGCGTGCGGCTACATGGCCGGACTGGTGGGCTCGTCGGCCAGCCCGATCTCGGGCATCGGCATCATCGCAGTGATCCTGGTGTCGCTGCTGATCCTGCTGGCCGGCCAGGCCGACGGCCTGCTGGCCACGCCCGAGGGCGGCAAGTTCGCGATTGCGCTGGCGATCTTCACCACCTCCGCGGTGGTAGCGGTGGCCTCCATCGCCAACGACAACCTGCAGGACCTGAAGACCGGCTGGCTGGTGGGCGCGACGCCGTGGCGCCAGCAGGTGGCGTTGCTGATCGGCTGCCTGGTCGGCGCCGCGGTGATCCCGCCCGTGCTCGAGCTGCTCTACAGCGCCTATGGCTTCGCCGGCGCATTGCCGCGCGCGGGCATGGATCCGAACCAGGCGCTGGCCGCGCCGCAGGCGACGCTGATGACCGCGATCGCCACCGGGATCTTCACCCACCAGCTCAACTGGAACATGATCCTGATCGGCATCGGGCTGGGCGTAGTGCTGATCGCCATCGACGACATCCTGCGCCGCCGTGGCGGCGCGGCGCGCCTGCCGGTGCTGGCGGTGGGCATCGGCATCTACCTGCCGCCGACGATCAGCTCGGCGCTGGTGGTGGGAGCGGTGCTGTCGTGGCTATTGCTGCGCGCCGAGCGCCGCCGCGCCACCGCGCGCGGCGACGACGTGCAGCTGGCGCTGGAGCACGCCGAGCGCCGCGGTACGCTGCTGGCGTCCGGCCTGATCGTCGGCGAAAGCCTGGTCGGCGTGATGCTGGCGGCGGTGATCGGCCTGTCAGGCAGCGATGCGCCGCTGGCCGTGGTCGGGGGCGGGTTTGAAGCGACCGCGCAGTGGCTGGGCCTGGCGGTGTTCGTGCTGGTGTGCGTGGGCTTCTATCGCCGCGTGCTGGCGGCGGCGCACTGAGGAAGGGGGCGCCGGCGGCGCGCCCTCAGTCGTCCTCGTCTTCGGAGCGGTCGGGGGAAGTCTCGCCCGGCTTGCCGCCGATCACGTACTTCTCGGACGCCCAGGCGCCGAGATCGATCTGCTTGCAGCGCTCGGAACAGAACGGGCGGAACTTGTTTTCGGTCACCCAGGCCACCTCGGTACCGCAGGTGGGGCATTTGACGACAGCAGGCATGGCGTTCAGCGCAGGCTTCAGAAATTGCAGAGTTTCAGCAGGAACGGGATATCGGCATCGACCGAGCGCGGGCGCAGGTCGCCGTCCTGCTGCGTGAAGCGCACCCACAGCATGTACTTGTTGGCGCTCATCTCGGGGATGAAGGCCAGCAGCGAATCATCCAGGTAGACCTGCATCAGCTGGTAGCTGCGGCCCGACAGCATCTGCTGGTAGCTGCCGCCGGTGGCGATCACCTTGCCGCTCTGGCCCGCTTCGCGCAGCAGCCGCAGCACGATGGTGGTGCCCATGCGCAGCGAAACCAGCGGACGGGCCCATTTCAGGATGTCGGCGCGGCGGTCTTCGGCGGGGCGATGCTGCCAAGCATAGTACGCAGGCAGGTCGAACTCGCAGGTGCCGCCGGGGATGATGGCGCGGCTGCGGATGCTGGTCAGCCACTCGTTGTCGGTCAGCAGCTGCCCGGCCTTGCCCACGGTCTGGTTGAGCAAGCTGATGCCCTGCTCGATCTCGCCGATGACCGAGTCGAGCGCGTCCTGGTCGATCTGCGGATTGGCGCGCAATGGCGCCAGGGCCTGGCGCTGGCGCTCCAGTTCCTTGATCAGGTCGGTCTTGAGGTCGGCGCGGCCGGCGACGTCGATGATCTCGAACAGCGTGGTCAGCGCGACATGGTGCTGCTGGGCATGATCCTGGCCGAGGAAGTATTCCAGCCGATCGAACAGGTCCTCCAGCCGCAGGAGAGTCCTGATGCGTTCGTTGAAAGGGTATTCGTACAGAATCAAGTGCTGTGTCCGTGCAGGGCGTCGGGCGCTTCAGGGGGCGGCCCGGTGCAGAATGAGGCCCGGGAATACCGGAAAGGGTGATCCATGCGGGTGGGATACCAGACTATGCGGCACTATGCGGCGATTTCCCGGCATGTTCCAGCGCATTCTATGCGAGACCAGGTCCGACGACAATGTCGCGCGCATGATGCAATGCGCCACGGCATGGGCCGGTGCGTTATGGATGGACCGTGCCCGCGGCCGACAGTTCACGGTAGTAGCGGTCGAGCCGGTCGACCTGCGCCACCAGCGCCTCCACCGGCCCGTCGTTGTCGATGACGTCGTCGGCACATGCCAGGCGCGCCGCGCGCGTGGCCTGCCTGGCCATGATCGCCAGCACCTGTTCGCGGCTGAACCCGTTGCGCGACATCACGCGGGCCACCTGCGTGGCTTCGGTGCAGTCGACCACCAGCACGCGGCCCACGCGCTCGCGCCACGAGCCCGATTCCACCAGCAGCGGCACCACGTAGATCAGGTAGGGATGCGCGCCGGCAGCGCGGATCGACTGCGCGCGTTCGGTGGTCAGCGCGCGGATCAGCGGGTGCGTGATGGCTTCGAGGCGCGCCTTGGCGGCGGGATCGGCAAACACCAGCGCACGCATCGCGTCGCGGTCCATGGCGCCGTCCGGGCGCAGGCAGGCGGGGCCGAAGGCTTCGACCAGCGCCGGGATGGCGCGCCCGCCCGGGGCCGTGATCTCATGCGCAAGCAGGTCGGTATCGATGATCGCTGCGCCGCGCGCGGCGAACATGTCGGCCACGCGGGTCTTGCCGCTGCCGATGCCGCCGGTCAGGCCGATTTCCAGCATGTGATAGTTTCTGTCAGACGTCGTTGCCGCAACGATACCAGCTTCGGCCGCTTCGCCTGTGTCTTGCTCACGGCCGCGCGGCCATCACCATGCAAACAGCGGCAGCACTCCGGGGCCGAACAGCAGCACCACCACGCCGGCCAGCGCAATGAAGGGCCCGAACGGAAACGGCGTGTCGCGCTCCTGGCGGCGCAGCGCGATATTGGCCAGCCCGAACAGCACGCCGGCGACCGACGACAGCAGCACCAGCGCCGGCAGCGCCTGCCAGCCGAACCAGGCGCCGAGCGCCGCCATCAGCTTGAAGTCGCCGAAGCCCATGCCTTCCTTGCCGCGCAGCAGCCGGAACAGCCAGTAGGCGAGCCACAGCACCAGGTAGCCGGCGGCGGCGCCGATCACCGCGTCGGGCAGCGCCACGAACAGGCCGGCCAGGTTCAGCAGCAGGCCGAGCCACAGTAGCGGCAGCGTGATCTGGTCCGGCAGCAATTGCGTATCGGCATCGATCATGGTCAGCGCCAGCAGGCCCCACACCAGCACCAGCGCGGCCAGCGCCTGCGCGTTCGGGCCGAAGCGCCATGCCACCAGCGCGCTCAGCACGCCGCAGGCCAGCTCCACCAGCGGATAGCGCACGCTGATCGGCGCCTTGCACGCCGAGCAGCGGCCGCGCAGGAACAGGTAGCTCAGCACCGGCACGTTTTCCCACGGGGCGATGGCGTGGCCGCAATGCGGGCACGCCGAGCGCGGCACCATCAGGTTGTAGCGGCCGGGGTAGGGCAACGGGTCGCCGCGCAGCTCGGCAATGTAGTTGGCCTCTTCGCGCTCCATCATGCGCGGCACGCGGTGGATCACCACGTTGAGGAAGCTGCCGACCACCAGCCCCAGCAGCGCCGCTGCCGCCACCAGGAAGACTGGCGGCAGCGCCGCCAGCGCGTGCAGCAGCGGGGCGGTGCCGGTTGCGGTTCCGGTCGCGGCTCCGGTCGGAAAGGGGGAAGCGGACCACACCGGCTGCATCGCTTACACCACCTGACCCAGCTTGAAGATCGGCAGGTACATGGCCACCACCATGCCGCCGATCAGCACGCCCAGCACCACGATGATCAGCGGCTCGATCAGGCTGGAGATGGCGGCGACGGCATCGTCGACTTCGCGCTCGTAGAACTCCGCCACCTTCAGCAGCATGTTGTCCAGCGCGCCGGATTCCTCGCCGATCTGCGTCATCTGCAGCACCATGTTGTCGAACACATGGGTCGCCTGCATCGCGTTGGTCAGGCTGGTGCCGATGCGCACCGATTGCTCGATCTCGCGGGTGGCGTCGTAGTAGACCCAGTTGCCGGCTGCGCCCGCCACCGATTCCATCGACTCGACCAGCGGCGTGCCGGCAGCGAACATCGTCGCCAGGGTGCGGGTCCAGCGCGCGATCACGGCCTTGCGGAACAGGCTGCCGAAGATCGGCAGCTTCAGCAGCGCGCGGTCGGTGGCGCGCTGCACCTTCTCGGATTTCTTCAGCGCGCGCAGGTAGAAGCTGATGCCGGCCACCGGCGCGCCGATCACCAGGTACCAGTACTGGACGAAGAAGTCCGAGATCGCGATCACCAGCAGCGTCGGCGCCGGCAGGTTGGCGCCGAAGCTGGAGAACACCCCCTTGAACGCCGGGATCACGAACAGCATCAGGATCACCGTGACGGCAAAGGCGACGGTCAGCACCGCGATCGGGTAGATCATCGCGGACTTGATCTGGCCCTTCAGCGCGATGGTCTTCTCCATGTAGAGCGACAGGCGCTCCAGCAGCGAATCCAGGATGCCGCCCTGTTCGCCGGCATCGATCAGGTTGCAGTACAGCGTGTCGAAGTATCTGGGATGGCGGCGGAACGCCGCGGCCATGCTGCTGCCGGCCTCGATGTCGAAGCGGATGTCGGACAGCAGCTGGGTGAAGTTGGGGTTCACGTGCCCGCGCGCGATGATGTCGATCGACTGCAGCAGCGGGATGCCGGCCTTGAGCATGGTCGACAGCTGCCGGGTGAAGTAGGCGATGTCCTTCTCGGTGATCTTGCGTCCGCGCGCGGCCTTGCGCTTCTTCAGCTTGACGATGGTCAGGCCCTGCTTGCGCAGCGTGGCGGTGACCTCGGCCTGGTTTTCGGCGCGCAGCTCGCCGGTGAAGGTCTTGCCCTTGCGATCCTTGCCTTCCCACTCGAAGATGTACTGGGTGGGGGCCTTGCGTCCCTTCCCCGATTTGGCCCGTGACGGTGCCCCCGTCCGGGCGCCCGCTGCTGGTGCGCGCGTCGCCATGTTATTGACCCCCGATGACAATGACGCTTTTTGTGCGTCTTGTATTTACGTTGTGTCCTGCTTGCCTACGTGTTCGTGGTCGCCAGCACTTCTTCGAGTGACGTGACGCCCTGCCTGACTTTCAGCAGCCCCGCTTCGCGCAACGATAGCACGCCGTCCTTGCGCGCCTGCTCGGCAATCTGCAGCGCGGTGCCGTGCGCCAGGATGATCTCCTGCATGGCCTCGGTGATCGGCATCACCTGGTAGATGCCGCAGCGGCCCTTGTAGCCGCTGCCATTGCAGCGCTCGCACCCCACCGGATGGTAGGGCTGCCAGCTGCCATCCAGGTCCTGCTCGCGGAAGCCTGCTTCCAGCAAGGCCTCGCGCGGGATCTCGCCCTCGCGCTTGCAGGTGCACAGCCGCCGCGCCAGCCGCTGCGCGGTGATCATCAGCACGCTCGACGCAATGTTGAAGGCGGCCACGCCCATGTTCATCAGGCGTGTCAGCGTGGTCGGAGCGTCGTTGGTGTGCAGTGTCGACAACACCAGGTGGCCGGTCTGCGCGGCCTTGATGGAGATGTCGGCGGTTTCCAGGTCGCGGATTTCGCCGACCATGATGATGTCCGGATCCTGGCGCAGGAACGAGCGCAGCGCGGTGGCGAAGGTCAGCCCGGCTTTGTCGTTGACGTTGACCTGGTTGATGCCTGGCAACTGGATTTCGGCCGGGTCCTCGGCCGTCGAGATATTGATGTCGCCCTGGTTCAGCAGGTTCAGGAAGGTGTACAGCGATACCGTCTTGCCGCTGCCGGTGGGGCCGGTCACCAGCACCATGCCGTAGGGACGCTTGATCACGTCCAGCAGCAGCGCCTTCTGCTCTGGCTCATAGCCGAGCTGGTCGATGTCGAGCTTGTCGGACGACGATTCCAGGATCCGCATCACGATCTTTTCGCCGAACAGCGTCGGCAGCGTCGACACGCGGAAGTCCACCGCCTTCTCGACGGTTTCCTTGGCATCCTTGTCCTTGGGCAGCGCGATCAGCAGCTTCATGCGGCCGTCCTGCGGCACGCGCTTTTCAGAAATATCCAGCCGCGACAGCACCTTGATGCGGGTCGCGATCTTGTCGCGGATATCCAGCGGCGGGCGCGCGACCTCCTGCAGCACGCCATCGACACGGAAGCGGATCCGGTAGAAGGTTTCGAACGGTTCGAAGTGCAGATCGGAGGCGCCGCGGTGGAAGGCCTCGGTCAGAAGCTTCTGCAGGAAGCGCACCACCGGGGCGTCGTCGATATTGTCGGCCGTGGTGCGGTTGCGCGGGTTGGCGGCGGCGGCGACCGGATCGTATTCGATCATCTTGCGCTCGGCCTGCACCGGCGAGATGTTCTTGAGCGTGCCCAGCGCCTCGCCGGCGGCGCGCACATGCTTCATCAGCTTGTCGTGCTCGACCACCACCGCTTCGACCGGCAGCTTGTACTTGTCGCGGATCGCGTCCAGGCCGGCCTGGTTGGACGGATCGGACAGCGCCAGCACCAGGCGATTGTCGCGCCGGCCCAGCGGCAGCAGCCGGTGGGCATGGAATTCACGGTTGCCGGCCAGCGCCGGCGGCACCTTGGCGAGGTTGTACTGCGCCAGGTCCAGCAGCGGCAGCTGGTACTTGTCGGCGGCGAACAGCGCCAGGTCGTGCGCGCTCATGGTGCCGCTGCCGACGATCTCGTCGATCAGCTGCGATTGCTTTTCACGCGCGGCCTGCTCCAGCTGAGCAAGCAGGGCGGGCGCGATACGCCGGCTCTGGGCCAGGGCAAGTCCGAGTGTCATGGCAGGTGCGCAGTGATTGGAGCAGTGTCCGCGGACAGGGCAGGACGAGACGAGCCCGCTTCTAGGGATCGGGGCAGTTTGCCGATGGGGTCACTTTTTGTAAAGGCGACGGCGGGACGTATTGGCGTTTGTGCGACACCGGCGCAACCCTAATGCGCGGGGCCCAGTTCCACGCGGCGCGAACACAGCATCACGGCATTTGAGAATTGCCCTAATCCCCATGGGGCGCAGGCCAGCCATGCTTCCCGGCATGGTGGCTCGCCGACGTCCGGCGTAGTCTGATCTGTTATAGAATCAAAATTGAGTGTGTAACATCGCATGAGGCGAAACTACAAGAAGCCTTTCGCGCAGTTCGTCAAGAAGGCACACAAGCCGCTGCAACTGGCGATCGAAGACGAGGTCGAGGAGCTCTGTGCGGCGCCCGAGCTTGGGGAAGCGAAGATCGGGGACTTGGGTGGCATCCGGGTGCACAAATTCCGGTTCAACCGGCAGCAATACCTGATCGCCTACCGGGTACTGCCGCAGGAGTTCAACGCGAAAGGCGGGGCGCTTGAAGTGCTATGGATCGATTTCTACAAGGTGAGCTCGCATGAGAACTTCTATGACGAGCTCAAGAAATACCTGAAGGCAGAAAGGAATGGACACGATGACTGCTGAAGATCTGCTGCATGCCCTCGGCGAGTTGCCCCCGCGGGAGCGCGTCAGGTTCTTCACACTGATCGGGCAGCAGGCCTTTGGTGACGAGAATTTCTCGCACGAGGAAGTCTTCGGCCATCTGGCTGAGGAGGATTTCACCGCGGCAGAGGCTGCCCAATACCTCGAAATCTCGATTGCCACCTTCCGCCGGCTGGTGCGCGATGGCAAGCTGGCTCCACGGGCGGAAGTCGGGCGAAGCCAGCTTTTCTCCGTGGCGGAGCTGAAGGCATTCAAGCGACGGCGCAAAGCCATCAAGGGCTGAGGAGGAAGGGGTAGGGGTAGAAAGACAAGAAGCCGAACCAACTTTCGTTGATTCGGCTTCTTAAATCTGGTCGGGGTGAGAGGATTCGAACCTCCGGCCTCTACGTCCCGAACGTAGCGCTCTACCAGGCTAAGCTACACCCCGATTTGTTTTGCCGGCAGACGTTTTAGCGTCAGCAGCAAAGAACGTAAGTTTAGCAGCGTTTTTTTTGGAATGGAAGAGGGTGGAGGAAAACGCCGCTCGTCCCGCCTCAGGACTGGCGCTGCAGCGAGAACGCGCAGAGCTGGATCAGCGTTTCCTTCAGCTCGGACGGCGGGAACTGCCGGGCTGCCTGCTCGGCGGCTTCGGCTTCGCGCCGTGCCGCTTCGAAGGTGACCTCGAGCGCGCCGCTGGCGTGGATCGCGGCGAAGACCGCGTCGAAATGCTCGGTGCCGCCCTGCACGATCGCGTCGCGGGCCAGCTGGCGCTGCTCGGCGGTGCCGTGCTCCAGCAGGTGCAGCAGCGGCAGGGTGGGTTTGCCTTCGCGCAGGTCGTCGCCGGCGTTCTTGCCCATCTGCTCGGCGCTGGCGGTGTAGTCCAGCATGTCGTCGATCAGCTGGAACGCGGTGCCGATGCGGCGGCCATATTCGGCGGCGGCCTCTTCCATCTGCGCGTCGGCGCCGGACAGCACCGCGCCCAGTTGCGCGGCGGCCTCGAACAGCTTGGCGGTCTTGTAGCGGATCACCTGCAGGTAGCGCTCGACGGTGACGTCGGGGTCGTGCATGTTCAGCAGCTGCAGCACCTCGCCTTCGGCGATCACGTTGGTCGCGTTGGAGAGGATTTCCATGATGCGCATGCTGCCGGCATCGACCATCATCTGGAACGCGCGCGAATAGAGGAAGTCGCCCACCAGCACGCTGGCCGCGTTGCCGAACACCGCGTTGGCGGTATCGCGCCCGCGCCGCAGCTCGGACTCGTCCACCACATCGTCGTGCAGCAGGGTGGCGGTGTGGATGAACTCGACGACGGCTGCCAGCTCGTGGTGGCGGTTGCCGTCGTAGCCCAGCGCGCGCGCCGTCAGCAGCAGGATCACCGGGCGCAGGCGCTTGCCGCCGGCACCGATGATGTATTCGCCGATCTGTTCGATCAGCGGGACTTCAGAGGACAGCCGCTGGCGGATAACAGCATCGACCGCGCGCATGTCTGCAGCGACCGGGGCAAGCAAGGCAGTGGCGGAAGGCTGGGACAAGATGATCACCGTTACGCAAAACCGGACGATTATATGCGATGCGGGCGGCGTTCTACGCATGCCCCGCATAGTTTGCCGGGCGCTGGGCTCAGGGTATGCGCGCAGCGGCGCCGATCATCGGCGCCACTATAATTGCAGCCATGGACAAGCCCTTACCTCGCCGCCAACTGCGCCGCACCGCCTGGTGGGTGGCGTTTGCCGCACTGGCCGGGTTCCTGCTCGCCGACCTGACCTGATCCGCAGCGGTCGCCGATTGTGGCGGCCGCGCCGCTCACAGGCTATGTGCCTGTTTTCTTTGCAGTTTTACCCGATCTCGTTTACAATTCCCGGTTTCCTCCGGTAGTCGCTCGCCTTGCGGGTCCTTGCCGGTGGGAGATAACCGGGCCGCATCGCGCGGCTTCGGCGTTTTATTCACATCCGAGAGGTTCGACAATGTACGCGGTCGTAAAAACCGGCGGCAAGCAATACAAGGTTGCTGCTGGCGAAAAACTGAAAGTAGAACAGATACCGGCAGACATTGGCGCAGAAATCACGCTCGACCAGGTGCTCGCAGTGGGCGCCGGCGACCAAATCAAGTTTGGTACGCCGCTGGTGAGCGGGGCTTCCGTCAAGGCTACCGTTATCTCCCAGGGTCGTCACGACAAGGTGAAGATCTTCAAGATGCGCCGTCGCAAGCACTACCAGAAGCGTCAGGGCCATCGTCAGAATTACACCGAACTGCGCATCGAAGCGATCGTTGCCTGATCGATCGAGCGTAATCCGGTAAAGCGACAGGAGTAAGACATGGCACAGAAAAAAGGCGGCGGTTCCACGCGGAACGGCCGTGATTCCGAATCGAAGCGTCTGGGCGTGAAGGTGTTTGGTGGCCAGGCCATCAACGCCGGCGGCATCATCGTGCGCCAGCGCGGTACCCGCGTGCATGCCGGCGACAACGTCGGCGTGGGCAAGGACCACACGCTGTTCGCCCTGGTCGACGGCCACGTGCAGTTCGCCGTCAAGGGCCCTGCCAAGAAGCAGCAAGTCAGCGTCGTTCCGGCGGCCTGATAACAGCCTTTGCAGGACGAAAGGCCCCGCAACGCTTGCGGGGCTTTTTCTTTTCTGGCGAAGTAAACTACGCCGGCACCCGCTCTGCCGAGCCCAGCCGATCCATCACGGAAAACCCATCATGAAGTTCATCGACGAAGCCCGAATCGAAGCCATCGCCGGCAACGGCGGCAATGGCAGCGCCTCGTTCCGGCGCGAGAAGTTTGTGCCCTTCGGCGGCCCGGATGGTGGCGACGGCGGCCGGGGCGGCAGCGTGTTCGCCGTGGCGGACCGCAATATCAATACGCTGATCGACTTCCGCTACGCCAAGAAGCATGTGGCGAAGAACGGCGAGAACGGCCGCGGCTCCGATTGCTACGGCGCCGCCGGCGAAGACATCACGCTGCGCATGCCGGTGGGCACACTGATCACCGACATGGACACTGGCGAGGTCATCGCCGACCTGACCGAGCACGGCCAGCGCGTGTGCCTGGCCGAAGGCGGCATGGGCGGCTGGGGCAACCTGCATTTCAAGTCCAGTACCAACCGCGCGCCGCGCCAGCAGGTCGACGGCAAGCCGGGCGAGCGCCGCATGCTCAAGCTCGAGCTGAAGGTGCTGGCCGACGTTGGCCTGCTGGGCATGCCCAATGCCGGCAAGTCGACCTTTATCTCGCATATCTCGAATGCGCGCCCCAAGGTGGCGGACTATCCGTTCACCACGCTGCATCCCAACCTGGGCGTGGTGCGCGTGGACCACGAGCAATCGTTCGTGGTCGCCGACATTCCCGGCCTGATCGAGGGCGCGGCCGAGGGCGCGGGCCTGGGACACCAGTTCCTGCGCCACCTGCAGCGCACCGGTCTGTTGCTGCATATCGTCGACCTGGCGCCGTTCGACGAGGCGGTCGACCCGGTCGCCGAGGCCAAGGCCATCGTCAACGAGCTGAAGAAGTACGACGAGACCCTGTATGAAAAGCCGCGCTGGCTGGTGCTGAACAAGCTCGACATGGTGCCCGAGGACGAGCGCGCGGCCAAGGTGAAGGACTTCCTCAAGCGCTACAAGTGGAAGGGTCCGGTGTTCCAGATCTCGGCACTGACCGGCGAAGGCTGCCGCGAGCTGATCTACGCGATCAAGGACCACCTGCAGGCGATCAAGGCCGAGGAGGCCGCAGCGCTGGCAGAGCCGGACATCCGCCTGGACGACCGCCTGCATAACGTCGACCAGGACCAGCGCGAGGCATAAACAAGAATCAGCGGTTCCGAACGAACTCCGGAGACAGGATTTCCACCATGCAATCGGTCATCGCGCAGGCAAAGCGCATCGTCGTCAAAGTGGGTTCCAGCCTGGTCACCAACGACGGCAAGGGGCTGGACCACGACGCCATCGCCCGCTGGGCGGCCCAGATCGCCAAGCTGCGCGTGGCCGGCAAGGAAGTGGTGCTGGTCAGTTCCGGCGCCATTGCCGAAGGCATGCAGCGGCTCGGCTGGGTGCGCCGCCCGAAGGAAATCCATGAGCTGCAGGCCGCCGCCGCGGTCGGCCAGATGGGACTGGCGCAGGTCTACGAGAGCCAGTTCGGCCGCTATGGCATCCGCACCGCGCAGGTGCTGCTGACCCACGCCGACCTGGCCGACCGGGAGCGCTACCTGAACGCCCGTTCCACGCTGCTGACGCTGCTGTCGCTGGGCGTGGTGCCGATCATCAACGAGAACGACACCGTGGTCACCGACGAAATCAAGTTCGGCGACAACGATACGCTCGGCGCGCTCGTGACCAACCTGATCGAAGGCGACGCGCTGGTGATCCTGACCGACCAGCGCGGGCTGTACACCGCCGATCCGCGCAAGGACCCGGCCGCGCAGTTCGTCGACGAGGCCCTGGCCGGCACGCCCGAGCTGGAAGCCATGGCCGGCGGCGCCGGCACCGCGATCGGGCGCGGCGGCATGCTGACCAAGATCCTGGCGGCCAAGCGCGCGGCCAAGTCGGGCGCGCATACCACCATCGCCTCGGGCCGCGAGGCCAATGTGCTGGAGCGCCTGGCCGCCGGCGAGGCCATCGGCACCCAGCTGCTGGCGCCGACCGGCAGGCTGACGGCACGCAAGCAATGGATGGCCGACCACCTGCAGCTGCGCGGGCGCGTGGTGATCGACAACGGCGCGGTCGAGAAGCTGACCGGCGGCGGCAAGTCGCTGCTGCCGATCGGCGTGGTCGAGGTGCAGGGCGAATTCGCCCGCGGCGAGGTGATCGCCTGCGTCGATGCGCAGGGCAAGGAGGTGGCGCGCGGCATCACCAACTATTCCAGCGCGGAGTCGCGACTGATCGCGCGCAAACCGTCGTCCGAGATCGAATCCGTGCTCGGCCACCTGAACGAGCCCGAACTGATCCATCGCGACAACCTGGTGCTGGTCTGAGCGACGCAAGCAAAAACGGCGGGACTGCCTGGCAGTCCCGCCGTTTTTTTATGCCTGCACCGGTTGCGTCTGCGGGGGCGTCAGCGCTTTTGCGGCGCGCGCGATTGCAGCTCGCGCACCATGTCCGCGGGCTTGCCGGCCACGGTGCGGCCCTCGCAGAAGAAATCGATCGCGAGCGTGGCGGCGTAGGCGTTGCGGACCCCGGTTTGCATGCGGTGCCAGGTCTCGCCGTAGTCGCTGGTGTTGGGCACCCACTCGGTGGCGCCGGGGGGCAGGGTGGCGTACAGCTTGCGCTCGAACACGTCGCAGCGCATGCCTTCGAAGGTCACGTTGCGGGCGCCGCTCTGGCTGGTGGTGACGGCGGTATAGCGCACCACGTTGTCCTTGCCCACCGAGATCGACTTGCTGTCCACCGCGAACGATAGCGTGCCGGTGCCGGCCACCGAGAACGGAATCAGGTTGGCCTCCTGCGGCAAGGCCGGCAGCATGGCCTTGGCTTCCTCGAAGGTCTTTGGCGCGAACGGGTTGTTCCAGGTGCTTTCTTCCTCGGCCATCTCCTTGCCGGTGGTCTTGCAGCCGGCCAGCGCCAGGCTGGCCGCGGCAAGCAGCAATGCGGCAGCGCCCAGGCCGCCGTGGCGGCCCACGCCGGTCAAACTAGTCATCAGTGCTCCGTGAAGTGGATACCGGCGTCGCCGGCGAAACGTAGTCGGCCGTGGCCGGGGCTTCGGCATTGCCGTCGGCGTCGGCCTGCTGCGCGGCCTGCGCCCGGCTCAACGCCTGGCCGCGTGGTCCGCCGTGGCGACCATGCACGCCGTGGGCGCCATGGTTGCCATGCGTCCCATACGGGCTGAGCGGCACGCGCGGGTGCCGGTTCAGGAAGCGCGACAATTCCGTCAGCGCCATCTGGTAGACATCGCGCTTGAACTCGATCACGGCCTCGAGCGGCACCCAGTAATGGCTCCAGCGCCAGGCGTCGAACTCCGGGTGCTCGGTGGCGCGCAGGTGGATGTCGCAGTCCCTGCCGGCCATGCGCAGCAGGAACCAGATTTGTTTCTGGCCCTTGTAGTGGCCGCGGATCTCGCGGCGGATGAACTTGTCCGGCACCTCGTAACGCAGCCAGTCGCGCGTGCGACCGACGATCCTGACGTGCTCCGGAAGCAGGCCGATTTCCTCATGCAGTTCGCGGTACATGGCCTGTTCCGGCGTTTCGCCGTACTTGATGCCGCCCTGCGGAAACTGCCAGGAGTGTTCGCCGATTCGCTTGCCCCAGAAAACCTCGTTTCTTGCGTTGAGGAGGATGATGCCGACGTTCGGGCGAAAGCCTTCACGATCGAGCATGACTGCACCTCGAATCCTTTAGAATTACGCTGATTATAAAGGAAGCGCGCAGCCGGGCCCGGACCGGGGGATGGTGGTTTTCCCCGAGCGGAAGGGCAGTTTCAGGCGCGTGCGCATAATTCAGCGCCGCCAGCCCCCCGGATTGTGCCGGGACGGATTTTTCCGACCTCGGCGGCCCAGAGAGAAATTACGGATGAAAGCCTCGCAATTCTTCATTTCCACCCTCAAGGAAGCGCCCGCCGACGCGGAAATCGTTTCGCACAAGCTGATGATGCGCGCCGGCATGATCAAGAAGCTGGGCGCCGGCATCTACACCTACATGCCGGTCGGCCTGCGCGTGATCCGCAAGGTGGAGAACATCGTGCGCGAGGAAATGAACCGCGCCGGCGCGGTGGAACTGTCCATGCCGGTGATCCAGCCGGCCGAACTGTGGCAGGAGACCGGCCGCTGGGACAAGATGGGGCCCGAGTTGCTGCGCCTGAAGGACCGCCATGAGCGCGACTTCGCGGTCCAGCCCACCTCCGAGGAGGTGGTGACCGACATCGCCCGCAGCGATATCCGCAGCTACAAGCAGCTGCCGCTCAATTTCTACCAGATCCAGACCAAGTTCCGCGACGAGCGCCGGCCGCGCTTCGGCATCATGCGCGGGCGCGAGTTCACCATGAAGGACGCCTACTCCTTCGACCGCGACACCGACGGCCTGCGCAAGTCGTACGAGAACATGTACGACGCCTACGTGCGCATCTTCCGCCGCTTCGGGCTGGAGTTCCGCGCCGTGGCGGCCGACAACGGCGCCATCGGCGGCTCGGGCTCGCATGAGTTCCACGTGATCGCCGAAACCGGCGAAGACGCCATCGTCTACTGCCCGACCTCGGCCTACGCCGCCAACATGGAGGCGGCTGAGGCGCTGCCGCTGCTGACTGAGCGCGCTGCGCCCAAGCAGGATCTGGTCAAAACCTTCACCCCGGAGAAGGTCAAGTGCGAGCAGGTGGCCGAATTCCTGAACCTCCCGCTCGAGACCAACGTCAAGTCGATCGTGCTGGCCACCGAGGGCGACGCCGGCACCCAGATCTGGCTGCTGCTGATCCGCGCCGACCACGAACTGAACGAGATCAAGGCCTCGAAGGTGCCGGGGCTGGCCGAGTTCCGCTTCGCCACCGAGGATGAGATCGTCGAAGCCTTCGGCTCGCCGCCCGGCTATCTGGGCCCGATCGACATGAAGAAGCCGGTCAAGGTGGTGGCCGACCGCACAGTCGCCAACATGAGCGACTTCGTCTGCGGCGCCAACTACCGCGACTACCACTACACCGGCGTCAACTGGGGCCGCGACCTGCCCGAGCCGATCGTGGCCGACCTGCGCAACGTGGTGGCGGGCGACGCCTCGCCGGACGGCCAGGGCACGCTGGAAATCTGCCGCGGCATCGAGGTGGGCCACGTGTTCATGCTGGGCACGCGCTACTCGGAATCGATGAACGCCACCTTCCTCGACGAGAACGGCAAGACCCAGCCGATGCAGATGGGCTGCTACGGCATCGGCATCACCCGCATCCTGGGCGCGGCGATCGAGCAGAACTTCGACGAGCGCGGCATCATCTGGCCGGCCGCGATCGCCCCGTTCGCGGTGGTGATCTGCCCGGTGGGCTATGACCGCTCCGAGGCCGTCAAGGCTGAGGCCGACCGCATCCACGCCGAGCTGCTGGCGGCCGGCGTCGACGTGATCCTCGACGACCGCGGCGAGCGCCCGGGCGTGATGTTCGCCGACTGGGAACTGATCGGCGTGCCGCACCGCGTGGTGGTGGGCGACCGGGGCCTGAAGGAAGGCAAGGTCGAGTACCAGGGCCGGCGCGACGCGCAGGCCACCGCCGTCGGCGTGGCCGAGGTGGTCGCCCACGTGCGCAACCTGCTGGCGAACTGAGCCCCATGCGCGCCGTCCGCGGCCTGACCGCCGCAACTGCCGCCGCCCGCCGCCTGGCGGGCGCGCTGCTGGTAGCGCTGCTGGCCGTGGCGGCCACGGCGGCGCACGCCGGCGCGCAGAAGGAAGAAGACCTGGCCGATTCCGTGCGCGGCGCGCTGGCCGCGGCCATCGCCGATGACCGGCCGCTGCGGCCGGTGTTCGCGTCCGGCGGCGAGCGCCTGGCCTACCTCAAGTGGCTGGGCGAGATGTCGGCGCGGCTGGCCGCGCGCATCCCCGAGCCGCAGGTGCGGGTCGAGCTGATCGAGGTGGCCTACTACGAAGCCAAGCGCGCCGGCCTGGAGCCGGCGCTGGTGCTGGGCCTGATCCAGGTCGAAAGCAACTTCCGCAAGTACGCGATCAGTTCGGCCGGCGCGCGCGGGCTGATGCAGGTGATGCCGTTCTGGGTGCGCACCATCGGCGACAGCGATGCGCGCAAGCTGTTCCACCTGCAGAGCAACCTGCGCTACGGCTGCACCATCCTGCGCTATTACCTGGACCGCGAGCAGGGCGACCTGTACCTGGCGCTGGGCCGCTACAACGGCAGCCGCGGGCGCCCGGAATATCCCAACGCGGTGCTGGCGGCATGGAAGCGCTGGCAGTATTCCGAAGCCACCGTCACCGTGGCCGGCGATGCCGAGATCGCGCCGTCGCGCCCGCGCGCGCCGGTGGCGGAGCCGCCGGCCGGCAACCCGTTCTCGTCGCAGCGCGTCGCAGCCAATCCGTCATGATCCGCGAAGCATCCGTTGCCGGCAGCAAGGCCGGCTACACCGAATCCTCGCCCGAACTCGAACAATGGCTGGCCCGGCATATCGCCCAGGGCTTTGCCGCCGATGCACTGGTGCTGTCGATGCTGCGCTCGGGCTACGACGACGCCTTCGCGCGCCGCGCCGTGGCCGCGGCGTTTGCCCGGGACACCGGCGGCGCGGCGCCGGCACGGCCCGCGCCGGCTGAAGCGGCCGCCGCCGGAACGCCCGCGGTCTACGCCGCCGACGGCGGCGACCGCCAGGTGCCGGTGCTGTTCCGGCTGGCGTCGCCCAAGGTGCAGCTGTTCCAGCAGCTGCTGAGCGACGACGAGTGCGATGCGCTGGTGGCGCTGTCGCGCGGCCGGCTGGCGCGCTCGCCGGTGGTCAATCCCGACACCGGCGACGAGAACCTGATCGATGCCCGCACCAGCATGGGCGCGATGTTCCAGGTGGCCGAGCACGCCCTGATCGCGCGCATCGAGGCCCGCATCGCCGCGGTCACGGGGGTGCCGGCCGAGCATGGCGAAGGGCTGCAGATCCTCAACTACAAGCCGGGCGGCGAATACCAGCCGCACTTCGACTTCTTCAATCCGCAGCGCCCCGGCGAAGCGCGGCAGCTGTCCGTCGGCGGCCAGCGCATCGCCACGCTGGTGATCTACCTGAACACGCCCGAGGCGGGCGGCGCCACCGCGTTCCCGCGCGTGGGCCTGGAGGTGGCGCCGGTCAAGGGCAACGCGGTCTACTTCAGCTACCTGCTGCCCGACGGCACGCTCGATGACCGCACCCTGCACGCGGGCCTGCCGGTGGCCGCCGGCGAAAAGTGGATCGCCACCAAATGGCTGCGCGAACGGCCGTACCGCAGCGCGGCGTGAGCCACCCCACGGCAGCACCAGCAGCACCGTCTGCCCCGGCCGCCAGCCGCTGGTGGGCCGATCCCGCGCTGCCGTTTGCCGAAAGCCGGCGCGCCAGCCACAGCAGCGCCAGCTACCTGCCGCATAGCCATCCCACCCTGTCGGTCGGCGCCGTCGACGGCGGCACCAGCCGCTTTGCCTGCGGCGATGACAGCGCCGTGCTCGCGCCGGGCGCGGTGGTGGTGATCCCGGCGCAGCAGGTCCATGCCTGCAATCCGGTGCCGGATGGGCGCTGGAGCTACCAGATGCTGCATTTCGATCCGGCGTGGGTCGCGGCTGTGCTCGACGAGGACAGTGCGGCGCGGACCTGTCTGCCGGCACGCGTGATGGCGTCGCGGGCGGTCTACCGGCTGGTCTGCGAGTTGAACCGCACGCTGTTCTCGCCCGCCGACAGCGTCGAGAAAGAGGCCGCGCTGGTGGCCTTCATCGGCGACCTGCATGCCGCCATCGACACCGGCGCAACCATCCTGACACTGCCGCTACCGGCCGCCGTCTCCGCCCGCGTGGCGCAGTTGTGCGAGCTGCTGCACGAGCGCCATGCCGAGCGGTTGCCGCTGGCCGAACTGGCGCGCGCCTGCGGCCTGAGCCGCTACCACCTGGTGCGGGCCTTCCGCGCCGAAACCGGCATGACGCCGCACGCCTACCAGCTCGACCTGCGCATCCAGCATGGGCGCCGCCTGCTGCGGCAGGGCGCGGCGCTGGCCGAGGTCGCACTGGCGCTGGGGTTTGCCGACCAGAGCCACTTCCAGCGCGCCTTCAAGCAGCGCGTGGCCATGACACCGCGCGGGTACCAGCGCGCCGCCTGAGGCGCGGGCCTGGCGCCACACCGCAACTTTCTTCAAGACCGGCCACCGCCGTGCGCACCACACTGCGGACTCTTTACGGAGGGTCGGCATGGATATGGTTTTCGATCTCGCCCCCGGGGCATTGCCGTGGCAGCAATTCGCCATGGTGGCCGGCGCGCATGCGCTGGCGCTGCTCAGCCCCGGGCCGGATTTCTTCCTGGTGGTGCGCAGCGCGCTGCTGCACGGGCCGCGGCGCGCCGGCACCGTCTGCCTGGGCATTGCGCTGGGCAATGGCGTCTTTATCGGCCTGGCGCTGGCCGGCGTGGCCGCGATGCGGGATTCGCCGCCGCTGTTTACGGCGTTGCAGTGGGCCGGCTGTGCCTACCTGGCGTGGCTGGGCTGGCGCCTGCTGAACGCCTCCGGCGAACTGTCGATCCCGGCGGCCGATGC
The DNA here is from genome assembly GCF_003254285.1 of Cupriavidus phytorum. Classification (NCBI taxonomy): domain Bacteria; kingdom Pseudomonadati; phylum Pseudomonadota; class Betaproteobacteria; order Burkholderiales; family Burkholderiaceae; genus Cupriavidus; species Cupriavidus phytorum. The sequence continues at coordinate 68,129 of NZ_QKZN01000004.1, forward strand.
CGCCGCGAGGCCCGCGCCCGCGGCCGGGCTGGCCCAGCTTGCCAGCGGCTTCCTGTCCGCGGTGCTGAACCCGAAGAACGGGCTGTTCTACGCCAGCCTGTTTTCGGTGCTGGCCGCCAGCCGCACGCCGCCGGGGGTACAACTGGCCTATGGGGTCTGGATGTTCGCGGTCGTGCTCGGCTGGGACCTGCTGGTGGCCTATGGCATCGGGCATCCGGCAATCGCCGCGCGCTTCGGGCGTTCGGTGCGGTGGGTCGAGCGCGCGACCGGAGCCGTGCTGTGGCTGCTGGCGCTGGGCGTCGCCTGGCACGCGCTGCGGTGAGCAGGCTGCCTGCGAAGCGGGGCAGGTGGGGCGGCCCTGTATCGGCGTATTTCCCTCAAAGTGTACCGGTACTGTACCGTTAAGTGACCGTAGACTGATTTCCCGAAAGCAGATGAATGCCCCTTGGAGTCAGTCATGGAAGTGTCCCAACTCGCCGCCGGCGCCGGTGTCTTCGCCGCCTTTGCCGGCTTTGCGCTGGTGTCGTCGATCACCCCCGGTCCGAACAACACGATGCTGCTCGCCTCCGGCGTCAACTTCGGCTTCGTGCGCACGGTGCCGCACCTGCTCGGTGTCAGCATCGGCTTCGCGCTGATGGTAGGGCTGGTCGGGCTGGGCTTGGGCTCGCTGTTCCATGCCTTTCCGTGGACCTGGCAAGTGCTGCGCGTGGTGGCGACGGTCTACCTGGTCTGGCTGGCGTGGAAGCTGGCCACTGCCGGCGGCGTGCAGGACCAGCAGGTGGCGCGGCCGATGGGCTTCTGGGCCGCCGCGGCGTTCCAGTGGGTCAATCCCAAGGCGTGGGTGATGGCGGTCGGCGCCTGCAGCACCTACGTGCTGCACGGCAACCTGTGGCTCAACGTGCTGCTGCTGTCGGGGATCTTCGGGGTGGTGAACCTGCCCAGCGTGGCGATGTGGGCGTTGTGCGGCTCGGCGCTGCGGCGCTGGCTGGCGCGGCCGAAGGTGCTGCGGGCGTTCAATATCGGGATGGCGGTGTTGCTGCTGGCGTCGCTGTGGCCGATTTTGGGGACGCACCAGGCTTGACCTGTTTGCTCCTCTCTCCCGCGCGCGGCAGAGAGGAGCAGACCATCAGTCAAGCGAAATCAAACCAGCGCCCGGATCGAATCCAGGTTGCGCCAATACCCTTTGGCATCCATGCCGCAGCCGAACACATAGCGGTCCGGCACCGCAAAGCCGCAGAAATCCGGATGCATGGGCTTGGCCTTGCTCAGCGTCTTCTCGCACAGCACCGCGGCGTGGAATTCCCGGGCGCCCATGTCCATGATGCGCTGGCGGATCGCGGCCATGGTCTCGCCTTCGTCGAGGATGTCGTCCAGCACCAGCACCACGCGGTCCTTGACCGATTCGCGCGGGGCCACGCGCCATTGCATCTCGCCGCCGACGGTCTTGTTGTTGTAGCGCGAGAGGTGGATGTAGTCGAACTCCAGCGGGAACGCCAGCTTGGGCAGCAGCATGCCGGTGAAGACCACCGCACCGCCCATCACCGACAGCACCAGCGGGAAGTCATTGCCCATCCTGGCGGTAATGTCGGCGGCCATGCGGTCCAGCGATGCCTGGACTTCCGCGGCGGAGACGATTTCTTCGGAATTGGCCCACAGCTCGCGGGCCTGTTCGGCGCTCATCATGATGTCTTTCCTGTTCTTTTGCGGGGGAGGCAGTTCGGCTTGCGGCGGCCGGCTTCAGCGGTTGAAGAGGCCCTTCATGCCGCCCTTCATCGCGCCCATCTGGCGCATCATCTTCATCATGCCGCCGCCCTTGAGCTTCTTCATCATGGACTGCATCTGGTCGAACTGGTTGAGCAGGCGGTTGACCTCCTGCACCGGCACGCCGGCGCCCGCGGCGATGCGGCGCTTGCGGCTGGCCTTGATCAGGTCCGGCTTGGCGCGCTCGGCCGGGGTCATGCTGTTGATGATGCCTTCCATGCGCGCCACCTGCTTCTCGGCCTGGTCCATGTTGGCGCCCTGCGCCTGCTGGGCGAACTGCGCCGGCAGCTTGTCGACCAGGCTGCCCAGGCCGCCCATCTTCTTCATCTGGCCGATCTGCGCCTTGAAGTCTTCCAGGTCGAAGTCGCCGGTCTTCTTGATCTTCTTGGCCAGCTTCTCGGCCGCTTCCATGTCGACGCCGCGCTGGGCTTCCTCGACCAGCGCGAGGATGTCGCCCATGCCCAGGATGCGCTGGGCCATGCGGTCCGGGTAGAACGGCTCCAGGCCATCGAGCTTTTCGCCGACGCCGACGAACTTGATCGGGCGGCCGGTGATATGGCGCACCGACAGCGCCGCGCCGCCGCGCGCATCGCCGTCCAGCTTGGTCAGCACCACGCCGGTCAGCGGCAGGGTGTCATTGAAGGCCTTGGCGGTGTTGACCGCGTCCTGGCCCAGCATGGCATCGACCACGAACAGCGTTTCGGCCGGCTTCAGTTCGGCGTGCAGCGCGGCGATTTCCTGCATCATGGCCTCGTCGATACCCAGCCGGCCGGCCGTGTCGACGATCAGCACGTCGTGGTAATGCTTGCGCGCCCAGTCCACCGCCGCGCGGGCGATGTCCACCGGCTTCTGGTCGGGCTGCGACGGGAAGAACTCCGCGCCGACCTGCTCGGACACGGTCTTGAGCTGGGCGATGGCGGCGGGGCGGTAGACGTCGCACGAGACCGTCAGCACCTTCTTCTTTTTGTTTTCCTTGAGCCACTTGGCCAGCTTGCCGGCGGTGGTGGTCTTGCCCGCGCCCTGCAGGCCGGCCATCAGGATGATGGCGGGCGGCTGCACCGCCAGGTTCAGCTCGGACTCTTTATTGTTGCCGCCGGCGGCCTCGGCGCCGCCGATCACCGCGGTCAGCTCGCGCTGGACCACGCCGACCAGGGCCTGGCCAGGGGTCAGGCTGCTGACCACCTCTTCGCCCATGGCCTTTTCCTTCACGCGGGCGACAAATTCGCGCACGACCGGCAGCGCCACGTCGGCTTCGAGCATGGCAAGGCGCACTTCGCGCAGCATCTCGGCGGTATTGGCCTCGGTCAGGCGCGCCTCGCCGCGCATGGTCTTGACCACGCGCGCCAGGCGTTGAGTGAGATTGTCCAGCATGGCAGGAATCGGGGGAAAAGTCGGAGCAGGGCTCGGGGCTGAAATCGGGAGGCAGTCCGGCACACGGGGCGGGCCTGGAACACCGCTTGCATCGGTTCAAGCGGGCCGCCACCGTCCGTGGGCACTAAGGTAAACTGCGTAAATGGTCATTGTACTGTATGCCCTGACGGCACTTCTCTATTGCGGCCTGGCCTGGCACGGCTGGGCCACGCGCCATCCGCGCGTGGCTGCTTCGGCGGGCCCGGCCGGCGGTTCGGCCACGGCCGTGCTGGTGGCGGGCGGCGGCATTCCCCCGGCAGGTGGCGCCCACGGCGAGGGGCGCCCGGCGTGGTGGCACGTGCTGATGCTGGCCGCGCTGGCCAGCCACGGCATGCTGCTGCACGAAACCATCTTCCCGGCCGAGCGCATGATGTTCGGCTTCGCCTTCGCGCTGTCGGCCATGCTGTGGCTGGGCGTGGGCATCTACTGGATCGAGAGCTTCTTCTTTTCGCTGGCGGGGCTGGGACTGATCGTGATTCCGGTGGCGCTGGTGGCCAGCCTGATGCCGCTGGCCTTTCCCGGCTCGCAGATCCTGGGCTACGCGGCGCGGCCGCTGTTCAAGCTGCATTTCATCATCGCCAACGTGGCCTACGGGCTGTTCACGCTGGCCGCCTTCCATGCCTTCCTGATGCTGCTGGCCGAGCGCCGCCTGCACGGGTTCCGCCACGCGCCGGCGCGGCCGTCCGCGCCGCAGCCGGGCCAGTGGCTGGGGCGCTGGCTGGACCTGCTGCCGCCGCTGCTGACACTGGAAAAGCTGCTGTTCCGGCTGATCGGCGCCGGCTTCGTGCTGCTGACGCTGACCATCGGCTCGGGCCTGCTGTTCTCCGAAGAGCTGTTCGGGCGCGCCTTCCGGCTGGACCACAAGACCGTGTTTGCGCTGATCTCGTGGGCCATGTTCGGCGGCATCCTGGCCGGGCGCATCTTCCGCGGCTGGCGCGGCAAGGTGGCGCTGCGCTGGGTCATCGCGTCGTTCGGCATCCTGCTGCTGGCCTATGTCGGCAGCCGTTTCGTGATTGAAGTCGTCCTGCACCGGCTCTGATTTGCCATGGCACGTATCCTGATCCTGCTGGCCGTGGTGCTGGGCGTCTTCTGGTGGCTGCGCGCGCGCGCCGAGGCCCGTCTGGCCGAGCATCGCGCCCGCCAGGCCCGTGAGGCCAGCGAACACGAGGCCGCCGGCACGCCCGACGCCGCCGCCGAGCGCATGGTCCAGTGCGCCCAGTGCGGCGTGCACCTGCCGCAGGGCGACGCCATCGCCTGGCGCGGCCTGCACTACTGCCGGCGCAGCCACCTGCCCGACGAGAGCCGCACTGAAAGCGGCGACGGCAGCAGCGGCCCGCGCCAATGAAGGAGCCGGCGCCGTCGGCCTGGCAGCGGCTGAACGCCTGGCGCGGCCTGGCGCAGCTGTGGCGCCAGCCCGAGCCGCCTGACTTCCACTGGCGCCTGCTGCGCTATTTCTGCTGGACCCGCGTTGCCGTGGGCCTGCTGCTGGTCGGCTTCGCGCTGATGCGGCGCGGCGAGCCGGCCGTCGGCGCCGGCACGGCCGCTTCCCCCTTCACTGCCGCCATCCCCACCTTGCCTTTCGGCCTGGAGGCCATGGGCGGGATCGAGCATGCGGCGGCCATGGCCGTCGCCGTCCCTTACCTTGGCATTGCGCTGGCGATGCTGGCCGGCACGCTGTGGCGCCGGCATTTCCATCTGCGCGTGCGGGTGCAGGTGCTGGCCGACCTGGCGCTGCTGGCGCTGGTCTTCAGCGTGCTGGGCCGGGGCGGGCATGCCGAGGGCCTGGCCATGATCTTCCTGCTGCCGGCACTGGAAGCCGGCGCGCTGACCAGCCTGCTGTTCGCGCTGTTTGCCGCGGCGATCTCGGCGCTGGTGGTGATGAGCGGGCCGTTCATGCACACCATCCTGCTGCGCCAGGCCGATGCCGGGCTGCTGGGCTCGGGCCTGTTCGGCCTGGTGTTCATGATCGCCGCGCTGCTGATGTATATGCTGGCCAACCGCCAGCTCGCGCAGGAGCGCCTGGCGCTGGCGCGCGAGCAGGAGCTGCGCCTGCAGCAACTGGTCAACCGGCTGATGGTCAACGACATGCAGGACGGCGTGATGCTGGTGCGCGCCAACGGCGCGGTGGTGGCCGCCAATCCCGCCGCGGTGGTGCTGCTGGGCGTGCAGCCGCACGAGCGCATCTACTCGCGCAAGCTCGGCGGCGCGCCCGCTGGCGAAGCCGGGCTTGGCGGCGGCGATACCGTGCTGTTCGACCTGCGCCGCATCCCGCGCCTGCAGCCGCTGATGGAGATGCTGCGCGACTGGCTGCGCAGCAAGGACGACGTGCCGCGCATCCTGCAACTGCTGCCGATGGCGTCCGGCGCCGCGCTGGCCGACGGCACCATGCAGCACACCCGGCTGCGGCTGCGCTTCGTGCTGCCGGGCCTGGCCGGGCTGCGCTCGACCATGGCGCACGGCCGCACCGTGCCGGCCGCGCTCGACACCGCCGCATGGAACGAACTGTCACCCGAAGCCGCCGCCCGCCTGCGCCTGGCCATCGCCCAGAACGAGGCCATGGCGTGGTCGCAGGAAGATGAGGCGCTACTGCGCAGCGAGATGCGCGACACCGTGCTGGTCCATATCGAAAGCTGGGAGCGCATTGCCGAGCAGGTGCAGCAGGAAAAGCTGGCCGCCATGGGCCGGCTGGTGGCCAGCATCGCGCACCAGATCCGTAACCCGCTGGCGGCGATCAGCCAGGCCAGCGAACTGCTGGGCGATTCGGGCCGCCACGACCCGGCGGTGCAGGAGTCCGGCGGTGCCGATGTCGATATCGACGCCCGCCTGCTGCGCATCATCCACGACAACGTGCGCCGGCTCGACCAGGTGGTGTCGGACGTGCTGCAGATGTCGCGCCGCCCGCGCACCGGCCGCAGCACCGTGCACCTGGCGCAGGCGCTGCCCGAGATCGTTGAGCGCTGGCGCGCCGAAATGCGCCAGCGCCGCCCGCGCGCCGGCGAGACTCGCCCGGCCGGCCGAGCCGACATCAACGCCAATGCCATCCGCCTGACCGTCGACGTGTCCCAGCCGGTGGTGTTCGACGCCGCGCAGCTGCAGCAGGTGCTGGGCAACCTGCTCGACAACGCCTGGCGCTACTGCAGCCGGCTGCCCGGCTCGATCCGGCTGCTGGCGCACGCGCTGGACCAGCACCATGCCGAGCTGATCGTCTGGAACGACGGCGCCGAGGTGGCGCGCGAACACCAGCGCAGCCTGTTCGAGCCGTTCTTCACCAGCAACGCCCAGGGCACCGGGCTGGGCCTGTTCATGGCGCGCGAGCTGTGCGGCGCCAATGACGCCCAGGTGCGCTATGGCGCGATCTCGCTGCCGGCGCTGATCGAACGCACCGGCATGCTGGCCCCGGCCGCGCGCGATACACTGCCGGCCAAGGCCTTCGTGCTGACGCTGCGCATCGAGAGCGCCGAAGCCGCCGCGGCGGCCGCCGTCTGACCCGTCTCCATTCCGCCACCCTCATGCCACCCCGAATGTCCCGCGCGCCCGATCCCATCCTGGTCATCGACGACGAGGCCGACCTGCGCGAGCTGCTGGACATCTCGATCCGCCGCATGGGCCATGACGTGGTGCTGGCCGGCTCGCTGGCCGAGGCGCGCGCAAAGCTGGCGCAGGGCCGCTACAGCCTGGTGCTGACCGACATGCGCCTGGGCGACGGGCTGGGCATCGAGATCGTGCGCCAGCTGTCGGCCGCGCCGGAGCGCATCCCGGTGGCCGTGATCACCGCCTACGGCAGCGCCGACAACGCCGTCGAAGCGCTCAAGGCCGGCGCCTTCGACTACATCGCCAAGCCGGTGTCGCTGGAGCAGCTGCGCAGCCTGGTGCTGAACGCGCTGGGCCGCCAGTCGCGCGACAACGCCGACGCAGATGCTGCCACGGCGGCGGAGCAGGCCGCTGACCGCGCCGCGGCGCTGCTGCCCGGCCATTCCGCCGCGATGCAGGAGGTGCGGCGCTCGCTGTCGCGGCTGGCGCGCAGCATGGCGCCGGTGGTGATCAGCGGCGAATCCGGCAGCGGCAAGGAGCGCGCGGCACAGGCCATTCATGCGATCAGCAGTCGGGCCGCGCATCCGTTCGTCGCCGTCAACTGCGGCGCCATCCCCGAAAACCTGATGGAGTCCGAGTTCTTCGGCTACGTCAAAGGGGCGTTCACCGGCGCCGATGCCGAGCGCGGCGGCTTCTTCCAGGCCGCCAACGGCGGCACGCTGCTGCTCGACGAGGTGGCCGACCTGCCGTTGCCGATGCAGGTCAAGCTGCTGCGCGCGCTGCAGGAGCGCCGCGTGCGCAAGATCGGCGCCAGCCGCGAAGACGCCGTCGACGTGCGCGTGATGTGCGCCAGCCACAAGGACCTGGCCGCGATGGTGGCGGCCGGGCAGTTCCGGCAAGACCTGTATTACCGCCTGAACGTGCTGGCGCTGCGCATGCCCACGCTGCGCGAGCGCGGCGAAGACATCCCGGTGCTGGCGCGCGCCATCCTGGACCACCTGGCGGTGCGCTACGGCGATGCGCATCCCAAGCGGCTGTCGCCGGCGGCGCTGCAGCGGCTGGTGGCCTATCCGTTCCCGGGCAATGTGCGCGAGCTGGAAAACCTGCTCGAGCGCGCCTACGCGTTTGCCGAGAGCGAAGACATCGAGCTGGCCGACCTGGGGCCGCTGGACGCGGGCGCCGGGAGCGCCGGGCTGATGCCTGCCCCGACGCCGGCGATGGTGCCGCAGCCGATGGCGCCATACCCTTACGCGCCCTCGGGCACGACAGCGGGTGCGGCCGCGCCGACCGCTCCCACGCCTGCGCCGGTTCCGGCCGAATCGCCCCCAGCGGCTGCTGCCGCCCTCGCCGCGCCTGAACCCGAGCCTGCCGGCGACCCCGCCGAGCGCGCCTGCCGCGGCATCGTCTTCCCGATCGACCTGCCCGCCAGGCTGGAGGCGGTAGAGCGCGAACTGATCCTGCAGGCGCTGGCGCAGACCAACTTCAACCGCACCGCGGCCGCGCCGCTGCTGGGCCTGAACCTGCGCCAGCTGCGCTACCGCATCCAGCAGCTGGGCATCCGCGAGGCCATGGACGCCGCCGACCGCGGCGCCGTGGAAGGCGAGGGCACGCCATGACCGCGCCCGCGTCCTCGTCGTCGTCCTTGTCCTATCTGCCCGGTGCCGACGGCTGGGTTCCGGCCGCCCGGCGCGTGCCGTCGCCCAATTGCGACGCGCGCCCGGACGGCATGCCGGTGGACCTGGTGGTGCTGCACAACATCAGCCTGCCGCCCGGCCAGTTCGGCAGCGGCGACATCGAGGCCTTCTTCCAGAACCGGCTCGATCCGGGCAAGCACCCGTTCTTTGCCACCATCCACCAGGTCCAGGTGTCGGCGCACTTCCTGGTGACGCGCACGGGCGAACTGGTGCAGTTCGTGCCGTGCACGCAGCGCGCCTGGCATGCCGGGCAGTCAGACTTCTTCGGCCGCGCGCGCTGCAACGATTTTTCGATCGGCATCGAGATCGAAGGCTGCGACGACCTGCCGTTCACCAAAGCCCAGTACGACACCGTGGCCGCGCTGGTGCCCGCGCTGATGGCCGCCTACCCGGTCCGCGCGATTGCCGGCCACAGCGACATCGCGCCGGGCCGCAAGACTGATCCCGGCCCGCATTTCGACTGGGCGCGGTTTGCCAGGCAGGCGGGCATCGGCCCCCAAATGTTGCCCTACCAGTGTCCTGGCGCCGCTGGGCAGGTGACGGATTCCTAACGTCATTTGCTGCCCCGTGCTCGCCATTTGGGCACCGATGCCCCACGTCGGTGTGGGGCTATCGCAACCTCGCAACAATCAAAAAAATTTTTGTGAAATGTGCAGTTGCGAACGGTCTGGCCGAAAGCCTTGCGAGTACTAGGCTTGCGGGCATGTGGCGCTGCCGCACAGCCGCCGCCGTGCCCCAAATAGCGGTTGTCAAGACTGGTCATTCGGATTCGTTTCACTATACTTAGCCCAGTTTTCCGCGTCACACACTATATCTAGTAGTCAAACCGGGGAGCCGGCCCCAGGAGCGAGGCAGCAGCCGCGAAGTTCGCGCATCGACTGCAAACCTCTCCCGCAAGGCCGGCATCACAAGAGTCCCTGGCGAAATGTTCACGTAAAGGCAGTCAGTCGCACCCGCTATGCAGCCGGGAGGGACGTTCTTTTTCGCCGCATTTCGCCAGGGACTCTTTGTCTCTTATTGCCAGGGTAAAAACAGGAGTTCTCATGCAAACGGCCCAGAACGAAATCACCACGGGTGGCGCCGCCGCCGGCGTTGCCAGCCAGGCTTCGACCACGCAGCAGACCCCCAGCGCCGCGACCACGAATTACCCGGATCACAAGATCATTCGTCGCAACGGTGCCGTGGTGGCGTTCGAGCCGTCCAAGATCGCCGTTGCCATGACCAAGGCCTTCCTCGCCGTCAACGGCGGGCAGGGCGCCGCGAGCGCGCGCGTGCGCGAGATCGTCGAGCAGCTGACCGACAACGTGGTGCGCGCGCTGGTGCGAAGCCGCCCGAGCGGTGGCGCCATCCATATCGAAGACGTGCAGGACCAGGTCGAGCTGTCGCTGATGCGCTCGGGCGAGCATGAAGTGGCCCGCGCCTACGTGCTGTATCGCGAGAAGCGCAAGGCCGAGCGCGCCAGCGCCAGCGCGCAGGCCGTGGCTCGCGTGCAGGAAGCCGGCATCAGCATCAACGTGACCGACGCCGGCGTGACCAAGCCGCTGGATATCGTCGCGCTGCACGCGCTGATCGACAACGCCTGCTCCGGCCTGGGCGATGCCGTCAGCGCCGAGCCGATCCTGAAGGAAACGCTGAAGAACCTGTACGAAGGCGTGCCGATGACGCAGGTGTACGACTCCGCCATCCTGGCCGCGCGTACCCTGATCGAAAAAGACCCGGACTACAGCCAGGTCACCGCCCGCATCCTGCTGCACACCATCCGCAAGGAAATCCTGGGCACCGAAGTGACCCAGGCCGAGATGGCCACGCGCTACGCCGAATACTTCCCCAAGTTCATCGCCCGCGGCATCGAAGCCGAGCTGCTGGACGAAAAGCTGGCCACCTTCGACCTGGCCCGCCTGGGCGCCGCGCTGGACGCCGGCCGCGACTTCCAGTTCAACTACCTGGGCCTGCAGACCCTGTACGACCGCTACTTCCTGCATATCGATGAAACCCGCATCGAAATGCCGCAGGCCTTCTTCATGCGCGTGGCCATGGGCCTGGCGCTGAACGAGAAGGACCGCGAAGCGCGCGCCATCGAGTTCTACCAGCTGCTGTCGTCGTTCGACTTCATGTCGTCCACGCCGACCCTGTTCAACTCCGGCACCCGCCGCTCGCAGCTGTCGTCGTGCTACCTGACCACCGTCTCGGACGACCTGGAAGGCATCTACGAAGCGCTGAAGGAAAACGCGCTGCTGTCCAAGTTCGCCGGCGGCCTGGGCAATGACTGGACCAACGTGCGCGCACTCGGCTCGCACATCAAGGGCACCAACGGCAAGTCGCAAGGCGTGGTGCCGTTCCTGAAGGTGGTGAACGACACCGCCGTCGCCGTGAACCAGGGTGGCAAGCGCAAGGGCGCCGTCTGCGCCTACCTGGAAACGTGGCACCTGGACATCGAAGAATTCCTGGAGCTGCGCAAGAACACCGGCGACGACCGCCGCCGCACCCACGACATGAACACGGCCAACTGGATCCCGGACCTGTTCATGAAGCGCGTGATGGAAGGCGGCGAGTGGACCCTGTTCTCGCCCGCCACCTGCCCGGACCTGCACGACAAGGTCGGCAAGGAATTCGAGAAGGCCTACCTGGGCTATGAAGCCAAGGCCGCCAGCGGCGAACTGAAGCTGTTCAAGAAGCTGCCGGCGCTGCAACTGTGGCGCAAGATGCTGGGCATGCTGTTCGAAACCGGCCACCCGTGGATCACCTTCAAGGATCCGTGCAACATCCGCAGCCCGCAGCAGCACGTCGGCGTCGTCCACAGCTCCAACCTGTGCACGGAAATCACGCTGAACACCAACGACAGCGAAATCGCCGTGTGCAACCTGGGTTCGGTCAACCTGGTGGCCCACCTGGCCAAGCAGGCCGATGGCACCTACGCGCTGGATCACGCCAAGCTGCAGAAGACCATCCGCACCGCCATGCGGATGCTGGATAACGTCATCGACATCAACTACTACGCTGTCGACAAGGCCCGCAACTCCAACCTGCGCCACCGTCCGGTCGGCATGGGCATCATGGGCTTCCAGGACTGCCTGCACGTGCTGCGCACCCCGTACGCCAGCAAGGCCGCGGTGCAGTTCGCCGACACCTCGATGGAAGCGGTGTGCTACTACGCCTACCAGGCGTCGACCGAGCTGGCCGAAGAGCGCGGCCGCTATAGCACCTACGAAGGCTCGCTGTGGGACCGCGGCATCCTGCCGCAGGACTCGCTCAAGCTGCTGGCCGAAGAGCGCGGCGGCTACTTGGAAGTGGACCTGTCCAGCACCATGGACTGGGACAGCCTGCGCGCCCGCATCAAGCAGCACGGCATGCGCAACTCGAACTGCATCGCGATCGCGCCGACCGCGACCATTTCGAACATCATCGGCGTGTCCGCTTGCATCGAGCCGACCTTCCAGAACCTGTACGTCAAGTCCAACCTGTCGGGCGAGTTCACCGTGGTCAATGACTACCTGGTGCGCGACCTGAAGGAACGCGGCCTGTGGGACGAGGTGATGGTTGCCGACCTGAAGTACTTCGACGGCTCGCTGTCGCGCATCGACCGCATCCCGCAAGACCTGCGCGACATCTACGCCACCGCGTTCGAAGTCGAGCCGACCTGGCTGGTCGAAGCCGCCAGCCGCCGCCAGAAGTGGATCGACCAGGCCCAGTCCCTGAACATCTACATGGCCGGCGCCTCGGGCAAGAAGCTGGACGACACCTACAAGCTGGCATGGGTGCGCGGCCTGAAGACCACGTACTACCTGCGCACGATGGCCGCCACCCACGTGGAGAAGTCCACCGTGTCGCGCGGCTCGCTGAATGCGGTGTCGTCGGGCAGCGACAGCGGCTCCGCCCTGGACGCAGCGGCCGCCTCGGCCCCGGCCATGCCGGAAGCCGAAGGCGCGGTCTGCACGATGCGCCCGGGCGACCCCGGCTTCGAAGAGTGCGAAGCCTGCCAATAAGGCAAAAAGCCTAAAGAGTAAAAATCACCCCCGGTTTGCTCCCCTCTCCCGCTTGCGGGAGAGGGGCGGGGGAGAGGGCCGGCGCCCCAACGAAGTGAAGCGTCAAACCTGACGAAACCACATGCGCCCCCCAACCGAATCACGGAGAACAACATCATGCTGAGCTGGGACGACGACGTTCAAGCCACCCCGCAGGCCGCACCGCAGCCTGCCCTGCAACCCGCTGCATCGGCTGCCACCGCTGACCAGCAAGGCGTGCTGCCGTCGAGCGCCACGCAAGCCGGCATCCTGGGCAACAACCCCAACGCCGCCGCCGCGCAAAGCAACCGCCGCGTCAACGCCGCCGACAAGCGCGTCATCAACGGCTCGACCGACGTCAACCAGCTCGTCCCGTTCAAGTACAAGTGGGCGTGGGAAAAGTACCTGGCCGGCTGCGCCAACCATTGGATGCCGCAGGAAATCAACATGTCCCGCGACATCGCCCTGTGGAAAGACCCCAACGGCCTGACCGAAGACGAGCGCCGCATCATCAAGCGCAACCTCGGCTTCTTCGTCACCGCCGACTCGCTGGCCGCCAACAACATCGTGCTGGGCACCTACCGCCAGATCACCGCGCCGGAATGCCGCCAGTACCTGCTGCGCCAGGCCTTTGAAGAGGCCATCCACACGCACGCCTACCAGTACATCGTTGAATCGCTGGGCCTGAACGAAGCCGAGATCTTCAACGCGTACCACGAAGTGCAGTCGATCCGCGACAAGGACGAGTTCCTGATCCCGTTCATCGACACGCTGACCGACCCGTCGTTCAAGACCGGTACGCCGGAAAACGACCAGAAGCTGCTGAAGTCGCTGATCGTGTTTGCCTGCATCATGGAAGGGCTGTTCTTCTATGTGGGCTTCACGCAGATCCTGGCGATGGGGCGGCAGAACAAGATGACTGGGGCTGCGGAGCAGTATCAGTACATCCTGCGGGATGAGTCGCTGCACTGCAATTTTGGGATTGATTTGATTAATCAGATCAAGCTGGAGAATCCGCATCTTTGGACGGCGGAGTTTAAGGCTGAGATTACTGAGTTGTTCAAGAAGGCTGTGGACCTGGAGTATCGCTATGCTGAGGACACCATGCCGCGTGGCGTGCTGGGTCTGAATGCGCCGATGTTCAAGTCTTATCTGCGCTTCATCTGCAATCGTCGTTGCCAGCAGATTGGTCTTGATCAGCTGTTCCCGAACGAGGAGAACCCGTTCCCGTGGATGAGCGAGATGATTGATCTGAAGAAGGAGCGCAACTTCTTCGAGACGCGCGTCATTGAGTATCAGACGGGTGGGGCGTTGAGCTGGGATTGAGGTAGTTTGATCTGAAACAAAAAAAGGGGAGCCATTTTGGCTCCCCTTTTTTCATATTCTCCAACTTGAATCCTGCTTTGGTGGGATGACGGACCGCCTCAGGAGTGAAAGAATGTGGTCTCTTTTTGCGGCATCAGAGAAGAGGGGTAGTATGGACCTCCAAGGTGACGATAGGATCGAAACAAACCAAGACATAGCTGTGGACGCATCTAAATGTGGGTCGGGGATAGGCCCCCGAAAGGTGGCCTATGAATTGGGGATCATGGAAGTGTTTGATTTGAACGAGAAGCTCTTTTAATAGCGAGCCTAAGCTTCACCGCACATCCCTGCGACGGTTGATGATCTCGATTCGACCAGAGGCGGGCACTGCTTATGACCCTTCAAGGCAACAGAGTCCGTTGGAATGGTGCTGTTTAGCCCTTAGTGATGGTTGAGAAGCGCTCGCAGTATTTGCAGTTAGAAATCTATACAGAAGAACAAGGAGGCGGTGATGGCGCGCCGGCGTATTGCAGACGTAGTGAGGGAAGTAAAAGAACGGGTAAAGCTGGAAGACTTGGCATCTGCGCTGGGTATGGAAACAGTTCGCCAGGGAAGTGGGCTGCGCGCACGGTGCCCGTTCCACGACGACAAAAACCCATCACTTGCGTTCTACGATGAACCAGGAGATCGCCATTTTCATTGCTTCGGCTGTCAAGCGACGGGTGACGCCATTCGTTTGACACAACGCAAGACTGGTTTGCAATTTGTTGAGGCCGTCCAATGGTTGGCTCGGACCTATGGGTTGCAGAGCTTCGATGCGTCTTCTCCCAAGAGGGGCAGAAGCGCGCATAAGAACGCTGAGTATCAGGGAGGGTTGGATCTCGCCCTCGTAGCGTTTAGGGAGCCGCCGGCCGTCGACGTGACACGGGCGTGGGCGCAATCACGAGGGTTGCGAGCGGACACGGTTGACCTAGCCGAATTGGGCTTTGCTGCACCGTTGCGGCTTTCTCAGTTTCTAAGCCGCTCTGCAATTGACAGTGATCAGCGACGCGTGGAAGAGGGGCTGCTGGAAGACGCAGGTCTGCTGCGAGCAACGCAATCCGGTGAGGCTTCTGTCAGACGCGATCTCGCCGGAACGTTCTACAGCGAATTCTTTCGAGATCGACGGGTGATCTTTCCAGTGCGAAATCGATTTGGGAAATTGGTCGGGTTGGCTGGTCGCCAGCTTGAGCATGACGCGCACCGCGCAAGTCCCAAGTACCTGTATACGAAGAACATGCCTAAGGGCGATGTTCTGTACCGTTCCGAAATCATCGAGACTTGTCTTCGAGCCCCAAAGGCCACCGAACTGCCCAAACAGGTTGACTTGTATATCTGTGAAGGTCTAGTTGATACGCTTCGATTGGAAGAGAGCGGCTTGCTGGCGGTAGGGCTATTAGGCGCTTCAGCATCCACAGCACAAGTGGAGATTCTCTTGGATTGGTCCGAGCGGATCGGAGCGAAGGTCTCCTTCAAGTGTCACCTATTTCTTGACAGAGATGCCGCTGGCGCGCGGGGAGCGGCCAAGTTGGCAAGCTCGCTTGCGACCGTCGGCATAGGATGCGACATCATCTGGCCTACAAACGAGCAACTTAGGTCTATTGGGATTGACGAAGCCAAGTGGAAGGATCCTGACACCATTATCGGAAGCCTACAGGATCATGACGTCCGGAAGCTGCTCTTCACATGGACTCACCCAGGAGCGTTAGCTGTGGTGGCGTCTGAGCTTGGCGTGCTACCAGAGGCCCTACTCGATGCCCAGTCATGGGAGGGCATATCGGCAAGCCGCAAGCACCGTGCATTTGGTAAGCTCCTTGGAAAGAATGACAGTGCAATCGACTTGCTTGTCGACAATGTTGGTCTGGCCACCGAGAGCACTACTTCGCCCTGGTTCCAGGAGCTGAGGCTGTCCCGGAGTGATGAAGTCATCCCCCGCCCTGTGCGGTCCAATTTGTTCTTGGAGGATACAGACGCCAGACTAAATCTTGCACGGGCGATCGCCCAATCCGGCGCATCTCGAGGTGAATTGCCCGCTGACGAGTCAGGCTGGAGACGTTTGGACATCGCTGCTACTGCGTTTAACGAGGGACTCAAGGCTCGGCTGGCGCGGCCGGATTACGGACCGTTGGAGCCGTTCGACGCCGTATTTGTATCAAGAGGCTTCGGCAAGACCGAGCACCGGCTGAAGGCAATGCCATGCCCCGAGGACCTCGTTGCCCAACAGTACGTCCTCGGAGAACTTCTTACCGAGCACTATGACGGTATCGGCGCTACTGCGTTCAGCGACTCTATTCCTGCAGTCCGATATTACCGAAGCGAAAAGCGAACAGAGACTACCGCGGCCGGAAGTATCTCGAGTCGTCACACCGGAACGGTAAGTTTTGCGTATCAGATCGACATGGAGGTCTTGGAGGGAATTCGGCCAGCTGGCGACCAAGGCATGTTCCGGCCATATATTGAGTGTTGGCGCGACTTCATCTTCTATCTGAGGAGAGAAGCGAGTGAGCTACCGACGGTGCACGCTATACGCTTGGATCTAAAGCGATACTACGACAGCCTACTTCGAACAAATGTCCGAAATATGTTGCGTAAGTGCGTAAAGAGCGCATATCGCTCACTGGAGGCGCCAGAGAGCTGGGCTGGGTTGCTGCTGCCAGGTGAGCATAACCGGGACGATAAGGTTGTAGATTGGTTGTGCGACCAGAGTTTCGGCTTTAAGTACTACGACCCGAAAGACGGTCGCATCGCGGTTTCACCTCCTGAGGTCGGGGTTCCACAGGGGCCCGTGCTCTCAGCTTGGCTTGCTAATGTGTCACTGTTTCCTCTGGACGCGACGATGACACAGGCAGTCCAGCAGATCAACAGTGACGGCAAGCGCGCCGCGTACGCGCGGTATGTCGATGATGTATTCCTTGTGGGTGACTCTGCGCAGGTCATATCTGTGCTGCGTGCAATTGCCGAAGATAAGGTTAAGAGCTTAAGTTTGGTGCTGATGCAAAAAGGCGAACACTTTCCGCCCATGTCACCAGAGCAGTTTGGTGAGATGCTAGTGGAAGGGCGTGTCGCTGCGGCGTCAGGCCCCGCAATCGAGCCGCCGGTGCTGCATCTTGGTGACGGTGCTACTGGCAATATGACCTGGGCGGGAGCCGATCTTACTCGCGCTAGCGCTCTCGACCTGCTCAGTGATCGCCGCAACTTCACAATGAATGAGGACCAACTTCGCGACCAGATATTTACCGCTCTCCAAGCGAAGGACCTGCGCCCGTCAGAGCTGACCAAGGCGTCACGCTGGATTTGGTACATCGTGGGCAAAGGCCCTCTGAGCTCTGCCGAAGCAGCCTGGCGAGGCTACTGGGAACTATGGACTACGCTGACGAGATTCTGTTCGTGGAAGCTTAAGCCCGTTGATCAACCGTGGGATGACCCCGCATTGATCGCGCTCGAAGGTCTTGATCTGTTATTTTCAACCGCTCACGCCTACGAGAGGACTCTCGACCCAATAGAAAAGCAGGTTCGGGGACAGCGCACGCGCAACCTCGCCGTATTTGCTATGGGCGGACGATTCTTGGAGGACTTGGATTTAGGTGCCAATCCATCTCTTGGTGTAGGGGTCGCAGCAAAGCGTCTGCGTCGCATGTTCATCCAACGGCTTTGCGGCATGCGGTGGAAAGCTTTCCAGCTCTCGCGAGCATCGGCTCATGCACCCATATGGATGCTGTCCCAACATTCTGGCGATTCGGTCCTCTGGTCATCGCTTGCTCGTGCCAGAATGGCAGAGTGCGAAACGGCGTCTATGGGGCTACCTGCATTGGCCGATCTCGGGGCTGACCCGAATGCTGATGACTCGCTCCGAGATGCGCTGTTGTGGATGCATGAGGCGGTGATCGTTTTGGCTGCTGCGTCACGAGTGCCGGAAGGGCCGGATCCCTTGCAAGTTTTGGAGGGGCGCCTTCCTGAACTGGCCCAAGGTGAGGGAAACATGGGGTCCAGCTACTCGATTGCTCTGGGTCGCTTTATCCGTATCGTTTACTTGTGGGCCGGCGTACAAAATGCGACCTCAGAAATTGATAGCCAGACTCGAACTGTCGCACTGCTGAGTTTTGTTAGCGTTTGCCCGAATGAGGCCGTTATCCGGCTGCTTGGCAGGCGCCCTTCTTTACTCACAGAGACCCCGTCTCGCGAGCGGCCCCTTTCCCCACCGCCAGGCATTGGAGTTGGCGCCATCATCTTCACAAACAGTGGTGACAAGGGGGAAACCTTCCGTGAAGTAGGTACCCTGCGATCACTGAGCGTCCTGTCGATCAGCGATGAGGACGGGATGCCTTCCGTCGACATTCAGCCAGCAGAGATATCTGGAAAGGACCTCCGCGAGGTTGTCTTGCAATGGTCATCTAGGCAAGTAGCCACTACACCGAAACTAAACTTAATTACAAGTGAGGCGGACTGGCCTTCGTATGCGAACCTAGTTCTGTTCCATCCCCCTGCGGCACGAGAGGATGTCGACGGTGCGGTATTGAAGTGGGCTGCTTCCTTGTACGAAGCAATGGCACAAATAAACGCCAAAGCCGCGCTTGCTGACCCCGTGACAGGCTATCCTGAGCCGGCTGAGTATTTGCTTGCTTGGCCCTACGTCGCCTTTGCGCAGTCAGGCGACGACGCTAGTACTCTGGCGACCTCCACCATTGCGGTGTTTGGGCCAAAAGTTTCACGCTCAAAGCTTGGCACCAGCGCATTTATTCGAGATGGACGTGACAGCCTACGGTCGGTTTTGGTGCCGATCGTCGACGCATGGGCGTGGCGGATTGGCTATGCGCTGACCGATCTGCTTGGCTACGCGGAGGAGTTGGATAAGTACAGCGAATTAGGAAACGAAAGGATAGGGGATGGGCGCTTCAATCCAGCCGAGTACCTGCTAAAAAGCGTACTGAGGCGCCTTCGCGGCGAGTTGTTCCGGTCGACGAGTCTGCCTCGCCACAAGGAGCACGAGCACTTGCCTGCGACAGTATTTCGTTCGTTGGAACTGCTAAAGCGCTTCCCTGAGGCGGCTGCTGATGCCGTCTCACTTGGATATCTACTCTGTGTGGAGACGCAGACCAGGGCGATGGAAATTCGTCTGGCGTACGATTGGATCGAGACGCCAGGACTTGAGGCGCACTTCGTTGCGACCATTGCGCGCAACGTTGTCGGGCGGCTCCCATTGTCTTGGCGCGAGCCGATTGTCACGAGTGGATATGTCGGGCCGGCTCCAGGGAATGATCGGCGCACTGTGGCGGCTTGGAAGTGGTGGGCCGGTTTGGCAGATGATCTTGTTTCGCAAACCATTCGACACGAGCCTGTCCCGGAGGGACTTGAAGAGACAGCGAACTTCCTGCGCAGCGGACTCCGTTTAGCGGCTTTGGCAGCTTGGATGCGCGCGTTGACCCTCGAGCTTGAGTTCGACGGGCGATACAAGCTATCCGCGCGGGTTGAGGTACCTGCGCATTGGGACGTAGTCGACTTGGCGCTCACTGACGACGCAGATGTTGGCGTCGATGAGGCGTTTTCAAGTGTTGTTCAGAAGGGTGATAAACCAACAGAACAATTGAATGCCATTACGCCAATCGGATGGCTCGTGTTGTTGGCAAACCAGCTTGGAGTGTATCGCCAAGATATTCCATGTGCCTTTGAGCATAGAGACGAGATTGCTGATCGGATGGATGGACTGGCGAAGTCGCTAATTTTGGGTGACGCGGGCTGCGATGACGAGGAGACGCAGTGGCCCTTTGAACTAAGCAGCTGTCAACAGAGGCATCTGCTTGATGACGAGGTGTGGAATCTATGTGAGATGGCGTTGACTTCGATCGAGGCTGAGCTCGGATTCGTGGTTCAGCGGGTCGTTGCTGACTGGTGGAGCTACACGCCTAAGCAGGGGATGTTCAAGGATGCTGACTCGGTGGAATGGCGTTGTCCAGCATGGACCATCGACCAGTTTCCGTATGAGCGTCGGATAGAGGAGGTCGATGGGGGGCGCTCGGTCAAGAAGATCTGGAGCGAAACGAGGAATTCAAAGGGTGAGCTCATTGGGGTGAGCGCGCTCGGGTACAGCTTTGCACGATTCTTTCTCACAGCTGAAATCCCTGACGTCAGCCCGGCTGCCAAAGCGGAAGCTGCAGAGTTGATAGAGCGCGTTGCAGGCGCTCTCGCCCAAGAATCTGCCGACGATCCCGATGGCAAGACGGTTCTGCGTGTTACAGATGGATCTCCGGATCGTGCGGCGTTACCTCCGCAGGACCTGCAGAACGACGTCGATAGACTTTCCGAGCTCACCGTCCAAGGCGGTAAGGAGTCTGGGAACTCCCACAACAATGAGCCGCTGGACAACGAGTTTGTACAGACTCGTCGGCTTTGGAAAGACATACAGGCTTCAAGCTGGCGGAGTAGAGCTAAGTCGGCGGGGAATCACATCAGGACGGCTTTCGTTCAGTTCCGTATTGACGAGTCGTATGAGCATCCACTCGTAGAGGTCGGGATACCAGATTCGCTCAAAGACTTCCTGTCGGGCCCTCGTGAATTGCCGATCGTCTTACAAGGCGCGGAACAAAGCGGCGTGCCAACGAAAGCCGAGGCGGAAAGTCTGATTCAGCGAGCCAAGAACGCGTTGACTGGCAACGGGCGTGAACATGAGTGGAGATCTGCCTCCCTGCTACCAAGCTGGGCTGAACACAGGCGGCGGGCTTTGCTTGAGACTGTTCTCGATGCGTGCAACTCATTCGAGGTCGATGTATTGGTCCTGCCTGAGTACAGTGTCAGGCCAGATACGGTTGCATGGCTCAGAGACCAACTCCTGAGCCGTGGAGTCCGTACGTCGGTGCTCGCCGGATCCTATCGTCTCCATGGGAAGCCGAGCGATTTTCATTTTCGAGAACTGCACGGAAAAATCCTGGGAGATTCCGACAAGGAGGTTCTCGCGGGGCTGAGGTCGACTAGCCTGATGGGGCTGGAGAAATCTGCGGTTATGACGCTGCTTCATCCCTTAGATTCGCAGCATCTGCCGAACGACATAGTGGTGTTCACGCGTCGAAAAAAGTATTCCTCTGTCGCGATGGGAGAGCTTGTGAATCCGGGCACGGAGCCATGGGCGCCCCTGTTTACACATGGCGCACTCATCAATCAATTGCACAAGCGTCTAGAAGATCTTGGGCCGAGGCAGGCAGTTGACGCAACGTTGGCGCTGGTGCGAGCTCGTCCTCCGGTGGCGTATGCTGCCGAGCTAATATGCTCCGAACTGTTTTTGGCAACGAATCCTGCGAATTGGAATTCGGTTCGGGAGGAGTATGTCCAGGCTAGACTGCGCTTCGGCCACGGCGGCGGGAGCTCTGCGGTTGATGAGGATCTACGAAAGCTTGCGGACTACTTCGGCTACGTCGGATCGGATGGAGGCGGGGAAGTTGGCAATAGCGACAGGCGCTCACTGATTCTCGTCCCGGCTTGCACAAGTCGCTCGGCAGACTACTGGATATACGGGCAGGCAGCAATGTTGGCGGCAGGAATGACTATGGTCTTCTGTGGAGCCGCTGGCGCAGGTCTGAGTGGCGGCAGTTGCTTCATTGGCCGCAACAGCTGGGACGGCCTCGCAGATGGCGGGTCTGGGCGGCCCAAGGACACAGTTTATGCCGGTTGGTCGCGCGGCATTCACTACAATCAAGGCTCGACTCCATTGTCTAAGACGGAGCAGGCGATGGTTATCGCTGACGTGGATCCGGTGCACATGAATGAGGGGAAGCCAAGGCCGCAGGCGCTACCAGTACCTCTCCGACTAGTCGCTCATCTTCCGATTATCGAGACGTTGTGCGCAAAGGATACTGCCGATCAGTTAGCTGCCACAGGTATCTTCACGGTGGCATGGCGTAAAGGACTAGTTGGTTGCGATCGACTTGGCTTGCATGAGACGGCGCCGGTGTCTCAGCTTGCTTCAGAATTACTTACAACGCTTGCGGCGGCACCTACTACAAGCCCAGTCGATCCAAAATTCTCAATTTCCGGCTCGCAGTCGCTCTATCAACTGACTTCCGGCGTTGGGAAATTCACGTCCGATAAGCGGTCAGTGCAGGAAAGGGCAGATGCGTGGTGCCGAAACTGGCGACAGCTTCCCATTTATGGGGCACCAGCCGCAGCGGTCGACTGGTTGTGGGTAGACCTGACACCTACAAGGATGCTCCCGTCGATCTTTGTCCCGCCTTGGAACGAAGAGTCATGGCAGGAGACAGATCAATCTGGAGCGGCCGATTTGGTTGAGCGTGACGAGCGTATGTCCCAGGCAGCGACCAGTAGCCCTCAGACACATCAGCATGTATCCGATGCTCCTCAGCGTCATCAGGGTGATGACACGAACCGCCTGAGTTAGCGAGGGCACCATTCACGTTCGCTATTAGTCTTGGGACTTAACGTTGGCTGGCCACCTTTGGTGGCCAGCCAAATGTAAGAACTGATGAAAGACCTCGTATTCTGACTGAGCTCCTCTTCGTCGTGTGCCTCCTCGTGGTGACTGAAGTCGCGGAAGTGTGCTGGGATAGAAGCGACGCTCTTGCTATTACTCGACCCAGATGACAACGCGCTTGCGCAGCACTTTGACCTTCAACGACTCCCCAATGCTGAACCCTGCCTTCTCCAACCAAACACCTCCCAACCGAATCCACGGGACCGCGCGCAGGCCAGAAAAGTTATTGCTGAGAGCGGGCGCAACCGGAAAGTGAATACGCCCAGCCTTGACAGTGCGCACGTCCTTGCGAACAGAAGATTTTTCCATAGCATGTTTCCTGTGAGATTGCCATTTTCGCCCCTGCTCAGAGGGCGGCCGGGTACTTGAACACCGCTCACAGACGGCCCGCATGCTTCCCCTTTCAGGGTCTTGTATAGATGCGCGCTACCCGGCCCTTGCGAAAGCTATGGAAAGCAAGATGCCGCTGTGAGAGGTGTGTTCAGCACCCACAGCAAGGCTAGAGGGCGTGAATTCTGCCGCCAATAAGACGGTTCTGCATTGTGTTACCGCAACAGCGAGTCGCGTCGCTGCTTACCCTTAGCAGAAAATGGGGATGGATCTATTTCAATCTCGTCTGGTCCATTGATGCCTAAATCGTGCGCACATCATGAGGGATCGGCGCTAGCCTCGAACCGCACTTCATCCCACAAGGGCCAAAACTCTCCGACGTGCCTTTCACGCGGAAACGACGCAATCGCAGCCGTACTCAGGCCTTCACTGTCAACAGAAATGATCTGCTTAGCCACCGTCCGATACCCGGTGCGGAAGTGATTGGCCCCCTTGATCGCAATGACGTTGTACCCAGTAACATCCAGCCCATGCATCGCAAACGGCTCGACATCAAAGATCTGCTCCGCACGCGAAGCCACGATGACATCCACACCGTTGATGACGAGGCGACACATCACCCCCAGGTCGAAGCGAACACCTTCAAACATCGCGCCGGGCCGATTCACGAAACGACCATCCGTGATGCATTTCACATAGGCATCTGCCTCGATAGGCGCGCCCTGGAAGCGGCCTTGCTTGCCGCCCAGTGAGCCCCTGATCATGGCGCCGACCCCGCGTGCTGTGCCTGTGCAACCACGCTAGCATCGTTGATCAACGCGAAACAGCACGTGCCGGTAGCCGGATTGGCGTCCAGTAACGCGCGAAGCAGATGCGTACCGTCTCCCGGTGTGCCGCCGGTTGTCTGCGTACTCGTTGACAACGACAGGCCCCTCTGCCGCCGACAGGGCAAGGGCGACGCCCTGTGCGGGGGGCGGAAACGTCGGACGGAACGCCTCGCGATGCGACCAGATCCATTGCGCGACTTCGTCGACGCAACGCTGCGCAAGCGCGGCGTCTCCGGTTGTGGTGCACACGACCGCCGGGCAGGGGGCCGCGATATCCGCGTAGGGGAAGCCGTGGAACCACGAGCAGTCGATCACGCCGGGCTGTGCGGCCAGCTTCCGGCAAACGTCGTTGACTTCCCCCGGGATGAACCCGTCTTGTGTCGTCACGATGTACGGCAGCATCGGCAGGCGTCGCATTGCGGTGACCGGTGTGAGCCCGCCCCGAATCATCTCAAGCAGCAGCTCGACGGCTTCGACGCCCCGGTCATGGAAGTCGGTATGCGGATACAGCTTGCACGGCAACGTCAGGTCGCAAGCGTCGCGCATCGCGTCCGTCATGTTGCCGTGCAAATCGTAGACTGCGGCAATCGGGACACCCGGCCCGACCAGCGCACGAACGGCAAGCGCCAGATCGCCTTCGACGTCTTCAGTGCCGTCGGCGACACCGGCGCCATGCAGGGCCAGCAGCACGCCGTCAACCGGCAGCGCAGCGCGAATGCCTTCGAGGATGTCTTGCTTCATGGCGGCATACGCGCCGGCTTCGTTTATGCCCGAGGGCGTCGCCCGCCTGATACGGGTGGACGCATCGCGCGCCGACGGCGTTTAGGATGCCTCATCTATGCCTCATCCAGACTGATCGGATAGCACCTTCGTCAGCGCCCTCACCAGCGCACCACAATCGGCTTCCGAGCCGATGGTGATGCGCAGGAAATTCTCAATCCGCGGACTCACGAAATGCCTGACCAGGACACCGTGCTGGCGTAGTCCGGCCATCAGGCGTGAAGCGGGACAAGCCGGATGTGCTGCGAACAGAAAATTGGCCGATGATGGAAGAACGATCATCCCCAGGCGTCCGAGTTCCTCGGTCACCAGCTGGCGCAGTCGAACGATTTCGGCAACGGTCTTGGCAAAATAGTCGGCGTCCCCCAGCGAAGCAATAGCCGCGGCAACCGACAGCGACGACAAGGGATACGAGTCGAAGCTGTTCTTGACTCTGTTCAAGCCGTCAATCAATGCCATATGGCCGAGCGCGTATCCGACGCGTATTCCCGCCAAGCCCCGGGACTTTGAGAAGGTACGGACGACCAAAAGATTGGGATAGCGAGCTATCAGCCCGATTGCACTTTCGCCGCCGAAATCCACATAGGCTTCATCCACGACGACCACCTGATCCGGATGCGATACCAGCATGCGCTCGATGTCTGTGCGGGCCAGCGCGATGCCGGTGGGCGCGTTCGGGTTGGCGAGGACCACGCCGCCGCAGGACTGCTCGTAGTCGCACACATTGATGCGGTACTCGGAATCGAGCGGAATCGCCTTATACGCAATGCCATACAACGCGCAGTAGGTCCGGTAGAAGGCATAGGTCACGTCCGGCATCAGAACTGGCCGGTCATGTCTGAGCAGTGCGCAGAATGTATGTGCCAGCACTTCGTCGGAGCCATTTCCGACGAACACGTTGTCGACGCGAACGCCGTGCTCGCGCGCCAGTGCGTCACGCAACGCGGTCGAATCCGGATCAGGATAGCGCCTCAGTTGCTCGATGGACCAAGTCCGAAGGACATCGGCGACGGCGGGAGACGGTCCGAATGGACTCTCGTTGGTATTGAGCTTGACCAGGCCTCTCTGCCGAGGTTGCTCGCCCGGCGTATATGGGGCCAATCCATTCAACCCCGGACTCCAGAATTTACTCATCCTAGCTCCTTGAATCGAGAGCGTCGTCCAATCCGGCTTGCACCACATGCGTGGGCAATCTGCCATCGAAGAGTACTCAGACCAGCAGTTCCAGCTCTGCCTTGCTCATACATGCCTTCGTTCGTTGCACAACGTGCGCAATGAGGCTGCCGCGGATGTATGCGTCATAAGCGTACTTCATCCCGATCGCAAATTCTGCCTGATCCTCGTCGGCCATGCGTGCGTGCGGCCAGGATGGCAAAATGCTTCGAATCATTCGATATGAAGACCGAGTACATCCCGTACGTGAAGGCGAAATTCTGAGAGCGGGTCTAAAAGTTCGCGACATCTTCGTCGACGCACCAACGCGTTGACATGATCAGCGCTCTCCTTCGATGCGCAAACATCAATCTTGGATCGCAAACATCAGTATCGCTCCGCGCTATTCGCTACGTGATTTTTCACGTCATTTCGGAAGGTCATCTGTTGTTTAAAGCAACAATGTTTCGATAGAAACAATTGTCGATGCAATAACTTGCCAATCCGATCACGCAAGCGCACGCACTTCCCCTTTTCCTGGCAGCGTTGGCTGCTGCCCAGCTGGGTTACTGCCTTATCGTACCCGTTGCCAACGCGTGGATCATGAATGTCGCCGCCGAGTACCGTGCCTTTGCCGCTGGCATGTTGGGCGGATTGCAGACATTGGACCGGCGGGGCTGTCGCGTTCCTGGCGGGTCTTGTCTACAACGATTCAGCACTGCCGGTCGCCGTTGTCTGTACTAGCGTCGTGGTGTTGGCCATGTGATCTCAAGAACGCCAGAAGATTTCCAGTGGCCGGCGATCGAACCGCAAGCGGCAATTTTCTTCTCTCGGCCTGCACCGTGCCGTAGGTCCAAAAAGCGCTGCCATCAGTAGGCTCACCTCTGCTTTGTACCAAGCCGTTGTCGGGCAATCGACATGAATGCCCGCAGCAGATCAGGCGCTCTTTCCGTGCTATGCACTACGCCCAGCGGGTCGAGCGGAGCAGCGAGCGAAACGTCAAGTTGGCGCACGCGTCCGCCAGCTATCATGCTCGTTGAAATGCTGCGTGGGAGGAGCATAACGGCGCCGGGCTGCTGGAGGAGCCGTTCGAGGACAGCCAGAGACATGGTCGAGAGCGGAAACCAGCTGGCATTGGGAAGTGCGCCTAGAACAATGCTCTCGAACAACTCCCTCAGTTGGATGCTGGGTGCAGGCAATATCCAGCGCGCGCCATCCAATGCCCCTATGGGCAAGGCAGCCATCGTAGACAGCGGGTGGGACGAAGCGGCCAGAATGACTGCATCATCCTCAAGCAATGGATTGAACACCACGTCCGCAGGTAGTCGTTGAGGACTCCGGCAGAACAATGCATCTAGTCCACCTCCAATCAGTAGCGGCAATAGACGTGCAGCTGTGTCCTCCTCCAAGTCGATGTGCACTTCCGGATGCACTCTATAGAAGTCCGCCAAAACTGGCGCGATCAATGAGTGTGAAGCTGCGGCGATGGATCCGATCCGCAATGCTTTGGTGGCGCCCTGCTTAGTGGCCGCGAGCTGCTCGGCGGACTGCCGGAGCCTGACAATGACTTCCCGTGCTTGGGCAATCAATGCATGGCCACTCTCCGTGGGCCGAATGCCGCGCGCGTGACGCTCGAAAAGCCTCATACCGACGAGTCCTTCCAACTCAGCCAGAGCCTGTGTTGCCGCAGACTGGCTCATGCAAACTTCCGAGGCGGCGCGCGCAATACTTCCGCAATCTTCCACCACCACAAGTAGCTGGAGTTGGCGTAGACGACCTCGCTGGATGAGGTGCCCGTAAATGGTTCTGGCGAGCGCCAAGCTTCGTCCTTCTGTCCACGGACTATCAGCTGACCGAGAGGTTGAGTTCTTGGCGGAGTTTGTCATTTGGTGTGAGTTACAGACCGTCATTGTTCACGAAGACTCTCTCGCTCGTTCATATCCAGGTTCGAAGCCAACCTGGCGTACCAGTGCCTTCGATAGCGCCCCAGGAATGAGGCTCAATGCTCTCGCGTCCGAGTTAATTCAGACTATTCCTAACGCCAATATCCTGTACGTCCTGGCAACTCTGGTGTGGAGTGTAGTACCTGCCAGACTATTCCTACCCCGCTAGGCCGCATCAACTTTGATGCAGATCAGCGGTGTCCGAGGCATTCGCAGCAACCAACGCAGATATTGAAATTTCCGGTCGCTGCAATACAAATTCGTCTGCTAAAAAGTGCGTCAATCCTCTAGGATTCAAACCGAGTCGATAAGCCTGTTTGTATATCGATTGTGATTGAAGCCCTGCGAAGTGGAATTCCGCCACCGTCTTGTCCGCTTGAGTTCATCTATTGGGAGGTGAAATGCGATTCGACGAGCTATTTTTAAGAGCCATGCACAAATTGGGCGTGACGAAGTGCTTTGGAATTATTGGTGGCGAAGCCGAGGCAATGCGGTTCGACAAATCCTTTGGCATTGATTTTTACTTGACCAGGCATGAATTTGTCGCAGGCGTGATGGCGGATGTGGCCGGCAGACTGACTAGCGAGCCACATATGTGCTGGGCTACCTTTGGTCCGGGATTGACGAACGTTGCCACTGGTGCATGCTCGGGCATGTTGGATCGCTCGCCCATGATTGTTTGTTCGGCACAGATCCCGCGCTCACAGGTCAGGTTCAACCTTACCCATCAGTGTATTGACAATGTGCGGCTAATGTCGGGCATCACCAAAAGCAGTCTGCAGTTAGAGTCCGTGAAGGATTTGACGACACGTCTGCCAAGCGCATTGCAATGCAGTAAAGAAGAGCTACCGGGGCCGGCGTACATCAGCATTCCGGTCGATCTGATGAAAGAGCACGTCCCCGACGACACCGCTTTCGCCATTCTGCACGAGCTGAAGATCCCCATCCGGAGAAAGGCGAAAGCGCCGTCCCGCAGTGACGTTGCGCGTGTCGCTGGCCAAATTGCGGCGGCGTCACACCCCATGATTGTTCTCGGAAATCAGGTGATCCGCGAAGGCATCGAAGAGAGAGTTCGCCGATTTGCTGAAAAAATCAACGCTCCCGTTATCTGCTCACTAGCAGCCAAGGGCGCGTTGGCTGACGATCATCCCCTGTTCTTGACAGCCGCCAATAAATATCTGGACGGTGTATATCGGGAGCCGGTGCTGCAAAAGCTATTCGATCAAGTCGACCTAATGATCTTGATTGGCTATGACTTTGGCGAAGACCTGAAGCCATCATTGTGGGGTGGAAACAAGCCAACCATTGAAATAAATAGCTTCGATGTTCCGATGGGAGATGTATTCCAGCCGGATAATAAATGCCTGGGGGCGCTCGCTGACAGCCTGGACTATTTAAACAATTACCCGTTACCGAAACAAGTATGGATGGAATCGCACAAGCAGCTAAAACACTGCTTCGATCAGCGGCGACCTGCATCGCTTCCAGCAGAGCTGACTGACATCTCGCGCATCATAGCGGCAGTTTGCGATAGTCTAGGTCGCAGCGGAATAATGTGTAGCGACGTCGGCCTGCACAAGCAATACGCGGGACTCCTGGCAAAAACCTACCAGTCGAATCGCTTTCTCTGTTCAAACGTGTGCGGTAGTTTCGGCTTTGGCTTACCTGCCGGCATGGCGGCAAAAATATGCCACCCGGAGGAACGAGTTCTCACCATCTGTGGAGACGGTGGCTTCCATTCTACCAGTCAGGACCTCGAGACGCTGGCTCGCTATTCTATTCCACTTATTGTGCTGGTCCTGTCCGATTCGGCGTTCGGCCTAATCAGGTATTACCAAAAGCTCGACCAGTCAGAGCCGGATCGCAACCTGACGGCGTTCAGTCATGTCGATTTTACGCTTCTCGCAGAAGCGAATGGTGTCGAGGCCACCAAGGTGAAGGATATTGCTGAACTACCCTTGGTCTTAGAGCGTGCCTTTGAATCCGCTCGTCCACACTTGATTGAAATGGAAGTCAAATACGACTATGAACTTTTGCGTCACGTGGCGTAAAGATCATAAAACGTTGGTGGATGTCGTTTCAATATTATTTTCCATATGCGATTCATTTCGGTGATCATGAAAAACAATTTTGATGCAAGAGTTCAGTATCTTCGTGATTGCGCTCAAGATGTGTTCAGTGGGAACTTGGGCGGCATTGCGGAAACAGACTCCTACTTGAGGCAGCCCGATTACTCTTCACGAGCCGCGGGTCACTATTATCTGATTATCAATGAGGAGGAGGGCATCAAAGCAGCGCCTCGTGCGCGCTATTTACAGGCTGAGTTTCCGGAACTTGTATTGAACTATCTGACCGAACGAGAACTCGCTCGCTATCCCGCACACGGCGCGTGGCAGTTTCGTGCCTGTCCATGGATCCATCATACCGATTGCGTAGATCGGATACTACAGGGCACAAATTCAGACGTGCTGGAGGCCATACGTCAGGCGATCTTTGGCGCGGCCCATATCGCCCGTCTCTATTATCTGCGCAACCTGCCGGCGGAGACGCATACTTGGGGCGTGCGGCAGTTGGGCTGGGCAATGCGCTACACGGAGATGGCGATATGCAAGCTCCTGGGCTTGCTTGAAAAAAACGAGTATGGGGTTCAAGCGGTGGCCGGTTTGAATGACGACGACATCACTTGGCTAACACATGCCAATGAGGATTGGCGGCCAATCGAATGCATTTTATTGCGAAGTGTTAAAAAATTTCGGGCGGCAGCGGCGCGTCTGAGTGGAATTATAGAATGCTATTCCGCACACCTGGCCTCCCGCTACCCTAAAACGCAAGCTCTATTTGCAAAAGCACCGGAAGTGCCGTCCGAAGAGATTCGTGCTATGACGGATCCCATAGTGATGGCTTTAAGAGACACGTTCGGCAACCGTCTGCTCTCATTTTATCTGCATGGAAGTGCCGCTCGCGGTGACAGGAGGCCAGACTCCGATATCGACACCATGGCGATATTCGAATCTGTTGATGCAGAACTGTTGGAGCGTGTTCGCCATATACAGCAGAGCTTTAATAAACTCACTATTTCCGTTTATAGCGCCAGCAATATCACAAATTATCCCCGCTTCCGCCGGTATGGTTTGCTCAAGGGCACTATGCATATCGCAGGGCCGCTTTGCTTTGCACAAGAAAGCACTTCAACGGACAGTGCCTGCGGCATCGTGAACAATGCCTACACAATTCGTCAGATGGCGCGGGGGTATCTGGTAGCTGCCTCCTATGGTCATCGAGCATATTACATGCTTGGGCTGATGACCAAGTTGGGGGATCATGGCTGCCTCCGCCCTTTACAGCAGCTAGAGAGTGGAAGTTATCCGAAAAATAGAGCTGATGTTGTTGCATATTTTTCCGCGGACAAGCAAGCGAGTGCTCTGCTCAATCATGCGTCCAGGCTAAATGAAGAAGAGACGTCTCTTCGTGCCCAGTTATTAGCTGGGCGGCGCGATAGCCTGGAGCAGGGATGGTGCAAATTGAATGACTTCGCTGCCGAAGTTGAGGAGAAAGCGCGGCGATACCTCACCTGAATTATCGACGTTTGTTTGTTTCTTCCTGTCA
Source organism: Cupriavidus phytorum (assembly GCF_003254285.1). Classification (NCBI taxonomy): domain Bacteria; kingdom Pseudomonadati; phylum Pseudomonadota; class Betaproteobacteria; order Burkholderiales; family Burkholderiaceae; genus Cupriavidus; species Cupriavidus phytorum. Next base: position 98,984 of record NZ_QKZN01000004.1, read on the forward strand.
TTTCAATAGTGCAAAGGTGATGAAGATGGAAGCGTTGAGTAATAAGTTGACGGATTATTTTGACGTCGAATCAGACGATGGCCGACTGGTCTTGAAGCCGCAGCGGCGTCATGCCAATCTACGAATACTCGACGAAGGCTTGGTACAAACCGCTATCTGTCGCAGCGGCATCGGTCGAATTGATGCATCCATTCCCCGGCTGGAATACCGGGGGTATGACGTGACTGAGCTAGCAGATCATGCAGATTTTCTGGAGGTGGCTCATTTGCTATTGACCGGCCACTCGGATCCGGTTGCCATACTGGACTTCAAACGTCAGGTGGATAGTCATATGGAGCGGCTATGCGATCTGCCGCCGATACTGGCGCCGATGGTCCGCGGGTCTGCAGCCACGGACTTTCTTGCCCTGTCGATTCTCACTGCACTGGCGCAGGGGAAGCCACAACAGAAGGATGATACTTGGCGCATCGATGTTGCTGCCTTTCTACTTGCAGTGATCGGAGTATCCATCGCCGTATATGCCAGAGGCGGAAGCGATGCTACCGGTATCCGTGATCAACTGCAGGTTAGAGATAAGAGCTTTATCGAGCGAGTCATGCACGCAGCTTTCTCCGGCACACCGGAGCTGTTCGCCGTAGCGCTGATCAACAAATTCCTGATTCTTCATTCAGAGCATGGTCTGAATTGTTCCACTGCGGTTGTTCGGGCAGTGGCAAGCACCGCTGCCGATCCTTTCGTTGCCGTCGTCGCCGGCATTTGCGCGTTCAAAGGACCGTTGCATGGAGGTGCTAGCGAGGACGTTGGGATGATGTATGACCGGATTGTTCGCGATTCGCTGGACGTCTCAGGTTTTATCGATGATTGTCTGGCGAGCCGTCGCAGGCTAATGGGTTTTGGTCATCGCATCTATAAGAAGCCAGATCCTCGTGCAGCGTATATGAGGCAATTATTGATAAATGAGCGGGATAAGTTCTCGTCGATTCTACCTTACTTAAAGATCTGTGAGACGTTCGATCGAGAGGTTGGTAGCCGACGCTACTTCATGGACCGCGGGCTATGTCCCAATCCTGATCTGTTCAACGGCATCCTGCTACGGCGAATTGGCTTTCCCTCGGAAATGAACACGATGTTGCTTTGCTTTAGTCGATCCGTTGGGTGGTTGGCTCACTATTACGACAGTCTGGATAGCAAAGCTCCAATCCTTCGTCCACAGGAGCTGCACGGTGCTGCGAGAACATAAGCGGGTACGGCGGCTGGTGGTCATCGGGTGTGGCCCACATTTCATTGACCGTTACAGCGATGTCCTGGTCAAACAGCGTTCGGACGTTGAAATAGCCGCCGTTGTTGACCTCGCCGATAGAAGGGAAGTCGTTATTCAGGCGATGTCGGCAAAAGGTCTGGCGCCGGAAACCTTCATCTTTCTAGACGAGGTTCATCGCAATTTCCCCAGTTTGGACATCATTCGTTCGCGGTTGAATGGCATGCCGCAACTGATGCTGCATTGATCTGTACTGAGCCGAAAGCACACCTCTCTTATGCTTTTTGGTCTTTGGAGAGAGGTATGAACGTATTTATGGACAAGCCAATAACTCCACTGACAGGCGATCGTTCCATTGATCTATTGCAAAGGGAATTTTTACAGTTGCTCAAGGCGAAGCGGAATGCCGGAGTGCGCTTTGTCATTAGCTGTGAGCGACGCATGCAGGCAGGATATCTTTACGTTGAAAAATTTATGAAGAGGTTTATGGAGAAATTCTGCGTTCCTATCACGCACGTCAGCATTCACTTTGCTGGTGGGAAATGGATTCTGCCATATGAACTGTCTGATCTGGAGAATCATCCATTCAAGTATGGATATGGAGTGTTATTCCATTCTGGCTACCATTATATTGACCTGCTGGCCCGGTTCGCTCGATTGAATACGTTCATACATGAAATGAATATGGCGGATCCAGCGCTAGATTTGGCTGTAGTCAGGCACGTTGATCTGAATCACGTGATCGAAAGGAAATTGCTTCAACGCTTTGGAATCTCCGAAGATTGCGAGGATAATGTTATTCCGCCAGGCTGTGGTGAATTGGACGTCTCCGTACTCGGAAGATACGAGTATAAAGGTCGCTACAGGATGAATTTTGATCTGCAGTTGCTGGAAACGTCAGTTTCAGCGCGCAATGTTCGAAGTGAGCGTCCGGGCACAGGCAGGATCCGGCAAGAGACTGTTCACGTCCATCTTGGCAATCTTTGCTCGATCCGGATAGCTTCGGACTCGTTTCGGAAACTTCTAGGCAGTGACGAGCCAGAGGCCTTCGAGATTTCAATTGCCTGCAATCCGCTGGTGGCGGAAGGAGTAGCGGTCCAGCGGATCGATAGAACCGGCTTATCAGGATTGGAACCTCGTTTGCCGGTTGGAGCTAGCTTGAATGGCTTCGCGCGCTGTGACCAGTTGCTGGACTTCTTGGAGGGCGGCGACGCCAGATCTCCGCTCGCCAGTCATGCCGATTCGATAGCGTTGCTGACACAGATATGTCGAGCTATGCGAACGCGTCTACCTGTCAGGCGGTAAGGAACATGAGGTGACACGAAGCCAATCAAGTAGCGCCGCTATCTTAGTTTTCCTACAAGGTGCACTGTTCTGGACTGCATCAACTGCCGCTACCGGTTTTTTTCCACTCCTGGCTGCGAACCTGCGCCTGTCTGCCTTTGAGGCAGGAATGTTTCTTGCGGGAGCCGCCCTCGGGCGAACGTTATTTCAGCCTTGCGCCGGACTGTTCATAAGCCCGGGCAACGCGGGTCGCTACTACCTGACCGGCCTGGGATGTTCTCTCGTCAGTAGCATTGTGATGGCCTACTGCGACCATGCAATTCTGGTGATATCGGCACGCTTTGTGGAAGGAGTGGGCTTGTCACTGTTCGTTGTATCCTGGCGAACGTTGCTGAACCGGATGGCTGGCCTTCCCGGTTTCGACGCTGTCAATGAAAGCTATGTGTTATCACAGAACACCGGCCGGTTGATTGGACCCGCCATCGGCGGCGTGCTCGTGGCTCACTTCGGTATCCACGCTGCCTTTGTCTTTCCGGCGCTACTTTATTCGTTATGCCTTCTGGTTTCGAGTCATCGGCAGGATTCGACCCGAGCCGAGTCTAGCCGCAAGGAACGAAGCTTAACGAAGTTCTCGGATCAGATTCACGCCCTTCGGCAGCAAACAAGCATCTTGTTCGTTCACCACGTGCAGTTCTTCTGCCTGGGACTGTGGCTGGCGGGCTGGCCAATCTATGCAGTTGCAGCACATCGGCTCTCGCCCGAGCAGCTGGGCTATTCGTTTACGATGGCAGCGGCCGGAGGATTGGCCTTATTTCTCGCCAGGCCTTGGACGTCGAGGCTTTCTATCCGACACAGATTGGCCCTGGCCTTGACCTTACTGTGCGCGCAACCCTTGGCAGCACTATTCACACAGCATTGGTCGCTGTTGCTTGGCCTTGGTTTCGCAGTGGGTGGGCTGGGGGTCTCTATTTATTTCACGAGCTTTCACCGCTTGCTGACTGACAGCTATTCACTGGAACAGATCCCGTTCGTCTATGGCATGCTGGGGTCCAGCACTTTTCTATGCCAGGCCGCCGGACAAGCGATCACTCCCTTCTTGTCGGAATTTTTTTCGCCGGAAGCCCCAATCCTCCTTGATGCCGTGATGTTGGTGGGGTGTTTTACTTTTCTTGCCTTGGCCAAAGTAAGGCAAAGCCTCCCTTGATAGGTGGGGGCAAGATACCCGTGACGTCGTAGTATGCAAGCCCGGGGACGCCGGTGACGGAGGCGGATATTCTGGTCGCTTGCCGAAAACGGCTCACCGGATACAAGCGGGGGAACGGCGTTGAATTCCTCCGTGGTCTGCCGCGTAATGCGGTCTGGAAGATCCGGAGGCAGGCGTTGCGGACGCTGCGGTAATTGTTGGTGGCCCTTGTCTGGACACGGGAAACCCGCAATTGCCGGGGCTCGATATTGAGCGGAAAATCGGCGAGCACGCGCAGCTATTGTTCGTGGCAGTTTCTCCAACTTCCTTCCGTAGCTCGACCCAACGACGCCGACCCCGCGCGCAGACCACCGTGACGTCCCCCGCCCACACGCGCCAACCCCGGCTGCATTTCGACCTCACGACGATCCAGCTCTTCATCGCCGTCGCAGACCAGGGCAGCATCACCCGCGGCGCCGAACGCGTCCACCTGGCCCCGGCCGCCGCCTCCCGCCGCATCCTCGAACTCGAATCCCAACTCGGCGTCTCCCTGTTCGAGCGCCTGCCCCACGGCATGGCCTGTACCGAAGCCGGCCGCGCGCTGCTGGCCCACGCCCGCGGCATCACCCATACGGTGCAGCGCATGCAGGACGACGCCGCGTCCTTCGTCGGCGGCGATCTCGGCGTGGTGCGAGTGGCTGCCCCCAAGTCTGCCGTCATCCAGTTCCTCCCGTTCGACATCCAGCGCTGCGCCACGGAATGCCCCGGTGTCCGGATCGATCTGCAGGAAATGAACAGCCAGGAAGTCCAGCAGTCGTTGCGCCGTGGCACCGTCGATATCGGTATCTATGAAGGCAGCCTCGGCGTGGTCGATCTGCCGACGGCGCCGTACCGGAGCGACCGGCTGGTGCTGGTGGTGGCGCGCGGCCATGCGCTGGCGAAGCGCAGGAAGGTGACGACGGAGGACGTGCTGGACTGCGACCTGATCGTGCTGGGCGAAAGTTCGGCGATTTCCGTGGGGCTGGAGCGGCTGGCGGAGGATGCGGGGCGAGTGTTGCGGATGCGCATGCGGGTGAGCGGGTTCGACAGTATCGCGGCGCTGGTGGCGCAGAACCTGGGCGGCGGGGTGATGCCGGAGGCGATCGCGCGCGAGGTGGCGGGGGGGAGCCGCTTCGTGCGGTTGCCGATCGCGGGGGAGTGGGCGGCACGGCATTTTGTGCTGTGCCATCGGCCTCATGGGGTGCTGTCGTCGGCGGCGCTGAGCGTGCTGCAGGTGCTTGCGCAAAACGCGAAACCTGAATCCCGAAAATAGCGATAGCCCTGGGCGGGTGCATTGCGCAAGATGGCTCCATAACGATAGAGGAGACAGGCAATGCAGCGCAGGCAATTTCTTCTGGCGGCCGCGGCCGGGCTGGCGGTGCCCGGTCTGGTGCGCGCGGCCAATGTGGCGGGGCCGGTTCGTATCGTGGTGGGCTTTGCCCCCGGCGGCGGCACGGATGTGCTGGCGCGGGTGATCGGGCAGAAGCTGGGCGTGATGTGGAACACCAGCGTGGTGGTGGAGAACAAGCCCGGCGCCACCGGCGCGATTGCCGCGGCCTATGTGGCCAAGCAGCCGCCTGACGGCACCACGCTGCTGATGGCGCATGTCAACAGCCATGCGATCGCGCCGGCGCTGCTGGACGTCAAGTACGACCCGCGCGCGGACTTCACGCCGATCTCGATGGTCGGGGTCACGCCCAATATGCTGACCTGCCGTCCGGAACAGAAGGTGCGCACGGTTTCGGACATCGTGGCGCTGTGCCGCAAGAACCCGGGCAAGATTTCGTTCGGTTCGTCGGGCATCGGCTCGGCGCAGCACCTGGCGCTGGAACTGTTCCGGATGCAGGCGAAGATCGACGTGGTGCACGTGCCGTACAAGGGCTCGGGCCCGCTGGTGGCGGACCTGATGGGCGGGCAGATCGACTACGCCTTCGACACCATGACCGCGGCGACGCCGTTCGTGCAGCAGGGCAAGGTGATCGCGATCGCGCAGACGCGCCTGAAGCGCGCGTCGAGCCATCCAAACGTGCCGACGCTGGCGGAATCGGGCTTCCCGGGCCTGGACGCGGCGTCGTGGTACGGGCTGGTGGGCCCGAAGGGGATGCCGCCGGCGCTGGCGCAGCGCATGAACGAAGACGTCAACCGCGTGCTGGCCATGCCGGACGTGGCCGAGCGGCTGAAGAGCTTCGGCGCCGAGGACTCGGGCGGGTCGAACCAGCAGTTCGCCGCCTACATCACCGCGGAATCGACCAAGTGGGCCAAGGTGATCAAGGACGCCGGCGTGAAGGCGGAGAGCTGATGGGTGACCGCCGACGCACCGATGCACGCAGCACGAACCAATTTCCCAGGATGCACCCGATGATGGATTCCCGCGACGCAAGCGCCGACACAACCCACGCCAACGCTGCGCGCCTGCCGCTTGCCGGCGTGCGCGTGCTCGATGTCAGCCAGGTCATGGCCGGGCCTTACGCCTGCATGTTGCTGGCCGACCTGGGCGCCGACGTGATCAAGATCGAGCCGCCGGACGGCGGCGACCAGACCCGCGGCTCGATGGGGTTCAAGATGAAGGGCCCGGACAGCATGGGCTTCCTCAACATGAACCGCAACAAGCGCAGCGTCACGCTGGACCTGAAGACCGAATCCGGCCGCGAGGTACTGTACCGGCTGGCGGAAACCGCCGATATCCTGGTCGAGAACTATCGCCCCGGCGTGATGAAGCGCCTGGGCATCGACTACGAGACGCTCAGCCATATCAACCCGAAGCTGGTCTACTGCAGCATCTCGGGCTTCGGCCAGAGCGGGCCGTGGGCGACGCGGCCGGGTTTCGACCTGATGGCGCAGGCGATGTCGGGCGTGATGAGCGTGACGGGCTACCCTGGCGGTGCGCCGGTGAAGGCGGGCGTGCCGGTGGCCGATATCGGCTGCGCGCTGTTTGCCACCTACGGCATGCTGTCCGCCTATATCGGCGCCAAGGAGACCGGCAGGGGGCAGTATGTCGATGCGTCGCTGTTCGATTCGGCGCTGGCGTTCTCGGTGTGGGACACCTGCGAATACTGGGGCACCGGGCGCGAGCCCGAGCCGCTCGGCACCGCCAACCGCATGAGCGCGCCGTACCAGGCGATGAAGGCGGCCGATGGCTACTTCGTGATGGGCGCGACCAACCAGAAGCTGTGGCAGCTGCTGTGCAAGACGCTGGACCGGCCCGACCTGCTGGCGGACGAGCGCTTTGCCACCGTCGCGCTGCGCCTGGCCAACCGGCAGGCGCTGATCGGCGCGCTGGAAGAGAGCTTCGGCAAGCACAGTGCCGACTACTGGATCGAGCAACTGCTGGAGGTCGGCATCCCGGCCGGGCCGATCCTGACCTATCCGCAGGCGTTCGACAGCGAGCACGGCAAGCACCGCCAGATGCGCATCGAGATCGATCATCCGATCGAAGGCAAGGTGCCCAATATCGGCTTCGCGGTGAAGATGGGCGGCACACCGCAGCAGGTGCGGCGCCCCCCGCCACTGCTGGGCCAGCACACAACGGAGATTCTCGCGGAGCTGGGCATGTCGGAGGACGAACAGCAGTCGCTGGCCGCGGCCGGCGCGTTCGGCGCATGAGCGCCCCGCAGCAGGCGCCCGGCGAAGGGCGGGTCACGCTGACGCGACAGGGCCAGGTCGCGACGCTGACCTTCGACCGCCCGGCCGCGCGCAATGCGATGACATGGGCTATGTACGGCCAACTGGCCGGGCACTGCCGCACGCTTGCCGCGGAAGGCACCGCCGGCGCGCGCGTGGTGGTGCTGCGCGGCGCGGGCGGCGAGGCCTTTGTCGCGGGGACCGACATCGCGCAGTTCCAGCAGTTCTCGGGCGGCGATGACGGGGTCGCGTACGAGGCACGCATCGACGAGGGCATCGCGCTGGTCGAACAGCTGCCGATGCCTACCGTGGCGGTGATCGAAGGCTGGGCGGTGGGCGGTGGGCTGGCCATCGCCACCGCGTGCGACTTCCGGCTTGCAACGCCCAAGGCCCGCTTCGGCGTGCCGATCGCAAAGACGCTCGGCAATACGCTTTCCGCGCAGAACCTGGCCAAGCTGCGCGCGGCATGGGGGCTGCAGCCGGTGCGACGCATGCTGTTGCTGGCGCAGATTCTCGATGCCGATGCGGCGCTGGCCTGCGGCTTTCTCGAGGGCGTGCATGCGCCGGAGGCGCTGGACGCCGAAGTGGCCGCGCTGTGCGAGCGGCTCGGCGCACTGGCGCCGGTGACGCAGGCGGTCATCAAGGAGTCGTTGCGCCGCCAGACCGTTGCAGCGGTGGCGGATACCGACGATCTGGTGCGGCAGTGCTATGGCAGCGACGACTTCCGGGAAGGGGTGGAAGCGTTCGTTGGCAAGCGTCCGCCGGTGTGGAAAGGGCGTTGAATCTTCGGTTCGCCCGACGCTATAGATAAAGGCGTCGGGCGGATTCGCTGGTCGGCGGGCATCGGTCGCTGGTGCCGTTCAGCCGTCCAGCTACCTCACCGGCACGGAATAAACCACCCGCACAAACTTCCGTGCCGGCTGCCGGTCTACCACTACGCCGCCCATCGCTTCCGCAATCCGGCGGCTCTTCCAGTTCTGCTCCGCGGCCGGATACACAAAGCGCGCCGGCCGCAAGGTGGCCGTCGCCCACGCCGCCACGGCCAGCACCGCTTCCTTGCCGTAGCCGTGCCCATGGGCGTCTTCGCGAATCCAGATGCCGAACTCCGGCGCGGGCGTATCGGCATGATGCAGCCCGGCCAGGCCGAGGAAACAACCGTCGCTGGTCCGACGGATCGTGAAGATGAATTCCGTTCCGTCTTCCATGGCCGGCAGCCATGCTTGCCAGACGTCGCGAAACGCCTCGGGCGACGGGGCGGGATCCCATTCCATGTAGCGGGCAAGCGTCGGGGTAATGCAGGGCCACGCCTCGGCTGCGTCGTTTCCGCGGAAGGGCGACAGGGTCAGGCGGTCGGAGTGGATCAGAGGGGCGGACATAGGCAAGGAGGCTGGCTGGGTCGGTCCGTTGTGGCCCTGTTATCCCGCAGTGTACGCCTCCTGGTTCTCCTACTTGCGGTACCGGATGCGCGGATACGAGCCTGTACTCCGACTCCTGACTCAACTTACAGATCTCCCTGCCGATAAGAGCCATGCCATACCAGCTCCTGCGCTGGGGCGTCCCCATGCCCATCGGAAATCCGTAATGAAGATCGCAGTCAAACTCCCGCTTGCCTTCGCGGCGGCGCTAATCGTCATGTTCGCCGGCGCGCTGTACGGCCTGAGCACCCTGAACCGCTCGCTCGACGATTACAACCATGTCGTGTTGGAACGTGTCGAGGAAGAACGCCTGGTCACGGCGATGCTGGTCGATTTCAAGGAGCAGATCCAGGAGTGGAAGAACACGATCCTGCGCGGCAGCGATGCGGCGCGGCTGGACAAGCACTGGGCCGCCTTCGGCGCGCGCGAAGCGGCGATCCGTGAGCGTGGCGCGGTGCTGGCCAGGCGGCTGCCCGAGGGCAAATCGAAGGAGCTGGTCTCACAGTTCGCCAGCGCGCACGCCGCGATGGGCGAGGGCTATCGGAGCGGCTTCGAGGCGTTCAAGGCGGCGGAGTTCGATCCAGCCGCAGGTGACCGCGTCGTGGCCGGCGTCGACCGCGAGCCGGCGCGGTTGCTGCAGGAAGCCGCGCGGCTGATCGCGGCGGACGCCGCGGCCGTGTCCGCGCAGACCGCAGCCACGGCAAGCCGTGCCGCCACGCTGAGCTATGCGTTGATGTTCGCCGCGTTCGTCTGCGGGCTGGCCGGCGCGATGCTGTTCAGCCGCGCGCTGACGCGCCCGCTGTCCCGTGCGCTGAACGTGGCCCAGACCGTTGCCAGGGGCGACCTGTCGACGCAGATCGATACGCGCGGCAAGGACGAGATCGCCGCGCTGATGCAGGCGCTGCACGACATGCAGCACAGCCTGTCCGATGTCGTGGGGCTGGTGCGACGCAATGCCGAAGGCGTGGCGGCGGCCAGCGCGCAGATCGCCAACGGCAACTTCGACCTGTCGGCGCGCACCGAGCAGCAGGCGGCTTCGCTGGAGGAAACCGCCGCGAGCATGGATGAACTGACGCTGACCGTGCGCGCCAACGCCGAGAACATCGAACAGGTGTCCCGGCACACGGCGCTGGCTCGCGATATCGCGGGGCGCAGCGCCGATGTGATGGGCAATGTCGTCACCACCATGCAGGAGATCGCCGAGCGCTCGGCCAAGGTGGGCGATATCGTCGGCGTGATCGAAGGCATCGCTTTTCAGACCAACCTGCTGGCACTGAACGCCGCCGTCGAGGCCGCGCGTGCCGGCGAGCAGGGGCGCGGCTTTGCCGTTGTGGCCAACGAGGTGCGCACGCTCGCGCAGCGCAGCGCGGTGGCGTCGCGCGAGATCAAGGCGCTGATCGACGTGGCGGTCGAGCGCGTCGCGGCCGGCCACGCGCTGGTCGGCAACGCCGGCGGCACGATCGAAGAAATGACGGCGGCGATGGCGCAGGTCTCGCGCATCGTCAATGAGATCGCGGCGGCGTCGGGCGAGCAGCGCCACGGCATCGAGCAGGTCAATCAGGCGGTCGGCCAGCTCGACGAGGTCACGCAGCAGAACGCGGCGCTGGTCGAGCAGGCTTCGGCGGCGACGCAGTCGATGGCGGAGCAGGCGCGCGCGTTGCGCGAGGCGGTGGCGGTGTTCAGGTTAGGTGGGGTGGCGGTAGCGTAAGCGAAGGGGGCGATGCCCGTCCGCTACTTCGGGTTCGAGGTCCGTCGTTGATGTGCACGCGGAAATCTCGGCGTCTTCCTAGACGCGGACGCGTCATAGCTAGGTTGTCATTTGACAACCTTCGCTGTTGGGGCTAGTCTTGGCGGTCTGCATAGCCCACTGCCTGCATCGGTACGACGTCGTGATGCCGGTCGAGCTGACGGAAAATCCACCGCCATGGAATACGCGTTCACCTTGAGATACCAGTTGTCGGCGGATGACAGCGATCCCGACACGCTGGTCGAACGACTCTACGAAGCCGGATGCGACGATGCAACCGTGGGCACCGGCGTGGCGGGCCGGATTGCGCTGGCGTTCGACCGGGAAGCGGAATCAGCGGCCGACGCCATCGTCAGCGCGCTCACCGATGCCAGGCGCGCCATGCCGTCCGCCACGCTGATCGAAGCGGCACCGGACCTGGTTGGCCTGACGGACATTGCCGACATCCTCGGCATGTCGCGCCAGAACATGCGCAAGCTGATGCTCGGCCATCCGGCTTCCTTTCCCCCGCCGGTGCACGAAGGCGCAAGTTCCCTCTGGCATCTGTGGGAAGTGCTCTTGTGGATGAGCGGCAACGGTTACGAGATCGAGCCCTCGCTCAGGGACGTCGCTGCGGCCGCGATGCAAGTCAATCTCGCCAGGAGCGCCGGAAACATCGTCCCGGCGATGGAGCGACGGCTGCGCAAGCTGGTGGCCTGAGGCAGCGCGGCGCAGATTCCGCGCCATGCCTTGGCGTTGTCAGGCGTCTGGCAGTTCAAGCCGCAGCGGCTGCGCCAGCCAGCGCTCTTCACAGTTGTTTCCATCGCCGCCGCGGTCCACCACCGCGAAGCATGAGGGTGCGTCCAGGGCCAGCAGCATGTGATGCCAGACACCGGCGCGGTAATTGACGCCTTGCCTGCCGTTGGTGATGAACGCCCGCACTGACCCGACGTCCAGCGTGTCGCCGGGCGGCGCAACCACGACCAGGAAAGGGCGCTCCGAAAGCGGGATGAACGCCTGGCTCCCGAGCGGATGGCGCTCCAGCATGGCGATTTCCATCGGCAAGGCGTAGGGGCTGGCCTCGAACAGGTTGATCAGCGCACGGCCGCCGCCGAGTTCGACCGCGGCCAGGTCATGGTGGCGCGTGACCATGCCCCCGTTGATCGGAAAGGCGCCGGGATCGCCTGCAGGGCGGGTCTCGATGACGTCGCCGAAGGGCGCAAAGGCGGCTGCGGTCAGCGGCTGCGGGTGCAGGCGCATGCGGGCGTCTGCCATGTGCGCAAGCGTGGTTTCCATCAATAAGTCTCCGGATCTGGGAATAGCGGCAAGCGGCTGACCGCCGCGCTAGCGACGCCGTGAATGGCTTGACTGGTCAGACCAGTTGAGCCGGATTCTGCAGCAAGTCACGGCGGAGCACAAGCGGATCAGCGGCCGTCGTTGCGCTGATTGCGCGCGTATCCGGACTTTCCCCCACATCGCATCGCCTTGACACCGGCAAGGTGCCTCCCTACCATTCGGCATCTACTGGTCAGACCGGTATGACGATGAGCCGACCGCGACCGGATGGCGTCGATGACTCGAACAACCAAGGAGACTTCCATGATTCCCACTGAAACCGCGCATGCCGGGCCGGATGGCCTGGCCGTGCCGCAACCGCACGCCCAGGCCAGGGAGGACGCGGTGTACCGCAAGGTGGCCTGGCGGCTGCTGCCCTTCCTGATGCTGTGCTATGTGGTGGCCTACCTGGACCGGGTCAACGTGGGCTTTGCCAAGCTGAACATGCTGGCCGACCTGCAGTTCAGCGAGGCGGTGTATGGCCTTGGCGCGGGCCTGTTCTTTATCGGCTATTTCTTCTTCGAGGTGCCCAGCAACCTGCTGATGCACCGCATCGGCGCCAAGGCCACGATCTCGCGCATCATGATCCTGTGGAGCCTGATCTCCGCGGCGATGATGTTCGTGCAGACCAGCACGCAGTTCTACGTGCTGCGTTTCCTGCTGGGCGCGGCCGAGGCCGGCTTCTATCCCGGCATGATCCTGTACCTGACCTACTGGTTCCCGTCGCACCGGCGCGCGCGCATGGTGGCGTTGTTCATGGCCGCGATCCCGATCTCGGGCATCTTCGGCGGGCCGCTGTCGGGTTGGGTCATGGAAGCCATGCACGGCGTCAACGGCCTGCGTGGCTGGCAATGGATGTTCGTGATCGAGGCGGTGCCGTCGCTGCTGGTGGGCGTGGCCGTGCTCTGGTACCTGGACAACAACATCCAGTCCGCGCGCTGGCTGACGGCGGACGAAAAGGCGCTGCTGGAGCGTAATATCGCCGCGGAGAACGCGCACAAGAGCGCGCACATGTCGCTGCGCAATGTGGTGACCGACCCGCGCGTGCTGAAAATGACGATGATCTGCTTCTGCACGGTGATGGGCCAGTACGGGCTGACCTTCTGGCTGCCCACGCTGATCAAGCAGACCGGTGTAAAAAGCGTGCTGGACGTGGGCTTGCTGACCGCGATCCCGTTCGGCGTGGCGGTGTGTTCGATGATCCTGGTCAGCCGCAGTTCGGACCGCATGCGCGAACGCCGCTGGCACCTGATCGTGCCGTTCTGCTGCGCGGCCACGGGCCTGGTGCTGAGCGCCGTGTTCAGCCACAACACCGCGCTGTCGCTCGCCGCGCTGGCTCTCGCAGCCGGCGGCAGCCTGGCTACGTCGCCGCTGTTCTGGAGCCTGCCCACCGCGATCCTGTCGGGAGTGGGCGCCGCGGCGGGCATTGCGCTGATCAACTCGTTCGCCAACCTCGCCGGCTTTATCAGCCCGTACATGATCGGGCTGATCAAGGATGCCACCCAGAGCACCGATGCCGCGATGTTCGTGCTGGCGGCGGTGCTGCTGTGCGGCGCGTTGCTGACTTACTCGGTGCCGGCCAAACTGGTCAACAAGTAAGGGGGCGGGGCGGGCGGGTTTGTCGGCTAGAATTTGCGGCAACCGGCCCTGTGCCCCTTTGCCGTTCCTTACGCGTCACCCTTACTGGTCAACCCCGCACGTATGACAGGATCCTCCGCCTCCGTCGCCAACCAGGCCGTCAGCCTTATCCAGCAATGGGTGCGCGACGGCACGTTCCCCGCGGGCACGCTGCTGCCGGCACAGCGGGAACTGGCGGCGAAGGTCGGCATCAGTCGCGCGTCATTGCGCGAGGCGATCTCCACGCTGCAGGGCATGGGCGTGGTGGTGTCGCGCCCGGGCAAGGGCGTCTATGTGACCGCCGCCGGCGACAGCGCCGCGGCCACGCCGCCGTGGCGCTTTGCCGCCACGCATTCGCTGATCGATATCTACCAGCTGCGCTTTGCGCTGGAAGGCCTGACCGCGCGGCTGGCCGCGCTGGCCATCTCCGCCGGCGAGATCGAGCAGCTGCGCCAGAACGCGGCCACCATGCAGCGGGCGATCGAGGCCGATGCCTACGACGAGGCCTCGCAGCTGGACTATGAGTTCCACACGCTGATCGTCACGGTGTCCGGCAACCAGGTCATCCGCGAGATCCTGCGCGAAAGCGCCGAGGTGATGCGCGAGAGCCAGCGCCTGCCGTACTACCGGCGCGGCGCGCGCAACGCCACCTTCCTCGAGCACAGCGCCATCATCGAGGCGCTTGCCGCGCGCCAGCCGGAACAGGCCCAGCGTGCGATGGAGCGTCACATCATGTTGGCGGCACGCCGGGCCGGCGTGCATTTCCCCACCGGCGACGAAAAGGACGAGTAAGCGTCGGGCCTGACCTCAGTCCAGCCTGAACACCCCCACCGCCCGGTTCAACCCTTCGGTCTGCGCCCGCTGTGCCCGCGCCGCCTCTGCCGCGCCGGCCACCAGTTCGGCGTTCTCCTCGAATGCCGCCTGGATCTCGGCCACGCGTTGCGCCATGCCCTCGATGCCGCTGCGCTGGTGGTCGCCCAGCGTCGCCAGTTCCTGTACCAGCGCGGCGAGCTTGCCGATGCTGGCCACCACCTCGTTCATGGTTTCGCCGGTATGGCCCACCAGCTCGGTGCCGGCGTGGGCGCGCTCGACCGAGGTGTTGATCAGGCCGCGGATCTCCCGCGCGGCGGCGCCGCAGCGGTGCGCCAGTTGCCGCACCTCGCCGGCCACCACGGCGAAGCCCTTGCCGTGCTCGCCGGCGCGCGCGGCTTCGACCGCGGCGTTGAGCGCGAGGATGTTGGTCTGGAAGGCAATGCTGTCGATCACGCCGATGATCTCGGTGATGCGCCCGCACGCCTCGTCGATCTCGCCCATGGTCTGGATCACCGACAGGATCTCGCCGCTGCCGCGCGCCACCACGGCGCTGGAGGCACCGGCCAGCTCGCAGGCGCCGCGGGCCTGGTCCGCGCTGGCGCGCGCGGACTGGGTCAACGCCTGCACATCGTGCATGGTCCGGGCCACGATGCGGGCCTGTTCATCGGTGCGGCGCGCGACGCTGGCGCTGGTGTCGAGGATCTCGCCCGCGGCGCTGGCGACGGTGCCGGCGGTGTCGCGTACCTGCAGCAGGGTCTGGCGCACGGTGTCCAGAGTCTTGCGGAAGGCGCGGGCAAAGTCGCTGTCGGGCTCGGTGCCGTCGCCGGCCAGCGTCAGGTAGCCGGGTTCGCGGCCGATGCCGGCTGCCAGCGCGCTCAGTTCATCCGCGGAATGGGCGTCGCGCTCCAGCCGCCACGCGATTACGCAAAGCACGGCGGTCTGCGCGATGACAAAGGCCGCATGGAACAGCACCATGTTGAAGCTGGGATCGGTGAAGCAGATGGTGTTCCAGCCCCATTGCTGGAAAAAGTTGAAGCTCAGGTGATGCAGCGCGATCACCAGCGCCGCCAGCAGGATCACGCGGAAGTCGCGATAGGCCAGCAGCATCGACAGCGACACGAACACCAAAAAATGGAATTCCACCTGCCCGTGCGCCTGGTGGATCAGCAGCGCCACAAAGACCATCATCAGCACCGCCATCGCCAGCCGCGTAGCCAGGCGTGCCGGCAGGGCGATCGCCATCAGCGTGCCGATCAATGCGATCGGCACGCCAAGCGTCAGCGTCAGGCCGGTGGATCCATAGTGATTGCCGACCACCAGCGACAACAGGCAGAGCAGCCACAGCAGCGCCGTCATCAGGCGGTCGGCGCGGCGGTGCACGCCTTGCAGCAACGGCATGTGCGGCGCGGCCGGCGCGGCAACGGAAGGGCCCGCGACACGGCGGGCAGGGATGGTCGCGGACAGGCGTCCGGACAGGGCGTGGTCAGCGCTGGTCATGTTTACCCCGCAGCGTGGTTCGAGAAGACGCTGCACCCCGTCCGCATGAGATCTATTGTTTTAATGTTCTTGTTTTCGGTATTGCGCGGCGGATTATATCGACGCCCATGGCGCGCGGCGCGGCATGCCGCCGCCGCGCAACACCGGGCAGGAAATTGCTGCAATTGAGTGATGTTCGAGGGCGCAGCAAGCGGCTACGATGTTCCGCCCGCGCCGCTACGCCTCAATCCAGCAGCGCCACCTGGACGTCGCGCGTGCCCTGGTAAGGGTTGCGGCCGTGCCAGACCTGCAGGTTGTCCAGCACCATCACGTCGCCGTCGCGCCAGGGCCAGCTATAGGTGGTCTGTTCGCAAAGCTGGTTGATATGAGCGCGCTCGGCCTCGGTCAGCGCTTCACCATTACCCAGCGTGGCGCCGGTGGGGTACTTCTGGCGCTGGCGCCGTTCCAGCTCTTGCTCGGGATGCTCGACCTGCGGCTGCATATGCAGGATCGAGCGGTACAGCTTGCGCCCGGTCTGCGGATGCACCACGAACGGTTCCAGCACATTGAACACGGTCAGGCTGCCGTCGTCATGCCAAGCCGGCTCCAGCCCGCGCTCGGCGCACAAGCGGTTCACCTCGGCCGGGTCTTCGGTATGGAACGACTGGTTCCAGCCGCGTTCGTCCATATGCGCGTAAGAGGCATCGTCCGCATCGCGCCGCGGGCCGAAGTTGATCGCGGTGCGGGACCCCAGCGCGGCGATCTTGCCGGCCAGTTCCGGATCCATGCGCTCGGCCAGGTGACGCACGTCGGCGATCAGGGTCTCGCCGCCCACCTCGGCGGTCTTGCGCGAGAAAAAGGCGATGCGGCGAGGGTAGTCGCGGCGGTAGGCCATTTCGGAATGCACCGCCAGACGCACGCTGGCCGACAGCCGCGTGGCTTCCATCACGCGGCCGCTGATGGTTTCGCGCGGGGCGCGGCCGCCGGCGTAGCCGCCGTCAAAGGCGGGAAACTGTTCGATGAAAGCGGCGAAGTCCTCGGTGCCGACGGTGGGGAAGCCGCGCAGCACGATGCCACCGTGCTCCAGGATCAGCGCGTCCAGCACCGGGCGTGCCGCTCGCGTCCACTCGCGAAAGCGCGCGCGCTCGCGCAACGCCGCGCCGGCGGGTTCGATGAACAGCGGCGGGCGGCCGGGCTGCAGCACGTGGCAGCGCACGTCCGGGCCAAGGTCGGGTACTGTCACCGCAAAGGTTGCGGCATCGGCGGTGGGGATGGCTTGGGTCATCGTTGTCTCCATTCGGTAGTCGGTCGCCCGGGCTCAGGCCCGGTAGGAAGGATCGATGCGGTCCAGTTCGCGCCGCACCGCGGCCCATTCGCGGTCGCCGCGGATGGCGATGCGGCCGAAGGCCTTGCGGCTGGCTTCCAGCGACGCCTGCGATGGCATCACCAGCTCGCCGCCGGCCATGGCATCGACCTGGATCTTGCAGGCGGTTTCCAGCCAGTAGATGTTGAAGAAGGCTTCGGCGATGGTGCGGCCGCAAACCAGCAGGCCGTGGTTGCGCAGGATCATCGCGTGGTGCGGGCCCAGGTCGTGCACCAGCTGGCCCTGCTGCGCGAGGTCGACCACCGGGCCGGAAAAATCGTGGTAGGCAATGCGTCCGTAGAACATGTGCGCATGCTGCGATACCGGCAGCAGTCCACAGGCCATCGCCGACACCGCCGACGACGCCCGTGTATGGGTGTGCAGCACGCACAGCGCGTCATGGCGCGCGGCATGCACGGCGGTGTGGATCACATAGGCCGCGGGGTTCAGCCCCAGTTCGCCGGGGTCGCCGTCGGGCCGGTAGACGATGTCGCCGTTCAGGTGAATCTTGTACAGGCTGGAGGCGGTCACCTCGTGGTACAGCAGCCCGTAGGGATTCAGCAGGATGTGCTCAGGCTCGTCCGGCACGCGCGCGGTGATGTGGTTGTAGATCAGGTCGGTCATGCCGTACCGGTGGATTGCGCGATACAGCGCCGCCAGCTCGATGCGGGTGGCCCACTCGGCCTGCGCGATGCCGGCGGGGCGGATCGGATCAGTGTCGTTCATGTCGTGGCTCCTGCGCGGGCATGGGCTCAGTCCAGCCGGATGCCGAGTTCGGCCACCAGGCGCTTGTCGCTGGCGAACTGCGACGCGGCGTAGTGCTGGTAGTCGGCGGTATTCATATAGCGGTTGGGCATCGATTCGGCTTCCAGCGCGCGCACGTAGGCGGGGTCCGACGTGGCCTGGCGGAACGCGTCGTGCAGCGTGGCGACTACCGTAGGGTCCAGCGCACGCGGGCCGGCGATGCCGATTTCCGACTGCACGGTGATGTCGTAGCCCAGCTCGCGCAAGGTGGGCACGGCCTGCCAGCGCTTCAGGCGCTGCGGCTCGGCCACGGCCAGCAGGCGCACCTTGCCGGCTTCGGCCATGGCACCCCAGCCGGCTTCGATCATCACGTCGACATGGCCGCCCAGCAGCGCCGAGAGCGCATCGGCACCGCCCTTGAACGGGATGAAGTTGAGCCGGATGCCGGCCTGCTGCTCGAGCCGGCGCACGGTGATCTGGCCGAGCGAGCCGGTACCGACGGCAGCCACATTGAGCTTGCCCGGGTTCGCGCGCGCAGATTCGATGAAGTCGCCGAAGCGCTTCCACGGCGAACCGGCCGGCACGGAGATGCCGTAGACATAGCTGGTCAGGCCGATGATGTAGGTGAAGTCTTTCAGGGCGTCATAGCTCACCGGCTGAAGGTGGGGCAGGCGAAACAGCGCCGGCGTGATCAGCGCCAGCGTGTAGCCGTCGCGTGCCGCGCTGCGCGCCATCGCGGCAGGCCCTAGCGTGCCGCTCACGCCGGGCTGGTTCTGGATCACGATGGGCTGGCCAAGCGTCTTCGAGGCCGCCAGGCACAGCGCGCGCATCTGCACGTCGGTGGCGCCGCCGGCGGTGAATGGCACGATCAGGGTGATGGGGCGCGTGGGCCAGGCCTGGGCGCGCGCGGTGGCGGGTAGGGCGAGCCCGGCCATGGCGGGGGCGAGAGCCGCCGCTGGCATGACCTTCAGCAAGGTGCGGCGGCGGGCGTCGAAAGTCGGGGGCATGAGGTCTCCTGGTCTGGTCGGTGGCAGCGCGCGCGCTCGGCTGTACCCGGATGCGTGCAAGGTGTCCCGTGTGTCCGGGCTGTGCAGGATTGCCGTCCTGTGCTGCCTGCGGAAAAGTCTATGGCGCCTGCCCGGGTGCAGCGATGCCGGCACCCGGTAAAGCGATTCCGAACTGGAATCGCGCACTAGAATGGCCTTCGCCGGACCGGCAACATCGCGCAACCCCGGCCTGTTACTGGAACGCCATGAAAACCGAAGACCTCCGACTGTTCCTGGCAGTGGCCGAGCACGGCAACCTGCACAAGGCCGCAGGCACGCTGGGGCTGACCCAGTCGTCGCTGTCCAAGGTATTGGCAAGGCTGGAAGCTGAAGCGGGAATGCAGCTGTTCGAGCGCATGCCGCGCGGCGTGATGCTGACACCGGTTGGCCACAAGCTGCTGACGCACGCACGGCGCATCGTGCTGGCCCACGACGACATGGAAAGCGAGATCAACGACGAGCGCCACGCGCGCGTCGGCCAGGTGCGCGTGGCGACGTTGCCGCACGTGGTGCCATCGCTGTTCTCGCCGCTGCTCGAGCAATTCCTGGTTAGCCGGCCGCTGGCCCGGTTTTCGATCGCCACCCACCTTAGTCCGCAACTGATGGCCGCGCTGCAGGATGGCGAAGTGGACCTGGTCTGTGCCGCGCTGCCTGACGGTACCGCCGAGGGCGTCCAGTATTTGCCGCTGGGGGCCCTGACGCTGCAAGTGGTGGCGCGGGCGGAGCATCCGCGACGCGCGCGCTTCCGCTCGCTGGCAGACTTGGTGGACGAGCATTGGGTGGCGCCCGCCACCTCGCTTTATGTGCGCAGCGGCTTCGAGGGGCGTTTCACCAGCCGCGGTCTGCCGCCGCCGCGCGTGACCGTTGAAAGCACCAGTTCATCGGTGTCGTTTGCCGACCTGCTGCGCAACACCGACCTGCTCGGCATCATGCCGCAGCGCCTGCTGGGGCAGGCGGTGGGGCAGGGGCTGCAAGCCATCGAGGGCGAGGGCATGTGCTGGCAGTATGAGCTGGCCGTGTTCTGGCGGACCAGCGCCTACCTGTCGCCGCTGTGCCGCGACTTCCGCGATGCGCTGGTGCGCTGGTGCAGGGAAGCCGGCATCTGAATCGATGCCGGTTGGCACAAAACCTCAATCCAGCCGAATATTGTTTTCCTTGATCACATTGCCCCAGTACGCCTGGTCGGCGCGCGTCGTCGCCGCGAAGGCCGCCGGCTGCGTGGTCTTGACGATCAGTCCCAGGTCGCCCAGCCGCTGGCGGATGTCGGGCGCAGCCATCACCGTTTCCACGTCGGCCGAGATCTTGTCGACGATGGCCTGCGGCGTGCCGGCGGTGGTGAACAGGCCCAGCCATGCCGGGCCGTCCAGGCCCTTGTAGCCGAGTTCCTGGAAGGTGGGCACGTCGGGCAGCATCGGTGCGCGGGTGTTGCCGGTCACTGCCAGCGGCTGCAGCTTGCCGGTGCGCGCATGCTGGCGCACCGTCATCGGCGACAGCGTGCCCAGCGAGATCTGGCCGCCGATCAGGTCGGTGGCGATCGGCGCTTCGCCCTTGTACGGCACGTGGACCAGTTGGGCGCCGGCATTCTTCAGGAACACCTGCATGTAGAGGTGCGCGCCGGTGCCGATGCCATAGGTGCCATAAGAGAACTTGTCCGGCTGGGACTTGGCCTGGGCCACCATTTGCGGCAGCGTGCGCGGCATGGCGCTGCTGGCGGTCAGCACCAGGCTGGAGGTGCACAGCTGGCCGATCGCGGTCAGGTCGCGCAGCGGGTCGAACGGCGGCTTGGCCACCATATAGGGCGTCTGCACCAGGCTGGGCAGGCCGAGCAGCAGCGTGTAGCCGTCCGGCTGCGCCTTGGCGACCACGTCGGCGCCGATCATGCCGCCCACGCCGGGACGGTTCTCGACGATCACCGGGCGCTGCCACAGCTTGCCCAGCGGGTCGCCCAACGCGCGCGCCAGCACGTCGGTGGCACCGCCGGGCGGGTAGGGCACGACCAGCCGCACCGGACGCGCCGGCCATGACTGCTGGGCCCGGGCCGGACCGATGCCCAGGGTTGAAGCGGCGGCGGCCAGGGATCCGGCTCCCAGCCAGTGCAGGGCCTTGCGGCGGTCGGCTTTCATGGTGTTTCCTCCAGTGATTGACGTCGTGTCGGCAGGCGGCCCTGGCGTAGGTGGATCGGTGCGCCGGTGGGCCACGGCAAGGCGCAGCGTACGAGGCCGCGATGCGTCGCGGCATCGGCGGGATGGACGAAAACGGTGGGGAGTACTTACCCGGATCGGGTTTGCACAGGAGGGGATGCTGGATGCGGGCCGCGCCGCAATCCGAACCGCGGCATCGCTTATGATGGCGCCGCCGCTGCGGGCGCGTTCAGTCCAGTCCGGTCCGTGCGGCGCTTGATCCATTTCCTGCTTGAACCCTCATGGCCCGCCTGAAACTCGACCTGCCCGCCGACCAGCTTTGCTACGCCACGCACCTCACTGTGCGCGTGACGGACATCAATTCGGCCAACCACCTTGCCAATGATTCGATGATCTCAATGATTTCGGAGGCGCGGGCGCGGTTCCTGTTCGAATTCGGCAGCGAGGATGTGCGCGAGGAAGGCGTCGGCATCATCGTCACCGACCTGGCGACGATGTACCGCAACGAGGCCCATGCGCGCGACCAGCTGCTGTTCGAGGTCGGCGTGATGGACTTCAACAAGTACGGCGGCGACATCATCTTCCGCATTACGCGGCCGGCCGATGGCGCGCTGATCGCGATGGCCAAGTCGGGCTTTGTCTTCTTCGACTACGTGGCCAAACGCGTGGTGGCGATGCCGGCGGGATTCGCCGGGCGCTTCCCGAAGGTGAACTGGGTGGAATAGCCGCCGGCGTGGCGCGGTCCGGGGGCAGCGCCACGTGTTTTAGAAGGAGCCGGCTCAGGCCTTGCGCTCGCCGCCCAATGCTTCGGTCAGGTCGACCAGCATGCCGGACAGCTCGCCCGCCATCATGGTGAAGTCCGCGTCGAAGCGCTCGTCTTCATCGTGCGCGGTGCCGTCGGCCTGTTCCTTGATCACGTCGAGCGGCGCGACTTTCTTGACCACCAGCCCGTCGGTCAGCACGAACGAGACGCGGTCGTTCCAGGTCATCGCCAGGCGCGTGCAGCGCTTGCCTGCGGCGATATGGCGGCGCAGGTCTTCGGGGTCGAGCGGGTGGCGCACGTAGCGGACCGTGGCCTTGCTTTCGGCGCCGGACTGCAGCTCGATTTCCTGGTCGACGGTAAAGCCGGCGGGCGCCGCATCGCCGGCCAGCCATTCGGTCATGGCCGCCACCGGCGACTGGTTGACGTGCAGGTTGATCAGCGGCAGCGGGTCCAGCGCCTTGAACAGCATGCCGCGCACTTCATCGGCCTTGGCCGCTGCGGCGGCATCGATGGCGAGCCAGCCGTTGTCAGGATCGATCCACACGCGCGTGTCGCGACGGATGCTGAAGGCGCGCGGCAGCAGCTCTTCGGTGACCTGCTCCTTCAGTTCCTTCATTTGCTTGCGGCCCGGCTTGTAGCCTTGCTGCTCTTCGATCTCGGCGGCGCGGGCGCGCGTGACCTGGTTGACCACGGTGGTGGGCAGCAGCTTCTTTTCGGTGCGCAGCGTCAGCAGCATCTGGCGGCCGACGGTGTGGACCAGCTGGCCGTTGTCACGCGGCGAGGCCCAGCCCTGCGTCTGCATCTCGAGGCTGGTGCCGGGAAAGAAGGCGTGCTTAGCCAGGCTGGCTTCGACCTCGTCGGCGCTGGGCGACCACGGGGCGGAGAAACGATGGACCTGCAGATTCTTGAACCACATGGGAATTCGGCCAAAGGGACGAATTCTATCCGCTCGCGGCGCCCGGCCACGAAAAAGTGGGCCGCCGCACGGCACATGGGCCGCGCGGCGGATGACCGCAAGCCCCGCTTTACAGGTCGAGCCGGGTGATCTTGCTGCCCTCGAAGCTCAGGCCCGCCATCAGGCCGGCATTGGTCAGCACGAAGCCGACGATGGGCTGCTGGGCGGTGTTGGTGTCGAGCACGCCGTTTGCGCCAACGGTGGCCAGCGCCACAGTGGCATCCACGCCCGCGGTCCAGCCGCTGCTGCGCACGAACTTGTCGTAGGCGTCCTGCGTCATGAACATCAGGATCACGGCCTTGGACTGCGCCCCGATCTGCCAGCCGACCGAGCCGGAGACCAGCCGGTAATAGCCGCGCGTGCCGCCACCCGAGCGCAGTGCGCCGTCGCCATACTCGCCGCCGACGATAAAGCCCGCCGACAGGGTCTTCGGGAACACCAGGATGCCGCGCGCGCGGCTGCCCAGCTCGCGCGAACCGTTGACCGAGCTGTACAGGCGCGACAGCGTGGCGTCCGCGCCGGAATCCAGTTCGCGCCGGCGCGCGGCCTTGTCGGCTGGCGCGTCGGGCTTGGTGGTGGTGCACGCGCCGGTGGCCAGCGTGCCGAGGGCCAGACCCGCGCTGGCCGAAAGGAAGGTTCGACGTTTCATCTCGTCTCCTTGGTGTTGTTGTCGCCTTTGAAGCATAGGCGCCGAAATCACCCGGGCAAATGATTCAGGCCAACGAGTCGTTTCCATTTGTGACGAAGGTGGTGCAAGACGGGCGTTCGCGGCAAGAATAATGGGCCTTGCGCCCGGTACGTCCCATGGCTGGCTTATGGCTGCCATGTGACCGCCGCTGCGCCGTCACCGCATCTTGATGAGTCATGAAGAAACTTCTCACTGCCTTGCCGCTGCTTCTGCTGGCCGCCTGCGCCTCCCAGCCTCCGGGGGCTTCCACTGACGCCGCGGCATCGGCTCCGGCGGCCGACACCGGCAGCGAATGGCAGGCGCTGCGCGCCAAATACATGGATTGCACGCAGAAGAAGGCCAACGACAACCTGTCGGCCAAGGGCCAGTCCAAAGATGTGGCCGACCTGGCGCTGTCCGCATGCCAGCCGGAACTGGACGCGATGCACCAGTCGTTCCGCAGTTATCTCGATGCACAGATGTCGTCGTCGCACGGCAAGAGCAGCGCGCGCCAGGCAGCGGCGCGCGTGACCAGCGACACCCGCGACAAGGCGCGCAATTACCTGGTGCGCTACGTCGAGCGCGAGCGCTACCTGGCCCGCCAGAACTGACGGCGGGCCCGCGGTCGCGTCAGAGCATTTCCAGCGGCGCCGGGCCGTCGGGCGGCGGAAAGATACGATCGATCTCGGCGAGCTGCGCCGGCGACAGCGTCTTCGACAGGGCCTCCAGGTTTTCCTGCAGGCGCTCGCGCCGGCTGGTCTTGGGGATGGCGATGACGCCGTCCTGCGCCAGCAGCCACGCCAGCGCCGCCTGTGCCGCGCTCATGCCGTGGTCGCGCGCGAAGCGCTTGAGCCCGGGATGGCCCAGCAGGCGCGACTGCTCGATCGGGGAATAGGCCATCACCGGCACGCCGCGCTGGCGCAGCCACGGCAACAGGTCCCACTCGATGCTGCGCCGCCCCAGGTTGTACAGCAGCTGGTTTGCGGCCACGCGGCTGCCGCCCGGCGCGTCCCACAATTCCTGCATATCGGACAGGTCCAGGTTGCTGACGCCCCAGTGGCGGATCTTGCCATCGCGCTGCAGCGCCTCCATGGCCTGCACGGTCTCTTCCAGCGGCACCCCGCCGCGCCAGTGCAGCAGATACAGGTCGATGCGGTCGGTGCCCAGCCGCTGCAGGCTGCGCTCGCAGGCCTGCACGGTGCCGCGCCGGCTGGCGTTGAACGGGTAGACCTTGCTGACCAGGAAGGCCTGGTCGCGCCGGCCGGCGATGGCTTCGCCGATCATGGCCTCGGACTGGCCCTCGCCGTACATCTCGGCGGTGTCGATCAGGCGCAGGCCCAGGTCCAGCCCCAGGCGCAGCGTGGCAATCTCTTCCGCGCGCGCGGCGGGCGACTCGCCCATATTCCATGTGCCCATGCCGAGCGCCGGGACGCGCTCGCCGTCGGGCAGGGTGACTTGCTTCATCGCTTGGCTTCCAGTTTGACCGGGGTCGGGCGCCCGGTGGCACCCAACCACACTAGTTAACAACACCGGCAATGTACAACCCGCGCGCGCCGGCAATGCTTCACACCAGTCCGGTCAGAAAATACAGCGCGATGACGAAGAACACCGCGGCGGTCTTGATCAGCGTGACCGCGAAGATGTCGCGGTAGGACTCGCGGTGGGTCAGGCCGGTCACCGCCAGCAGCGTGATTACGGCGCCGTTATGAGGCAGGGTGTCCATGCCGCCGCTGGCCATCGACACCACGCGGTGCAGCACCGCCAGCGGGATCTGCATCGCCTGCGCGCCGGCGATGAAGGCATCCGACATCGCCGCCAGGGCAATGCTCATGCCGCCCGAGGCCGAGCCGGTGATGCCGGCCAGCGTGCTGACCGAGACCGCGGCATTGACCAGCGGGTTGGGGATGGCGCGCAGCGCGTCGCTCACTACCAGGAACCCCGGCAGCGCGGCAATGACGCCGCCGAAGCCGTATTCCGACGCGGTGTTCATCGACGCCAGCAGCGCCCCGCCGACCGCGCCCTTGGTGCCCTCGGCAAAGCGCTCGCGCAGGGCGCCGAAGGCGGTCACCAGCACCACGGCGATGCCCAGCAGCAGCGCGCCTTCCACCGCCCAGATCGCGGTGACGCTGGCGATCTTGGTCTCGACCGGCCTGGCCAGGCCGGGCAGCGCCACGCTGTTAGATTCGCCGTACCACAGCGGAATCATCCGCGTCAGCCAGAAGTTGGCCACGCCCACCACCACCAGCGGCAGCAGTGCCAGCAGCGGATGCGGCAGCTTGCCGGCCTGGCTGCGCTCGGGCTCGTTGCGCAGGTTGGTGCCATAGCCCTCGCCGCGCGCGGCGGCGGCGCGGCGGCGCCATTCCAGGTAGCTCAGGCCCACCACCAGGATAAACACCGAGCCTGCCACGCCCAGCGCCGGCGCGGCCCACGAGGTGGTGTTGAAGAAATTGGTGGGGATGATGTTCTGGATCTGCGGCGTGCCCGGCAGTGAATCCATGGTGAACGAGAACGCGCCCAGCGCGATCGCGCCCGGCATCAGCCGCTTGGGGATGTTGCTCTGGCGATACAGCTCGGCGGCAAACGGGTAGACCGCGAATACCACCACGAACAGCGACACGCCGCCATAGGTCAGCAGCGCGCATACCGTGACGATCACCGCGTTGGCGCGCGAACGTCCGATATAGCGGATCGCCGCCGCGACGATGGACTCGGAAAAGCCTGACAGCTCGACCACCTTGCCGAATACCGCGCCTAATAAGAACACGGGGAAATACAGCTTCACGAAGCCGACCATCTTCTCCATGAAGATGCCGGTGAACACCGGCGCCACCGCCGACGGGTCGGTCAGCAGCACCGCCGCCAGCGCGGCGATCGGCGCGAACAGGATCACGCTGTAGCCGCGGTAGGCGGCGAACATCAGAAAGGCAAGGGCTGCCAGTACGATCAGGAACGACATCGGATCTCCTTCAGGTTTGCCTTCTCCTGAGGTGCGGTCCGTTGCCGCGCGGGGGCCTGCGCTTGTGGCGCGTTGTCTCTTTCTGTGCGTCAGGAAAAGGGATCAGCCGGCGACTGTGCCACTGCTTGGCCGGCGGCGAAACCTTGGGGCTGGCCGCGGCCGCGGCCGTGCGGCCGCCGGCGGGAAGGAGAAGGCCGGCTTCACCGGTGCTGGTGGCGATACTCCTGCGTGCGGCCGCCGTAGCCATAGGCCGCGGCGCGGGCGTCGATCACGTGGACGTAGGAGACCGGATGCAGCTTGCCCAGCAGCCCGGACATGGTCTCGAACACGGCCGCGATGAACTCGGATTTTTCTGCCTTGGTGTTGGTTTCATCGGTCACGCTGATATCCAGGTGGAAGGCGTTGCGGCCCTGCTCGGACAGCGGCGCGTCGGCGATGATCCAGCTGTCGTGCGGGATGTACTGGACCGTCACGGCGATCACGTCGCGCTGCTTGCCGAGCACGCGCTCGGTCAGGTCGGCGATGGCCCTGGCGCTGCGGCGGGTGAGGTCGGCATCGGGTTGGCCGGACAGGTGCAGGACGATGTGGGGCATGGCGGGCTCCTTGGGTTTGAGCGGGTTGGTGAAGCCATGGTAGGGCGTGGTGTAGTATCGGAAAAGCGGGAATAACCGATGCCTTCCATCGGCTATGCCGAAATCACTCCACCCCTGCCCGGAGGCTTGCCATGCGTGGATTCGACACCGACCAGTTGCGCACCTTCGTGATGGTTGCCGACAGCGGCAGCCTGTCGGCCGCGGCGCCCCGGCTGTTCCTGTCGCAGTCGTCGGTCAGCGAGCAGCTGCGCAAGCTGGAAGAGCGCGCCGGCGTGCCGCTGCTGACGCGCGGCCGCCATGGCGCGCAGCCGACGCCGGCCGGACAGCGGCTGCTGGCGCACGCGCGGCGCATCCTGGACCTGAACGAACTGGCTTTGCAGGAGCTGCGCGGCCACGCGCTGGAAGGCGAGCTGCGCCTGGCGGTGACCGACTATTTCCGCCCCGGCGAGATCGCCGGCATGCTGCGGCGCCTGCGCGAGCGCTATCCGTATCTGCGCCTGCACGTGACGGTGATGAAGAGCGCGGCCATTGATGCCGCGGCCGAGCGCGACACCTTCGACATCGGCCTCAGCATGCGGCTGCCGGGCACGCGCGCGACGGCCGCGCGCGGCACGGTGCTGCGGCGCGAGCCGCTCGCCTGGGTGGCCGCGCCGGCCGAGGCCGACAGCCTGCCCGCGACCCTTCCCCTGGTGCTGCTGCCCGATACCTGCTCGCTGCACCAGTACGTGGTGCAGCGGCTGCTGCGCAAGCGGGTGCCCTTCGAGATCGCGCACTCCGCGTCCGGCGTGGCGGGGCTGCACCTGGCGCTGGCGGCGGGGCTGGGGGTGTCGTGCCTCAACGCATCGGCAATCGGGCCCGGCGTGGCGCCGCTGGATGCCGCCACCGTCGCGCGGCTTGGGTTGCCGCGGCTGCCGGAGGCGGAGTTCTTCCTGCTGCCCGCGCGTCGCGGCGAGTCTGCCTTCATTGCGGAAGCGCGCGATGCGCTCGCGGCACAACTGGCCTAGCGAGGCTGCTCCAAGTCAGAAAAGGATCACAAATCGGCCGCCATAAGCGGCCGTGGTTGTGTTGAAAGCAACATATCTTGATTGGGAATAGGAATAATTCGCAATCTCGTTGACCATGACAATCCCGTAATCGATAATTCGCCCGCTTTTCCAAATTATTACAGTCGATTACAGGCCAATGAGAATAAAACTTCACCCGATTTGTGCCGCGGTGGCGGGGAGCTTCGTATTTCAACCGATGCTGGTGTGGGCACAGTCCGCACCGGCTGCGACGCCGGCGCAGTTGCCGGAAGTCACCGTCAAGGCGGACGTCAGCCGTGAGCTGGGCGCGGGCTACAACCCGCCCAATGCGGTCAGCGCGACCAAGACCGAGGCCCCGCTGCGCGACGTGCCGCAAACCGTCAACGTGGTCACCGCCGAGGTCATGCGCGACCAGCACGCCACCTCGATGCAGGACGCGCTGAAGAACGTGCCGGGCGTGTCGTTCTCGCACGGCGACGGCCAGCGCGACCAGGTCTCGATCCGCGGCTTCACCGCCATCGCCGACCAGTTCGTCGACGGCATCCGCGACGATGCGCTGTACTTCCGCGACATGTCCAACGTCGACCGCGTCGAGGTCATCAAGGGACCGGCCGCGGTGCTGTACGGGCGCGGCTCGTCGGGTGGCCTGATCAACCGCGTGACCAAGAAGCCGGGCATCGACGTCACCGACTTCGCGCTCAGCTACGGCATGTGGGCCGACCGCCGCGCCGAAGCCGACGTCGGCCGCGTGTTCGCCGACGGCGCCGCGGCGTTCCGTATCACGGGCGCGGTGGAGAAGGCCAACAGCTACCGCTCGCAGCAGTTCCTGGACCGCGCGGCGATCGCGCCGTCGCTGGAGCTGCGCGTCGCGCCCGAGACCACCGTGCTGTTCCAGGCCGACTACCTGGAAGATCGCCGCGTGACCGACTTCGGCATCCCGGCGTATCGCGGGCGGCCGGTGGACGTGCCCGCGTCGCGCTACTACGGCGCGGCCAACGCGCGCGACGCCGACTACTCGCAGTCGCGTGTGTTCTCCGGCACTGCCACCATCAACCATCGCTTCAATGAGAACTGGTCGATCCGCAACGCCACGCGCTACTACCACTACTCGCTCGACCGCAACAACACGCTGACCGCCGCGGTCAACGAAGCGGCGCAGACCCTGACCATGAACCACGGCAATGTCCGCCGCGAGGAACATGGCTGGTTCAACCAGACCGACCTGATCCAGAAGGCGACCATCCTCGGCACCAAGCACGAGATCCTGTACGGCATGGAGATCGGCCAGCAGAACAAGGACCAGATCAACAACACCAAGCCGGTGCCGGGCACCTTCAACCTGTTCAACCCGGTGCTGCCGGTACTGCCGCGCCTGGCGCCGGGCAACCCGACCACCTCGAACCTGGGCATCTTCGACACGCTGGCGTTCTACACCCAGGACATGATCACCTTCAGCGAGCAGTGGAAGGCGCTGGTCGGGGTGCGCTACGACAACTTCCAGCAGGAGACCAAAAACCGCATCGCCGGCCAGCGCGACCTGTCGCGCAGCGACTCCGCCTGGAGCCCGCGTGCGGGCCTGGTGTGGCAGCCGAGCCAGACCCAGTCGTACTACGTGTCGTGGAGCAAGTCGTTCCAGCCGTCGGGCGAGGCCTTTGCGCTGGCGGCCAACAATGCCGATCTCGGCCCGGAGAGCACCCGGAATACGGAAGTGGGCGCCAAGTACGACTGGCTGAACGGCAAGGCCAGCACCACGATCTCGCTGTTCCGCCTGGAGCGCAGCAATATCAAGGTCGCCAACGCCACCAACACGGCGCTGCTGCCGATCGGCGAGCAGCGCACCGACGGCGTGGAGCTGTCCGGCGCTGCCGAGCTCGGCAGCGGCTGGCGCATGCTGGCCGGCTACGCCTACCTGGATGCCACCATCACCAAGTCCAGCGCAGCCCTGCAGGGCAAGCGCGCCACCATCACGCCGCGCCACTCCGGCAACCTGTGGGTGACCAAGGACCTGGGCCATGGCTTCGGTGTCGGCCTCGGCGCCAACCTGGTGGGCGCGCGCTATGCCGACCCGCAGAACACCGTGACGCTGCCCGGCTATGTCACCGCCGACGCGATGGCCTGGTACCGCCGCGGTGCCTTCGAGGCCCAGCTGAACGTGTACAACCTGTTCGACAAGGGCTACATCGTCTCGGCGCACGGCTCCAACGCCAACCTGAACATGCCGGGCGCTCCGCGCAGCGTCATGGCTACCCTGCGCTACCGCATGTAAAGCGCAGCATCGGGGACAAAAAAACCGGGCGGTTCATCACCGCCCGGTTTTTTTTTCGCCTGCTGTTTCTTCTTCTGCCGGTCACGCAACCGCATGCCCCGGAGAAACCCTGAGTGCCGGCAGCGCTCAGTGCTCCCGCTCCCAGGTCTGGGTGCGTCCGATCAGGCTGATGCCGATGAAGCCGCGCACGTTGAGCTTGTTGCCATCCTCGGTGAGCGACATCTTGCTCTTGTAGACCTTGCCGTTTTCCGGATCGAGGATCTCGCCGCCGCTCCACTCGTTGTCGCCGGTCTTGCGCAGGCCGGACAGGATGGTCATGCCGATCAGCGGCTGGTCCTTGCGTGCGTCGGCGCACTTGTCGCAGACGCGCGGCTTGCCGTCGCCGTCGACGAAGCTCTTGAGCAGGCGTCCGCTGTAGACGCCGTTCTTCTCGGTGATCTCCACCAGCCCGCGCGGCTTGCCGGTGTTGTCGTCGATGGTCTTCCACGTGCCGGTGGGCGTGGCCTGCGCCAGCGCCGCGGCGCTGCCGAGCAGGGTGGCGGCAAGCACCGCGGCGCGCACGGTGCAGGCGATAAGGGAAGGGCTGCGCATGATGTCTCCTTTGAGGTCCGTAGCGACGCCAATCTACTGGGGCAGCCGCCGCGCCGCAATCCGGCGCGGACCCGCGCGCGCCGCTCCGCGGCGCTTGCCTGGTTCCCGCCAGGCCGCATGCAGCGGGCGTTTGCGGGTTATTGTGGCGCAGCAAAACGTGCCTGCGCACGGCTGCTGAAGCAATCCTCTAAGCGGACGTACGACCCACCGCGCGCCACCTCGCCGCGTCCTTCGCGACGGCGCGAACGCATCCGCAATGCGCGGCGCGCGTGCTCCGCATCGCGCGGCACGACGCGACCTCATCGCAGCGATTGACGGAGTGTTGCCGCGATGCTTCGCTGTCGTCGCGCCTTGGCCCGAGCGCAACGCTTCGATGCCGCCGCGATGTCCTTGCGATGCCTTCGCGATGCCCTTCCGATGTTGCGTCGATGCAAACCGTTGCGTGCACGCATCACTCTCGCGCGCGCTCGGCGATGGTGTCGCGCAGTGGTCGACGCCGGTGTCGTCGAACATCGAGCACGGCGTCGCGCGTGTGTACCGGGCCGAGTGTGTAAAGCATGCAGGGCGCGCGCCGGTGATCGCGTCGCGCGCGTGTCGAAGCGTGCCGCCGCACAGCTCGACGCGCGCCGCTCGCGTATCGGTGCATCGCCCGCAAAGCCTTTGTCCATGCGGTTTTTCGGAAAGTGCGAGGATACTCGGTAGCGCTGTTCGCAGTCGTCGCGCG
Organism: Cupriavidus phytorum; assembly: GCF_003254285.1. NCBI lineage: Bacteria > Pseudomonadati > Pseudomonadota > Betaproteobacteria > Burkholderiales > Burkholderiaceae > Cupriavidus > Cupriavidus phytorum. The sequence goes on from NZ_QKZN01000004.1 coordinate 130,585, forward strand.
CACGCTGCGCGGCTTGTCATCGCTACGCGCGACGGTGTGTAAAAGCTGCGGCGCGCGCGGTCGGCGAAGGGGCATCGCGCAGCGTGCGCGAGTGCGCGTGGTGGGTCTCGACAGGGGCATGCGCGCGACGCGTTTCGATGTCGTCGGCAACGTCTTCGTGACGACGCGCGTGAGAACTAGTTGGAGCGATGCATGCAGGCAAGTTTTTTTGCACTTTTTTCTTAACATCATCGTGCAAACGAATTATGATTCGCCTTGACAAGAGTCTCACTTCATTGCAGCGAAGCAGGAAGCAAGATGGAACCGAAAAGCGCGATGCGCGCTTCGATGCAATGACGAAGGTAGTAGCTGAGGAGCACGAGAACTTTGACGCAGACCAGGCCCGACCGGCTTCTTAAAACGCGTGCAGTCTCCCTTGGTCCATTGACGGGTTGGACCCGCTACCACCGAATGAATGCCGCCTGCCGTGCGCGAGGCCAAGCCCGCACCGCAGGCCTGCTGTCCGATATCTCCTCATTTCTGGCCGCGCGCCGGCTCAACGGGCGGTGCGGGCTGATCGAATATTCCAGGGCGCGGCATGTGCCCGAGACCCGCTTGCGGGCTCGCGCCGGCCGCCAAGTCACCGCCATGGGCGGTGCCCCTGCAACCGAATTCATTAGCGTGCAGCAGTGGTCGGGCCGCACGCCGATGAATCGCTCGCTCGACTGGGGCCGCGCTGCTGTGGCGCGCCTCGGGTCGGTCGGGTCGCCAACTTAGGTCATTCGATATTCACTCTCTAGTGAAGGAGTTATCCATGGCAACTGCTGCAAAGAAAAAGCCGGCGGCTAAGAAGGCCGCCAAGCCGGCCGCCAAGAAGGCTGCTGTGAAGAAGGTCGCCGCCAAGAAGGCTGCACCGGCCGCCAAGAAGGCAGCCGCCAAGAAGGCACCGGCCAAGAAGGCCGCGGTGAAGAAGGTCGCCGCCAAGAAGGCCGCACCGGCCAAGAAGGCAGCCGCCAAGAAGGCAGCACCGGCCAAGAAGGCCGCAGTGAAGAAGGTCGCCGCCAAGAAGGCAGCACCGGCCAAGAAGGCAGCCGCCAAGAAGGCACCGGCCAAGAAGGCCGCAGTGAAGAAGGTTGCCGCCAAGAAGGCAGCACCGGCCAAGAAGGCTGCTGCCAAGAAGGCGCCTGCCAAGAAGGCCGCTGCCAAGAAGGCTGCACCGGCCAAGAAGGCTGCTGCGAAGAAGCCGGCCGCCAAGAAGGCTGCTGCCAAGAAGCCGGCTGCCAAGAAGTCTGCCGCCAAGCCTGCCGCGGCCCCTGCCGTTGCTCCCGCTTCGGCTGCCAAGACCGCGCTGAACCCGGCTGCTGCCTGGCCGTTCCCGACGGGCAACCGTCCGTAAGCTGCGCCGCCAAGGCGTGGATCCTACCCGTTCCGCAAGGAACCACAACGGCACGCGCGTCGTGCCTGCATGACCGGATACTGCGTATCCGGTCCGCAAGACACCTGGTCTTGCCGACCCGCCGATGGCAACCGCCCGGCGGGTTTTTTCATGGGCGCGCGCAGGCCGCGCCAGGGCCTGGCAAGGCCGCCGGAGCGGCCAAAGAAAAAGCGCCGCACCCTGGCGGGCGCGGCGCCCGAGGAGCGCCTTGGGTGAGGGCCTGCGTGGCCGTCAGTGCGTGACGCGGGTCACGCCGCCGGAGGACAGCAGCCGCACCCGTTCGCCGGGGCGGAAGGCTTCGTCGGCCTCCTGCGTGATCGCGCGCATCTCGCCGTTGTCCAGGCGCACGGTGATCTCGAGCGCGCGGCGCTGGTTGATCTTGTTCTCGGCCGCGCTGCCGGCGATGCCGCCCAGCACCGCGCCGAGAATGCCGGCCGCCACCGCGCCGTTGCCGCCGCCGATGGTGCTGCCGGCCGCGATGCCGCCGATGGCGCCGCCGGCCAGCGTGCCGGCGCCGCTCTGGCTGCCCTGGATGGTGACCTCGCGGATGCCTTCGACCACGCCATAGCGCACGGTCTGCTCGCGCTGCGCCTGGCCGGTGCCGTAGACGCTGTTGGAATTGGATTGCGTGGCGCAGCCGGACGCCAGCGTGGCAACCAGGGTGGCCCCCAGGACGGCAAGCGCGCCGCCGCGTAGCTTGTGGTTCATGTCAGTTCCCGAAAAATTCGCCACGCGCCGGCCGCAGCTCAGGCGTAGCGGTACCCGAATGCAGACTGGAACCGGTTGCCGATTTCCTCGCGCGACAACCAGTGGTTCTGCGGACCCTGCTGCGCGATCTTGACCGACCCCATCAGCGATGCCAGGCGGCCGGTCGTTTCCCAGTCTAATCCGTTTTCGATGCCGAAGAGCAGGCCGCCGCGGAAGGCGTCGCCACAACCAGTCGGGTCGACGATGCGCTCGGCCGCAACGGCCGGGATCGCGTACTGGCGGCCATCGGCAAAGATGCTGGCGCCGCGTTCGCCGTGCGTGACGATGAAGGCACGAACCTTGGCGGCAACCTCGGCGCTGGTCCACGCGGTGCGCGACAGCAGGACCTGCGCCTCGTAGTCATTGACTGTCACGTAACTGGCGAGTTCAACGAACTCGCGCAGGTCGTCGCCGTTGAACAGCGGCATGGCCTGGCCCAGGTCGAAGATGAACGGCACGCCGGCCTCGGCGAACTGGCGCGCGTGGTGCAGCATTCCTTCGCGGCTGTCGGGCGCGACGATGCCCAGGCCCGGCGCCTTGTCGCCGCCCAGCGCGTCCTTGACGTGGTTCAGTTGCGACTGGCTCATTGCGCCAGGGTGGAAGGCGGTGATCTGGTTGTTGTCCAGGTCGGTGGTGATCATGGCCTGCGCGGTGAAGGTCTCCGGCAGCACGCGGATGTGGCCGGTGGGGATCTCCAGCTTGCGCAGGTATTCCAGGTAGGGTTCGGCATCGATGCCGACAGTGGCCATCACCACCGGATCGCCGCCCAGCATCTTCAGCGTGTAGGCGATGTTGCCGGCGCAGCCTCCGAACTCGCGGCGCATGCCGGGCACCAGGAACGAGACGTTCAGCATGTGGATCTGGTCCGGCAGGATGTGTTCGCGGAAGCGTCCGTCGAACGTCATGATGGTGTCGTAGGCGACGGAGCCGCAGATCAGGCTGGCCATGCTCTCTCCAGGTGTCGGGTTTGGGTTCGGGTGGATCGGCGCCCTTAGCGGGCAGAAGCAGTAACGCACAAAACAGAAGCGGCCGCCCCGTGGTCGCGGGCGGCCGCTGACATCGCAGGCGCGCCGCCTGTTACTTCAGCGCGGCCAGGGCGGCGTCGTAGTCGGGCTCGGTCTTGATCTCGGGCACCAGCTGGCTGTACTTGACGGTGTCGTTCTCGTCCAGCACCACCACGGCGCGCGCGGTCACGCCGGCGAGCGGGCCGGTCTTGATGTCGACGCCGTAGTTGCCCTTGAACTCGGCACCGCGCATGGTCGACAGCGGCACCACGTTGGCCAGGCCTTCGGCGCTGCAGAAGCGGCCCATGGCGAACGGCAGGTCGGCGGAGATGGTCAGCACCACGGTGTTGGCCAGGCCGCTGGCGGCTTCGTTGAACTTGCGCGCGGACGCCTGGCACACCGGCGTATCCAGGCTCGGGACGATGTTCAGCACCTTGCGCTTGCCGGCGAAGTCGGCCAGCGTGACGTCCTTCAGGTCCTTGCCGACCAGCGAGAAGGCGGGGGCCTTGTCGCCGGCTTGCGGGAACTTGCCTGCGACTTCGATGGCGTTGCCGCCGAGGGTGACGTTGCTCATGTCTACTCCTTGATATCTGATGGATTTCCGGTTGTGGTCCGGAGCGGGGGCAAGGCCCGCCGCCAGACTCGGATTCGGTCCGGCGGCGGGCCAGGAATTCAGGGATAAAAAATCAGCACGCGATAGTTGGCTGGCGCCTGCTGCGTCCGGAATCGTACCCGAACCGGCAGCTCCATGCCCGCGCGCAACCCTTGCGCGGCAAAGGCCTGCTGCGACGGCTCGAGGTATTCCGCGGGCTGCAGCACCCGGCGCAGCAGCAACTGGTCCTGCAGGTCGGTCATCACCAGCTCGATCGCCGGCAGCGCGGTGCTGGCGCGGCCCAGGTTGCGCAGCGTGACGGCCAGCAGGTAGGTGTCGCCGCCTTCATCCTGGCGCTGCAGCTGCGAGGTCTCGATGCGCAGTGCATCGATGTCGCGCCACGGCGGCACGGTGCAGCCCAGCGGCGCGCATGCCGCCTCGAGTGCCGGGCGCAGCATCGGGAAGTGCCCGGCGAGCTGGCTGCGTCCCAGGTAGGCAAGCTGCAACAGCGCGGCGATGGCGAGTACCACGGCTGCCGCGCGCCACGCGGCGCGGGGCACCGCAATGGGCCGGCGCGGCTGGCGTTCACGTTCGCGCTCGCGCGCGTGCCGCAGGAAATCGGGGGCGAACACCGGGCCGGCCGGTGCTTCGGCGCGGACCCAGCGGCGCGTCGCCTGCTCGCGCGCGACCGCGCCGCCGGTGACGCTGGCCAGGGTGTCGGGGCCGGCGGCGCGCGCTTCGTCCTGCTCGCCGAGGGCCGGCAATGCGTTCGGCGGCGTGGCGGCCGCAGTCTGGTCGGCCGGGCGCTGTGTCTGATCCGGCCACGGCGCCGACTCGGATGCCTGATCGGCCGATGCCGCGCGCAGGAATTCGCTCGCGCTGGGGATGGCGCCGGGGGCCGGCGCCGCGGCTTTTCCGGCCGGGCTATCGAGTGCGCCGTGATCGAGCGCCGGCCAGGCGGCTGCCGGCGCGGGCGGCTGTGCCGCCGGTGCTGGTGCCGGGGCCGGCGCCGCTTCGGCGACCGGGCCTGGCGCCTGGCGCTGCGCGTCGCGCGCATCGCGATCGGCGACGGCTGCATTGGCTTCGCGCAGCGCGCGTTCGATCTCGGCATCGTCCATGCCGGCCTGCGGCGGCACGGCCATGTCCTCGGGCGACGACATCAGCATGGTCGGCGCATCCAGCGCCGGCACGTCGTAGCCGGGATCGATGGTCGGTGTGAAAGCGGGAGCCGGGGTCGGCGCGGGTGCCGCGGGTGATGAGGCGGGCGGCGCGGTGGTTTCAGCCGCAGCGGGGGCAGGTGCGGCCGACGCTGCCGGTTTCTGTGTCGGGGCGCTGCCCGCGGTGGTGCCCGCCGGCAGCGGAATCTCGATCAGGTGCTCGCGTGCGTCGAACACCGTCTCGCACTGGCCGCAACGCACCAGCCCCTGGCGCAGCCGCAACTGGTCGGCGACCAGCCGGAAGGCGGTGCGGCAGGCCGGGCAGCGCGTGACTAGCTTGACGGCGGCCATCGGGCGCAATCAGGGACGGGTGCCGTGCAGGCAGACCCAGCCTTCCTCGCTGCGCCATACCGTCAGCGGCAGCCAGGGCGCGTAGGCCGCGGCGACTTCGTCGGCCTGGCGCTCGAGCACGCCAGACAGCACCAGCCGCCCGCCGGCGCGCACGCGCGCGCTCAGCATGGCGGCCATCAGCTTGAGCGGGTTGGACAGGATATTGGCGACCACCAGGTCGTAGCTGGCGTCGGACACCGATTCCGGCAGCGCGAACGAGGCCTCGACGCGGTTGCGCTCGGCGTTGTAGCGCGACGCCTCCACCGCGTTAGGGTCGATGTCGATGCCGACCGTGTCGCCCGCGCCCAGCTTGCGCGCGACGATTGCCAGGATGCCGGAGCCGCAGCCGTAGTCGAGCACGGTTTCGCCCGGGGTCAGGTTCTTCTCCAGCCACTGCATGCACAGCCGCGTGGTGGGATGGCTGCCGGTGCCGAAGGCCAGGCCCGGATCGAGCTCCAGCACCACGGCGTCGGGCTCGGGCGCGTCGTGCCACGACGGCACCACCCAGATGCGCTCGCCCACGCGGATCGGCTCGAACTGCGATTGCGTCAGCCGCACCCAGTCCTGGTCCTCGACCGCGCGCAGCTGGTACGCCGGCACCGGGTCGATGCCGAGCTGGTTGGCGGCCGCTGCCACCACCACGGCCGGATCGGCGTCGTCGCCGAACAGCGCGACCACGCGCGAGCGGTTCCACGCGAGTTGCTTCGGTTCCAGCCCGGGCTCGCCAAAGAGCGGCTGCTCGTCGGGCGTGTCCGCGTCGGCGTCTTCCACCGAGACCGACAGCGCGCCGAGGTCGAACAGGGCGTCAGACCAGGCTTCGGCCTGGTCCTGCGCCACTTCGATCACACATTCCTGAAATGCCACGGGCTTCCTTCTGTTGCTGCGGGTTGCTCAGACCGGTGCTCAGGCCTTCGCGCGTTCGGCCAGGCGATGCTCGAGATAATGGATGCTGGTGCCGCCTTCGACGAAGTTGGCGTCCATCATCAGCTCGCGGTGCAGCGGCACGTTGGTCTGGATGCCGTCCACCACCATTTCCGACAGCGCGATGCGCATGCGTGCGATGGCCTGCTCGCGCGTGGCGCCGTAGGAGATGATCTTGCCGATCATCGAATCGTAGTTGGGCGGGACGAAGTAACCATCATACGCGTGCGAGTCGACCCGCACACCCGGGCCGCCGGGCATGTGCCAGGCGGTGATGCGGCCCGGCGACGGAATGAACTTGAAGGGGTCCTCGGCGTTGATGCGGCATTCGATCGCGTGGCCGCGGAACTGCACGTCCTTCTGGCGGAAGCGCAGCTTTTCGCCGAAGGCGATGCGGATCTGCTCCTGCACGATGTCGATACCGGTGATCATCTCGGTGACCGGGTGCTCGACCTGCACGCGCGTGTTCATCTCGATGAAGTAGAACTCGTTGTTCTCGTACAGGAACTCGAAAGTGCCGGCGCCGCGGTAGCCCATTTTCTTGCACGCATCGGCGCAGCGGTCGCCGATGCGCTCGATCAGGCGCCGCGGGATATGCGGCGCGGGGGCTTCCTCGATCACCTTCTGGTGGCGGCGCTGCATCGAGCAGTCGCGCTCGCCCAGCCAGATGGCCTGCTTGTGCTGGTCGGCCAGGATCTGGATTTCCACATGGCGCGGGTTCTCGAGGAACTTCTCCATGTAGACCTCGGGATTGCCGAAGGCACGGCCGGCTTCTTCGCGCGTCATGTTGACGGCGTTGATCAGCGCGGCTTCGGTATGCACCACGCGCATGCCGCGGCCACCGCCGCCGCCGGCGGCCTTGATGATCACCGGGTAGCCGACGCGGCGCGCGGTCGCCAGGATTTCCTTGGGATCGTCGGGCAGGGCGCCGTCCGAGCCGGGCACGCACGGCACGCCGGCCTTGATCATGGCCTGCTTGGCCGAGACCTTGTCGCCCATCAGGCGGATGCTGTCGGCGGTCGGGCCGATAAAGACGAAGCCGGACTTTTCCACGCGCTCGGCAAAGTCCGCGTTCTCGGACAGGAAGCCGTAGCCAGGGTGGATGGCCTGCGCATCGGTCACCTCGGCGGCCGAGATGATGGCGGGCATGTTCAGGTACGACAGCGGCGACGGGGCCGGGCCGATGCAGACGGCTTCGTCTGCCAGGCGCACGTACTTGGCCTCCTTGTCGGCCTCGGAGTACACCACGACCGTCTTGATGCCCAGCTCGCGGCAGGCGCGCTGGATGCGAAGAGCGATTTCGCCGCGGTTCGCGATCAGAATTTTTTCAAACATGGTCTCTCTCTGCGAGAACAGTAGCGGTCCCGCTGCGTGGCGCCATGGCGCGCCAGGCGCGCTCCGCGATGGCAGGTGGCCATCCGGGCGGCGAGACTGCGGGAACTGCATGGAACTGCACGGAACGGGACGCGAAGCCCACAGCGTCCGTGGCGCGGAAGCGCCCGGGCATGCCGTGCGGGCAGAGGCCGCAGTGGACCGCTGGCGCGGGCGGCTGCAGCATCGGGCCCGGCATGCCGGTCAGGATCAGCCGATGACGAACAGCGGCTGGCCGTATTCCACGGCCTGGCCGTTCTCGACCAGGATTTCCTTGATGACGCCGGCCTTGTCGCACTCGATCTCGTTGAGCAGCTTCATGGCTTCGATGATGCAGACGGTCTGGCCTTCCTTGACCGAATCGCCGACGTTGACGAAGGGCGCGGCGCCCGGCGACGGGGCGCGGTAGAAGGTGCCCACCATCGGCGAGGTCACCACATGGCCGGCGGGCAACTGGGCAACCGGCTCGGCAGCCGGGGCGGCCGCGCCGGCCGGGGCGGCCGCGGCCGGCGCGGCGGCGGGCAGGGCCTGCATCTGCGGCATGGCCATCGGCGCGGCGACGACTTGCGGCGGTTGCTTGACGATGCGTACCTTGCCGTCGCCTTCGGTGACTTCCAGCTCGGAGATGCCGGATTCGGCCACCAGGTCGATAAGCGTCTTCAGCTTGCGCAGGTCCATCTTTTTATCCTCCTGAATCGGGTTTTCCGCCGCTGCCCGGGACGGGCCGTGGCGGAACAATCGTTGTGCCGGCCACCGGAAATCCGCGCCCGCCGTGCCAGAGGCACGCCAACGGGCGCAGGCCGCCGGGCGGCGCGCGCAGGTTGTCGAAAAAATCCTTGTGGGGGTTCAGCTCCCCGAACCGTCGGGCGGGGGCTGCTCCTGGCCCAGTACATAGTCCAGCGCCAGCAGGTAACCCTGCCAGCCAAGCCCGCACACCACCCCGACCGCCACGTCCGAGAAGTACGAGTGGTGCCGGAAGCTTTCGCGCCGGTGCACGTTCGACAAGTGCACCTCGACGAACGGGATCGCCACGCCGGCCAGCGCGTCGCGCAATGCCACGCTGGTATGCGTATAGGCGGCCGGGTTGATGATGATGAACTCGACCCCTTCCGCGCGGGCTGCGTGGATGCGGTCGACCAGCGCTCCCTCGTGGTTGGACTGGAACGTCTCCAGCGACGCGCCGGCTTTCGCCGCGCGTTCGGCCAGGGCCGCGTCGATATCGGCTAGCGTGGTGTGCCCGTAGGTCTCCGGCTCGCGCGTCCCCAGCAGGTTAAGGTTTGGCCCGTGCAGGACCAGCACCTTGCGGTAGCGGGGTGAGCGACGGATAGAGCGGGATGCAGTCACGGCGGCTCGACCAGATCAACGAAATTGCGCGGAGATTACCGTAGCTTAGAGGGATTTGTCTAGCACAGGATACAGGCCTCGACGCCGCTCGGCGCGCTGTCGGCGTCCTTTTGGGCACTTTCGCACCAAACCGGTCCTGAAACGAAATAAATCCATCAAGAAAGCCGAAATTCCGCGATGTTGGCGGAAGAAGCGATTCAGGTGCGCGGCAGCACGGCACGCAATTCGTCTGCGGTGACACGGCCCATCTTGCGATACTTCACCGACCCGTCGGGATTGATGACGACGGTATAGGGCAGGCCGCCGGCGCTGTTGCCGAAATTGCGGGATAGCTCGGTGCCGGCGAAACCAGCCACGGCCAGCGGATAGGCAACCGGCACCTTCTGCGTGAACTGCTGGATGTTGGCCGCCGAATCGATACCGATGCCGACAAATTCCACTTGGCGATGCTTGAACTCCTCATGCAGGGCCGTCAGTTCGGGCATTTCCTCGACGCACGGGCCGCACCACGGCGCCCAGAAGTTGACCACCACGGTCTTGCCACGCAGCCTGCCAAGATCGAGTTCCGCCCCAGCCGGGTCGGGCAGCCGCGACTGGAACAAGGTTTCCACGGCCTGGTCATTGGCTGGCTTGGGCGAAAACACGAAATGCCCGGCCAGCGCGCCGGCGGCACAGGCGATCACGGCGACAGCGATCCACAACCAGAGGCGGGAGCGGCGGGCGGGCGGGGCGATGGTTTCAGTCATGGAATGGCTGGGGACCAGTAAAGATAAGAGGGGACTTCAGGCGTCGCCGGGAGCGTCAGCGGCATCGAGCAGGGCTTGCACGGCCTGCACATCGGCGCGTACCGCGCGCCCGGAGGCGTCTGCCCGCATGGCGCCGCGTTCATCGACCGCATCATACAGGGCTATATGGATGCCGACTGGCGCACCCAGTTCCGCGCGGACCTCGCCGGCCAGCAGGCGCGCCTCGCGGCGGTCGGGCCATTGCCCCTTCCACAGGAAGCTGAGCGTCTCGACCTCGCCACGGCCGCCGAAGTGGCGGCTTTCGCTGGTTTCGAAGTCGACCCCGGCATTGATCAGGTGCAGCGCGGCATCCTTGGCGCTGTCGCAGAAGCACTGCAGATAGATATCGGAGTGCTCCGTGGCGGTGCCATTGAGCACCGCTCCGACCAGATAGGGCCGGAACGGCGCCAGGTCCTGCATCGCCATCACCGCCAGCCGGCGCAGCAGCGCCAGCACGCGCGGCTGGCTGTCGGCGTGGAACAGCGCCTGGTAGGCGCGCACCTCGGCCTCGACCTGCTCGTTGTCGGGCAGCCATTCGCCCGGCACGCGTTGTTCGCCCAGCACCTGGCGCGCGGCCTTGCGCTTGGCGGTGGCGTAGTCGGCACCGTCCTCGGCAATCATGCGGGCGGCGGCCTGGGCGATTTCCTCGCGCAGGCGGGTGGGGTCTGGGGCGGTACGTCGGTTCATGCCCCATGATACCGGAGGCGTCCGCGCACGCGGTGCGCACGCTGCCGCAGTGCAGCGAAGGGCGCTGGCGCTCGGGTACAATCGGAGGCTTCCTGCCCGGCCGCCGCCGCACCACAAGGCTCATACCAGCCGCCGCGCCGCCGGGCCCGAATCCCCACGCCTGCGGGCTTCAAGTCTTTCCGGGAACCCATGCATATTCATATCCTTGGCATCTGCGGCACCTTCATGGGCGGCCTGGCGGTGCTGGCCAAGCAAGCCGGCCACCGCGTCACCGGCTGCGATGCCAACGTCTACCCGCCGATGAGCACCCAGCTCGAAGCCCAGGGGATCGAACTGATCGAGGGCTTCGACCCCGCCCAGCTGTCGCTGGAGCCGGACCTGTTCGTGATCGGCAACGTGGTCTCGCGCGGCAATCCGCTGATGGAGGCCATCCTCGACCGCAACCTGCCTTATGTGTCGGGTCCGCAATGGCTGGGCGAGCACGTGCTGGCGCGCAAGTGGGTACTGGCGGTAGCCGGCACGCACGGCAAGACCACCACCACCTCGATGCTGGCCTGGATCCTGGAAGACGCCGGCTACAACCCGGGCTTCCTGGTGGGTGGGGTGCCGCAGAACTTCGGCATCTCGGCGCGCGTGACCGAATCGGACTTCTTCGTGATCGAGGCCGACGAGTACGACACGGCGTTTTTCGACAAGCGCAGCAAGTTCGTCCACTATCGCCCGCGCACCGCCATCCTGAACAACCTGGAATACGATCACGCCGACATCTTCCCGGATCTGGCCGCGATCGAGACCCAGTTCCATCACCTGGTGCGCACCGTACCCGGCCAGGGCCGGATCGTCGTCAATGGCGTGGAAGAGAGCCTGGCCCGGGTGCTGGAGCGCGGCTGCTGGAGCGAAGTGGAGCAATTCGGCGTCGGCGACTGGCGCGAGAGCGACGCTGCCGGCGCCGAGGCGGCGCCGGACAAGGAGGCGTTCGATGTCTGGTTCGGCGACGCCGTTGTCGGCACCGTGGTGTGGGACCTGCAGGGCACCCACAACCGCATGAACGCGCTCGCCGCGATCGCCGCCGCGCGCCATGTCGGGGTGCCGGCCGCGCAGGCGATCGCGTCGCTGTCGCGCTTCGCCAACGTCAAGCGCCGCATGGAAGTGCGCGGCGTGGCCGGCGGCGTCACGGTCTACGACGATTTCGCCCACCATCCCACCGCGATCCAGACCACGCTGGACGGGCTGCGCCGCCGCGTCGGCAATGCCCGCATCCTGGCGGTGCTGGAGCCGCGTTCCAACACCATGAAGCTGGGCGTGATGAAGGCGCAGCTGCCGGCCAGCCTGGAGCAGGCCGACCTGGTGTTCGGCTACGGCGCTCCCGCCGGCAAGGACGCGCTGGGCTGGGACCTGGCCGAAGCACTGGCGCCGCTGGGCGCCACGGCGACCGCGTTCCAGGACCTGGGCACGCTGGTGCAGGCGGTGCGCGCCGCGGCGCGGCCGGGCGACCATGTGCTGGTGATGAGCAACGGCGGCTTCGGCGGCGTGCACCAGAAGCTGCTGGACGCGCTGGCCCAGGGCACGGCCGGCTGACCGGACTTGCCATGCTGCTGTATCTGCACGGATTCCGCTCTTCGCCCCAGTCGTTCAAGGCCCAGCTGGTGCAGGCGCGCATGCGCGAGTGGGGCGTTGGGCGTTACTACGCCTGTCCCATGCTCAATGTCTCGCCGGCGCTGGCCGTGGCCCAGGCCGAGGCGGCGATCCGCGCTGCGCGGGCGGGCGGCGACCAGGAAATCGCCATCGTCGGCTCGTCGCTGGGTGGCTTCTATGCGCGCTGGCTGGGCGAGCAGCACGGCTGCAAGACCGTCTTGCTCAATCCCGCCATCCACCCCTGGACCGACCTCGAAAGCTACCTGGGCGAACAGCCGCTGTGGCACGGCGGCGGTTCGGTTACGGTCGAGCGCCGCCACCTGCAGGAACTGCTGGACCTGCGTGTCGACACCATCACCCGGCCCGAGCGCTACTACCTGATCGCCGCCACCGGTGACGAGGTGCTGGATTACCGCGAAATGGTGCAGGCCTGCCCCGGCGCGACCATCCGCGTGATCGAGGGCAGCGACCACGGCATCAGCGAATTTGCCGACTACGTCGACGATGTGCTCGCCTTCTGCGGCTATGGCCCGGGCGGCAAGGTGCCCGCCGGCGCCGGCGCGGCATGAGCGCGCAGTCGGTGCGCCGCGGCGGCTGGAGCCCGCACCTGGCCTTCGATGCGGCCATCTCGCCCAACCTGCGGCGCTGGGTTACCGGCGATGACGGCTCGCTGACGGCGCGGCTGGTGGCCGCCTCCACGCGCTTTCGCGTGACGCGGCTGCTGCAGGCGCCGCAGCGCCCGCTCGCCGACGAATGGCAGGCACTGGGCCAGGCTGACCGCACTCCCGCGCTGACGCGCGAGGTGCTGCTGATCTGCGACGAGATCCCCGCCGTGTTCGCCCATACCGTGGTGCGGCTGCGCCATGCGCGCCGCGACTGGCCGTTCCTGCGCGGGCTGGGCGAACGCCCGCTGGGCGGGCGCCTGTTCGTCGATCCGGCAGTGCGGCGCGAGCCGTTCCAGTTTGCGCGGCTGCTGCCGCACCACCCGCTGCGCCAGGCCCTGCACCGCGTGCTGCCGGACATGGCGGCCGTGCCCATGCTGACCGCGCGGCGCTCGGTGTTCCGGCGCGGCGGCGGCGTCATGCTCGTGACAGAAGTGTTCCTGCCAGACCTGCTGTCGCGGCCATCCCCGGGGACCGAGGCGGTACCGCATCCCAAATATATGCGGACGACAGACCGAAGCCCTGTTTCGACACACACTACCGAAACCAAGAAAGAGACCACGAGATGAAACTGCAGGGTCGGGTTGCCATCATCACCGGTGCCGCCGCCGGCATCGGCTTTGCCACGGCGCAGCGCTTTGCCGAAGACGGCGCCATCGTCGTGCTGTGCGACGTACAGGAAGCGCGCGTGCGCGAGGCCGCCGCCAGGCTGGCGGCCACCGGCGCCACCGTATCGGCCTACCGCGTCGACGTGACGCGCCGCGACGAGGTCGACGCCATGGTCGCCGCCGTGCTGGCCGCGCACGAGCGCGTCGATATCCTGGTCAACAACGCCGGCATCACCAAGGACGCGCGCCTGGCGAAGATGACCGAGGCCCAGTTCGATGCCGTCATCGACGTCAACCTGAAGGGCGTATTCAACTGTGCGCAGGCGGTGGCCGGGCTGATGACCGAGCAGGGCAAGGGCGTGATCCTGAACGCCTCGAGCGTGGTCGGCCTGTACGGCAATTTCGGCCAGACCAACTACGCCGCCAGCAAGTTCGGCGTGATCGGCTTCACCAAGACCTGGGCGCGCGAGCTGGGCCCCAAGGGCGTGCGCGTGAACGCGGTGTGCCCGGGCTTCGTCAACACCGAGATCCTGCAGACCGTGCCGGACAAGGTGCTGGACGGCATGAAGTCGTCGTGCTGGCTGCGCCGGCTGGCCGAGCCGGCCGAGATCGCCAGCATCTACGCCTTCCTGGCCAGCGACGACGCCAGCTCCGTCAACGGCGTGGCGATCGAGGCCAGCGGCGGCATGTCGCTCTGAGTCCCCGGGCGGGCGGCCGGACCGGGGTGCGGTATCATGCCAGGTCTCAGGCCGGGTCCTTGCCAGTCACCGGCAGGCCGCCGACAGGCCGCAGACCGGCCGCAGACAGGCCCTTGCCCCGCACCCGTTCCCGTTCGCACGCGTTGATGTCCGGGTGCGCGCGGTGGGCACCCGCGGTGGCATTATTTCTCCCACAGGATCCGCTCCAGCGCTGGCCACAAGGCCGCACGGCGCGGTTCCGCGCATAGTTGAAAGTACCGATCGATGCAGTTGCTGTTCGAAGAAGGCGGCGAGATCCGCGCCGGCACCGTGCTGAACCAGCAGGGCGAGGCCTACCAGGTGGAGCTGCCGGCCGGCAAGCGCACCAAGGTCAAGTCGCGCGACGTGCTGCTGCAGTTCGCGCAGCCGTCGGCGCCCGAGCTGGTGCGCCAGACCGGCGACATGGTGGCCGAGATCGACCTGGACTTCCTGTGGGAGTGTGCACCCGAGGCCGAGTTCGGCTTCGCCGAGCTGGCCGCCGAATACTACGGCGCCGAGCCCGGCGCGGTGCAGCAGGCGGCGCTGGCGATGGCGCTGCACGGCAACCCGGTGTACTTCCGCCGCAAGGGTCGCGGCCGCTACCAGCGCGCGCCCGAGGACCAGCTCAAGGCCGCGCTGGCGGCGCTCGAGCGCAAGCGCCAGCAGGCGCTGGTGCAGGCCGAATATGAAGACCAGCTGAAGGCGCTGACGCTGCCGGAATCGTTCCGCAACAAGGTGCTGCAGCTGCTGTTCAAGCCGGACAAGAACAGCCTGGAATACAAGGCCATGGACGCCGCCTGCAGCGCGCTCGGCATGTCGCCGATGCGGCTGATGGTGGCCGCCGGCGGCGTCGCCAGCGCGCGCGCGCTGCACGAGGCCAAATTCCTCGCCGAGTGCTTCCCCAAGGGCACCGGCTTTCCCGATACCGACGTGCCCGAGCCGCCGGCCGACCTGCCGCTGGCCGAGGTCGAGGCGTTCTCGATCGACGACGTCACCACCACCGAGATCGACGACGCGCTGTCGGTGACGCAGCTGCCCGACGGCAAGCTGCGCGTCGGCATCCATATCGCCGCGCCGGCACTGGGCATCCGCCGTGGCGAGCCGCTCGACGCGATCGCGCGCCAGCGGCTGTCGACGGTCTATTTCCCCGGCGACAAGATCACCATGCTGCCGGACCCGGTGGTCGAGCGCTACACGCTGCAGGAGGGCAGGGTGTGCCCGGCGCTGTCGCTGTACGTGACGGTGGACCCGTCGGTGTGGCTGATCACCGGCAGCGAGACCCGCGCCGAGATGGTGCCGATCGCCGCCAACCTGCGCCACAACCTGCTCGACGATGTCATCACCGAAGCCTCGCTCGCCCAGGGCACCGGCGACTACGCGTTCCGCGAGGAGCTGACCCGGCTGTGGCACTTTGCCGGCTACCTGTACGACGAGCGCCAGCGGGCGCGCCTGGCCAGCGGCCTGCGCCCGGAGACGCACAACCGCGCCGACTTCAACTTCTACCTGGACGACCAGGCCGACGGCAGCCAGCGCGTGCGCATCGAGCAGCGCAAGCGCGGCTCGCCGCTCGACAAGATCGTGGCCGAGATGATGATCCTGGCCAACAGCACCTGGGGCAAGCTGCTGGCGGACCATGGCGTGCCCGGCATCTACCGCACGCAGAAGGCCTGGGGCATGCACCGCACGCGCATGCAGACCTACCCGGCACCCCATGAAGGGCTGGGCGTGGCGCAGTACGCGTGGAGCACCTCGCCGCTGCGCCGCTATGTCGACCTGGTCAACCAGTGGCAGATCCTGGCGGTGGCCCAGCACGGCGTGACCGCCAAGCTGGTGGCACCATTCAAGCCCAAGGACGCCGACCTGCTGGCCGCGGTGGCCGACTTCGAAGGCACCTACGCCGCCTATGCCGACCACCAGTCGACCATGGAGCGCTACTGGTGCCTGCGCTGGCTCAAGCAGGAAAACCGCGAGCGCATGGTGGCCTCGGTGCTGAAGGAAGGGGCGGTGCGCTTCACCGAGATCCCGCTGGTCACGCGCGTGCCCGAGCTGGTGCAGGCGCAGCGCGGCACCCAGGTGCTGCTGGAGATCGGCGAGACCGACGAGATCACGCTGGAGGTCTCGTGCCGGGTGCTCGAGATCTTCGCCGGTGAAGGCGAAGTCCCCGAAGAAGAGCTCGAAAGCGACGAGGAAGCCGCTGAAATGTCCGCCGAAGCCGCAGCCGATGCAGCGGCCGATGCAGCGGCCGAGGAAGCCGCCGAGCATGCCGCGGGCGTGCCGGATCAGGAGCCGGCCGAAGCCGATGGCGACGCCGGCGGCGAGGCGTCGGGCGAGCGCGACACCGGCACCCCGGCGGCCGGCTGAAGCCTTCGGAAATCCGCAGGGCTCCCATACAATGCGGGTCGGGTCTAGTCCGGGCCCGCACTGCCAGCCGGCACCGGCCGGTGCCGCCGCGGTTGTCTCCCGAGCCCTCATCCATCCATCGTGAACGCCACTCTTGCCGCTTCCCGCCCCTGGTGGCATGCCAGGTGGCAAAACAGCAGTATGCTGGCCCGGGCGCTGGCCATTTCCGTCGCCGTGCACGCGCTGCTGCTGATGGTGCGGGTGGCCGCGCCGGAAGTTTTCGAGATCAAGCGCAGCGACGCCGCGCTGGACGTGGTGCTGGTCAATGCCAAGTCGGCGCAGAAGCCGCGCAACCCGACCGCTTTGGCGCAGGCCAATCTCGACGGCGGCGGCGACCATGACCTGCAGCGCGCCACCACGCCGCTGCCGGCGCAGACCCTGACGCAGGAGGGCGACCTGGTGCGCCAGGTGCAGCGCCGGGTCGAGCAGCTGGAACAGGAGCAGCAGCGCCTGCTGACCCAGGCGCGCGAGGCCGCGCCGGCGGTGCGCAACCAGCCGCTCAAGCCGGGCGAGAAGCGCCAGGACACGCCGCAGCGCGGCCAGGACGAGCGCACCTCGGCCGACGAGATGGCCAGGCTGGAAGCCGAGATCGGCCGCAACCTGGAGCACTACGCCAAGCGGCCCAAGCGCTTCCAGCTGACCGCCACCAGCGCGCAGGCGGTCGACTACGCGCAGTACTACGACCGGCTGCGCCGCAAGATCGAGGCGCGCGGCACCACGGATTTCCCGCAACGCAACGGCAAGCCGCTCTATGGCCAGTTGATCCTGGTGATCAACGTCAACCGGCAGGGCAAGCTGGGCTATAACCGCGATGGCTACAACATCGATGCCATCGACGTGGTCAAGAGCTCGGGCGATCCCGCGCTGGACCGCCAGGCGGTGGCGATCGTGCGCGCGGCCGCGCCGTTTGGCGCCTTTACCGCGGAGATGTCGGCGCGCCAGGACATCCTCGAAGTCATATCCACTTTCAAGTTTTCGCGCAGCGGGCTGGAAACCCGCCTGCAGGCACGCTGATGACATCCACTGACTCTTCCCAAGCCAGCGCCGACCGCTATGTGGTGATCGGCAACCCGGTCGCGCACAGCCGCTCGCCGGCGATCCACGCCGCCTTCGCGCGCCAGACCGGCGAGGCCGTGCAATATGACCGCCTGGAGGCGCCGCTGGACGGGTTTGCCGACACCGTGCGCCAGTTCTTTGCCGACGGTGGCTACGGCTGCAACGTGACCGTGCCGTTCAAGCTGGAGGCCTATGACCTGGCCGACCGCCTGACCGAGCGCGCCGAGGCCGCCGGCGCGGTCAATACGCTGTGGATCGAAGAGGGCTTGATCCATGGTGACAATACCGACGGCATCGGCCTGGTGCGCGATATCCAGGACAACCTCGACACGCTGATCGAGGGCAAGCGCGTGCTGCTGCTGGGCGCCGGCGGCGCGGCGATGGGCGCGATGCTGCCGCTGATCGAATGCCGGCCGTCGCGCATCGTGGTGGCCAACCGCACCGCGTCGCGCGCCAGCGACATGCTCGAAGAGTTTGTCGAGGCGGCCGACCAGTACGGCGTCGAGCTGTGGGGCGGCGGCCTCGATGCGCTCGAGGGCCTGTCCGAGGACGAGGGCGTCGACATCGTGATCAATGCCTCGTCCAGCAGCCTGCAGGGCGAGGTGCCGCCGGTGCCCGAGTTCCTGCTGGGCCAGGGCGTGCTGGCCTACGACATGATGTACGGCGCCGAGCCCACCGTGTTCCTGCAGTTCGCCGCGCGCTGCGGCGCACGCGTCAGCGACGGCCTCGGCATGCTGGTCGAGCAGGCCGCCGAGGCCTTCTATATCTGGCGTGGCGTGCGGCCCCGCACCGCGCCCGTGCTGGCCGAGCTGCGCGCCGCGCTGCAGGCCGAACGCAAGGGCTGACCGGGCGTCGCCAGCCGTGGCCATCCGCAATCGCACGGCCAGCGCTGCCCGCAGCGCTGCTTCCGCCGGATCGGTACTGAATCCGGTGCGCTGGCTCGGCTACCTGCTGGGCTGCCTGGTTGCAGGCGTGCTGGCGATGCAGTTGTACTTCTTCGTGCAGATTGCCAGCTGGCAGTATGTCGATCCGTCGAGCACGACCTTCATGCGCGCCGAGCGCTGGCGGCTGTGCGGCTTCAACTTTTGGAGCTGCGGGCTGGAACGCGACTGGGTGCCGTATGAGCGCATCTCGCGCAACCTCAAGCGCGCGGTGATTGCCAGCGAGGATGCTGGCTTCGTCAACCATCCCGGCTACGAACTCGATGCCATGCTCGATGCCTGGGAGCGCAACAAGAAGCGCGGCCGCATCGTGCGCGGCGCATCGACCATCACGCAGCAACTGGCCAAGAACCTGTTCCTGTCATCGGAGCAGCATTACCTGCGCAAGGGCCAGGAGCTCGCCATCACGTGGATGCTCGAGTTCTGGCTCGACAAGCAGCGCATCTACGAGATCTATCTGAATTCGGTCGAGTGGGGCGAGGGCGTGTTCGGCGCGCAGGCCGCGGCGCAGCACTACTTCCGCACCAGCGCCGACAAGCTCAGCGTGGGCCAGTCAGCGCGCCTGGCGGCGGCACTGCCGGCGCCCAAGTGCTTCGACAAGAAAGAGTATTGCGCCAACGTGCGCGTGAACTTCCGCGCCAAGGCGGGCATCATCGCGCGGCGGATGGGGGCAGCGACGCTGCCCGACTGAAGCCGCCGGCCTCAGCTCAGCCAACCCTTCCTGCGGAAATACACCAGCGGGATCGCCGCCGACACCGCCATCAGCGCAATCGCCCACGGATAGCCGGCACCCCAGTCCAGTTCCGGCATGAACTTGAAGTTCATGCCGTAGATGCTGGCGATCAGCGTGGGCGGCATCAGTGCCACCGACACCACCGAGAACAGCTTGATGATCTTGTTCTGGTTGATGTTGATGAAACCGACCGTGGCGTCCATCAGGAAGTTGATCTTGTCGAACAGGAACGCGGTGTGGTTCTCGATCGAGTCGATGTCGCGCAGGATCTGGCGCGCCTCGTCCTGCTGCTCGGCCGACAGCAGCTGGCTGCGCATCAGGAACGACACCGCGCGGCGCGTGTCCATCACGTTGCGGCGGATGCGCCCGTTCAGGTCTTCCTCGCGCGCGATGGTTTCCAGCACGTCGGCCGCGGCGGCATCGGTCACGTTCTCGGCCAGCACGCGGCGGCTGGCTTCTTCCAGGCGTTCGTAGATTTCCTCGATCGAGTCGGCCGAGTATTCCGCGTCGGTCGCGTACAGGTCCATCAGCACGTCCTTGGCGTTGCGCACCGAGCCCGGGCGCATGCGCGCGCGCAGCCGCACCAGGCGGAACACCGGCAGGTCTTCGTCGTGGATGGAGAACAGCACGTCCTTGGTCAGCACGAAGGCGACGCGCACGTTGCGCGACACCTCTTCCTCGTCGAGCAGGAAGTCGGTGCGGATATGGATATTCTCGTCCTCGCCCTCGAAATAACGCGCGGACGCTTCCAGGTCGCCCAGGTCTTCCAGTTCAGGAAGGGCGACGCCATAGGCTTCCTTGATCCAGTTCAGTTCCTCGTCGTCGGGATTGACGACATCGATCCAGATCGGCTTGTGCTGCAGCAGCTCATTGCGCTCGTCGACCTGCTCCTGGGCAAGCCGGCCTTTCTGCAGGACGAACAGGTTGATCATCCCCGGGATTCCTTATTGCTGATTGCGACGAAAAACAAAGACAAGCGCGAAGACAAGCGCAGGCGGCTCGCCGCATTCCCAGGTATTGCGTCATGCCCCGTCATGGCCCCGCGGCATGCCGCAAAAGGAGCCGAAAATGGCCGGGCCACGGGCAAGCGTGATCGCGCTGTCCTGCGGCTGCGCGGGGCAGGCGGACAAGGCGATGGCGTTTGCCTGGGTTGGCTGGCTAGCCGGGAGAGGGAAGATCCGCCACGGTGGGCGCGCATGGAGGCGCCGCCGGTGGCACGGAAAGACACTCGCCCGCAGTTCTGACTGCGGGCAAGGCCGACGAAGCGCGGAGCCGGGTGCTCCGGGCGGGTCGTCGTTACGCAGCCCGCAGTGACATGGCATTCGCAGAGGTCGCAGCGTTGCTGCGCCAACTCGAACACCCGATGCTACTGCCCACGTAATTTCTCCGGGATTGTGATGGCCGCGAGTGTAGCCCAACGGAGGGTGGCTTGTTAAGTGAAATCTCCGCGACGGGCGCGCGCCGTTGCCGCCTCGCGACCCGCACGTACCGCGGGCGTCAGCCGGCCACGCCGCGCAGCCGGCGCCACAGCAGCGGCGCCAGCATCACCGAGGACAGCGCCAGGAACATCAGTACGATCGCGGCGTAGTCCTGCCAGTGCGGCTGCTCGCCCAGCATCCACATTCCGGAGAACACGCCGACCACCGGGATAAACATGATCGACAGGCTCGACACCACCGGCGGCAAGCTGCGCGCCAGCCCGAACCAGACCAGGTGGCAGAAGGCGAAGACCACCACTGCGTTGTAGGCAATCGCGGCCCATTCGATGGCGGTGGGCATGCGCCAGCCGTCTTCCAGCAGCAGCGAGCCCAGCGCCAGGAAGGGCAGCGTCACCGCCAGCATCCAGAAGGTCATGGCGCCGATCGGCACGTCGGTCTGGGTGCGCTTCATCAGCTGGGTGCCGAAGCCCCAGCCGGCCGCGGCCACCAGCATCAGCAGCGTGCCGGCCGGGCTGCCGGTCAGCGCGGCGAGCTCGCCGGACAGCAGCAGCACCGTGCCCGCCAGCGCGCAGCCGATGCCCAGCCAGGCCCACGCGCCGATGCGCTCGCGGAAGAACACCAGGCCCCAGACCACCGCCCAGATCGGCATGGTGTAGCCGAGGATCGCGGCGCGGCCCGACGACAGCATCTTGACCGCGCAGATCGCCAACAAGTGCCAGATCACCATGTTGGGCAGCGCCAGCCGCAATACCGTGCCCCATTCGCGCCGCGGCACCGCCAGCGAATCGCCGCGCAGCCGCAGCGCCAGCCCCAGCGCCACCAGCCCGCCGGCCATGCACAGCAGGCGGAAGCCCATCGCCGGGAAATGCGCCACGCCCACCTTCATGATGGGCCAGTTGATGCCCCAGGCGAGCGTCAGCACCACAAGCAGGAAGAGACCACGGCGATCGAGAGACATGACGGGACGCGGCTGTGCGGGATGCCGCGCATTGTTTTGAGACGAAGCGCAAAACGATAGCACGCAGCGGGTAAAATTGCCGAAAGCGACATATGCTGCAGGGATGAAAGGTTTTCACGCCGCTGCGGCCAACCGCGCCGGCCGAGTCCATCGGCCAGGATCGACCAGGATCGGCCTCACGATGAGACGCCGGCGCCACCAGGACATTCCGAGTACCCATGACTTTCACCGAGCAGCTTGCTGCCGCCTGGCAGCGCAACGATTCCCTCCTGTGCGTCGGGCTCGATCCTGATCCGCACAAGCTTCCCCTGTCCCTGACCGGGGCCGGCGGCGCCATCTTCTCGTTCTGCCGCGAGATCGTCGACGCCACCGCCGACCTGGTCTGCGCCTTCAAGCCGCAGATCGCCTACTTCCATTCGCAGCGCGCCGAAGACCAGCTCGAACAGCTGATCCACTATATCCACGATGCCCACCCCGGCATCCCGGTGATCCTCGACGCCAAGCGCGGCGATATCGGCTCGACCGCCGAGCACTACGCGCTGGAAGCCTTCGAGCGCTACAAGGCCGATGCGGTCACGGTCAGCCCGTACATGGGCTTCGACTCGATGCAGCCCTATCTCGCCTACCCGGGCCGCGGCGTGATCGTGCTGTGCCGCACCTCCAACCCGGGCGGTTCCGACGTGCAGTTCCTGCAGGTCGACGGCAAGCCGCTGTACCAGCTGGTGGCCGAGGCCGCGCGCGAGCGCTGGAATACCACCGGCCAGATGGGCCTGGTGGTCGGCGCGACCTTCCCCAACGAGATCGCGCGGGTGCGCCAGATCGTCGGCGACATGCCGCTGCTGATTCCCGGCATCGGCGCCCAGGGCGGCGACATCGAGGCCACGGTAAAGGCCGGGCGCACTGCCGACGGCACCGGCATGATGATCAATTCGTCGCGCGCCATCCTGTACGCCAGCCGCGAGAAAGACTTCGCCGCGGCGGCACGCAACGTCGCGCTGCAGACGCGCGAGACCATCAACCGCTACCGCCACGGCTGAGCGCCGCACGCGGCACGGAAAAAAACCGCGCCTGCTGGCGCGGTTTTTCGTTTGAGCGGCTTGCGGCCGCAGTGTCTTCAGGCCTCGTTGCGCAGCAACTCCACCAGGCCCCGCATCGCGTGCTCGGCCGCCTGGCGACGGATCTGTGCGCGGTCGCCGGGAAAGCGCTGGGTCTCGACGATGGTGGTGATGCGGTTGCTCCAGCCAAAGCACACCATGCCCACGGGCTTTTCCGGGGTGCCGCCGTTGGGGCCGGCGACGCCGGTGATCGACAGCGACACCTGCGCGCGGCTGTTCAGCAGCGCCCCTTCCGCCATCGCGCGTGCGACCTCTTCGCTGACCGCGCCGTGATCGCGGATCAGCTTGGCCGGCACCCCCAGCATGGTGGACTTGGCTTCGTTGGAATACGTGACGAAGCCGCGCTCGAACCAGCCCGACGAGCCCGACACGTCGGTAATGGCGGCGGCGACCAGGCCGCCGGTGCAGGATTCGGCGGTGGCCAGCATCAGGGATTTGTCGGCTAGGGCGACGCCGGCCTGGATGGCGAGCTGGTCGAGCAGGCGGCTGACGGACATGATGGGTGCAGGGGTTGTTTTGGAGAATCAGTTTGGCGTGCGGCGCTCAGAACGAGCGCCACAAGGCAAACACCAGCAGCGTGTAGAACGCCGCGAAGATGTCGTCGAACATCACGCCGAAGCCGCCGCGCAGGCCCGGGCCCTTCAAGCTGCGGTCATAGTGGCCGATCGGCGCCGGCTTGGCGATATCGAACAGCCGGAACCACAGGAACGCGGCGAACTGGCCCCAGAAACCGGTCGGCATGACAAAGGCCAGCACCAGCCAGAACGCCACGATCTCGTCCCAGACCATGCTGCCGTGGTCGTGCACGCCCATGTCGCGCGCGGTGCGCGCGCATGCCCACAGGCCCACGACGAAGCCGCCGCTGATGATCCACAGCCAGGTGGCGGGCTCGATCCACAGCGAAATCACCACGAACGAAAGCCAGGCGTAGAGCGTGCCGACGGTGCCGGGGCCGACCGGCGACAGGCCCGAGCCGAAGCCGAACGCGATCAGGTGCGCCGGATGCGCCAGCATGAAACGCGCGCTCGGACGCGTGACCTTGACGGTCTGGCCGGCTTCCAGGGTCAGGGCGGGGTCGCGCGGCGCGGCCCCGGGAGGGAAGGTGGACATCAAAATTGGCTCGTGTGAAGCGAATACGGCTTATGGTTATGGCCGGCTTGCGCTGCAATGCGTGCGGGACTCCCGTGCCCGCGCAGGCGCCGATGCCGGCATCATGACATGCCTGTGACCCGGTGTCAGGGGGCAGCGAAATGGTCGAAGCTGGCACCCTCGTAGCGGGTCGGGTTGCCGGCGCGGTCGACCAGCCGCAGGCCCGGCTCGGGCGTGATCGCCCCGACGCGCGTCAGCGGCAGTGCCAGCCGCTCGGCGATGGCGGCAATGGCGTCACGCTGGCCAGCCGGCGCGGTGAAGCACAGCTCATAGTCGTCGCCGCCGGCCAGCACGCATTCACGCTGGATGGCGTCGGGCTGGCCAGCCAGCACTGCCGAGCGGGGCAGGGCGTCGACATCGACCAGCGCTCCCACCTGCGAACGCGTCAGGATATGACCGAGGTCACCGACCAGCCCGTCGGAGATATCCAGTGCCGCATGCGCCACGCCGCGCAAGGCCATGCCCAGCGCCACCCGCGGCGTGGGTGCGTCCATGCGCGGCCGGACCTGGGTGAATTCGGGTTCGGGCAGCAGCCATTCGCCGCGGCAGTCGCCCAGCGCCAGCCGCGCATCGCCCAGCGTTCCCGAGATCCAGATGTCGTCGCCCGGCCGCGCGGCGTCGCGGCGCAGCGCCGCGCGCAGCGGCACGTCGCCGAATACCGTCAGCGACAGCGTCAGCGGGCCGCGCGTGGTGTCGCCTCCGACCAGTTCGCAGCCGTGTTCGTCGGCCAGCGCCAGCATGCCTGCGGCAAGTTCCGCCAGCCACTCAGGCTCGGCCGCGGGGAGGGCCAGCGCCAGCGTGAAGGCGCGGGGCTCGGCGCCCATGGCGGCAAGGTCCGACAGGTTCACCGCCAGCGCCTTGTGGCCGAGCGCGCGCGGCGCCACGTCGGGGAAGAAATGTCGGCCGCTGACCAGCATGTCGGTGCTGATGGCGAGATGATGGCCGGGACGGCCCTCGATCAGGGCGCAGTCATCGCCCACGCCGAGCGCGGCCTTGCGCACCGGCCGCGTGAAGTAGCGGCGGATCAGGTCGAATTCGGAAAGCTGGGCGGGCTGGGCGTTGGGCATTGTTGAGCAGCTGCCGGGGCGGGCGGATGGGGTGACAGCGGTTTTCCAGGGGGATCGCTGGCGTTTGCCGGCAGATCCCGCAGCGGGCACGCGGCGTCAGCATGGGGCGCATCCAGCGTTTCAGCAAGATACTGCCGCACATCACAGCCATGACCGCCATGCGCTGCGCCGCTCAGGCGCGCGGACGCTACGCTTGCTGGTGTTGCCCCGGAGGATGGGGCATATTGTACCGAATCGCAAAGGTGCCCCAAGCAAAAGGCTTATTGTGAAATAGTTTTTCACTATATAAAATGCTGGGTTCCAAAGGAAGAGAAGGGCGGACGCGTGGAGCCGGTCCGCCGATCGTCCCCGCCTTGTCAATGACGGCTCCACCGATTGGAAGATGCGCCGATGACCAGCCCACAGTCCCCGTCCCAAGACGATCTGAAACAGCAGCAGCGCGAGGCGCTGCGCAAAGCGGCGCTCGAGTATCACGAGTTTCCCACCCCCGGCAAGATCTCGGTCACGCCGACCAAGCCGCTGTCGAACCAGCGCGACCTGGCCCTGGCATATTCGCCCGGCGTCGCCGCCGCTTGTGAAGAAATCGTTTCCGATCCGGCCAACTCGTTCCGCTACACCGCGCGCGGCAACCTGGTCGCGGTGATCACCAACGGCACCGCTGTGCTGGGCCTGGGCGACATTGGCGCCGCGGCCTCCAAGCCGGTGATGGAAGGCAAGGGCGGGCTGTTCAAGAAGTTTGCCGGTATCGACGTGTTCGATATCGAAATCGACGAGAAGGACCCGGAAAAGCTGGTCCAGATCATCGCCGCGCTCGAGCCCACCTTCGGCGGCATCAACCTGGAAGACATCAAGGCACCGGAGTGCTTCTACGTCGAGCGCAAGCTGCGCGAGAAGATGAAGATCCCCGTCTTCCATGACGACCAGCACGGCACCGCCATCGTGGTGGCCGCGGCCATCATTAACGGCCTGAAGGTGGTCGGCAAGGATATCGCCAAGGTCAAGCTGGTGGCCTCCGGCGCCGGCGCGGCCGCACTGGCTTGCCTCGACCTGCTGGTCGACATCGGCCTGCCGATCGAGAACATCTGGGTGACCGACCTGGCCGGCGTAGTCTATGAAGGCCGCACCGAGCTGATGGACCCGGAAAAGGCGCGTTTCTCGCAAAAGACCGACAAGCGCAAGCTGGGCGAAGTGATCGACGGCGCCGACATCTTCCTGGGCCTGTCCGCGGCGGGCGTGCTGAAGCAGGACATGGTCCAGCGCATGGCCGACAAGCCGCTGGTGCTGGCGCTGGCCAACCCGAATCCGGAAATCTCGCCGGAACTGGTCAAGGAAGTGCGTCCGGACGCGGTGATGGCCACCGGCCGTACCGACTACCCGAACCAGGTCAACAACGTCCTGTGCTTCCCGTTCATCTTCCGCGGGGCGCTGGACTGCGGCGCCACCACCATCACGCGCGAGATGGAGATCGCCGCTGCCAATGCGCTGGCCGAACTGGCGCGCCAGGAGCAGAGCGATATCGTCGCCACCGCCTACGGCATCCAGGACCTGTCGTTCGGCCCGGAATACCTGATCCCGAAGCCGTTCGATCCGCGCCTGATCGTCAAGGTGGCGCCGGCGGTGGCCGAAGCCGCGATGAAGTCCGGCGTGGCCGCGCGCCCGATCGAGGACATGGACGCGTACCGCCTGCAGCTGCAGCAGTTCGTGTACCACTCCGGCACGGTGATGAAGCCGATCTACGCCGCCGCGCGCAAGGTCGAGATGGACAAGAAGCGCATCGTCTTCGCCGAGGGCGAGGAAGAGCGCGTGCTGCGCGCGGTGCAGGTGATCGTCGACGAAAAGCTGGCCAACCCGATCCTGATCGGCCGTCCCGCCGTGCTGCAGCACCGCATCGAGCGCTTCGGCCTGCGCCTGCGCGCCGGCGTGGACTTCACCGTGGTCAACCCGGAACACGACGAGCGCTTCCGCGATTATTCCGACGCCTACTACCGCATGATGGCGCGCCAGGGCATCACGCCGCAGTATGCCAAGCTGGAAATGCGCCGCCGTACCACGCTGATCGGCGCGATGCTGGTGCACAAGGGCGAGGCCGACGGCATGATCTGCGGCACCGTCAGCAATACCGCGGCGCACCTGCGCTATATCGACCAGGTGCTGGGCGGTACCAACAAGGTCTATGCGGCGATGAATGGCCTGGTGCTGCCGGGTCGTCAGATCTTCCTGGTCGACACCCACGTCAACGTCGACCCGAGCGCCGAGGAACTGGCCGCGATCACGCTGATGGCCGCCGAAGAGCTGAAGCGCTTCGGTATCGAACCCAAGGTCGGCCTGCTGTCGCATTCGAACTTCGGCTCGTCCGAGGCGCCGTCGGCGCGCAAGATGCGCGAAACCCTGGCGATCCTGCGCGAGCAGGCGCCGGAGCTGGAGATCGACGGCGAGATGCACGGCGACTGCGCGCTCGACCAGAAGCTGCGCGACCAGCTGGTGCCGGACGGCACGCTCAAGGGCGAAGCCAACCTGCTGGTGTGCCCGAATATCGACGCGGCCAATATCTCGTACAACCTGCTCAAGGTTGCCGCGGGTAACAACGTCGCGATCGGGCCCATCCTGCTGGGCGTGAAGGCTCCTGTCCACATCCTGACGCCGTCGGCAACGGTGCGCCGCATCGTCAATATGACGTCGCTGGTGGTGGTCGACGCCGCCGCTAAGCGCTAAGCCGATTGTCTTGGCCCGAAGCGGGCCAAAGTGACGATAAGCCGGGTTCGCCCGGCTTTTTTTATCGCCCCGTGACGATGGTTAGTATGCGCACACATACGCTTAACATATTGAAACAATTGAAGAAATTGCGCTGCAACGGGGGCGGGATTGATTAATTGCGTGCATGCGCGTAACCTTACGCCTTTGATACAGGCGCTCGCCATGAGCGCCCCGGTGCGGCCGGCATTCCTTGCGCGACGCTTCACGCAGCGCAGGGGGCAGGCCAGGGTGGCCCGGACAGATCGTCTACCCAACCAGCGGCAGGCTCGATTTCCGGTTCAACCAAGACAAGCAACGTGGGTTTCCAAGTTTCTCCGATGCGGCACGCAACGCGCATGCTGGCCCGGTCCCTGACCGGCGCGGCGCTGGTGCTGGCCCTGGCGCAGCCGACGCTGGCGCGCCAGGCGCAGACCGAAGGGCTGGGAACCATTGCAGTGCAGCAGTTGCCCAACGAAGCGCGGCAGACCCTGGAGCGCATCGAAGCCGGCGGCCCGTTCCCGTATGACAAGGACGGCTCGCGATTCGGCAACTACGAACGCATCCTGCCGCTAAGAGAACGCGGTTATTACCGCGAATACACGGTCAAGAGCGCCAGGAGCCGGAACCGGGGAGCCAAGCGGATCGTCTGCGGCGGGGAACAGCGCGCTGCCAACGATTGTTACTACACGGAAGACCACTACAACAGCTTCAAACGGATACTCAAATGATGACTGACATTTTCGGACTGGGCGACGCCCTTGCCGCCCGCGAAGAGCGCGGCGCCGGAGATGGCTGGCAGCGGGCTCAGCAGCAGGCCCAGAACCTATACGACAACGTGCTGATGATGCCGAGCCAGGAGCTCATGCAAAAACTCCCGCCCGCGACCGCGCCCGTGGCCATGCCCGCCGGTCCCGGTTGGAACGACGGCACCAGCGAGGGGGCCATGAACCTGTTCAAGACGGTGCGTCCGAACATCGTCCAGTCGATCCGCGCCTTCCGCGTGCCGGAACTGGCCCAGGCCGCGGCCGATCTCGGCCAGCATTTCCTGTATGCCAATTGCGCGCATTGCGCGAGCAAGGCGGAGATCCTGGAAACCATCGCCACCTCGTTCACCTTCCCCAAGCATTTCGGCAAGAATTTCGATGCACTGGCCGACTGCCTCACCGACATGATCTACAAGGCCGGCCCGCAGCCGGGTTTCGTGATCGTGCTGGAGGGCCTGCCGATCGCGCAGAAATTCGACAAGGAAGCGCGCGAGGTGCTGCTCGACGTGTTCCGCGACGCCGCCGAGTTCTGGGGCGAGCGCAAGGTGCAGTTCCGCGTGTTCTACTCGTTCGCCTGACCGCGCCGGCAGCCGTTCCGCGGCATACGAGGTAAAAAGCCCGCTGATGCGGGCTTTTTGCTTGTCAGGGTCAGGTGCCGCGCTTATTCCTGCGCCGGCAGGTGGCCATGCGGCGTGAGCCGGTCGATCAGTTCCGGCAGGCCTTCGCTCAACTGCGCCGCCACATCGTCCTGCGACATGCCGGTGCTCTGCGCCAGCGACTGCAGCGCGCCGGTGTCGTTGAGCGCATCGCTCAGCGCCGACGGCGTGACCGGCTGGTTGGCGCCGCTGCCGATCCATGAGTCGACCTGTTCGCCCAGCCCCGCCTGCGCCAGGATCTGCTGCAGCGCGCCGATGCCGCCGGCGGCAGCGCCCAGCGCCTGGCTGTTGGCAGGCGCGCCGCCCTGGCCGCCCAACAGGCCGCCGAGCAGCGAGCCCAGGTCGAGGCCGCCGGTAGCGCCGCCCGGCGCGGTGCCAGCGCTGGCGCCGCCGCCGAGCATGCCGCCCAGCAGTCCGCCGAGGCTGCCCAATCCGCCCAGGCCATCATCGGCGGCGGCATCGCCGCCTTGCGCGCGGCTGCGCATGGCCAGCGTTGCCAGCAGGCCGAGCGCCATCATCAGCTTGGGGTCGAGCCCGCCGGCCTGGCCGCCCTGGCCGTTCTCTCCGCGCGCGCCGCCGAGCTGTCCGAGCACACCGCCCAGCACGCTATCGAGTAGTCCCATGGTCGACTCCTTTCAGTCAGGGTTGCAAGGTGACACAGGGCCGGGGTGGCCCCGTCGTCAGAATCCGCCCAGCAAGGCGTTCAGGGTTGCCAGGCACGCCAGCCCGGCGGTTTCCGTGCGCAGGATGCGCGGGCCGAGCGACACGCCGGTGAAACCGGCCTGCAGCGCGGCCTGTTCTTCTTCGGGGGCCAGGCCGCCTTCCGGGCCGATCAGCAAGGTGACGCCATCGGCCAGCAGCGCATCGCGTCGTTCTGCCACCAGCGCCGGCAGCGCTTGCGCGGCACGCGGCGACACCAGCAGCCGGGTCCCGCCGTTGCCGGACTGCGCCTCGCGCGCCAGCCACGTATCCAAGTTAGTGACCTCCGCCACCGCCGGCAAACGATTTCGGCCGCATTGCTCGCAGGCTGCCTGGACCAGCGCCTGCCAGTGCGCGTGGCGCTTCTGCGCGCGCTCGCCGGACAGGCGCACCACCGAGCGGCTGGCCTGCAGCGGCTGGATCGCCGCGACGCCGAGTTCGACGGCTTTCTCGATCAGCCAGTCCATTTTGTCGCCGCCGGCCAGCCCCTGCGCCAGCGTGACGCGGAAGGGCGGCTCGGCCTCGGCCGCGTCATGCGCGCCGATGCGCGCCAGCGCGTGGCGCTTGCCCAGTTCGACCAGCGTGGCGGCGTGGCTGCCGCCGCGGCCGTCGAACAGCGTGATGGCGTCGCCCGGCGCCAGGCGCAGCACCTGCGCGTGGCGCACCACCGGTTCGGGCAGCGGGAAATCGGACTCGGCGGCCAGCACGGTATCCGCGCCGCCGACAAAAAATCTTGGCGCCATCAGTTTTCCCGGCCCGCCTGGTTGCCTTGGGCCAGCGGCTTGCCGAAGCCCCAGCGGTAGCCGTCAGGATCCTCGACCATGCAGTAGCGGTCGCCCCAGAACTGGTCGGCCGGGGCCATCAGGCTGATCGCGCCGGCATCGACCGCGCGCTGGTGCATGGCGTCGACATCGTCGCAATAGACATAGAAGGTTTGCGGGCATTCCACGCCCAGCGAGCGCGGCGTGCGCGCGGTGCTGCCCCACGCGCCCTCGGGCGCGAACATCACCACCAGCTGCCCCTGGTAGTGCATTTCGGCGTGGGTGGGGACGCCGTTCTCGTCGACCACGTTGCCGGGAGTGAAGCCGAAGGCGCGGCCATAGAAGTCCAGCGCGGCGCGGCCATTGGCGACGGTCAGGTAGGGGGTGAGCCAGGGGGTGTTGGCCGGTCTGGTCATGATCGTCTCCTTGATCGTCTCCTGGTTGCGGGAAACCCGGCGCGGCGGCGTGCCGCGCGGTGCGAGAGTGCATCTTACGCGTGCCGCGCTACGCTGTCGAAGTGCCGCGCCACGTCCTCGCCAGGGCGCCGGGGTGAAGCATCAGGCATGCCGGGGCCCGGATAGTTCCGGCTGCCGGCATGCGGCGGTGCGGGCGGCCTGCGATGATCGCCCGGACTCGGCCAAGGGGTCGTCCGGGAGTCCGGAAAACCCCCTAGCTTCTGCTAAAATTGCGGTTTTCCTGCCGCCAAGGCTCACGCCGAATCCGCCCGCATGTCCGCCCTTGCCCATCCCGCCACAAGTCCCTTTGCTTCCCAGCCCGCCAAGCTGATGGCCGACGCCATCCGCGTGCTTGCCATGGACGCCGTCCAGCAGGCCAACTCCGGCCACCCCGGTGCGCCGATGGGCATGGCAGACATCGCCGTGGCGCTGTGGGGCCGGCATCTCAAGCACAACCCGAGCAACCCGCAGTGGGCCGACCGCGACCGCTTCGTGCTGTCCAACGGCCACGGCTCGATGCTGATCTACGCGCTGCTGCACCTGACCGGTTACGACCTGCCGGTCGAAGAGCTGAAGAACTTCCGCCAGCTGCACAGCAAGACCGCCGGCCACCCGGAATACGGCATCACCCCGGGCGTGGAAACCACCACCGGCCCGCTCGGCCAGGGCATCACCAACGCCGTCGGCATGGCGCTGGCCGAACGCCTGCTGGGCGAGGAATTCAACCGCCCTGGCTTCGACATCGTCGACCACTACACCTATGTGTTCCTGGGCGACGGCTGCCTGATGGAAGGCATCTCGCACGAGGCCTGCTCGCTGGCCGGCACGCTCAAGCTGAACAAGCTGATCGCGCTGTGGGATGACAACGGCATCTCGATCGACGGCGACGTGGTGCACTGGTTCAACGACGACACCCCGAAGCGCTTCGAAGCCTACGGCTGGAACGTGATCCGCGGCATCGACGGCCACGACGTGGTCGCGGTCGACAATGCCATCGCGCAGGCCAAGGCCAGCGACAAGCCGACCCTGATCTGCTGCCGCACCAAGATCGGCAAGGGCGCGCCCAACAAGGAAGGCGGCCACGACGTGCACGGCGCCCCGCTGGGCGGCGCCGAGGTGCTGGCCACGCGTGAGGCGCTGGGCTGGGCTCACGCCCCGTTCGAGGTGCCGGCCGAGGTCTACGACGCCTGGGACGCCAAGGCCAACGGCCAGGCGCTGGAGCGCGCCTGGAACGCGCTGTTCGAATCGTATGCCGAGCGCCACCCGTACGAGGCCGGCGAGTTCACCCGCCGCATGAAGGGCGAGCTGCCGGGCGCGTTCGACGCCGCGGTCGAAGCCTTTATCGCCAAGTGCGAGGAAAAGGCCGAGACCATCGCCACCCGCAAGGCCAGCCAGAACACCATCGAGGCCTTCGGCCCGGTGCTGCCCGAGTTCCTCGGCGGCTCGGCCGACCTGACCGGCTCGAACCTGACCAACTGGTCGGGCAGCAAGGCCGTGCGTGTGGATGCCTGGGGCAACCACATCAACTATGGCGTGCGCGAGTTCGGCATGAGCGCGATCATGAACGGCATCGCGCTGCATGGTGGCTACATCCCCTACGGCGCGACCTTCCTGACGTTCTCGGACTACAGCCGCAATGCGCTGCGCATGGCGGCGCTGATGAAGATCCGCTCGCTGTTCGTGTTCACCCATGACTCGATCGGCCTGGGCGAGGACGGCCCGACGCACCAGTCGATCGAGCACGTCGCCAGCCTGCGCCTGATCCCCAACCTGGACGTCTGGCGTACCGCCGACACCACCGAGACCGCCGTGGCCTGGGCCGAGGCGATCCGCCGCGAGAACGGCCCGAGCTGCCTGATCTTCAGCCGCCAGAACCTGCCGTTCCAGCAGCGCGACGACGCCACCCGCGCCAATATCGCGCGCGGCGGCTACGTGCTGCGCGACAGCGTGAATCCGAAGACTAACCGTCCGGACGCCGTGATCCTGGCGACCGGCTCGGAAGTCGGCCTGGCCGTCGGCGCCGCCGACGCACTGGCCGCCGAAGGCGTGCATGTGCGCGTGGTGTCGATTCCCGCGACCACCGTGTTCGACAAGCAGGACACCGCCTACAAGGCCAGCGTGCTGCCGGCCGGCGTGCCGCGCGTGGCGGTCGAGGCGGGCGTGACGGACTTCTGGTGGAAATACCAGGTCCAGGCGGTGGTGGGCATCGACACCTTTGGTGAATCGGCCCCGGCCGGCGTGCTGTTCAAGCACTTCGGCTTTACCGTCGAGAACGTGGTCCGTACGGTGAAGGACACCCTTATCTAAGCATCCGGGCGCTGGAGCCGCGCGGTGCGCCGCGCGGCAGACGCGGCGCCCACCGGTTTCAATCGATCCTCAGGAGAGACAGTCATGACCATCAAGATCGGCATCAACGGCTTCGGCCGCATCGGGCGCATGGTGTTCCGCGCCGCCGTCGCCAACTTCAAGGACATCGAAGTCGTTGGCATCAACGACCTGCTCGAGCCCGACTACCTGGCGTACATGCTGAAGTACGACTCGGTGCATGGCCGCTTTGACGGCGAAGTGTCGGTCGACGGCAATACCCTGGTCGTCAACGGCAAGAAGATCCGCCTGACCGCGGTCAAGGATCCGGCCGAGCTGAAGTGGGGCGAGATCGGCGCCGACGTGGTGGTCGAGTCCACCGGCATCTTCCTGACCAAGGAAGGCGCGCAGAAGCACATCGACGCGGGCGCCAAGAAGGTGATCATGTCGGCCCCGTCCAAGGACGACACCCCGATGTTCGTGTACGGCGTCAACCACGACACCTACAAGGGCGAGGCCATCATCTCCAACGCCAGCTGCACCACCAACTGCCTGGCCCCGGTGGCCAAGGTGCTGAACGACAAGTGGGGCATCAAGCGCGGCCTGATGACCACCGTGCACGCCGCCACCGCCACGCAGAAGACCGTCGACGGCCCGTCCAACAAGGACTGGCGCGGTGGCCGCGGCATCCTGGAAAACATCATCCCGTCGTCGACCGGCGCCGCCAAGGCCGTGGGCGTGGTGATCCCGCAGCTGAACAAGAAGCTGACCGGCATGTCGTTCCGCGTGCCGACCTCCGACGTGTCGGTGGTCGACCTGACCGTCGAGCTGGAAAAGTCGGCGTCGTACGAAGAAATCTGCGCCGAGATGAAGGCCCAGAGCCAGGGTGCGCTGAAGGGCGTGCTGGGCTATACCGAAGACAAGGTCGTCGCCACGGACTTCCGCGGCGATGCCCGCACCTCGATCTTCGACGCCGAAGCCGGCATCGCGCTGGACGGCACCTTCATCAAGGTCGTGAGCTGGTACGACAACGAGTGGGGCTACTCGAACAAGGTGCTGGAAATGGCCCGCGTGGTGGCCAAGTAATCCGCGCCTTCCGCGCCAGGAAAACGCGCCCGCGGGCGCGTTTTTCTTTTTTCAGGCAGGATGCTGGTCTGCTGCCGCCACTGAAATAGTTGCGTCAGAAAAGAATGATAAAAGTGGAACCCTAAGGTCGAGGATAGCCAAGGCGAAGTGCCGGTTGCGCCGCCGCCAATGTACGCATCTACGATCAATTGCGGCAAAATCGCGCAATTTTTCGCAGTTATGCCATGGGCGACCGTTTCAGAAATGCCGAATTTGCTTTCCGAGCCTGATTTTTCCTCTTACACTATTAAGACGCTGTTGAAATCTGATGTGCAGCCAGTGCAAGTGGTGGGGCCATCTTAGCTGTGAAAAATCTGACCGGGGGCCTGATCATGGTGAACGTAGACACAAAGCTTCTAGTGATCTTCACCGAGCTGCTGAGCAAGCGTAATGCCACCTACGTGGCTGAGAAGATGCACATGACCGCGCCGGCGGTCTCGCATTCGCTGGGCAGGCTGCGCGAAATCTTTGACGATCCACTCTTTATCCGCGTCCCGCACGGGCTGACGCCGACGCCGCGCGCGCTCGAGCTGGGCCCCAAGATCCGCGACATGCTGGACCTGTGGTCGTCGATCAACGAGGGCGACGCGGACAACTTCGATCCGGCCACTGCCACCGGCACGCTGAGCATCGGCTTTGCCGCGGAACTGGGCGACACGGTGTTCAACCGTTTCGTGCTGCGTATCAAGGCGCTGGCGCCGGACCTGCATATCAAGCTGGTCGAGTCCCATTCGTGGGAAACCGACGTGGCGTCGATGCGCGCCAATGAACTCGACCTGGCATTCTCGCCGTTCCCGACCCGCCATCCGGAAATCGTCGAGGAAATGGTGACGTCGCTGAACCTGTGGGTGTGCGCGCGCAAGGACCATCCGGTGCTGAAAGGGCACTGCACGCTCGAGCAATACCTGGACTGCGGCCATATCTTCATGGCGCACTCCGGCGGCTCGGGCCGACCGGCACCGTCGCTGATCCCGCTCGACTATGCACTGCAGCAGCGCGGCCTGAAGCGCAACGCCTCGCTGACGGTGCATTCGTGGCGCGCGCAGGCCGAACTGGCCTCGCAGACGGACATGATCTTCACCGTCAATGCGCTGACCAAGGACATGGCCTGCGAAACCTACGGCCTGAAGGCCTTCCCGCTGCCGGCGGAGCTGAACACCACGCTCGGCCTGAACATGTTCTGGCACCGCAGCCGCAACACCCACCCGATGCTGGTGTGGGCGCGTGGCCTGTTCCGCCAGGTGGTGGGCGAGTTCGTCGGCCTGCCGCAAGCACGCCCGGCCCGGGTGGTGAGCGATCAAGACTTGCAGGACCTGCAGGCACGCTGACCTGCGGCGGCAAGCCCCCAACAAAAAACCGGCGCCTGGCGCCGGTTTTTTGTTGCTCCGTCTGCGCTCCGCCAAGGGAGCGAGCGGTTGCTTATCGTTTGGGTCTGTGGGGACAGTTTGTTTTGGTGCAGTTGCCGTACAGCGACAACGCGTGTTCCTGCAGGGTAAAGCCGCGCTCGCGCGCAATGCTTTGCTGGCGCTGCTCGATCTCGGAATCGAAGAATTCCTCGACCCGGCCGCAATCCAGGCACACCAGGTGATCGTGGTGCTTGCCTTCATTGAGCTCGAAGATGGCCTTGCCGGACTCGAAGTTGTTGCGCGACAGCAGGCCGGCCTGCTCGAACTGGGTCAGCACGCGGTAGACGGTGGCCAGGCCGATATCCATATGCTCGTTGAGCAGGATGCGGTAGACGTCTTCCGCGCTCAGGTGACGCTGTTCGCTGGTCTGAAAAATTTCAAGAATCTTCAGCCTGGGCACGGTCGCCTTCAGGCCGATATTCTTGAGGTCCGCCGGACTCGGCATGTGGGTGACTCCCTAGAGTACAATGTCTGGATAGTTGAATCATAAGGGTTTTGGCAGCAAAAGTCGCTCGTGCCGACGATGTCCTGAGGTCGGCGTCGCGTGCCCGGCAAGCTTTGCCGACCCATGTGGTTGCGGCGGCAGATGCCATCCGCTCGTGTGGTGCAATCGGCGCATTTTGCGCCGTTTTCATGCCCGCGCAGCCCGTTCTCTGCCGCATTACTTTTCTTTCCCTCCGGAAACGAGATCCATGCGTTCTATCCGTTCGTCCGCCATGCGTCCGACGCTGGTTGTCTCCCTGCTGGCCGCGGCCCTGCTGGCCGGCGCCTGCTCGGCCTACGATTCCACTTCGCGCAAGGTAGCCAACGCCATCACGCCGTACCGGATCAACATCGTGCAGGGCAATTTCGTCTCGCGCGAGGCCGCTTCGCAGCTGCGCGAGGGCATGACCCGCGACCAGGTCAAGTTCCTGCTCGGCACGCCGCTGCTGACCGACGTGTTCCACGCCAACCGCTGGGATTATGTGTTTTCGTTCCGCCGCGGCAATACCTCGGTGGTGCAGCAGCGCCGCTACACGGTGTTCTTCGACGGCGATCGCCTGGCCAAGTTTGGCGGCGACGAACTGCCGTCCGAGTACGAGCTGATCGCCGAGATCGACGGCATGAAGAAGGCGCTCAAGGAACAGACGCCGGGCAAGATCTCCACCAGCGCAGCCGCGGCCCCGGCCCCGGCCGAGCAGCAGACCACGGTCGAGAATTTTGTGCCGCGGCAGGCGCAGCAGCCGGAAGCGTCCGGCGCTCCCGCACAACCGGCCCAGCCCGCCGCCGAAGCGTCGGCTCCGGCCCAGGCCACCGCGCCTGCGGACGCGGCCAAACCAGCCGCCAACTGATCGATCAATCACGCGCGCCGGCTTCGGCGCGCTGCCGGTTTTCCGGGCCGGCCAGGCATGGCCGGCTCGTTCCTCTTTCGCGCACCGCGCATATTCCGCAGAGCCAGACACCATGAACATCGCCATCGCAGGCGCATCGGGCCGCATGGGCCGCATGCTGATCGAACAAGTGCTGAACACCGAGGGCGTGAAGCTGTCGGGCGCGCTCGACGTGCCGGGCTCGCCGGCGCTGGGCCAGGATGCGGGCATGTTCCTGGGCCGCGACACCGGCGTGGCGATCACGGCGGACCTGGAAGCCGGCCTGGCGGGCGCGGACTGCCTGATCGACTTCACCCGTCCGGAAGGCACGCTGGCGCACCTGGCCGCGGCGAAGAAGCTGGGCGTCAAGATGGTGGTCGGCACCACCGGCTTCGACGAGGCCGGCAAGGCCGCGCTGGCCGAGGCCGCCAAATCGATCGGGATCGTCTTTGCGGCCAATTTCAGCGTCGGCGTCAATGCCACCTTCAAGCTGCTGGAAGTGGCGGCCAAACTGCTGTCGAGCGGCTATGACATCGAGGTGATCGAGGCCCACCACCGCTTCAAGGTCGACGCCCCGTCGGGCACCGCGCTGAAAATGGGCGAAGTGATCGCCGATGCGCTGGGCCGCGACCTGAAGACCTGCGGCGTGTTCGCTCGCGAAGGCCATACCGGCGAGCGCGATCCCGGGTCGATCGGCTTTGCCACCATCCGCGGCGGCGATATCGTCGGCGACCACACCGTGATGTTCGCCGGCATCGGCGAGCGCATCGAGATCAGCCACAAGTCGTCGAGCCGCCAGTCGTATGCCGACGGCGCGGTGCGCTCGGCCCGTTTCCTGGCCGACAAGCCGACCGGGCTGTTCGACATGCAGGACGTGCTGGGCCTGAAGTAAGGCCGCCGGGGGCGGCCAGCGCTGCCGCCACGGTTATAATCGATTGCTTTAGCATTGCACGCCGGGCGGGCGCCCACACTGGCGCCCGCCGCTTTCCTTCGAACGAATCTTCCCGGATGCCGGCAGGCCAGTTGCCGCGCAGACGCTGTCCTGACTGCTGTCCCGACCATGCAAGACAAATACCTTCCTTCCGCCGTTGAACAAGCCGCCCAGCAGCACTGGCAAGCCATCGACGCCTATCGCGTGTCGGAGCATGCGGCCGGGCCCGACGGCAAGGAAAAGCCCAAGTTCTACGCCTGCTCGATGCTGCCGTACCCGTCGGGCAAGCTGCACATGGGCCACGTGCGCAACTACACCATCAACGACGTGATGGCGCGCTACCTGCGCATGAACGGCAACAACGTGCTGATGCCGATGGGCTGGGACGCGTTCGGCATGCCGGCGGAAAACGCCGCGCTGAACAACGGCGTGGCGCCGGCCGCCTGGACCTACGACAACATCGCTTACATGAAGAAGCAGATGCAGTCGATGGGCCTGGCGATCGACTGGTCGCGCGAGGTGGCCACCTGCAGCCCGGACTACTACCGCTGGAACCAGTGGCTGTTCCTGAAGATGCTGGAGAAGGGCATCGCCTACCGCAAGACCGGCACCGTCAACTGGGACCCGGTCGACCAGACCGTGCTGGCCAACGAGCAGGTCATCGACGGCCGCGGGTGGCGCTCGGGCGCGGTGGTCGAAAAGCGCGAGATCCCGATGTACTACCTGCGCATCACCGACTATGCGCAGGAGCTGCTGGGCGACCTGGACCAGCTGGGCTGGCCCGAGCGCGTCAAGGTGATGCAGCAGAACTGGATCGGCAAGAGCGTGGGTGTGCGCTTCGCCTTCACCCATGACATCCCGGGCGAAGACGGCAAGCCGATCAACGACGGCAAGCTCTATGTCTTCACCACGCGCGCCGACACCATCATGGGCGTGACCTTCTGCGCGGTCGCCGCCGAGCACCCGCTGGCCACGCACGCCGCGCTGAACAACTCGGAACTGGCCGCGTTCATCGACGAATGCAAGCACGGCTCGGTCATGGAAGCCGACATGGCGACCATGGAGAAGAAGGGCATGCCGACCGGCCTGCAGGTGGTGCATCCGCTCACCGGCGACAAGGTCGACGTGTGGGTCGGCAACTACGTGCTGATGAGCTACGGCGACGGCGCCGTGATGGGCGTGCCCGCGCACGACGAGCGCGACTTCGCCTTCGCCAACAAGTACAAGCTGCCGATCAGGCAGGTGATCGACGTCAAGGGCCAGCCGTACTCGACCGAAGCCTGGCAGGAGTGGTACGCCGACAAGGAAAACGGCACCTGCGTCCACAGCGGCAAGTACGACGGCCTCGGCTACCAGGCCGCGGTGGAAGCCATTGCCGCCGACCTGGGCGCGATGGGCCTGGGCGAGAAGAAGACCACCTGGCGCCTGCGCGACTGGGGCATCTCGCGCCAGCGCTACTGGGGCACGCCGATCCCGCTGATCCACTGCGACAGCTGCGGCGTGGTGCCGGTGCCCGAGCAGGACCTGCCGGTGGTGCTGCCCGAAGACCTGGTGCCGGACGGCACCGGCAACCCGCTGGCCAAGGACCCGCGCTTCCTGCAGTGCACCTGCCCGTCGTGCGGCAAGCCCGCGCGCCGCGAGACCGACACGATGGATACCTTCATCGATTCGTGCTGGTACTACATGCGCTATACCTGCCCGGACGCGGCCACCATGGTCGATGCCCGCAACGACTACTGGATGCCGATGGACCAG
This sequence comes from Cupriavidus phytorum, assembly GCF_003254285.1. Lineage (NCBI taxonomy): Bacteria > Pseudomonadati > Pseudomonadota > Betaproteobacteria > Burkholderiales > Burkholderiaceae > Cupriavidus > Cupriavidus phytorum. The sequence goes on from NZ_QKZN01000004.1 coordinate 170,414, forward strand.
TACATCGGCGGCATCGAGCACGCGATCCTGCACCTGCTGTACGCGCGCTTCTGGACCAAGGTCATGCGCGACCTGGGCCTGGTCAAGTTCGACGAGCCGTTCACCAACCTGCTGACCCAGGGCATGGTGCTCAACGAGACCTACTACCGCGAAGACGCGTCGGGCAAGAAGCACTGGTACAACCCGGCCGAGGTCGACCTGCAGACCGACGAGCGCGGCCGCCCGGTGGGCGCCACCCTGATCGCCGACGGCCAGCCGGTGGTGATCGGCGGGGTCGAGAAGATGTCGAAGTCCAAGAACAACGGCATCGACCCGCAGGCGCTGATCGACCAGTACGGCGCCGACACCGCGCGCCTGTTCGTGATGTTTGCCGCGCCGCCCGAGCAGCAGCTCGAGTGGAGCGGTTCGGGCGTGGAGGGTGCGTCGCGCTTCCTGCGCCGCGTGTGGAACTATGGCTATGCCAATGCCGCCGCGATCCGCGACGGTGCCGCCGGCGCGCCGGGGGCGGACGATGCCGAGCTGCGCCGCGAAATCCACGGCGTGCTCAAGCAGGCCAACTACGACTACCAGCGCATCCAGTACAACACCGTGGTGTCCGCCACCATGAAGATGCTGAACGCGCTGGACGACGCCAAGACCGCGTCGCCGGCGGCGCGCCGCGAGTGCTTCGGCATCCTGTTGCGCGTGCTGTACCCGGTGGTGCCGCACATCACCCACGGCCTGTGGGAGCAGCTGGGCTATGCCGCCGAGGCCGGCGACCTGCTCGACGCCCCGTGGCCGCAGGTCGATGAAGCCGCGCTGGTGCGCAGCGAGATCGAACTGGTGCTGCAGATCAACGGCAAGGTGCGCGGCAGCATCACCGTGCCCGCCGACGCCGACCGCGCCGCGATCGAGGCCGCGGCCGCCGCCAGCGACACCGTGGCCAAGTTTGCCGAAGGCAAGGCGCCCAAGAAGATCGTGGTGGTGCCTGGCCGCCTGGTCAACGTGGTGCTTTGACAGCGCCGTCCGCCCGCCGGAACCTGACAAAGGAATCGCCAACCATGAAGCGACTGAACCTGGGACGCCGCAAGCTGCTCGCGGCCCTGCTGGCAGTGCCGGCCACGGGCTTGCTGGCCGGCTGCGGCTTCCATCTGCGCGGCAACTCGGACTTCGCCTTCAAGCGGCTGTATATCGGCATCCCGCCCAACTCGCTGATGGGCGCGGACCTGCGCCGCGCCATCCGCGGCGGCTCGGACACCCAGGTGGTGGCCGACCAGAAAGAAGCCGACGCGCTGCTGGACGTGCTGCAGGACACCCGCACCAAGTCCATCCTGTCGATTACGACCGAGGGCGTGGTGCGCGAATACCGCCTGACCCAGCGCTTCACCTTCCGCCTGCGCGACCCCGCCGGCAAGGAACTGATCGCGCCGTCGCAACTGGTGCTGACGCGCGACCTGACCTACAACGAAGCCAATACGCTGGCCAAGGACTACGAAGAGCAGCAGCTGTACCGCGACATGCAGCGCGACATCGTGCAGCAGCTGATGCGCCGGCTGGCCGCCGTCAAGGCGATCTGAGCGCGCGGGCAGGCTGACGGCATGCAGCTTAAGCTCGACGGGCTCGACGCGCACCTGCGCCAGGCCAAGGCCAAGGGGCTGGCGCCGCTGTACGTGGTGCATGGCGACGAGCACCTGCTGGTACTGGAAGCGGTTGACCGCCTGCGCGCGGCGGCGCGCGAAGCCGGTTTCTCCGAACGCGAGGTGCTGGTGGCCGAGCGCGGCTTCCACTGGGGGCGGCTGGTCGAGGCGCAGCAGTCGATGTCGCTGTTCGGCGACCGCAAGATCGTCGAGCTGCGCATCCCCTCGGGCAAGCCCGGCAAGGACGGTGGCGAGGCGCTGCGCGCCGTGGCCGCGCAGCCGTCGCCCGACGTGGTGATGCTGGTGACGCTGCCGCGACTGGATTTTGCCGCGTCCAAGTCAGCCTGGTTCCAGGCGCTGGAAGGCGCCGGCGTGTCGATCAAGGTCGACAGCGTGGACCGGACCCGCTTGCCGGCGTGGGTCGGCGAGCGGCTGGCGCTGCAGCAGCAGCGCGTGCAGGGCGGTGAGCCCGGACGGCGCGCATTGCAGTTCATTGCCGACAAGGTCGAGGGCAACCTGCTGGCGGCGCACCAGGAAATCCAGAAGCTGGGCCTGCTGTACCCGCCCGGCGAACTAAGCTTCGACCAGGTCCACGACGCGGTGCTGAACGTGGCCCGCTACGATGTCTTCAAGCTGTCGGAATCGATGCTCTCGGGCGACGTGCCGCGGCTGGTGCGCATGCTCGAAGGGCTGCGCGGCGAGGGCGAGGCCACGGTGCTGGTGCTGTGGGCGCTGACCGAGGAAATTCGCGTATTATCCAAGGTCCGGCAAGGGCTGGCGGCCGGCAAGCCGGCGGGCGTGCTGATGCGCGAACTGCGCGTCTGGGGCCCGCGCGAGCGGCTGGTGCCGCAGGCCGCGCAGCGCCTGTCGCAGCCACGGCTGGAAGCAGCCCTGGCGCTGGCCGCGCGGCTGGACCGCCAGGTCAAAGGCCTGCAGGATTTGCCGCCGCCAGGCGCCGCGCCGCTGCCGGCCGAGCCGTGGGACGGCTTGCAGCAGCTGGCGCTGATGATTGCGCGCTGAGGGGTTGGATCCCTGACGGTTTGCTCCCCTCTCCCAACTGCGGGAGAGGGGCCGGGGGAGAGGGCAGGCGGTGGTGAGGGCGACAACGCCCGTTGATGCACCGGCCCTCTCCCCCAACCCCTCTCCCGCGCGCGGGAGAGGGGAGGAACACACACACTGACGGCCAATCCCCAGGGCCACTGAAATGACCGAGCTCGACCTCAACCAATACATGGACCGCGTCGGCCGCCAGGCCCGCGCCGCGTCGCGCGCGATGGCGCGTGCTTCCACCGCCGACAAGAACCGTGCGCTGCTGACCATTGCCGCGGCAATCCGCCGCGATGCCGACAAGCTCAAGGCCGTCAACGCGCGCGACGTCGAGCGCGCCCGCGCCAACGGCCAGGACGCCGCCTTCGTCGACCGCCTGACGCTGTCGGACAAGGCCATCGACACCATGGCCGCAGGCCTGGAGCAGATCGCCGCGCTGGCCGACCCGATCGGCGAGATCTCGAACATGAAGTTCCGTCCGACCGGCATCCAGGTGGGCCAGATGCGCGTACCGCTGGGCGTGATCGGCATCATCTATGAGTCGCGCCCCAACGTGACCATCGACGCCGCCGCGCTGTGCCTGAAGTCGGGCAACGCCACCATCCTGCGCGGCGGGTCCGAGGCGATCGAATCCAACACCGCGCTGGCCGCGCTGGTGGCCGAGGGCCTGTCCGCGGCCGGCCTGCCGTCCGAGGCGGTGCAGGTGATCGAGACCACCGACCGCGCCGCGGTCGGCCGCCTGATCACCATGACCGAGTATGTCGACGTGATCGTGCCGCGCGGCGGCAAGAGCCTGATCGCGCGGCTGATGGAAGAGGCGCGGGTGCCGATGATCAAGCATCTGGACGGCATCTGCCACGTCTATATCGACGCCGAAGCCGACCTGGACAAGGCCGTGCGCGTCTGCGACAACGCCAAGACCCAGCGCTATGCGCCGTGCAACACCATGGAGACGCTGCTGGTGTCGCGGGACATCGCCGCCGCGGCGCTGCCGCCGCTGTGCCGCATCTACCAGCAGAAGGGCGTCGAGCTGCGCGTGTGCCCGGCCACCCGCGCCACGCTGGAAGCGGCAGGCTTCGGCGGCCTGGTCGATGCCACCGAGGAAGACTGGCGCCTGGAATACCTGGCACCGATCCTGGCCATCAAGACCGTCGCTGGCCTCGATGAAGCCATCGCGCATATCAACGAATACGGCTCGCACCATACCGACTCGATCATCACCGAGAACTACTCGGCGGGCATGCGCTTTATCCGCGAGGTCGATTCGGCCAGCGTGATGATCAATGCCTCGACCCGCTTCGCCGATGGCTTCGAGTACGGCTTGGGCGCGGAGATCGGCATCTCCAACGACAAGCTGCACGCGCGCGGCCCGGTCGGGCTGGAGGGGCTGACCTCGCTCAAGTACGTGGTGTTCGGGCACGGCGAGATCCGGACCTGATGTCGGAGCTGAAGCCGGCCCGCCAACAACAATAACCATCGCAAGCCAAGGTCTGTCCGCCGATGCTCTGGGTCAAAGCGCTGCATATCGTCTTCGTCGTTTCGTGGTTCGCCGGCTTGTTCTACCTGCCGCGCATCTTCGTCAACCTGGCGATGGAAACCGATGCCGCCAGCACCGAGCGCCTGCTGCTGATGGGGCGCAAGCTGTTCCGCTTCATGACCATGCTGGCGGTGCCCGCGGTGGTATTCGGTCTGTGGCTGTACCTGGGCTATGGCATCGGCCGCGGCACAGGGCAGGGGTGGATGCATGCCAAGCTGGCGCTGGTGCTGGTGCTGATCGGTTACCACCACGGCTGCGGCGTGCTGTTGCGCAAGTTCGAGGCGGGGCGCAACGCGCGTTCGCACAAGTTCTATCGCTGGTTCAACGAGCTGCCGGTGCTGGTGCTGCTGGCAGTGGTGATCCTGGTCGTGGTCAAGCCGTTCTGAGGCTGGCCTCTTTTACATTGCTGCCTGTTCCGTTGCGGAAACCAAGATGAGCAAGCTGATCGACTATTACCTGACGCCGCAATCGCCGTACGTCTACATGGGCCATGCCCGTTTCAGCGACATCGCCGCGCGCCACGGCGCGCAGGTGAACCTGAAGCCGTGCGACCTCGGCAAAGTGTTCTCGGTCTCGGGCGGGCTGCCGCTGGCGCAGCGCCCGCCGCAGCGGCAGGCCTACCGGCTGGTCGAGCTCAGGCGCTGGAGCGCGTTCCTGAACATCCCGCTGAACGTCGAGCCGACGTTCTTTCCGGTGTCCGGCGACGCCGCCAGCAAGCTGATCATTGCGGCGCAACTGGCGCACGGCACCGCGCGCGCGATGGCACTGACCGGCGCGATCGGCGCGGCGGTGTGGGCGCAGCAGCGCAATATTGCCGATGCCGCCACGCTGGCGCAGATCGCCGACGAGGCCGGCCTCGATGGCGCCGGCCTGCTCAAGGCCAGCGAGGCCCAGTCGGTGCAGGCCGCCTATGCGCAGAACACGCAGGATGCGATCTCTGCCGGCGTGTTCGGCGCGCCGTGGTACGTGTTCGACGGCGAACCGTTCTGGGGCCAGGACCGCCTCGACTTTCTCGACCGCGCACTGGCCGCGGCCTGACCTAAGCTACTGATATTTCCCCGTCCGCCACGGCGGACGTTTTTGTTTGCAGGAATCCCTCTCATGACCCAAGCCTTCTTTGCCCCTTGCCCGCGCGGCCTGGAGAGCGCGCTCGCCGAAGAGCTGCGCGAGATCGCCGCGATGCCGGGCATGGCCACGCTGGCACCCTTCGCGGTGCACCAGGAAGTGCCGGGCGGCGTCAACTTCTCGGGCGAGATGGCTGCCGCCTATGCGGTCAACCTGCATTCACGCATTGCCAGCCGGGTGCTGATGCGCGTGGCCGCGCGCGGCTACCGGCACGAGGACGACATCTACACGCTGGCGCGCGGGGTGCGCTGGGAGCAGTGGTTCTCGCCCGACGAGTCGCTGCGCGTGGACATTACGTCGCACAAGTCGCCGCTGCGCAGCCTCAATTTCACCGCGCTGCGGGTCAAGGACGGCGTCTGCGATGCCATGCGCGAGCGGCTGGGCGCCCGGCCGAGCGTCGACACCGTCAGCCCGGATGTGCGCATCTACGCCCACCTGACCGAGCGCGACTGCACGCTGTACCTCGACACCAGCGGCGAGCCGCTGTTCAAGCGCGGCTGGCGTACCGAGAAAGGCGAGGCCCCGCTGAAGGAAAACCTCGCGGCCGGCATCCTGCGCCTCGCGGGCTGGGTTCCGGGCCAGACCTTCCGGCCTTTCTACGACCCGATGTGCGGCAGCGGCACCTTCCTGGTCGAGGCCGCGCAGGTGGCGCTGGGCATCGCGCCGGGCGGCAGCCGCAGCTTTGCCTTCGAATGGCTCAAGGGCATGGACACCAAGGCCTGGCAGAAGCTGAAGGCGGACGCGCAGCGCGCGCGCATGCTGGCTTCGGCCGATGAGCTGCAGGTGGTCGGTTCGGACATCTCCACCGACATGCTGGCGATCACGCGCGCCAACTGGGAACGCGCCGGCCTGCCGGGCGAGGCGCGCACCAAGCAGGTCGACGCGCGCTTCGTGCAGCCGCCCTATGACGAGCCGGGCCTGCTGCTGATGAATCCGCCGTATGGCGAGCGTATCGCGGTGCGCGGACAGCGCCGCGCGCCGGAAGACGAACAGCCGCGCGACGAGGTCGAAGAGGCCGCCGCCAACCAGTTCGCCAGCGCCTTTGCCACCACCCTGAAGCAGCATTTCGCGGGCTGGCAGGCGTGGGTGTTCACCGGCGACCTGGGCTTCCCGCGCCGGCTGCGGCTGAAGGAATCGCGCCGCACGCCGCTCTACAACGGCAATATCGAGTGCCGGCTGTTCCGTTTCGACATGGTGCGCGGCGCCAACCGGGCGCCGCAGGCGGACTGACCCCGCCTGCGCAGCGGTGCTGTGGCGTCAGGGGCGCTTGCGCCCCGTCAGCGCATCCGGATTGCGGCTGAAGTCCGCCAGGAAGCTCTGCAGGCTGACCACCGGCTCCTGCAGCAGGTGGCGCGGCAGGTCGAACAGCGCGTAGAAGAATTCTTCCCGGCCTTCGCAGCGCTCGGCCGGCAGGCAGTATTGTTCCCAATCGACGCAGGCCGGCGTGTACATGCCGTTGCCGGGCCAGAAGAAGGGCACCAGCCGGCCCTCGCGCAGGCCTTCGATCAGCGCGGCGGGGGCATCGTAGGCCTCGGCCGACTCCACCTGCGTCATCAGCCCGGCGCGGGTCTCGATCACCATCAGGGTGGCGTGGCCCTGTGCGGTCAGCAGCAGGATGCCGGCGGGATTGGGGTACAGGTAGTACTCGACAAAGCCGTAGCGCGCGGTCAGCTGGCGCATGCGCTCGGTCATGGCCGGATCGGACAGGAACGAGAACGAATGCCGCGTCAGCAGCTCGCGCAGCGTGCGCGACAGCGTGGCGAAGTACGCCTGCTGCATCGCTTCGATTTCCTGGTCGAGCCGCTCCACCATATTGCTGTCGTGCTTCTTCACATAGCGATCGATCAGCCCGTGGTTGAAGCCCTGCACCGCGATGCTTTCATCGGCGGTGCCGGTCAACAGGATGGTCTTGCACGGCAGGTCCTGCAGCGCCTGGCAGAACTCCAGGCCGTCCATCTGCGGCATCGAATAGTCGACCACCACCACGCCGGGCTGCAGGAAGCGGTTGACGTCGTGGATCTGGCGGTAGATGCGGTCGATGTCGAGCTGGACCGTGCGGCGCTCGGTCAGGAAGGTCAGGTCGTCGTGGGTCACGCGCACCGGCAGGAACCCCGGGAAGCGGGTGGCGTAGGCTTCTCGGATCCACTGCAGCGCCTCGCGCGGGTCGGTGAAGGTGATCACCCCGCGCGCGGCATCCATCTGGAACGCCAGGCTGTCGATGAAGGACTTGCTGTCATCCACAAGGACAGTCAGGACCGGGTGATGGAAGACCGACAGATTCCTGTCGTGCGGATTGAAGGTCATGGAGCGGCGGGCAGGGGTTGGCACAGGCGTGGCGCAAGTGGCAAGCCAGCGTGCGTATTCGCAGGCCAGTATAGCGCGCCACGGCTGCCTTGCAAGGCACGCCTTGCGGCCTGGGCCGCCTGCGGCAGGGCAGGAAGGGGGGGCGGCCCTTGTCCCAGCAGGGCCGGCGGGCCAGGGCGGTGAACCGCGCCGGAACCGCGAAAGCCCGCGCCGCGGGGGCGCGGGCCGGATCGGCTGTGCGGCCTTAGTCGACCGCCTTGAACATGTCCTCGACCACCTTCTTGGCGTCGCCGAACACCATCATGGTCTTGTCCATGTAGAACAGCTCGTTGTCCAGGCCGGCATAGCCGGCGGCCATCGAGCGCTTGTTGACGATGATGGTCTTGGCCTTGTACGCCTCCAGGATCGGCATGCCCGCGATCGGCGACTTGGGATCGGTCTTGGCCGCCGGGTTGACCACGTCGTTGGCGCCCAGCACCAGCACCACGTCGGCCTGGCCGAACTCGCTGTTGATGTCTTCCATCTCGAAGACCTGGTCGTACGGCACCTCGGCCTCGGCCAGCAGCACGTTCATGTGGCCCGGCATGCGGCCCGCCACCGGGTGGATCGCGTACTTCACGGTCACGCCCTTCTCGGACAGCTTCTCGGTCAGTTCCTTCAGCGCGTGCTGGGCGCGCGCGACCGCCAGGCCGTAGCCGGGTACGATGATCACGGTCTCGGCGTTGCCCATCAGGAAGGCGGCGTCATCCGCCGAGCCCGACTTGACGTTGCGCTGCGCCTGCGCGCCGGCGGCCGCGCCGGCGCCGGCATCTCCGCCGAAGCCGCCCAGGATCACGTTGAAGAACGAGCGGTTCATCGCCTTGCACATGATGTACGACAGGATCGCACCAGACGAACCCACCAGCGAGCCGGCGATGATCAGCATCGGGTTGTTCAGCGAGAAGCCGATGCCCGCCGCGGCCCAGCCCGAGTACGAGTTCAGCATCGACACCACCACCGGCATGTCGGCGCCGCCGATCGGGATGATGATCAGCACGCCCAGCACGAAGGCGATCGCCAGCATCACCAGGAACGGCAGCCATTCCTGCGTCATGAAGAAGGCGATGCCGAAGCCGACCATGGCCACCGCCAGCGCCAGGTTCAGCATGTGCTGGCCGGCGAACACCACCGGCGCGCCCTGGAACAGGCGGAACTTGTAGCGCCCCGCCAGCTTGCCGAAGGCGATTACCGAGCCCGAGAACGTGATCGCGCCGACGAAGCAGCCGATAAAGAGCTCGATGCGGTTGCCCAGCGGGATCAGGTGCGAGCCGGCCGGGCTGATGCCGAACGCCGCCGGCTCGGCCACCGCCGCCACCGCGATGAACACCGCGGCCAGGCCGATCAGCGAGTGCATCGCCGCGACCAGCTCCGGCATCTTGGTCATCTGCACCTTGCGCGCCACGTAGGCGCCGATGCCGCCGCCGACCACCAGCGCCGCGAAGATCAGCGTCAGGCCGGTGCCCACCGACGACTGGGCCGTGCCCGCGGCGAGGAATTCGTTCTTCAGCTTGATGATCAGCACCAGCGTGGTGACCACCGCGATGGCCATGCCGATCATGCCGAAGGCATTGCCCTTGCGCGCCGAGGCCGGGTGCGACAGCCCCTTGAGCGCCTGGATAAAGCACACCGAGGCCACCAGGTAGAGCAGGGTGACGAGGTTCATGCTGACAAGGCCTGCCATCACGCGCCCTCCTTGGCCAGTGCCGGCTTGGCCTCGGGCGCCTTGGCCTTCGGTTCCTTCTTCTTGAACATCTCCAGCATGCGCTGGGTGACCAGGAAGCCGCCGAACACGTTGACCGCGGCCAGTGCCACCGCCAGCGTGCCCATCACGCGCCCGACGCCGCCTTCGGTCAGGCCCGCGGCGAGCATGGCGCCGACGATGATGATGGCCGAGATCGCGTTGGTTACCGCCATCAGCGGTGTATGCAGGGCCGGCGTGACCGTCCAGACCACGTGGTAACCCACGTAGATCGCCAGCACGAAGATGATCAGGTTGATCACCGTGTGGTTCACCATCTCCATCGACTTCTCCTCCGTTGCTTTGAAACCGGGATGCTGCGTGTTGCTGTGTTGTTTTTGCAGTATTACGGCGGGGCACGCCAGCCGCCCGTGGCTCTTCATTGCCGGTGGCGTGCTCCCTCTCCCGCTTGCGGGAGAGGGTTGGGGAGAGGGCGGGAGCCTCAACGAAGTACAGGCCGTCGCAATTGCCGGCGCCTGCCCTCTCCCCCGGCCCCTCTCCCGCAAGCGGGAGAGGGGAGCAACCCATCAGGGGTTGATATTCAGACCTTCTTGATTTCCTTGATGCCGTTCTTCTCGTTCACCAGGATGACCTTGGGCTTGTACGTGGCGATCTCTTCGTCCGTCATCGGCGCATAGGTGCAGATGATCAGCTGGTCGCCCAGGTGCGCGCGGCGCGCGGCGGCGCCGTTCAGCGAGATCTCGCCGCTGCCGCGCTCGCCCTTGATGATGTAGGTGGAGAAGCGCTCGCCGTTGTTGACGTTGTACAGCTCGATCTTCTCGAACTCCTTCATGTCGGCAGCGTCCAGCAGGTCCTGGTCGATGCCGCACGAACCCTCGTAGTTGAGGTCCGCCTGCGTCACGGTGACGCGGTGGAGCTTGGCGCGGAGCATGATGCGTTGCATGGGTGATACGTCCTTATATCTGAAGCGAAAGCAGTGGGCGCGCTGCGCCCGTTGGAGTTACGCCGCCTCGCGCACGACCTGGCCGTCCCTGCACATCAGGCAGGCGGCGACGATGTCGTCTTCGAGGTTGAGCGTGAACTGGCCGTCCTTGTCGACGACCAGCTTGAGGAAGTCCAGCACGTTGCGGGCATAGAGCGCCGAGGCGTCGGCTGCGACCATGCTGGCCAGGTTGGTATGGCCGATCAGGATCACGCCGTTGTGGTTGACCACCTGGTCGGCCACCGTCAGCGGGCAGTTGCCGCCCTGCGCGGCGGCCAGGTCCACCACCACCGAGCCCGGCTTCATCTGCGCCACGGTCGCTTCCTGCAGCAGCACCGGCGCCTTGCGCCCCGGGATCAGCGCGGTGGTGATGACGATGTCGGCCTGAATTGCGCGCTGGTGCACCAGCTCGGCCTGGCGCTTCATCCAGTCCGGCGGCATCGGACGCGCGTAGCCGCCTACGCCCTGCGCGATCTCGCGCTCTTCGTCGGTCAGGAACGGCACGTCGAGGAACTTGGCGCCGAGCGATTCGATCTGCTCCTTGACCGCGGGGCGCACGTCGGACGCTTCGATCACCGCGCCCAGGCGCTTGGCGGTGGCGATGGCCTGCAGGCCGGCCACGCCGGCGCCCAGGATCAGCACGCGCGCGGCCTTGACGGTGCCGGCGGCGGTCATCAGCATCGGCATGAAGCGCTGGTAGTGGTGCGCGGCCACCAGCACGGCCTTGTAGCCGGCGATATTGGCCTGCGACGACAGCACGTCCATGCTCTGCGCGCGCGTGGTGCGCGGCGCGGCTTCGAGCGCGAAGGCGGTGATGTTCGCGGCGGACATGCGCGCGTTGTTCTCGGCATCGAAGGGGTTGAGCATGCCCACCAGCACCGCGCCGGGCTTCATCTGCGCCAGTTCGGCGGCATCCGGCGCGCGCACCTTCAGCACCAGTTGCGCGCCGAGCGCGTCGGCGGCGCTGCCGATGGTGGCGCCGACCGCCTCATACGCGCCGTCGGGCTGGCTGGCGTTCAGGCCGGCACCGGCCTGCACCACGACCTTGTGGCCCTGGGCGACGTATTTCTTGACGGTCTCCGGGGTGGCGGCGACGCGAGTCTCGCCGGCCCGCGTCTCCTGCGGGATGCCGATGTACATCGTCAATTTCTCCTTTAGCTGGCGTCTTGTCTGGTTGGACGGACCGACGTCTGGCCCGTGCGCGCTGCCGGACCGGGTTAAGCCGCAGCGCACAATTTTTCCGCAGCTTACAGGAATCTGACTTGCAATGGTGACCGGCTGGTCGGCTTTTGCCGGGCCCGGAACGAGGGGCGCCGGTGGCTCCCGCGGCGCTGCACGATGGGCCCGCAACCGGTAGAATGCGGGATTGCCTAAAAATTGAGCATCATGTCAAGTGACTGGAATGCCAGCGTGACCGTTGCCGCCGTGATCGAACGCGGCGGCCGGTTCCTGCTGGTGGAAGAAGAAACCGCCGACGGGCTGCGCCTGAACCAGCCCGCCGGGCACCTGGATCCGGGCGAAAGCCTGATCCGCGCCGTGATCCGCGAAACCCTGGAAGAGACCGCCCACACCTTCGAGCCGCGCGCGCTGCTGGGCTGCTACATGGGGCGTTCGCTGTCGTCGCGCACCGGCGGCGACGTGACCTACGTGCGCTTTGCCTTTACCGGCGACCTCGGCTCGCTCGACGCCGGCCGCCAGCTCGATACCGGCATCGTGCGCACGGTCTGGATGGGCGCCGACGAGCTGCGCGCGTGCCCGGAACGGCATCGCTCGCCGCTGGTGATGGCGTGCGTGGACGACTACCTGGCCGGCAAGCGCTTTGCGCTGGACGCGCTGTACACGCACCCGTCGGTGCTGCAAGCGGGGGCGCAGCCGTGAGCGGTGCCGCCAAGCGTGTCGTGGTGGGGATGTCCGGCGGGGTCGATTCGTCGGTCACCGCGTGGCTGCTCAAGCAGCAGGGCTACGAGGTCATCGGCCTGTTCATGAAGAACTGGGAAGACGATGACGACAGCGAATACTGCTCCACGCGCCAGGACTGGCTTGACGTGGTCTCGGTGGCCGATCTGATCGGCGTCGACGTCGAGGCGGTCAACTTCGCCGCCGAATACAAGGACCGCGTCTTTGCCGACTTCCTGCGCGAATATTCAGCCGGCCGCACGCCCAACCCGGATGTGCTGTGCAATGCCGAGATCAAGTTCAAGGCCTTCCTGGACCATGCCATGTCGCTGGGCGCGGAAACCATCGCCACCGGCCACTATGCGCGCGTGCGCCAGAACGCGGCCGGCCGCTTCGAGCTGCTCAAGGCGCTGGACCATACCAAGGACCAGAGCTACTTTTTGCACCGGCTGAACCAGGCGCAGCTGTCGCGCACGCTGTTCCCGCTGGGCGAGATCCCGAAGACACGCGTGCGCGAGATCGCCGCCGAGATTGGCCTGCCGAACGCGAAGAAAAAAGACTCGACCGGCATCTGCTTTATCGGCGAGCGTCCGTTCCGCGATTTCCTGAACCGCTACCTGCCCACCAGACCGGGGCCGATGAAGACGCCCGAGGGCAGGGTGGTCGGCGAGCATATCGGCCTGGCGTTCTACACGCTGGGGCAGCGCAAGGGCATCGGACTGGGCGGCAGCCGCGACGGCAACGGCGACGCCTGGTATGTCGCGCGCAAGGACATGGCCAACAATACGCTTTACGTGGTGCAGGGCCACGACCATCCGTGGCTGCTGACGCCGGTGCTGACCGCGTCGGACCTGTCCTGGGTGGCCGGCGAGCCGCCTGCCGCGGGCGCGGCGATGGCGGCCAAGACCCGCTATCGCCAGAGCGATGCCGCCTGCACGGTGCAGGCGGTCGACGCGCAGGCGCTGACGCTGGCGTTCGCCGAGCCGCAATGGGCGGTCACGCCCGGGCAGTCGGCGGTGCTGTATGACGGCGATATCTGCCTGGGGGGCGGGATCATCCAGTAAGGACCCGGTAAACCCACACCACAGCCCGAAAAACACCCGCGCCAGGCGGGTGTTTTTCATCCGGGGCTAGGCGTCAGCCGCGCGGCGGCTCGGTATCGATGAACGACTGCCGCTTCGACAGCTTTTCTTCCAGCGCGGCCAGGTTCGGATGCCGCTCGCGCCAGGCGATCTCCGGGAAGCGGAAGTCCAGGTAGGACAGCGCGCAGCCCACCGCCACGTCGGCCAGCGAGTAATGCGTGCCGGTGCAGAACGGGCGGTCGGCCAGGCCGTGGGCCATGGCCACCAGTGCCGCGTCGATCTTGCCGCGCTGGCGCTGCACCCAGCGCTCGCTGCGCTCGTGCGGCTCGCGCTGGGTGGCCTCCAGGCGCACCAGCAGCGCGGCGTCGAGCAGACCGTCGGCCAGCGCTTCCCAGCAGCGCACTTCCAGGCGCTCGCGCCCGCCCTGCGGGATCAGCCGGCTGACCGGCGTCAGCGTGTCGACATACTCGACGATCACGCGCGAATCGAAGATCGCGCCGCCGTCTTCCATTACCAGGCATGGCACCTTGCCCAGCGGGTTGTACTGGCCGATGCGGGTTTCAGGCGACCAGACGTCTTCTTCGATCAGCTGGCACTCGATCTTCTTCTCCGCCATCACCACGCGCACCTTGCGCGCGTACGGACTGGTCCGGGATGCATACAGCTTCATGTTCTCCCCTTGAGCTTGTTATGAAGTGCATCGTCGCTCGGCGGCAGCGGCGGCGGGGAGGCAGCGATGGCTTGCCCGATGCACTTCATAACAGGCTACTGGAACGGCGTGCGCGAGTATACCCGCGGCGCATGGCGAATGCGGGCTCGCGCACCGATGCCCCGCGGTCGCGCTTTGCCGCCGCCCGGAGCGGGGGCAGGGGTGGTAAAATCGCGCGTTGCGCAGCGCCGGCCGCCCGCCGATGCGGCGTGACGGGCGCATCGCCCCGTCGGCGCTTGCCAGCGCCGTCAGCCCCCGCGGCGCCCCTTGTTCGCCTTCTTCTATTCCTCCCTTTCCCGGTTTCCAGCATGACCTCCTCCTCGCTTTCGCCGCTCACCGCCCTGTCCCCGATCGATGGCCGTTACGCCGCCAAGGCCGATGCGCTGCGCGAATGGCTGTCCGAGGCGGCCTTCATGCGCAACCGCGTCAAGGTCGAGGTGCACTGGCTGATCGCGCTGGCACAGGCCGGCCTGCCCGACATGCCGAAGTTCTCGGCCGCGTCCGAGGCCGCGCTGCTGGCGCTGGTCGACAAGTTCAGCGAGTCCGACGCCGCCCGCATCAAGGAAATCGAGGCGGTCACCAACCATGACGTGAAGGCGGTCGAGTACTGGCTCAAGGAGCAGGTCAAGGGCAACGCCGAACTGGAAGCCGCCAGCGAGTTCATCCACTTCGCCTGCACTTCGGAAGACATCAACAACACCTCGCACGGCATGATGCTCAAGGGCGCGCGCGAGGGCGTGGTGGTGCCGGCGCTGAAGCGCGTGCACGCGCGCCTGGTCGAGCTCGCCAGGCTCAATGCCGCCCAGCCGATGCTGTCGCGCACCCACGGCCAGCCGGCCAGCCCGACCACGCTCGGCAAGGAAATGGCCAACGTCGCCGCGCGCCTGGCGCGCGCGATCCAGCGCATCGAGCAGGTCGAGCTGCTGGGCAAGATGAACGGCGCCGTGGGCAATTACAACGCCCACCTGTCGGCCTATCCCGCGTTCGACTGGGAAGCGTTCTCGAAGCAGGTCATCGAAACCCGCCTGGGCCTGACCTTCAACCCGTACACCATCCAGATCGAGCCGCACGACTACATGGCCGAGCTGTTCGACGCGATCGCCCGCGCCAACACCATCCTGCTCGACCTGAACCGCGACGTCTGGGGCTATATCTCGCTGGGCTACTTCAAGCAGAAGACCAAGGCCGGCGAAATCGGCTCGTCGACCATGCCGCACAAGGTCAACCCGATCGATTTCGAAAACTCGGAAGGCAACCTGGGCCTGGCCAACGCGGTGCTGCGCCACCTGTCCGAGAAGCTGCCGGTGTCGCGCTGGCAGCGCGACCTGACCGACTCGACCGTGCTGCGCAATATCGGCGTGGCCTTCGGCTACAGCCTGCTGGCGTACGAGGCCTGCCTGCGCGGCCTGGGCAAGCTCGAGACCAACCCCGAGCGCCTCGACGAAGACCTCGACAACTGCTGGGAAGTGCTGGCCGAGCCGGTGCAGACCGTGATGCGCCGCTTTGGCGTGCCCAATCCGTACGAGCAGCTCAAGGAGCTGACCCGCGGCAAGGGCATCTCGCGCGAAGCGCTGCAAACCTTCATCAATGGCCTGGCGATCCCGGACGACGCCAAGCAGCTGCTGCTGGAGATGACGCCCGCCAGCTATATCGGCAAGGCAGTGAAGCTCGCTGAGCGCATCTGACGCCACTTTTTCCCGCCGCCAGCCAGCGGCGCGAACCGAAAGCCATCCTGCGGGATGGCTTTTTTGTTTTTTCGGCATGCCGCGCTGGCGCCTGCCGTGCTGTTGTGATCCCGGCGCCGGAATGTCGCTTCAAAGCATTTGAATAACTTAATGAAGGACTGTCCTGCACTGGCGCACATCCCGCCGCAATAATGCGAGAATCGTAAGCGCACGGCGGTTGGATCGCGCCAGTGCCTTCCCCAAAATTGTGAAACGCCCGTGCCGCGGGCGAGAGGAATCCGATGCGTTCTACCGCCACTGCCCCCGCCGGCTACGGTGCCACTGCGATTGCCCTGCACTGGCTGGTGGCGCTGGCCATATTCGCCGCGTTCGGGCTGGGCCTGTACATGACCGGCATTCCGGGGCTGACGCCGACCAAGCTCAAGCTGTACTCCTGGCACAAATGGCTGGGCGTGACGATCTTCGCCATCGCCGTGCTGCGCGTGCTGTGGCGCGCCACCCACGCCGCGCCGCCGGTGGCGCCCGGCACCCCGGCGTGGCAGGCCAGGGCGGCGGCCGGCGCTCACCACTTGCTGTACCTGCTGATCGTGATCGTGCCGATCAGCGGCTACCTGTACAGCTCGGCCGCGGGTGTGCCGGTGGTCTACCTGGGCCTGTGGAAGATGCCGGCGCTGATCGAGAAAAGCGATGCGCTGAAGGAAGTGCTGAAGTTCACCCATATCTGGCTGAACTACCTGATGGCCGCGGTGGTCGTTGTCCATGCGGCGGCGGCGGTGAAACACCAGTTTGTCGACCGTGACGGCACGCTGGGCCGGATGCTGCCGTTCCTGCGCTGAACCTGGCGCGCCAACCATTTTCGTTCCGCGGCGCGGCTGCGCCGTCCCTGACAGGAGTTTTCCCAGATGAAACGCAATTCCCGCCGCGGCTCGGCCACTCTCCGCGCCACCCTGGCCGCCGTGCTGGCCGCCACCGGCATCGCCGCCAACCTGGCCTGGGCCCAGGTCGACGCCGCCAAGAGCTCGGTCACCGCGGTGGCACGCCAGATCGGCGTGCCGATGGAAGGCAAGTTCAAGAAGTTCGACGCCAACGTCAGCTTCGATCCCGCCAAGCTGGCGACATCGACGGCCAAGATCGAGATCGACGTGGCCAGCTTCGAGATCGGCGATGCCGAGACCACCAAGGAAGTGAAGGGCAAGGACTGGTTCGACGCCGCCAAATACCCCAAGGCGGTGTTCCAGTCGACCAGCATCAAGAACGGCACGCCGGGCAAGTACGACGTGGCCGGCAAGCTGACCATCAAGGGCAAGACCGTGGACGTCGTCGTGCCCGCCACCTATCGCCAGGAGGGCGGCGCGCAGGTGTTCGAGGGCGCGCTGCCGATCAAGCGCACCGCGTTCAATATCGGCGACGGCGAATGGAAGGACACCTCCGTTGTCGCCGACGATGTCCAGATCAAATTCCGTATCGTGCTGGCCAAGAAGTAAGGCCGGCATACCGCTGACGTACCCCAGGACCTACCCTGAACCGCTCCATCCCAACCCTGATTTGTCGGGAGACACCATGAAACTGCGTTCCCTCGTTGCCGCCGTCGCGGCCGTTTCCGCAACCGCCGCCTTCGGCGTGGCTTCGGCCAACACCGTGACGTACAACCTCGATCCGACCCATACCTATCCCAGCTTCGAGGCCGACCACCTGGGCGGCCTGTCGACCTGGCGCGGCAAGTTCGACAAGTCCAGCGGCGTGGTGACGCTGGACCGCGCCGCCAAAGCGGGCTCGGTCGAGGTCAACATCGACCCGGCTTCGATCGATTTCGGCAATGCCAAGCTGAACCAGCACGCCAAGGGCCCGGACATGTTCGACGTGCAGGCCTTCCCCGAGGCCACCTACAAAGGCAAGTTCTCCAAGTTCAAGGGCGACGTGCCGACCGAGGTCGACGGCGTGCTGACGCTGCGCGGCGTGTCCAAGCCGGTCAAGCTGGAAATCCGCGAATTCAAGTGCATCCAGCACCCGATGCTCAAGCGTGAAGCCTGCGGCGCCGACGCCGTGGGCCAGTTCAACCGGGCCGATTTCGGCCTGGACTATGGCGTCAAGATGGGCTTCAAGCCCGAGGTCAAGCTCGCCATCCAGGTGGAAGGCGTGCGCGCCGACTGAGCGCGCGGCCCGCTGCGGCGGGCAAGACCGTAGTGAAGGCCGGCCCATGCCGGCCTTTTTTGTTGTATTGCACCATGCGGGGGGCCGCCACGGCACTTTGTTGTGCGAGTTGCGACGGGCACAGTACAATGGCCCGCGGCAAACCACCATGATCCGGGGTATTGCGACTCCTGCCACGGCGGGGGGCAGCCATGCCCGCAACTGGCCCGAGCGCATCACTATGAGCATTCGCTGCATGTCCCGATACCGGTAGCCTTTCCCGCGACCCCCTCGCCCCTCATGCTGTACCCGGCCGTTCTGCCCTGGCTGTATGGCCCGCAGCGTTTCCCGGTTTTCCCTGGCGCTATACCGTGTACTCCAAAACGCAAATCGATCCGGTAGTTAGTTTCCGCAACTCGCAGGGCGAGCAGGTGCGGGGCACGATCATCAATCTCCAGAGAAAGTCTCTGGTGATGGAAATCTACAACCCGTATTCGATCGTGCAGGTCAGCGAGGTGCTGAGTGAGCTCAGCGTCCGCATGGGCGCCAAGAATGCCTATCTCGGCAAGGCCGTGGTGATGAGCCTGGTGAATACCGGCCTGACCGCGGTGGTGTCGCTGACGCTGATCGACGAGTGGCGCGAGCTGTCCGATCTCAACAACGAGCCCAAGTCGGTCGCGCGCGAAGCCGAGCTGTTCGTGCAGGATTGGGACACGCGTTTCAACATCCGGCGCGACTACCAGATCGTGGTCAACGAGATGCGCGCCTTCCTGTCCGAAGTGTCGCGCTGGGTCGAGCAGGTCGACCTGACCGAGTCGCTGCCCAAGACCGAAGGCAAGCTGCGACAGGACGTCTTCTACGAGCTGGCCACGCCGATCATGGCCAAGACCAAGACCTACCTGGACTGGCTCGAGGGCGAGGCCCAGCGCGTGGACGCCGAAATCGCCCCGGTGCACCGCACCTACGCGCAGTCGGCGCTGCATCCGCTGCTGCTGCGTGCGCCGTTCGTCTACCGCACCTTCACCAAGCCGCTCGGCTATGCCGGCGACTACGAAATGGTGAACCAGATCCTGGGCGATCCCCAGCAAGGTCCGACCACCTACTTCCAGATCGTCAATACCGCATTCCTGAAGGCGGCGGTGGCGACCGCGCACCGCAACCGCATCGACCTGCTGATCGATTTCCTCACGCGCCAGGCCGAACGCGCGCGCGCCGCCGGGCGGGCGTTCCGGGTGCTCAATGTCGGTTGCGGCCCCGCCTTCGAAATCCAGCGCTTCGTGCGCGAATACCCGAATCCGGAGCTGTTGTCGTTCCAGCTGGTCGATTTCAGCGAAGAGACGCTGGAATACACGCGCAAGTCGATCGAGCGCTCGGCCCAAAGCGCCGGCAACAAGTTTTCCGTCGAGATGGTGCACCAGTCGGTGCACGAGCTGCTCAAGCGGCGCATCTCCCCGGACGATGCCGCCGCACGCGAATTCGACGCGGTCTATTGCGCCGGCCTGTTCGACTACCTGTCGGACAAGGTCTGCGCCCGCCTGCTGTCGTACTTCGCCTCGCGCTCGCGCTCCGGCGGCCAGCTCCTGGTGACCAACGTCCATGCCGACAATCCGGAGAAATTCGGCATGGAGCACCTGCTCGAGTGGTACCTGATCTACCGTGACGATGCCGGCATGGCGCAACTGCTGCCCGAGCACTCGCATTCGCACCGCGTCTACGTCGACAGCACCGGGGTCAACGTCTTCGCGGAAGCCACCATTGACTGAGGCTGTCCTAGCGGGCCACGCCATGAGCACCAACCAACTCTACGCCGGCTACCAGTCCGAACTGGTCGACTTTCGCCTGGCCTTCAGCCGCGGCGGCGCCTATACCGCGATCGTGCTGGTCCTGCTGGGCGTGGGCCTCGACTACGGACAGTATCCGCAGCAGCAGTTTTCCTTTGCAGTGGCGCGTGTGGTGGTGTCGCTGCTGATCGCCGCAGTGGTGGTGGTCCTGTACAGCGCCGCCGGACGCCGCTTCGCGCCCTGGCTGACGCTGACCTGGCTGCTGCTGCCGCAGATCATGATTGCCTGGATGATCTCGCAGACCGAAGGGGTGCATTCGCCGTACTACGTCGGGCTGAACCTGGCCATCTTCGCGTCGGGCATCGCGCTGCCGTTCGGCCTGTGGCAGAACCTGGTGTTCGGCGTGCTTTCGTACCTGCTGTATGTGCTGGCCTGCCTGTTCCACCCCGGCGGCATCGATCCGCTCGGCACCTTTATCGTCAATTCGCTGTTCCTGTTATTTGCCGCCGCGGCCAGCGCGGTCTACACGTATTTCAACGAACGCGCGCGCTTCATGCTGTTCCGCCTCAAGGCCGAGGTGGCCGAGAAGAACGCCGAGCTCGAGGTCATCAACCGCAAGCTGGTCGACATCAAGGGCCAGATGCTGCAGCAGGAAAAGATGGCCGCGATCGGCACCCTGGCCGCGGGGCTGTTGCATGAGGTCAACAACCCGGTGAACTTCTGCCTGATGGCGATCGAGGTGGCGATGGAAGAGCCCCAGGCCAAGGAAAGCGAGTCGGTGACCGAATGCCTGGTGGATGCCAAGCAGGGCATGCAGCGCATCCAGCATATCGTCTCGGACCTGAAGACCTTCGCCTACCGCAAGCCGGGCGCGGAGGTGGAAGGCACCCCGTTCATGTTCGAAAAGGCGCTGGATTCGTCGATCCGCCTGACCGCGCATGAGCTGCGCGGCGTCAAGGTAACGCGCGAGCTGCCCGCCGACACGCTGGTGCTGGGCGACGAGGCCGCCATCATCGGCGTGCTGATCAACCTGTTTTCCAATGCGGCGCTGGCCATGCGCAAGGCCGGCACCACCGCGCCCGCGATCCATACCACGGTGCGCTGGTCCGAAGGCCGATTGCACGTGACCGTGCGCGACAATGGCCCCGGCATTGCGCCCGAACACCTGGCGCGGGTGTTCGAGCCCTTCTTCACCACGCGCGAAGTTGGGCAGGGCCTGGGCCTGGGGCTGTCGATCAGCTATGCCGTGATCGAGCGCCACGGCGGCCAGCTGTTTGCCGAAAGCGAACTGGGCCAGTGGGCCGCGTTCAGCTTTGACCTGCCACGCGCGGAGTAACTCGCATGAGCGAAGCCCAGCAAGCGCGGCCAAATGTCGTCCTCTATGTCGATGACGAGGACATGGCGCGCAAGTACTTTGCGCGCGCGGTCGGCAGCGAGTACGAGGTCCTGCTTGCCGCCGGCGCCGACGAGGCGATGGCGACGCTGCGCGCCGAGGGGGGGCGCATCGCGATCCTGGTCACCGATTTCCGCATGCCCGGCCGCGATGGCGGCGACCTGCTGCGCGAGGTCGCGCAGGCCTACCCGCAGATCGTGCGCATCCTGGTGACGGCCTACGCCGACAAGGACATGCTGTTGCGGACCGTCAACAGCGGCGAAGTCTTCCGCATCCTGGAAAAGCCGCTGAGTGTCAGCGACGTGCGCCAGGTCCTGCACCTGGCCGGCGAGCGCCACCTCGAGCGGGCGTTGCGCCAGCACCGCCTGATGGCGATCGACGAAACCCTGGCCTTCCTGGCGCATGAACTGAACACGCCGCTGGCCGCCATTGCCAACTTCGCGCGCGGCATCGAAAGCCGCGTCCAGGCCGACTACAGCGAGCAGCGGCAGGGCGAGATCGGGCAGGCCGCGGGCGCCATGTACGACAACGCGCAGTATTGCCTGGCGGTGCTGTCGTCGTTCCTGGAGTCGGTGCGCAACAGCGCGGGAGTCAGCAAGACGCCGGCGGCCGACGCCGGCACCGAGGTCAGCGCGGGTGCGCTGGTGACGTCGCTGCTGGACACCTATCCGTTCACAGGCGGGCAGCGCCAGTGGGTCGACGTCGACATGCAGGGCGATTTCCCGGTGCAGACGCTGCCCAACTGCGTCGCGCTGGTGCTGTCTTCAGTCATGAGCAATGCGCTGCGCGCGCTGGCGGACGTGGACCAGCCGTCCCTGCGCTTCGTGGTGACAACCCAGCCTAACCAGGAAATCCGCATCTGCGACAACGGCCCCGGCATCCCGCCAGAGGTGATGGGACGCCTGCTGGTCGATCCGGTCACTACGCACGCCAGCGCTGGCGGCAGTGGCCTCGGCATGATTTTCTGCAACCGCGTCATGCAGTCCTTCGGCGGCGGCATCCGGATCGCCTCCGCTCCCGGTGCCGGGACCACAGTGACGCTGGACTTTCCAAATTTCAGAAATCGAATGATTAGGAGTGACCGATGAGCGAACCGATTGCCACCCAGGCACCACCCCCGGCGATTCTGTTCGTCGATGACGAGGCGACTGCCGTCAAATATTTCCAGCGGGCCATCGGCGCGCTGGCGCCGGTGGTGACTGGCGGTTCGGTGGAGGAGGGCAAGACGCTGCTGGACGCTCACGCTGACAGCCTGGCCGTGCTGGTCTCGGACCAGCGCATGCCGGGCGAGTACGGCAACGAACTGCTGCGCTATGCGCGCGAACGCTATCCGCATATCGTGCGCATCCTGACCACCGCGTATTCGGAACTTGACCAGACTGTCGAGGCGGTGAACCAGGGGCAGATCCATCGCTATATCAAGAAGCCGTGGGACATCACCGCGCTGCGCATGGAGCTCAAGCAGGCGCTGGAAATGTCCGGTCTGCGCAAGGAGCGCGACCAGCTGGTGCGCGAGAAGCTGGCGGTGCTGCAGACCCAGACCGTGGCGACCCGCATCGGCATGCTGCACGCGCTATGCGCGAGCCTGATCGGTCCCGGCCATTTCCAGCCGGTCGAGACCTACCTCGCCGCGGTCGATCTGGCGGGGGCCCGCAACGCCGATCCTGACTGGCAACGCATGGACTATGCCGACCTGGTGCGCGCCGAAGCCGAGCGCAGCGGCAGCTTTGGCCATGCCGTCGGCACACGCCTGGCCGAGCTGCGTGGCGCCAACGCCGGCAAGGGCGCCGCCGATGCCGCCGCGGTCATTGCCGACGCGCTCGGCAGCGAGGTGGTGCGCCGCGACGGCGATACGGTGGTCTGGACCCAGCCGGCCGCGCTGGCCGAGTTCCTGTCCGAGCCCGTGGGCACCGCGGTGTCGGCGCAGCACGCCGCCTGGCTGGCCAGCCTGCTGTGGCTGGAGGAGGCCGGCGGCGCGCTGAAGTTCGTGCGCGACGGCGACACCATCGTCTGCCGCGCCGCCCCGCGCAGCGAGAGCTTCGCCGCCGACCGCCTGGCCGCGTGGATCGAGCGCTTCTCGATGCCGGCCTGAGTTTTTTCTGCCCGCCATGAAAAACGGCGCCCCGCGGGGCGCCGTTCTGTTTTGCGGCAGGGCAGGGCTCAAGCCTGCGCGCCGTAGTTGGGGTCGTTGCGGTCGGTCGACTCGCCCTTCTTCTCGCCCTTGACCAGGTCTTCGCGCTTCACGCCCAGCCACATCGCCAGCGCCGCGGCAACGAACACCGACGAGTAGATGCCGAACAGGATGCCCACTGTCAGCGCCAGCGCGAAGTAGTGCAGCGTCGGGCCGCCGAAGAAGAACATCGACAGCACCATCATTTCGGTCGAGCCGTGGGTGATGATGGTGCGCGACATGGTGCTGGTGATGGCGTGATCGATGACCTCGTGGGTGGTCATCTTGCGGTACTTGCGGAAGGCTTCGCGGATCCGGTCGAAGATCACCACCGATTCGTTCACCGAGTAGCCCAGCACCGCCAGGATCGCCGCCAGCACCGACAGCGAGAATTCCCACTGGAAGAAGGCGAAGAAGCCCAGGATGATGACGATGTCGTGCAGGTTGGCGATGATGCCCGCCACCGCGAACTTCCACTCGAAGCGGAACGACAGGTAGATCACGATACCCGCCACCACGCACAGCAGCGCCAGCAGGCCGTCGGTGGCCAGCTCCTTGCCCACCTGCGGGCCGACGAACTCGACGCGCTGCAGCTTGACGTCAGGCGCCGCCGCGGTGAGCGCGCCCATCACCTGTTCGCTCTGCTGCGCCGAGGTCACGGGCTTGCCGTCCGGGCCCTTTTGCAGCGGCAGGCGGATCATCACGTCGCGCGAGGTGCCGAAGTTCTGCACCTGCACGTCGGTGTAGCCCAGCTTGCCCACCTGGCCGCGGATCTTTTCCAGGTCGGCCGCCTGCTGGTAGCTGACCTCCATCACCGTGCCGCCGGTGAATTCGATCGACAGGTGCAGGCCCTTTTGCCAGAGGAAGAACACGGCTGCGGCAAACGTCAGGAAGGAGATCACGTTGAAGATCAACGCGTGCTTCATGAACGGAATGTCGCGCCGGATGCGGAAGAATTCCATGTTGAATCCTGTTCTGTACTACGTGTTGTGCCGCGGGCCGCTTACTTGGCGACCGGCGTGTCGGTGGTATTGCCCGGCTTCCAGATCTGGCCGATGGCCACGCTCTGCAGCTTCTTCTTGCGGCCGTACCAGAGGTTGACCAGGCCGCGGTTGAAGAACACCGCCGAGAACATCGAGGTCAGGATGCCCAGGCAGTGCACCACGGCAAAGCCGCGCACCGGGCCCGAGCCGAATGCCAGCAGCGCCAGGCCCGCGATCAGCGTGGTCACGTTGGAGTCCAGGATGGTGGCCCAGGCGCGGTCGAAACCGACCGCGATCGCCATCTGCGGCGATGCACCGGCGCGCAGTTCCTCGCGGATGCGCTCGTTGATCAGCACGTTGGCGTCGATGGCCATGCCCAGCACCAGCGCGATGGCGGCGATGCCCGGCAGCGTCAGCGTGGCCTGCAGCATCGACAGCACCGCGATCAGCAGCAGCAGGTTGACGCCCAGCGCGACCACCGAGAACACGCCGAACAGCATGTAGTACAGGATCATGAACACGCCGATGGCGGCAAAGCCGTAGGCGACCGAATCGAAGCCCTTCTCGATGTTGTCGGCGCCCAGCGACGGGCCGATGGTGCGTTCTTCGATGATCTCCATCGGCGCGGCCAGCGAGCCGGCGCGCAGCAGCAGCGCCAGGTCGTTGGCGGCCTCGGTGGAGTAGGAGCCGGTGATCTGGAAGCTCGAGCCCAGTTCGGACTGGATCGTCGCCACCGTCAGCACCTCGCCCTTGCCCTTCTCGAACAGCACGATCGCCATCGGCTTCTTCAGGTTCTCGCGCGAGACATCGCGCAGCACGCGGCCGCCCTGGGCGTCGAGCTTGATGTTGACCGAAGGCTGCTGGTTCTGGTCGAAGCCGGCCGAGGCGCTTTCGATGCGGTCGCCGGTGAAGATCACCTGCTTCTTCAGCACCACCGGGGCGCCGTTGCCCTGCGTGAACAGCTCGCTGCCGAACGGGATCGGGTCGCCCGGGCGCGGGCTGCGCGGCGCGTCGTTGTCGACCAGGCGCGCTTCCAGCGTGGCGGTGCGGCCGATGATGTCCTTGGCCTTGGCGGTGTCCTGCACGCCGGGCAGCTGCACCACGATACGGTCGGCGCCTTGCTGCTGGATCACCGGCTCGGCCACGCCGAGTTCGTTGACGCGGTTGTGCAGGGTGGTGATGTTCTGCTTGACCGCGGCGTCCTGCACGGCGCGGCGGGCGGCCTCGGTGAAGGTGCCGACGATGTTGTTGCCGTCCATGGCGAAGGCTACTTCGCGCACGTTGTCGGTCAGCAGCGCGCGCGCGCGGCTGGCGTCGTCGGCGTTGTTGAAGCGCACCGTCAGGCGCTCGCCGTCGCGGTCGATGCCGCCGTGGCGGATGTTCTTGTCGCGCAGCAGGGTGCGCGCGTCGCCGGCCAGGCTGTCGAGCTTCTTGTCGACCGCGCCCTTCATGTCGACCTGCAGCAGGAAGTGCACGCCGCCGCGCAGGTCCAGGCCCAGGTACATCGGCAGCGCGTGCAGCGAGGTCAGCCAGCGCGGCGAGCCAGACAGCAGGTTCAGCGCGACCACGTAGGCGGGGTCGGACGCGTCCGGGTTCAGCGCGCGCGACAGCACGTCCTTGGCCTTGAGCTGCTCGTCGGTGGTGCGGAAGCGCGCCTTGACCGAGCCCGACTGGCCGGAAATATCGAAGAAGACGCCGTCGGGCTGCAGCTGGTTCTGCGCCAGGATCTCTTCAACCTGTTTCTGCATCGACAGGTCGACCTTGACCGTGGCCTTGCCCGAGGACACCTGCACGGCGGGCGCCTCGCCGAAGAAGTTCGGCAAGGTGTAGATGATGCCGATGGCCAGGGCCACCAGGATCACGAGGTATTTCCAAAGCGGATAACGATTCATCTCGGGCCAGTCATTCAGCGGTTGGCGGGGCCGGCGCAGGCGTGGCGCGCCACGTCGGCGGGGCCGAACCGGTTTGGCAAACAGCCGCCTGGCAGCCGCGGAGCGAAGCCGCTAGGGCTTCGTCGGGCTGGATCAGGCGGCTGCCGGGGCATGCGCGAACGGGCATGCCGGAAAAGACAAAGGCGGGAGTCGCGAGCGATCCGGGGATCAGAGCGCCTTCAGCGAGCCCTTGGGCAGCACCGTGGTCACGGCATTCTTCTGCACCGTGATCTCGGTGCCTTCGGCGATTTCCAGGCTGACGTACTGGTCGGTGACCTTGGTCACGCGGCCCAGGATGCCGCCGGCAGTGACGACTTCGTCGTTCTTGGCCAGCGCTTCGAGCATTGCCTTGGCTTCCTTCTGGCGCTTCATCTGCGGGCGGATCATGATGAACCACAGCACACCAAACATCAGGATGATGGGCAGGAAGCTCATCAGGCCGCCAGCCGCGCCGCCGGCACCGGCGGTCTGGGCAAATGCGTTAGAAATCAGCACGTTGATTCTCCGTCACAAAAGTCAGTCAATTAATCGAACATTCTACCATTCGCATTCAGCCCGCCCCTGGCATTCTAGGGCGGAATACGGGTTTGTTCGGGGTGATGCCGGGGCGACTCACAGCTTGCATGTCGTTCCCGCGCAGGCGGGAACCCAGTGACTTCAAAAGACGCTGGATTCCCGCCTGCGCGGGAATGACGATGGAAATGACCCCGCTATTCGACCGGCACGGCCGCTAAAGTTCTCGGACCGGCCGCGCCGTCACTGCGTGCCGCGGGCGCGGTCGGCAGCGAACTGGCGGCGGAAATCGGTGAAGCGGTGCTGCTCGATCGCCTCGCGCACCTCGCGCATCAGCTGCAGGTAATAGTGCAGGTTGTGGATCGTGTTCAGGCGCGCGCCCAGGATCTCGCCGACGCGATGCAGGTGGTGCAGGTAGGCGCGCGAGAAATTGCGGCAGGTGTAGCAGGCGCAGCTCTCGTCGAGCGGGCGCGGATCGTTGCGGTGCGCGGCGTTCTTGATCTTGACGTCGCCGTAGCGGGTGAAGAGCCAGCCGTTGCGCGCGTTGCGGGTCGGCATCACGCAGTCGAACATGTCGACTCCGGCGGCGACGCCGGCAACCAGGTCCTCGGGCGTGCCCACGCCCATCAGGTAGTGCGGCTTGTTGGCCGGCAGGCGCGGCGCCACGTGCTCCAGCACGCGCATCATGTCCTCCTTGGGCTCGCCCACCGACAGCCCGCCGATGGCAAAGCCGTGGAAGTCCAGCTCGGACAGCCCCGCCAGCGACTCGTCGCGCAGGTCTTCGTACATGCCGCCCTGGACGATGCCGAACAGCGCGTTGGGATTGGCCAGCCGCTCGAACTCGTCGCGCGAGCGTTTGGCCCAGCGCAGGCTCATGCGCATCGACTTGGCCGCTTCCTCATGCGTGGCGGGGCGGCCATCGATCTCGTAAGGGGTGCATTCGTCGAACTGCATGACGATGTCGGAATTCAGCGTGCGCTGGATCTGCATCGAGATCTCGGGCGACAGGAAGAGCTTGTCGCCGTTGACCGGCGAGGCAAAGGTGACGCCATCTTCGGTGATCTTGCGCAGATCGCCGAGCGAAAACACCTGGAAGCCACCGGAGTCGGTCAGGATCGGCTTGTCCCAGCCGATAAAGCGGTGCAGGCCGTCATGGGCATTGACCACGTCCAGCCCCGGGCGCAGCCACAGGTGGAAGGTGTTGCCGAGGATGATCTGCGCGCCGATCTCGTTCAGTTCCAGCGGCGACATCGCCTTGACCGAGCCATAGGTACCCACCGGCATGAAGATCGGCGTTTCGACCACGCCGTGGTTCAGCGTGACGCGGCCGCGGCGGGCGTTGCCGTCGGTGGTGATGAGTTCGAAGTTGAGCATGTCGAATAGTCTGAGATCAGGCCGCGGCGGCGGCGTCCGGCTGGCGGGTCAGCAGCATGGCGTCTCCGTAGCTGAAGAAGCGGTAGCGCTGCTCGACCGCATGGCGGTAGGCGGCGCGGATGGCTTGCACCCCGGCCAGCGCCGACACCAGCATCAGCAGCGTCGACTTGGGCAGGTGGAAGTTGGTGATCAGCGCGTCGACCAGGCGGAAGCGGTAGCCGGGCGTGATGAAGATATCGGTATCGCTGCTGCCGGCGGCGAGCGTGCCGTCGGGCTGCGCGGCCGATTCCAGCGCGCGCAGCGAGGTGGTGCCGACCGCGATCACGCGGCCGCCGCGCGCGCGCGCGTCGCGCACCGCCTGCGCCAGGTCCTCCGAAATCGCGTACCACTCCGAATGCATCTTGTGCTCGGCGAGATTCTCGGTGCGCACCGGCTGGAAGGTGCCGGCGCCCACGTGCAGCGTCAGGAAGGCGCGGCGTACGCCCGCGGCATCGAGCCGGGCGAACAGCGCGTCGTCGAAATGCAGGCCCGCGGTGGGCGCGGCGACCGCGCCGGGGCTGCGCGCGTAGACAGTCTGGTAGCGGGTTTCGTCGTAGGCGTCCGGATCGTGCGTGATATACGGCGGCAGCGGCAGGCGGCCGTAGCGCTCGATCAGGTCCAGCGCGGGCTCGGGGAAGCGCAGCGTGAAGAACTGGTCCACGCGCGGGCCCACGGTCACGGCGAAGGCATCGTCGGCCAGGTGCAGGGCGCTGCCTTCGGCCGGCGTCTTGGAGGCACGCACCTGGGCCAGCACGGTATGGGTGTCGAGCACGCGCTCCACCAGCACCTCGACCTTGCCGCCGCTGGGCTTGTGGCCGAAGAAGCGGGCCTTGATCACGCGGGTGTCGTTGAACACCAGCAGGTCGTCCGGACGCAGGTAGTCGACGATGTCGCTGAAGGCGCGGTCGGCCATGCGCACCGCGTCGGCGGTGTCGCCGGGGGCGAGCCGCTCCACCACCAGCAGCCGGCTGGCGCTGCGGTCGGGCAGCGCGCTCTGGGCGATCAGTTCGGGCGGCAGCGGAAAGTCGAAATCGGAAAGCGTCAACATCGTGGGAGGGGCGGTCTGTGCGGTCTGCAGGCAGTGGCGGAGGCGGGCGCCGGGCCTGGCGCGTCACTCCGCTGCCCGGTTTGGCAGCCGGCATGGGTACAATCGGCGAATCCGATATTGTAAGGCCAGGGGCGCGCTTGCCGCCGGCCCGGGCGTGATACCGGCCATTCGCCGGCACCGCGCCAGCCAGTCCAGAAGCCCGCAGCGACCGCTGCCAACTTTTCCACCGATGCCCGGAACCGCCGCCGAACCGATCCAGGACCCTGCCGACGCCAATGACGCGGCGGCGCCCGCGCGCGGCAAGGCCGGCGCAGCCAAGGGCAAGGCCGCAGGCTCGGGCGCATCCACGGCCGCCGCCCGCCTGGCCAAGCTGGGCCTGCGCCGCCCGGTCGACCTGGTGCTGCACCTGCCGATGCGCTACGAGGACGAGACCACGGTGGTGCCGATCGCCGAGGCCATCCACCGTGCCGGACTCGGGCTGCCGGCGCAGGTGGAAGGCGAGGTCATCTCCAACGAAGTCACCTTCCGCCCGCGCCGCCAGCTAGTGGTGAAGCTTGCCGACGACAGCGGCGAGCTGACCCTGCGCTTCCTTAACTTCTACGGCAGCCAGACCAAGCAGATGGCCGAAGGCGTGCGCCTGCGCGTGCGCGGCGAGGTGCGCGGCGGCTTCTTCGGCGCCGAGATGGTCCATCCGACGGTGCGCCCGGTGCTGGCGGGCGAGGCGCTGCCCGACCGCCTGACGCCGGTGTACCCGTCCACCGCCGGCATCCCGCAGGCCTATTTGCGCAAGGCCATCGGCGGCGCGCTGGCGCGCACGCCCCTGCCCGAGACGCTGCCACAACCGGTGCTGAAGGGGCCGCTGGCGCGCCTGCAGCTGCTTCCGCTGGCCGACTGCCTGCGGCTGCTGCATGCGCCGCCGCCGCAGGAAAGCGAGGCCGCGCTGGCCGACCGTTCGCATCCGGCCTGGCAGCGCGTCAAGTTCGACGAACTGCTGGCTCAGCAGATTTCGCTGCGGCGCGCGCACGCGGCGCGCCGCGACAAGACCGCGCCGACCATGCCGCGCCGCGAGGGCGGGCTGCTGACGCGCTTCCTGGCGGCCTTGCCGTTCCGGCTCACCGGCGCGCAGCAGCGCGTGGTCGGCGAAATCGCCGCCGACATGAGCCTGCCGCACCCGATGCACCGGCTGCTGCAGGGTGACGTCGGCAGCGGCAAGACCATCGTCGCCGCGCTGGCGGCGTGCCAGGCCATCGATGCCGGTTTCCAGGCGGCGCTGATGGCGCCGACCGAGATCCTGGCCGAGCAGCATTTCCGCAAGCTGTCGGCGTGGCTGGAGCCGCTGGGCGTGCCGGTGGCGTGGCTGGCCGGCAGCCAGAAGGCGCGCGACAAGCGCGCGGCGGTGGCGCGCGTGGAATCGGGCGAAGCCCAGCTGGTGATCGGCACCCATGCGCTGATCCAGGACACCGTGCGTTTTGCAAAGTTGGGGCTGTCGGTGGTCGACGAGCAGCACCGCTTCGGCGTGGCGCAGCGCCTGGCGCTGCGCGGCAAGGCCGGCGCGGCCGATACACCGGTCGCGCTCAGCCCGGCCGAAACCGTGCCGCACCAGCTGATGATGTCGGCCACGCCGATCCCGCGCACGCTGGCCATGACGTACTACGCCGACCTCGACGTCTCGGTGATCGACGAGCTGCCGCCGGGGCGCACGCCCATCGTCACGCGGCTGGTCAACGACGAGCGCCGCGACGAGGTGATCGGGCGCATCCACCATGCCGCCGCCGAAGGCCGCCAGGTCTACTGGGTGTGCCCGCTGATCGAGGAAAGCGAGGCGCTGCAGCTGCAGACCGCGGTCGAGACCTACGAGACGCTGGTGGCCGCGCTGCCCGACCTGCGCGTGGGCCTGGTGCACGGGCGCCTGCCGCCGGCGGAGAAGGCCGCGGTGATGGATGACTTCAGCGCCAACCGGCTGCAGGTGCTGGTGGCCACAACCGTGATCGAGGTCGGCGTGGACGTGCCCAATGCCTCGCTGATGGTGATCGAGCATGCCGAGCGCTTCGGCCTGGCGCAGCTGCACCAGCTGCGCGGCCGGGTCGGGCGCGGCAGCGCCGAATCGGTCTGCCTGCTGATGTACCAGGCGCCGCTGTCACCCACCGCGCGCGAGCGCCTGGCGACCATGCGCGAGACCACCGACGGCTTCGAGATCGCGCGGCGCGACCTGGAGATCCGCGGCCCGGGCGAATTCCTCGGCGCGCGCCAGTCCGGCGAGGCGATGTTGCGCTTTGCCGACCTGCAGACCGATGCCTGGCTGGTCGAGTACGCCCAGGCGGCGGCCGAGCTGATGCTGGCGCACTATCCGGAAGCGGTCGAAGCGCACCTGTCGCGCTGGCTGGGTGGACGCGAGCACTACCTGAAGGCCTGATTGACGTCTTTGGCCGGCTTTGTGGCGGAGCCTGCCCATACCGGCTCGCGTGAAGCGGGCACTCTGACAGATCCGACAATCGAAGGTAAAATCTATCGCCTACCCGGATTTGATAAGTCATGACGCTCACCGAACTCAAGTACATCGTCGCCGTGGCGCGCGAGCGCCATTTCGGCCGGGCCGCCGAAGCCTGCTTCGTGTCGCAGCCGACGCTGTCGGTCGCCATCAAGAAGCTGGAAGACGAACTCAACGTGCAGATCTTCGAGCGCGGCACCTCCGAGGTGTCGGTGACGTCGGTCGGCGAGCAGATCGTGGCGCAGGCCCAGCGTGTGCTGGAGCAGACCATGGCCATCCGCGAGATCGCCAAGCAGGGCAAGGACCCGCTGGCGGGGCCGCTGCGCGTGGGCGTGATCTACACCATCGGGCCGTACCTGCTGCCGTCGCTGGTCAAGCAGATGATCGACACCGTGCCGCAGATGCCGCTGATGCTGCAGGAGAACTACACCCACAAGCTGATCGAGCTGCTCAAGCAGGGCGAGATCGACTGCGCGGTGATGGCCGAGCCATTCCCCGATTCCGGCCTGACGGTGCGCCCGCTCTATGACGAACCTTTTGTCGTGGCAGTGCCGCGTGGCCACCAGCTGGCACAGGCGCACGCGGTCGATCCCGAGGAACTGAAGCAGCAGACCATGCTGCTGCTGGGCAGCGGCCATTGCTTCCGCGACCACGTGCTGGGCGTGTGCCCGGAGCTGTCGCGCTTTTCGCAGGCGGCCGACGGCATCCAGAAGACCTTCGAGGGCTCGTCGCTCGAGACCATTCGCCATATGGTGGCCAGCGGGGTCGGCATCACCGTGCTGCCGCGCACCTCGGTGCCCGACCTGAAAGCCAAGGGCGACATGCTGTCGTACGTGCCGTTTGCCGACCCGGTGCCCGACCGGCGCGTGGTGCTGGCCTGGCGCAAGAGCTTCACCCGCCTGCCGGCGATGGAAGCGCTGGCCAACGCCGTCGCCGCGTGCGACCTGCCAGGCGTGCGCAAGCTCGACGCCAAGGAACTGGCCGAAGCCGCCTGAGCGGTCGCGTCGAAGAACCGTCCAAGCAACGGCCGCAGCGGAGACTCCGCTGCGGCTGTTGTCATTTCTGCTTTCCGAACGGGTCATTTCGTCGCGCTGCCTTGGGGCGCTCACTTGCCGCTGGCATAAGTTTCACTAACCCCAAATAGATTTGACCTAATACATAGGTATAAATAATTAAATTCTCAACCTGATAGATAATTTGTAGACTGGCTCCTGTCGATGCGGATGGCGTCGACGCAAGACAGGAACCGATGATGAGCACCAGCGCCCAGTCACTGACAACGACACCGACCCAGCCCCGTTTTTCCCTCCGCATGGGGCGCTGCCTGCTCGATTGCCTGGCCTGCTATGCCGCCGCGCACTGACGCGGCGTTCCCTTTCAGCCGACCCACAAAGAGGAAAAGATGAGCAAGAAGGACACTCTCACCACTGCTGCCGGCGCACCGGTCGCCGATAACCAGAACTCGCAGACCGCCGGCCCCCGCGGCCCGATGCTGCTGCAGGATGTCTGGTTCCTCGAAAAGCTGGCCCACTTCGACCGTGAAGTCATCCCCGAGCGCCGCGTCCACGCCAAGGGCTCCGGCGCCTACGGCACGCTGCGCATCACGCACGACATCACGAAGTACACCAAGGCCTCGGTGTTTGCCGAGGTCGGCAAGGAAACGCCGCTGTTCATCCGCTTCTCCACCGTCGCCGGCGAGCGCGGCGCGGCCGACGCCGAGCGCGACGTGCGCGGCTTCTCGATCAAGTTCTATACCGACGAAGGCAACTGGGACCTGGTCGGCAACAACACGCCGGTGTTCTTCGTGCGCGACCCGCTCAAGTTCCCCGACTTCATCCACACGCAGAAGCGCAACCCGCGTACCAACCTGCGCGACCCGATCGCGGTGTGGGACTTCTGGTCGCGCCATCCGGAATCGCTGCACCAGGTCACCATCCTGATGAGCGATCGCGGCCTGCCGCAGAACTACCGGCAGATGCACGGCTTCGGCTCGCACACGTACTCGTTCATCAACGCCAATAACGAGCGCTTCTACGTCAAGTTCCACTTCAAGTCGCAGCAGGGCGTGGAGAACTGGACCAACGAGGAAGCCGCCAAAGTGGTGGCCAACGACCGCGAGAGCGCCCAGCGCGACCTGTTCGACAATATCGAGCGCGGCAACTTCCCGCGCTGGAACCTGCGCGTGCAGGTCATGCCGGAGGCCGAGGCGGCCAAATACCACATCAACCCGTTCGACCTGACCAAGGTCTGGCCGCACAAGGACTACCCGCTGATCGACGTGGGCGTGGTCGAGCTCAACCGCAACCCGGACAACTATTTTGCCGAGGTCGAGCAGGTCGCGATGAACCCGGCCAACATCGTGCCCGGCATCGGCTTCTCGCCCGACAAGATGCTGCAGGGACGGCTGTTCTCGTATGGCGACACGCAGCGCTACCGCCTGGGCATCAACCACGCCCAGATCCCGGTCAATGCGCCGAAATGCCCGTTCCACAACAGCTTCCACCGTGACGGCGCGATGCGCGTGGACGGCAACCAGGGCGGCAAGCTCAACTACGAGCCCAACCGCGAAAGCGCCTACGCCGCCAGCGAGCGCGCCATCGAGCCGCCGCTGGCGCTCGACGGCGCCGCCGACCGCTGGGACCACCGCGTCGACACCGACTACTACAGCCAGCCCGGCGCGCTGTTCCGCCTGTTCGACGAAGGCCAGCGCCAGCGCCTGTTCGCCAATATCGCGGCGGCGATGCAGGGTGTGCCGGAGGCCATCGTGCGCGTGCAGCTGGAACACTTCAGCAAGGCCGACCCGGCCTACGGCGAGGGCGTGAAGCGGGCGCTCAACCTGCAATAAGCGCCCGCCCGGCAACGGCCGCCCGGCGCGGGGTTTGGCCGGGACCGTTGCCCGGTGCAATAATGCGGGGTACCGCGCCGCCCGGCCCCCGAATCGCCACGATTCGGCAAGCCCGGCGGCGCGCCTCGTGGCTATACCCAGAACGGAGCGTATCTACCATGGCAAAGAAGAACGAGATGAGCGTGAATATCGGTATTTCCGACAAGGACCGCAAGAAGATCGCGGAAGGGCTGTCCAAGCTGCTGGCGGACACCTATACCCTCTACCTGAAGACCCACAACTTCCACTGGAACGTGACGGGTCCGATGTTCAATACGCTGCATCTGATGTTCGAGACCCAGTACAACGAACTGGCGCTGGCCGTGGACTCGATCGCCGAGCGTATTCGCGCGCTGGGCTACCCGGCCCCCGGCACCTACAAGGAATACGCGCGCCTGTCGTCGATCGCCGAGGAAGAGGGCGTGCCCGAGGCCACCGACATGATCCGCAAGCTGGTCGAAGGCCAGGAAGCCGTGGTGCGCACCGCGCGCTCGATCTTCCCGGTGATCGATGCCGCTGGCGACGAGCCCTCGGCCGACCTGCTGACCCAGCGCATGCAGACGCATGAAAAGACCGCGTGGATGCTGCGCTCGATGCTGGCCTGAGGCCGGCCCGCTCTCCTGGCTGCCGCGCCCGCGGCGGCCGGCACCGCGCGTCGCAGCCGTCCGGGCTGCGGCGCGTTTTCATTGAATCGCCCGCCCCGGATCCACGCCGTGCAGACCCTCTCGCCGTTGCCCCCGACCCCCATGCTTGAACGCCTTGCCCTCTACGCGCGCCTGGTGCGCATCGACAAGCCCATCGGCACGCTGCTGCTGCTGTGGCCGACGCTGTGGGCCATGTGGATGGCGGCAGACGGGCCGCCGCGCTGGGGCCTGTTCTGGATTTTCGTCGCCGGCACCTTCCTGATGCGCTCGGCCGGCTGCGCCATCAACGACTGGGCCGACCGGGACTTCGACAAGCACGTCAAGCGGACGCGGGAGCGGCCGCTGACCGCCGGCAAGATTGCCGCATGGGAAGCGCTGGCGGTGGCCGCCGTGCTGGCGCTGGTGGCGTTCATGCTGGTGCTGCCGCTGAATGCGCTGACCAAGTGGCTGGCGGTGGTGGCGGCGGTGGTGGCGGGCACGTACCCGTTCTTCAAGCGTTTCTTCGCGATTCCGCAGGCCTACCTGGGGATCGCGTTCGGCTTCGGCATCCCGATGGCGTTCGCCGCGATCCAGGACCAGGTGCCGCCGGTGGCGTGGCTGATGCTGCTGGCCAATGTGTTCTGGGCGGTGGCGTATGACACCGCCTATGCCATGGTCGATCGCGACGACGACCTGCTGATCGGCATGAAGACCTCGGCCATCACCTTCGGGCGCTTCGACGTGGCGGCGATCATGCTGTGCTACGCCGCGTTCTTTGCGCTGATGGCATGGGCGGGCGTGCTGCTTGGGCTGGGCTGGCCGTACTGGGTGGGGCTGGTTGCTGCGATCGGCTGTGCCGGCTACCACTACACGCTGATCCGCGAGCGCGACCGGATGCGGTGCTTCGCGGCGTTCCGGCACAACAACTGGCTGGGGGCCTGCATGTTTGCGGGCACGGCGCTGGCGTATGCGGTGCGGTGATTGCTATCGGCGATTGCTACGCTGACTGAGGGTTTGCTCCCCTCTCCCATTTATGGGAGAGGGGAGCTTGCTGCTGGCGTTGCAGTACCTCAATCCTTCCCGAACTCCGCCCCCATCTCCTTGCCACGCGCCGCGGCCGCGTGCATCGCGCGCACGAAGGCATCGGCGATGCCCGAAGCGTCCATCGCGGTCAGCGCCGCATAGGTGGTGCCCCCCTTCGACGTTACGCGCTCGCGCAGCGTTGCCACTGGCTCGGGTGACTGCCCCGCCAGCGTGGCCGCGCCGCGGAAGGTCTCCACCGCCAGCTCGCGCCCCTGTTCGGCGCTGAGCCCCAGTTCGGTGGCGGCGCGCTGCATGGCCTCGATGAAATAGAACACATAGGCCGGGCCGCTGCCGGAAATCGCGGTGACGGCGTCGATCTGGTCATCGCCATCGACCCACACGCACTTGCCGACGGCCTCGGCCACGGCGCTGGCAATCGCGCGATCCTCGGCCGACAGCGCCGCCGGTGCGGCCAGCCCCGTCATGCCCATGCCCGACAGCGCCGGCGTATTCGGCATCGCGCGCACCACGCGGTCGCGCCCGCCGAGCCAGCGCTGCATGTCCTGCAGCCGGATGCCGGCGGCCACGCTGATCACCAGGTTGCCCGGGCCATCGGCCGGCAGGTGCGGCAGCAGCTGCGCCGCGGCGTCGCGGAACTGCTGCGGCTTGACCGCCAGCACCAGCACATCGCTGGCGCCGAAGACGGCGTCCGGCGCTCCGGCGGCATGCACGCCGAGGTCGCGCGCCAGGCGCTGCTGCGCTTCGGGGAACGGGTCGACCACGCGGATCGCGCCGGCGGGCACGCCGCGCGCGATCAGGCCGCCGATCAGTGCGGAAGCCATGTTGCCGCCGCCAAGAAAACCGAAGGTGAGGGTGTCGAGCATGAAGGTCTCTGGGGTCTGAAAGTTTCCGGTCGGGGCGCGGACGTCAGCCGCGCGCGCCGAAGATGGCGGTGCCGATCCGCACCAGGGTGGCGCCCTCGGCGATGGCGGCCTCCATGTCGCCCGACATGCCCATCGACAGCGTGTCGAGCGCCAGGCCGTCGGCGCGCAGCGACTGCAACATGGCGCGCATGGCGGCGAACGGTCGGCGTTGCGCGGCGGGGTCGTGCTCAGGCTCGGGGATCGCCATCAACCCGCGCAGCCGCAGATTGGGCAGGGCGGCGACCGCATGCGCCAGCGCGGGCACCTCGGCCGGGGCGACGCCGCTCTTGCTGGCTTCGCCGCTGATATTGACCTGGATGCAGACCTGCAGCGCCGGCATGCCGGCCGGGCGCTGCGCCGACAGCCGCTCGGCGATCCGGAGCCGGTCGATGGTGTGGACCCAGTCGAAATGTTCCGCCACCGGCCGCGTCTTGTTGCTTTGCAACGGGCCGATGAAATGCCATTGCAGGCGGTCGCGCAGGTCGGCCAGCGCGGCGATCTTGTCGATGCCTTCCTGGACGTAGTTCTCGCCGAATTGGCGCTGTCCGGCGGCGTATGCGGCCCTTATGCGGTCGGGGGAAACGGTCTTGGAAACGGCCAGCAGGGCGACGTCCGCGGGTTGCCTGCCGGCCTGTTGTGCTGCCGCCGCAATGCCCTGGCGCACGGCTTGCAAGTTGGCGGCAATCACAGACATAATCCGGCGAACATATATAAAAGGTACGTCAAGTACCGATAACAAATCAGGGTGGGGTCATTATAGATGGACATCGCGCAGCTATTGGCTTTCGCCGTCAAGAACAAGGCGTCCGATCTTCATCTGTCCGCGGACATGCCGCCGATGGTGCGGATCCACGGCGACATGCGGCGCATCAACGTCGCCTCGATGACGCACAAGGATGTCCACGCCATGGTGTACGACATCATGAGCGACAC
Organism: Cupriavidus phytorum; assembly: GCF_003254285.1. Classification (NCBI taxonomy): domain Bacteria; kingdom Pseudomonadati; phylum Pseudomonadota; class Betaproteobacteria; order Burkholderiales; family Burkholderiaceae; genus Cupriavidus; species Cupriavidus phytorum. The sequence goes on from NZ_QKZN01000004.1 coordinate 208,371, forward strand.
CCAGCGCAAGGCCTACGAGGAACGCCTCGAAATCGATTTCTCGTTCGAGATTGCCGGCCTGTCGCGCTTCCGCGTCAATGCCTATAACACCCAGCGCGGCGCCGCCGCGGTGTTCCGTACCATTCCGTCCAAGGTGCTGACGCTGGAAGAGCTGCGCGCGCCGGCGGTGTTTGCCGACCTGTGCATGAAGCCGCGCGGGCTGGTGCTGGTGACGGGCCCGACCGGCTCGGGCAAGTCCACCACGCTGGCGGCGATGGTCGACCATCGCAATGAAAACGACATGGGCCACATCCTGACGGTGGAGGACCCGATCGAATTCGTGCACAGCTCCAAGAAGAGCCTGATCAACCAACGCGAGCTGGGGCCGCATACGCATTCGTTTGCCAACGCGCTGCGCTCGGCGCTGCGCGAAGACCCCGACGTGATCCTGGTGGGCGAACTGCGCGACCTGGAGACCATCCGCCTGGCGCTGACCGCGGCCGAGACTGGCCACCTGGTCTTCGGCACGCTGCACACCAGCTCGGCGGCCAAGACCATCGACCGCGTGGTCGACGTGTTCCCGCCCGAAGAGAAGGACATGGTGCGCACCATGCTGTCCGAATCGCTCGAGGCGGTGATCTCGCAGACGCTGCTGAAGACCCGCGACGGCAACGGCCGCACCGCCGCGCACGAGATCATGATCGCCACGCCCGCGATCCGCCACCTGATCCGCGAGAACAAGATCGCGCAGATGTACTCGATGATGCAGACCAGCAGCGGGCTGGGCATGCAGACGCTGGACCAGTGCCTGTCGGACCTGATCAAGCGCAGCGTCATCAGCTACAACGACGCGCGCGCGATTGCCAAGAACCCGGACGCGTTCATGGGCTGAGGCCCGCCTGCGCCTTCACCCTTCTTCCAGCAGGACACCGCCATGCTCGACCGCGAATCCGCCGCCAAGTACATCAACGACCTGCTCGAGCTGATGGTCAGCAACCGCGGCTCGGACCTGTTCATCACGTCGGACTTCCCGCCGGCGATCAAGGTCGACGGCAAGATCACGCCGGTGTCGCAGCAGCCGCTGAACCCGACCCAGGCGCTGGGGCTGGTGCGCTCGGTGATGAACGAGCGCCAGGTGCAGGACTTCGATACCAGCCGCGAATGCAACTTTGCGATCAGCGCGCCCAAGGCCGGGCGCTTCCGCGTGTCGGCCTTCATCCAGCAGGGCAAGGCCGGCATGGTGGTGCGCACCATCAATACGCGCATTCCGTCGGTGGCCGACCTGGACCTGCCGCAGACGCTGCATGACGTGGTCATGGCCAAGCGCGGGCTGGTGATCGTGACCGGCGCGACCGGCTCGGGCAAGTCGACCACGCTGGCGGCGATGCTGGACCACCGCAATGCGCACTCCTACGGCCACATCATCACCATCGAGGATCCGATCGAGTACGTGCACGCGCACCAGAACTGCATCGTCACGCAGCGCGAGGTCGGCATCGATACCGAGTCCTGGCACGTGGCGCTGAAGAACACGCTGCGCCAGGCCCCCGACGTGATCCTGATCGGCGAGATCCGCGACCGCGAGACCATGGAGTACGCGATGCAGTACGCCGAGACCGGCCACCTGTGCCTGGCCACGCTGCACGCCAACAACGCCAACCAGGCGATCGACCGCGTGGTCAACTTCTTCCCCGAGGAAAAGCGCCAGCAACTGCTGATCGACCTGTCGCTGAACCTGAAGGCGATGATCTCGCAGCGCCTGCTGCCGCGCGCCGGCCGCAAGGGCCGGGTGCCGGCGGTGGAGATCATGATCGGCACGCCGCTGGTGGCCGACCTGATCTTCAAGGGCGAGATCCACGAGCTCAAGGAAGTCATCAAGAAGTCGCGCGAGCAGGGCATGATCTCGTTCGACCAGGCGCTGTTCGACCTGTACGAGCAGGGCAAGATCACCTACGAGGACGCACTGCGCAACGCCGACTCGCTCAACGACCTGCGCCTGATGATCAAGCTGCACAGCACCCACGCCAAGGACTCGGACCTGGGCGCCGGCACCGAGCATCTCAACGTCATCTGAGGGCTGCGCAGTGCTGACCATGGCTGCGCATTGCCGCGCGTGGCGGTATGCTTGGGCTACCTACAGGAGTCTGCCATGAGCAATGTCTACCAGTTCGAAGCCAACTCGCTCGCCGGCCAGCCGGTGCCGCTGTCGCAGTTCCAGGGCAAGGTGATGCTGGTGGTCAATACTGCCAGCGAATGCGGCTTTACCCCGCAGTACGAGGGCCTGCAGAAGCTCTATGACGAGTATCACGGGCGCGGCCTGGAGGTGCTGGGCTTCCCGTGCAACCAGTTCGGCAAGCAGGAGCCCGGCGATGCGCAGCAGATCGGCCAGTTCTGCGAGACGCGTTTCGCGGTGCGCTTCCCGATGTTCGCCAAGATCGACGTCAACGGTCCCAATGCCCATCCGCTGTACCAGTGGCTGACCACCGAAAAGCGTGGCGTGCTCGGTACCCAGGGCATCAAGTGGAATTTCACCAAGTTCCTGCTGCGCCGCGACGGCACCGTGTTCAAGCGCTATGCGCCGACCACCAAGCCGGAAGAACTGCGCGCCGATATCGAGCGGCTGCTGTCCGACCCGGCGGCCTGAGCCTCAACCGCCGCCGGCGCGCACCGCGCGCAGGAAGCCGTTGAGCGAGCGCTCCGGGGTCTCGTGGAAGTGGTCGTCGAGCATGCGGATGGCGCGGCAGCGGTCGAGCCGGAAGCTGCGATAGTCCTCGCGCGTGGTGCACCACGTCGCCAGCAGCCAGGCATTGCCCCAGAAGAACAGCCCCAGCGGCATCACTACGCGTTCGGTGATGCGCTGCTGCACGTCGCAGTAGTCGAGCTGCAGCAGCTTGTGCGCGCCCAGCGCCCCATGCACCACGTCGAAGGCCTCGCGCACATGCGCCTGGTTGACGTATTCGGGCGCAAACACGCGGCTTTGCTGAGCCGCCAGCCGGCGCGGCGGCGGCAGCGCCGCCATCAGCTTCTCCAGCGCGGGATCGGCCGCGGCGGCGAGCGCGCCGCCACCCCAGGCCTTCAGCAGCCGCAAGCCGGCGACCAGCGCTTCCACTTCCATGGCGGTGAACATCAGCGGCGGGACGTCGAAGTCGGCGCGCAGCCGGTAGCCGATGCCGGCCTCGCCCTCGACCGGCACGCCCGACAGCGACAGCGCCTGGATATCACGGTAGACGGTGCGTTCCGAGACCCCGAGCCGCTGCGCCAGCAGCGCCGCCGTGGTCAGGCGGCGGCCGCGCAACACCTGCACGATCTGGAACAGGCGGTCGGCGCGGCGGCTCATCGGTCGGCGTGGTCCATGGCGGTCATCCGGCCACCGGCTCGTGCAGGCCGATGCGGTTGCCTTCGCTGTCGGTGATATGCGCGATGCGGCCGATCTCGCCCGGCAGGCGCAGCGGCCCGAACACGGTCTTGCCGCCGGCGCGCGCGGCACGCGCCAGCAGCGCATCGAGTTCCGGCGCGTGCAGGTACGGCACCGTGCCGTAGTAGTTGCTGGGCCGGTAGCCTTCGCCGGCGACCAGCGTGCCGCCGGGATCGGGATGCGGGAACACGGCCATGTCGACCTGGCTCATGGTTTCGCGGCGCAGCCGGACCTCGAAGACCTGCTCGTAGAAGCCGATGGCGCGGGGCATGTCGACGACGGGGATTTCCAGCCAGTTGATCAGACGTTGGCTCATGATGGGCTCCTGGGATCCATAGGTAGGGGAGTGAGGAGCTCGCATCATGCGCGGGGGCTGCTGACAGCGTGCTGTCAGGAGGATGTCAGGGACGGGAGGTCAGTGCGGCATCCACGCCGCCATCACCGGCACCAGGATCGCGGTCAGCACGCCGTTCAGGCCCATGCCGAGCGCGGCGAAGGCGCCGGCCTCCTGGTTGACCTGGAACGCGCGCGCGGTGCCGATGCCGTGCGCCGCCACGCCGGTGGCAAAGCCGCGCACGCTGTAGTCGCGGATGCGCAGCAGGTTCAGCAGCATGGTCGCGCTGACCGCCCCGATGATGCCGGTGCCCATCACCAGCACCGCCGTCAGCGACGGCAGCCCGCCGATCTTCTCGGCCACGCCCATGGCGATCGGGATCGTCACCGACTTGGGCGCGAGCGAGCGCACGGTTTCCGGCGAGGCACCCAGCAGCCAGGCAATGCCCACCGCCGACACCACTGCCACCACCGAGCCCGCCACCAGTCCCGCCAGCAGCGGGAATACATGGGTGCGCAGCTTGGGCAGCTGCAGGTACAGCGGCACCGCCAGCGCCACCGTCGCCGGCCCCAGCAGGAAGTGCACGAACTGCGCGCCGTCGAAGTAGGTCTTGTAGGGCGTGCCGGTGACGGTCAGCACCGTGACCAGCAGCGCCACCGCGATCATCACCGGGTTCGCCAGCGGCGAGAAGCGCGATTTCTCGTAGATGCGGAAGGCAAACACATAGGCCAGCAGCGTCGCGGTCAGGCCCACCAGCGGGCTGGCGGCAAGGTAGACCCAGATCTCGTTCAGGCGCGGCGTCATCATGCCTGTTCTCCCTTGGCGTCGGCGGGCGGCGCGTCGGGGGTGCCGGAGCGCTTGCGCATCAGCATGCGCGTCACCACCGCGGTGGTGGCGATGGCCAGCCAGGTGGACACCACCAGCGCGACCAGGATCGGCATCCACTCGCCCTCGATGCGGTTGGCGTGGACCATGATGCCGACGCCGGCGGGCACGAACAGCAGCGACAGGTGCTTGAGCAGTTCGGTGGTGGTGCCCTGGATCACGGGCAGCAGCCGGTCGTCGAAGACGAGCCAGCCGAACAGCAGGATCATGCCGAGCACAGGGCCGGGCACGGGCAGGGTCAGCGCGTAGCTGATCACCTCGCCGACGGACTGGAAAACCAACAGGATGGCAAAGGTCTGGAGCATGGGGGCGTGTTTGGTTGGCTCTTCCTCCCCTCTCCCATTTATGGGAGAGGGGCCGGGGGAGAGGGCGGGCGTGTCTCGAAGCGATATCGCATCTTGAACCGCTTGCCCTCTCCCCCGCCCCTCTCCCGCAAGCGGGAGAGGGGAGACAACCACAGGGCCTTGCTCCGGTCGGGGGCTATCCCAGCATCCGGTCGACCAGTTCGATCCAGTGCATGACCGGCGTATCGGTGCCGCCCTGCAGGTGCGAGATGCAGCCGATATTGGCCGAGACGATGGCTTCGGGCTGCGTCGCCTGCAGTTTGGCGAGCTTGTCGTCGCGCAGGCGCTGGGACAGTTCCGGCTGCAGCACCGAGTAAGTGCCCGCCGAGCCGCAGCACAGGTGGCTGTCAGCGCAGAGTTTGACTTCCACGCCGAGGCCGGTCAAGAGCGCTTCGACTTTGCCGCGGATCTGCTGGCCGTGCTGCAGCGTGCACGGCGGGTGGTAGGCCACGCGCCGGCCGTCGCGCGGCACCGCGCCGGCGGCGGCGTGCAGGTCGTCGGCGAAGTCCGGCAGGACCTCGGACAGGTCGCGCGTCAGCGCCGAGATGCGGCGCGCGCGCTCGGCATAGGCGGGATCGTTGCGCAGCAGGTGGCCATAGTCCTTGACCATTGCGCCGCAGCCCGACGCGGTCATCACGATGGCTTCGGCGCCGGCTTCGACATGCGGCCACCAGGCGTCGATATTGCGGCGCATATTGTCGAGGCCGCCATCGTGGTCGCCGGTGTGGAAGCGGATCGCGCCGCAGCAGCCGGCCTCGCGCGCCACCACCAGTTGTACGCCGACACGGTCGAACACGCGCGCGGTGGCGGCATTGATGTTGGGCGACATCGCCGGCTGCACGCAACCGTCGAGCAACAGCATCTTGCGCGCATGCGTGTTGCGCGGCCACGCGCCGGGCGCGGCGCTGGCCGACAGCGGCGGCACCTTGGCGCGCAGCGTGCCTGGCAGCAGCGGGCGCACCATCTGGCCCAGGCGCAGCGCCGTGCCGAACAGCGCCGGCCGCGTCAGCCCCTCGCGCAGCACCCAGCGCGCGATGCGCTGGCTGGCGGGACGCCGCACGCCTTCGGCCTCGAGCTTGTCGTCGACCAGCTGGCGGCCAATGTCGACCAGGCGACCGTAGCGCACGCCGGAGGGGCAGGTCGATTCGCAGTTGCGGCAGGTCAGGCAGCGGTCCAGGTGCAGGCGCGTGCTTTCGGTGATGGCATGGCCTTCGAGCACCTGCTTCATCAGGTAGATGCGGCCGCGCGGCCCGTCCAGTTCATCGCCGAGCAGCTGGTAGGTGGGACAGGTGGCGGTGCAGAAGCCGCAATGCACGCATTTGCCGACGATGGATTTGGCTTCCTCGCCTTCGGGCGTGTCGCGGAGAAAATCGGCCAGGGTCGTTTGCATGATGTGGGGTGTAGTGCCTGGAGTGTCTTGGCCCGCGGGTTCAGAGCCCGGGGTACATGCGCTGCGGATTGAAGATGCAGGCGGGGTCGAAGGTCTCCTTCAGGCGGCGGTGGATCGCGGCCAGCGGCGATGCCAGCGGCGTGAACACGCCCATCGACTTGTCGCCGTGGCGAAACAGCGTGGCATGCCCGCCGGCGGCCTGGGCCACCGCGCGCACGCTTTCGGCGTCGGCCTTGGCCGAGCCCTCTTCGGGCAGCCACCAGCGCTGGCCGCCGCCCCATTCGATCAGCTGTTCGCCCGGCAGCGCCAGCGGCGCGGCCACCGTGGGCACCGCCAGCCGCCACAGCGCGCGGCCGGCGTGCGCCGTGGCGAAGAATGGGTGGGTCTGCTCGCGCAGCGCTTGCCACAGCGCGGCCGCGGCCGCTGCGTCCAGGCGCTCACCGCCGAGCCGGGCGCAGGCCGCGCGCACCGCGGCGCCGGCGCCGGACAGGCGCACGTGCAGCACGCCCGCATGCCACACCGAAGACGCCAGCGGCAGCGGCTGCCCGCCCCACTGGTTCAGTTGCCGGATGGCTTCGGCCTGCGCCATCTCGAAGCGCAGCGTGGCCTCGTCGAACGGCGCCGGCAGCACCTTGACCGAAACCTGCAGGATCAGCCCCAGCGTGCCGAGCGAGCCCGCCAGCAGCCGCGACACGTCATAGCCGGCGACGTTCTTCATCACCTGGCCACCGAAGTCCATCACCTCGCCGCGCCCGTCCATCAGCTGCGCGCCCAGCACGAAGTCGCGCAGTGCGCCCACCGACTGCCGGCGCGGGCCTGACAGCCCGGCGGCGACGGCACCGCCCAGCGTCGCCACGCTGGACTGGCCGGGCAGCGCGAAGTGGGGCGGCTCGAATGCCAGGATCTGGCGCTTTTCCGCAAGCGCGGCTTCGATCTCGGCCAGCGGCGTGCCGCAGCGGGCGGTGATCACCAGCTCGGCCGGGTCGTAGTCGACGATGCCGGTGTAGGCACGCGTGTCCAGCAGCTGGCCTTGCGGCGGCTGGCCGTAGAAGTCCTTGCTGCCGCCGCCGCGCAGCCGCAGCGCGGTGCGGGTCTCGGTGGCTTGCCTGACGGCGTCGCGGAAGGCGTCGAGGGTGGCTTGCATAGTCGTGCGAGATGGGGAGGGTGTTATGGCGAGGCCCAGGGTCAGGTCGAACCGTCGCGGCCGCCCGGGACTTCGGGCCGGTCGTTCTGATAGGCCGGCAGCGGGCTGCCGCAGTGCTTGCAATACTGTGCGTCGGGCTCGTGCCCCTCGGTCAGGCAATGGGTGCAGGTGCGCGTGGTCAGCGGCCGCTTCATGATGCTGGCGGCCAGCTCGGCGCCCACGATGCCGGTGGGGAAGGCGATGATGCCGTAGCCCAGCAGGATCGTCAGCGAGGTGATGAACTGCCCCAGCGGCGTCTTCGGCACCATGTCGCCGAAGCCGGTGGTGGTCAGCGTCACCACTGCCCAGTACATGCTGACCGGGATGCTGTGGAAGCCGTGCTCCGGGCCCTCGACCACGTACATCACCGTGCCCAGGATCACGGTGATGATGAACACCGCCGCCAGGAACACGAAGATCTTGCGCCGGCTGTTGACCAGCGCACGGTACAGGATCTCGGCTTCCTCGAAGTACACCGTCAGCTTCAGGATCCGGAACACGCGCAGCAGCCGCAGCAGCCGCACGTCGATCAGGAAATGCAGTTCCGGCACGAAGAACGCCAGCCAGGTCGGCATGATCGAGATGAAGTCGATGATGCCGTAGAAGCTCAGCGCATAGCGCCACGGCCGCCGCACCACCAGCAGGCGCATGGCGTACTCGGCCGTGAACAGCAGCGTGAACATCCATTCCAGCGCCGTGAATACCCCGCCCGCGCGCTGGTTCACCGCGGGCAGGCTGTCGAGCATCACGATCATCACGCTGGTGACGATGGCGAGCAGCAGCGCGACATCGAACAGACGGCCCTCGCGCGTGTCAGCCTCGAAGATGATGGTGTACCAGCGCTGGCGCCAGCCGGCCTCGGGCTGGCCCAGGCGCTGGCGCACCACGGCTTCGTGGTGCTGGCGCCGGCGTGGATTCTCTCGCATGGCGGGGCTCAGAAGCGCGGCAGCTCGGGATGCGGCAGGAGGCCCTTCTTCACGTGCATCTTGCCGTATTCGGCGCAGCGCGCCAGCGTGGGGATGGCCTTGTCGGGGTTCAGCAGCCGCGCCGGGTCGAAGGCGGCCTTGACGCCGAAGAAGGCGTCGCGCTCAGCGGTCGAGAACTGCACGCACATGGAGTTGAGCTTCTCCACGCCGACGCCGTGCTCGCCGGTGACGGTGCCGCCCAGCTCGACGCAGGTCTCGAGGATGTCGGCGCCGAACAGCTCGGCGCGGTGCCATTCGTCCTGGTCGCCGCCATCGAACAGCACCAGCGGGTGCATGTTGCCGTCGCCGGCATGGAACACGTTGATGCAGCGCAGGCCATACTTCACTTCCATGGCCTCGATGCGCTTGAGCAGCGTGCCGATGTGCTTGCGCGGGATGGTGCCGTCCATGCAGTAATAGTCGGGCGAAATCCGCCCCGCCGCCGGGAAGGCGTTCTTGCGGCCGCTCCAGAAGCGCAGGCGCTCTGCCTCGTTCTGCGAGACCACGATGCGGGTGCAGCCCGATGCCGTCAGCACCGCGCTCATGCGCTCGATTTCCTCGGCCACTTCCTCGGGGGTGCCGTCGGACTCGCACAGCAGGATCGCGGCGGCATCGAGGTCATAGCCCGCATGCACGAACTGCTCCACCGCGGCGGTGGCGGGCTTGTCCATCATCTCCAGCCCGGCCGGGATGATGCCCGCGGCGATCACGTCGGCGACCGCGTTGCCGCCTTTCTCGACATCGTCGAAGCAGGCCATGATCACCTGCGCCAGCTGCGGCTTGGGGATCAGGCGCACGGTGACCTCGGTCACCACCGCCAGCATGCCCTCGGAGCCGATCAGCACGGCCAGCAGGTCCAGCCCGGGCGCGTCGGGGGCCTCGGAGCCGAACACCACCACCTCGCCCGACATCGTCACCGCGCGCACGCGCAGCACGTTGTGCACGGTCAGGCCGTACTTCAGGCAGTGCACGCCGCCGGAGTTCTCGCTGACGTTGCCGCCGATGGTGCAGGCGATCTGCGACGAAGGGTCGGGCGCGTAGTACAGGTTGTGCGGCGCGGCGGCGTCCGAGATGGCCAGGTTGCGCACGCCGGGCTGGACCACCGCGGTGCGCGCATACGGGTCGACCGACAGGATGCGCTTGAACTTGGCCAGCGACAGCACCAGGCCCTCGGCGATCGGCATGGCACCGCCCGACAGGCTGGTGCCGGCACCGCGCGGCACCACCGGCACGCCCAGCTGGTGGCACAGCCGCAGGATGGCGCAGACCTGCTCCTCGGTGTCGGGCAGCGCCACCGCCATCGGCACCTGACGGTATGCGGCCAGGCCGTCGCACTCATAGGGCACGGTGTCTTCCGGCTTCCACAGCACCGCGGCGTCGGGCAGGATCTGCGCCAGGCCGGCCAGCAGCGCGTCGCGGCGGCCGTCGGCGGCGGCCGCGGCCGCGGCCGTGGCCGGACTCTCGGCGGCGCCGGGAGCGAGGGTTTGGGCTTCGTGCGGGGCATTCATGAACGACTCCTGTGGGGTCTCCTGGGCGGCGGCCTGTGGTGATCGTTTGCGGGCCTGCCGGCCGCGGCGGTGCAGTGCCAGCCGCGGGGGACGGGTGACTATAGCGCAGGCCACCTGGCGCGGGCACCACGCCGGACGTGAATTCGGCATGCCGGGCCGATCAAAAATGCTCATCATGCCCGGCGGGCACGGGCGCCGGTTTCAGCGTAGCACCGGCGGCCCGCCAGCGGTAAGGCGGGACAGGCGGGGGCCGCCTTCAGAGATCCGGCCGCGCCGGGGCGGCCGGCAGCCGCAGCACCATGTCGAGCTTGTCGTGGAAGTGCGGCGCGACGTACAACGCATCGGGCTCCAGCCCGAAACGCTCGAAGCCGAGCGATTCGTACAAGCGCACCGCGCCCGCACTGCCGGCATTGACGCACAGGATCACCTGGCGCACGCCCTCCATGGCGACGGCCTGCTCCAGCGCGCGCTCCATCAGCGCGCGGCCGAGCTTCTTGTCGCGCCAGCCCGGCGCCACGTACATGCCGAAGATCGATGCCTTGTGCCAGTGCTTGCGGCGCGGCTCGCGCATGATGCCGACCACGCCGGCCAGCGCGCTGCCGTCGAAGGCGCCGAACACAGCCTTGTCGGGGCTCGGCGCGAGCCGCTGCGCCACCGCCTCGGGTTGCAGGTCCTGTTCTTCTTCCAGGCTGGCGGCAAAGGCTTCCGGCGCCTCGGCCAGGCCCTGCAGGCGCAGCGCGTGGAAGACCTCTGCATCGGCGGGCGTCAGCAGCCGGATCTCCAGATTCTGCATACGGGCGGTCTCCTACCAGTCCAGGCTCAGCAGCCAGTCGACGAAATAGCGCGCCTCGGGCTTGAGCGGTGCCTGCTCGCGCTCGACGATGTAGTAGCCGTGCGGCGATACCGATTCCACATCGAGCAGCCGCACCATCTGCCCCAGCGACAGCCAGTGCCGCGCCATGCGCTGGCGCACCAGCGCCACGCCCTGGTTGGAGGCGATCGCCTCCAGCATCAGCCCGATGTCGTTGAACTGCGGGCCGGTCTGGGGCTCGGGCCAGTCCAGCCCGGCGGTCTCGAACCACGGCTTCCACGGCTCCAGCGGGCTGCGCAGCAGCACCAGGCCGTGCAGGTGCTCGGGCCGGGTGATAGCGCGGCCGTTGACGCGCTCGTAGTACTCGCGCCCGCACGCCGGGAACACCGGCTCGACCAGCAGCTTGGTGGTCTTCAGGTCCGGGTAGCGGCCGGTGCCGTAGCGGATCTCGACATCGGTGTCCTCGGCCTTGACGTCGAGGAACGGGATCGCCAGGTGCAGCTCGAGGTCGATATGCGGGTAGAGCGCGCCGAACTCCGGCAGCCGCGGCACCAGGTGCTGGCGCCCGAAAGTGGGCGGGATCGCCACGCGCAGGCGGGTGCGCATCTTGTTGTACTCGGGCCGCGCCAGCTCGTTGAGCGACTTGAGCGCGTCCTGCACGTTGCGCAGGTAGCGCGTGCCGGCCGCGGTCAGGCGCAGCGCGGCGTTGGCGCGCACGAACAGGTCTTCGCCCCACAGCTCCTCGAGGTTCTTGATCCGGTGCGAGACCGCGCTGGGCGTCACCGACAGCTCCTCGGCCGCGCGCGCGAAGCTGCCCAGGCGCGCGGCAGCTTCGAACGCGATCAGCAGGTGCAGCGGCGGCACGCGGTTGAACATGGAAGCCATCCCTGCGTTCGGCGGTCGGGCGCCTTACTGCGCGCCGGCGCGCGCGGCGCTGAAGATCTTGCCGGGGTTGAGGATGTGGTTGGGGTCGAGCGCATCCTTGATCGCGCGCATCAGGTCGAGCGCGTCCTCGCCGTGCTCCGCCACCAGGAAGCGCTGCTTGTGCAGGCCCACGCCGTGCTCGCCGGTGCAGGTGCCGCCCATCGCCAGCGCGCGTTCGACGATGCGCTGGTTGATGGCCTCGGCCTCGGCCATTTCCTCGGGTTTGTCGGGATCGACCAGGATCGCCACGTGGAAGTTGCCGTCGCCGACATGGCCGACGATGGGGCAGGGCAGCGCCGACGCGTTCAGGTCCTTCTCGGTCTCGGTGACGCAGTCGGCCAGGCGCGAGATCGGCACGCACACGTCGGTGGTGACCGACTTGCAGCCGGGCTTGAGCTGCAGCATCGCAAAATACGCGGTATGGCGCGCGTTCCACAGCCGGCTGCGGTCTTCCGGGCGCGTGGCCCACTCGAAGCCCTGGCCGCCGAATTCGGCGGTGATCTGCTGCACGGTCTCGGCCTGCTCGCGCACGCCGGCCTCGGTGCCGTGGAATTCGAAGAACAGGTGCGGGGTCTCGGGCAGGGTCAGGTTGTCGTGGCGGTTGATGGCGCGGATCGCCAGCGCATCGACGAATTCCACGCGCGCCACCGGCACGCCCAGCTGGATGGTCTGGATCACCGCCTGCACCGCGCTGCCCATGCTGGGGAAGGCGCACACCGCGGCCGAGATCGCCTCGGGCTGCGGGTACAGCCGCACCGTGACCTCGGTGATGATGCCGAGCGTGCCTTCGCTGCCGATGAACAGCCGGGTCAGGTCATAACCGGCCGACGACTTGCGCGCCTGCGTGCCGGTGCGGATCACGCGGCCGTCGGCGGTCACCACGGTCAGCGCCAGCACGTTCTCGCGCATGGTGCCGTAGCGCACCGCGTTGGTCCCCGAAGCGCGCGTGGCGCACATGCCGCCCAGCGACGCGTCCGCGCCCGGGTCGATCGGGAAGAACAGGCCGGTGTCCTTGATCTCCTGGTTCAGCTGCTTGCGCGTGACGCCGGGCTGCACGGTCACGGTCAGGTCTTCGGGCTGCACCGCCAGCACCCGGTTCATCTGCGACAGGTCCAGGCTGATGCCGCCGGCCACCGCCAGCAGGTGGCCTTCCAGCGACGAGCCCGCGCCGTACGGGATCAGCGGCACGCCGTGCTGGTTGCACAGGCGCGCCACCTCGGCCACTTCCTCGGTACTGTGGGCAAACACCACCGCATCGGGCAGCGCCGGGGGGAACGGCGATTCGTCGCGGCCATGGTGCTCGCGCACGCCGGCGGAGGTGGTAAAGCGCTCGCCGAAGCGTGCGGCGAGGGCGTCGGCGATGGCGGGCGGCAGCGGACGGCGGGCGAGAGTGGCGGACGGCGTGGGGTGGTTCATGCGGGTCTCCGACGGGTCGGTGCGGCCTCATGGACTGAGAGGCCGCCGAGGGTGCCGGCGGCAGGCTGGGGCGCGACCCGGTTATCGAATGGACGAATAACTGCATTCTACGCCGCACGGCGGCTGGTGCACCTTCCGGGGGCGAGCGCGCGGCCGATAGCCGCACAAGCCCATGACCGCGCAAGCGGCAGCCGGCGGTTGCGCCGCGCATGGCTAAGTCACCCGCTCTGGCGCGATAATGCGCCATTTCCCAACGACCAACCGCTGACAAGGAGACCGGCATGGGCAACCGCCTGTCGAAGATCGCCACCCGCACCGGCGACGCCGGCACCACCGGCCTGGGCGACGGCAGCCGCACCGGCAAGGACAGCCTGCGCATCGCCGCGATCGGCGACGTCGATGAACTGAACTGCCACGTCGGCGTGCTGCTGACCGAAGACCTGCCCGCCGACGTGCGCGCCGCGCTGCTGCATATCCAGCACGACCTGTTTGACCTGGGCGGCGAGCTTTCCATTCCGGGCTACACGCTGCTCAAGCCTGAGCAGGTGGCGCAGCTCGACACCTGGCTGGCCGAATACAACGCCAACCTGCCGCGCCTGGCCGAGTTCATCCTGCCCGGCGGCAGCCGCGCCGCGGCGCAGGCCCACGTCTGCCGCACCGTGTGCCGGCGCGCCGAGCGCGCGCTGGTGGCGCTGGGCGCGGCCGAGGCGTTGAACGAGGCGCCGCGCCAGTACCTGAACCGGCTCTCGGACCTGATGTTCGTGCTGGCGCGGGTGCTGAACCGGGTGGGCGGCGGCTCCGACGTGCTGTGGCAGCGCGATCGCGATGCCGCGAAGAAGTAATTCAAGGGCCACATAACACGGCTTGTCAGCACTGCCGGCTCAAGCCGGGGCAGCGGCTGCCGTTGAATGAGGGCAGAAACCGAGAAAATTACTCGGATTTGCCGGTTCTGCCCTTGAAAAGCCCCCGGACGGCCACATTTCGGCCTCAGGTTGAATTGCAGCCGCGCGGATAGCGCTGGCTCAAGAGGAGAGAATAATGGGTAAGATCATCGGTATCGACCTCGGTACCACCAACAGCTGCGTCGCGATCCTGGAAGGCAACACGCCCAAGGTCATCGAGAATTCCGAGGGTGCCCGCACCACCCCGTCGATCATCGCCTACATGGAAGACGGCGAGATCCTGGTCGGCGCGCCCGCCAAGCGCCAGGCCGTGACCAACCCGCGTAACACGCTGTACGCGGTCAAGCGCCTGATCGGCCGCAAGTTCGAAGAGAAGGAAGTCCAGAAGGATATCGGCCTGATGCCGTACGCCATCGTCAAGGCCGACAACGGCGACGCATGGGTGTCGGTGCGCGACCAGAAGCTGGCGCCGCCGCAGGTCTCGGCCGAAGTGCTGCGCAAGATGAAGAAGACCGCCGAGGACTACCTCGGCGAGCCGGTGACCGAAGCCGTGATCACCGTGCCGGCCTACTTCAACGACTCGCAGCGCCAGGCGACCAAGGACGCCGGCCGCATTGCCGGCCTGGACGTCAAGCGCATCATCAACGAGCCGACCGCGGCCGCGCTGGCCTTCGGCCTGGACAAGAACGAGAAGGGCGACCGCAAGATCGCCGTGTATGACCTCGGCGGCGGCACCTTCGACATCTCGATCATCGAGATCGCGGACGTTGACGGCGAGAAGCAGTTCGAAGTGCTGTCGACCAACGGCGACACCTTCCTGGGCGGCGAAGACTTCGACCAGCGCATCATCGACTACATCATCGGCGAGTTCAAGAAGGACCAGGGCGTCGACCTGTCCAAGGACGTGCTCGCGCTGCAGCGCCTGAAGGAAGCCGCCGAAAAGGCCAAGATCGAGCTGTCGAGCTCGCAGCAGACCGAGATCAACCTGCCGTACATCACGGCCGATGCCTCGGGTCCGAAGCACCTGAACCTGAAGATGACCCGCGCCAAGCTGGAATCGCTGGTCGAAGAGCTGATCACCCGCACCATCGAGCCGTGCCGCACCGCGATCAAGGATGCGGGCGTCAAGGTCAGCGACATCGACGACGTGATCCTGGTCGGCGGCATGACCCGCATGCCCAAGGTGCAGGAGCAGGTCAAAGAGTTCTTCGGCAAGGAAGCGCGCAAGGACGTGAACCCGGACGAAGCCGTGGCCGTCGGTGCCGCGATCCAGGGCTCGGTGCTGTCGGGCGACCGCAAGGACGTGCTGCTGCTGGACGTGACGCCGCTGTCGCTGGGGATCGAGACCCTGGGCGGCGTGATGACCAAGATGATCACCAAGAACACCACCATCCCGACCAAGCATGCGCAGGTGTTCTCGACCGCCGACGACAACCAGCCGGCCGTGACCATCAAGGTGTACCAGGGCGAGCGCGAGATGGCCACCGGCAACAAGCTGCTGGGCGAGTTCAACCTCGAGGGCATTCCGCCGGCACCGCGCGGCACGCCGCAGATCGAGGTCTCGTTCGACATCGACGCCAACGGCATCCTGCACGTGGGCGCCAAGGACAAGGCCAGCGGCAAGGAAAACCGGATCACCATCAAGGCCAACTCGGGCCTGTCGGAAGACGAGATCCAGCGCATGGTCAAGGATGCCGAGGCCAACGCCGAGGAAGACAAGAAGGCCCGCGAGCTGGCTGATGCCCGCAACCAGGCCGACGCGCTGATCCACTCGACCAAGAAGGCGCTGACCGAGTACGGCGACAAGCTGGACGCGGGCGAGAAGGAAAAGATCGAGGCCGCGATCAAGGAACTGGAAGACGCCGCACGCGGCGGCGACAAGACCGAGATCGACGCCAAGGTCAGCGCGCTGTCCGAAGTCAGCCAGAAGCTGGGCGAGAAGGTCTACGCCGACATGCAGGCCAAGGCCGGCGAAGGCGCCGCGGCCGGTGCCGCGGGTGCTGCCGGCGGCCAGCAGCAGGCCCAGCCGCAGGACGACAACGTTGTGGACGCCGAATTCAAGGAAGTCAACGACAAGAAGTAATCGGGATACGCGGGCGGCGGTGCAGGCACTGGCCGGCGCCGCTCCCGCCCCGACGCCGGGCGACGGCCATCAGACCTGCGGGAAACCGCCGTCGGATGCCGCGCTCGGCTTTTTTGCTATTCGCCGGCCCGTGCCGCTTGCACCCGCCGGCCAATGAGGTAATGAGCCACCATGGCAAAACGTGACTATTACGAAGTGCTCGGGGTAGGCAAGAACGCGAGCGAAGACGAAGTCAAGAAGGCTTATCGCAAGCTCGCGATGAAATACCACCCGGACCGCAATCCGGACAGCAAGGAATCCGAGGAAAAATTCAAGGAGGCCAAGGAGGCCTACGAGATGCTTTCCGACCCGGAGAAGAAGGCCGCGTATGACCAGTACGGCCATGCCGGCGTAGACCCGAACATGGCGGGCGGCTTCGGCGGCGCGCAGGGCTACGGCGGCTTTGCCGAGGCCTTCGGCGATATCTTCGGCGATATCTTCGGCCAGGGCGGCGGCGGCCGGCGCGGTGGCGGCGGCCCGCAGGCCTACCGCGGCGCGGACCTGCGCTACAGCATGGAGATCTCGCTGGAGCAGGCCGCGCACGGCCACGAGGCGCAGATCCGCGTGCCGCACTGGGACGACTGCGACCACTGCCACGGCAATGGCGCCGAGCCCGGCTCGAGCGTGGAAACCTGCCCGACCTGCCACGGCGCCGGCCAGGTGCGCGTGTCGCAGGGCTTCTTCACCATGCAGCAGACCTGCCCGAAGTGCCACGGCAGCGGCAAGTTCATCCCCAAGCCCTGCACCAAGTGCCACGGCCAGGGCAAGCTGAAGTCGCAGAAGACGCTGGAAGTGAAGATCCCGGCCGGCATCGACGAAGGCATGCGCATCCGTTCGTCCGGCAACGGCGAGCCGGGCATCAACGGCGGCCCCCCGGGCGACCTGTACGTGGAAGTCCACATCAAGCCGCACGCGGTGTTCGAGCGCGACGGCGACGACCTGCACTGCCAGATGCCGATCTCGTTCGCCACCGCGGCGCTGGGCGGCGACCTGGAAGTGCCGACGCTGAGCGGCAAGGCCACCTTCCCGGTGCCCGAGGCCACCCAGTCCGGCAAGACCTTCCGGCTGCGCGGCAAGGGCATCAAGGGCGTGCGCTCCGGCTACCCGGGCGACCTCTACGTGCATGTGAACGTCGAGACGCCGGTCAAGCTGACCGAGGCGCAGAAGGAAATGCTGCGCCAGTTCGACCGCTCGGTGCACGAGGGCGGCTCGCGCCACAGCCCGCAGGAAACCTCGTGGCTGGACAAGGTGAAGAGCTTCTTCAGCTGATCCGGCTTGGCGGAATGGAACCGGCCACGTGCAAGCGTGGCCGGTTTTGTTTTTGGCGCATGACGCCGGCGCACCGCGGGTTTGCTCCCCTCTCCCGCCTGCGGGAGAGGGGCCGGGGGAGAGGGCCGGCGCGTCCATCGCCACCATGCCTGCGCCGCGCGATAATGCATGCCTGCGCCCTGTCGGTACGCCGGCAATCCTGTTTTTCCTGACGATTTCCCGTGGTAGCAAGCATCCAGCGTCCCCCCTCTCCCCCAGCCCCTCTCCCGCAAGCGGGAGAGGGGAGTACGCGAGCGGGCGGCGTTGACGCCTACGTCCTGCTCGACGACGCCACCGCACCCGCCGGGCAAGCCGCATCCCGTCTCTACACCGGCTTCGTCCACGAAGACCTCCTGCCGCCCGGCAGCGACATCGCCCGGCTCGACGCCATGCTTGCCGAAGGGTGGCGCCAGGGCTGGCACGCCACCCTGTTCGCGCCCTACGAATTCGGTGGTGCGCTGGTCGATGCGCCGGTGCATACGGACAACGCCATGCCGTTCCATGACGGCGCGCTGCGCCTGCTGTGGTTCCGCGAGGTGCAACGGCTCGATGCCGCGGCGGTGACGGCGTGGCTGCAGTCCCATGCAGAGGTGAAGCCCGCGGGCCTGATGGATATCGCTTCCGATACTTCGCGTGCTGCGTTCGACGACGCCATCGCGCGCATCCACCAGTGGATCGAAGCGGGCGACACCTACCAGGTCAACTACACCCAGCGCCTGCGCTGCGATGCCTTCGGCGATCCGGTGGCGCTGTACGCGGCGCTGCGCGCCGCGCAGCCGGTGCCTTATGGCGTGCTGGCGCGGCTGCCGGATGACGCCATGGTGCTGTCGCTGTCGCCCGAGCTGTTCGTGCGCCACGATGGCCAGGGCCATCTGCTGACCCGGCCGATGAAGGGCACCGCGCCGCGCGCCGGCGATGCCGAGCGCGATGCGCAGGCCGCCGCCGCGCTGGCCGCCGATGCCAAGAACCGGGCCGAGAACGTGATGATCGTCGACCTGCTGCGCAACGACCTGGGCCGCATCGCGCAGCCGGGCAGCGTGGCGGTGCCGGAGCGCTTCGCGGTGCAGCCGTTCGGCGCGGTGCTGCAGATGACCTCGACCGTGACCGCGACGGCGCGGCCCGGCACCGGCTTCGGCGCGCTGATGGTGGCGCTGTTTCCGTGCGGCTCGATCACCGGTGCGCCCAAGCGACGCACCATGGAAATCATCACCGAGCTCGAGCGCGCGCCGCGCGGGCTCTACACCGGCGCAATCGGCTGGATCGAGGCGCCATCCGGCGCGGCCATGGCCGGTCCGTTCGCGCTGTCGGTGGCGATCCGCACGCTGGTGCTGGCGCCGCCCGCGGCCAGCGCGCTGCGCCCCGGCGAGATGGGCGTGGGCGGCGGCATCGTCCATGACAGCGTGGCGGCGGAGGAATTCGCCGAATGCGGCTGGAAGGCGCGCTTCCTGACCCGGCACGATCCCGGCTTCACGCTGTTCGAGACCCTGCGCGTGCAAGACGGTGCGTGCCCGCACCTGGCGCGGCACCTGGCGCGCATCGGGGCGTCGGCGCACGCGTTCGGCTTTGCTTTCGACGCCGACGCCGCGCGCGACGCGGTGGCCGCGCAGGCAGCAAAACTGGGCGCCGGCAGCTGGCGCCTGCGTCTCAGCGTGGACAAGTCCGGCACGCTGTCTTTCGCCAGCAGCGCGCTGGCGCCGTTGCCGGCGGGGCCGGTCGGTGTCGACCTCGCGCCGGATCCGCTACCGCCTGCCGACCCGCTGCGTCGCCACAAGACCAGTGCGCGCGCGGTCTTCGATGCCGGCTGGCAGGCCGCCGAGCGTGCCGGCGGCTTCGACCGGCTGTTCTTCAACACGCGCGGCGAACTGCTCGAGGGCGGGCGCAGCTCGGTGTTCGCGCGCATCGATGGCCGCTGGCTGACGCCGCCGCTGTCGGCCGACATCCTGCCGGGCGTGATGCGGGCGGTGGTGCTGGAGGCGGGCGGCGCGGCGCTGGGGGTGCCGGGCGAGCCGGTCGAAGAAGCGGTGGTCACGCGCGCGATGCTGGCGCGCGCCGAGGCCATCGTGCTGGTCAACGCCTTGCGTGGCGTGTTGCCGGCGCAGTGGATGGCCTGGCGCGATGGTCTAGCGCGATGACTACGGGTGATGGGTGTCGAGCACGCCGTCGCCGAGTTTCCAGCGCACCACGCCCGGCAGGTTGATCAGCTCGCGGTCGTGGCAGATCATCACCACGGTACGGCCTTCGGCGGCGAGATCACCGACCAGCGCGATCACCTGCTCGCGCGCGTGGCCGTCGAGGCTGGAGGTGGGTTCGTCGAGCAGCAGCAGCTCCGGCTCGAGCACCTTGGCACGCGCCAGCGCCACGCGCTGGATTTCGCCGCCGGACAGGTATTCGGGCGCGGTGTCCTGCAGGTGCGAGACCCCGGCCCACCCAAGTGCCTCGCCCACGCGGAGGTCGATGTCATGGCGCGGCAGGCCGCGCGCGCGCAGGCCGTAGGCGATGTTGTCGCGCACCGAGGTGCGGAACAGGTAAGGGTGCTGGTGCAGGTAGGCAATGCGCCGGCGCAGCGCGGGCGGCAACGGTGTCAGCGCCGCGCTGTGGGCGTGGCCGTGCGCATCGGTCCAGTGCGCGACCGCGCCGGGCGCGGGCTCCAGCCCCGCCAGCATGCGCAGCAGCGTGGTCTTGCCGGCGCCGTTCATGCCCGTCATCACGATCGCGGTGGCGCGCGGGATCACCAGCGTGTCGATCGCAAACAGCTTGCGCAGGCCGATGCTTCGCGCCAGCCCGCGCACGATCAGCAGCGGGCCGTGGTCGGCGGCAACGGTCGGTGTCATCGGCGAAAGCCTCCGGCACCCTGCAGCCAGGCCATGCCGATATTGACCAGCAGCGCCAGCGCCACCAGCACCAGGCCCAGCGCAATGCCCTGCGCGAATTCGCCCTTGCTGGTTTCCAGCGCGATGGCCGTGGTGATGGTGCGGGTCGAGCCCTCGATATTGCCGCCGATCATCAGCGCCGAGCCCACTTCGGCAATGACCCGGCCAAAGCCGGCGACCACCGCCGCCATCAGCCCGAAGCGCAGTTCGCGCAGCACCGTGACGAAGGTGCGCCAGCGGCCGGCGCCCAGCACCCAGGCGGTTTCGCGCAGGCGCACGTCGGCACCCTGCAGTGTCGACAGCGCAAAGGCCAGCACCACCGGAAAGCCGATCACGGCCTGCCCCAGCACCATGCCGGCCGGGGTGAACAGCAGGTGCAGGCTGCCCAGCGGACCCTGGCGCGTCAGCAGCAGGTAGAGGATCAGCCCGACCAGCACGGTCGGGAACGACAGGAAGGCCTGCGCCACCACCACCACCGCGCGCCGGCCCGGGAACTGTCGCGTGGCGATCAGCCAGGCCGCGGCGATGGCCGGCACGGTGGCGATGGCCAGCCCCAGCACCGCCACCACCAGCGAAGTCCAGACGATGAACCACAGCCCGGCGTCGCCGCTCGCCAGCAGGCGGAAGGCTTCGGCGGTGGCGCTGCCGATCTCCACCGCGTCAGGCGGAGAAGGTGTGCTCGACGGCGGGGAAGCTGCCGTCCTTGACGGCGGCCACGTAGGCGCGCACCGCGGCCTCGATCGACGGCTGGCCGTCCATGAAGTTGCGCACGAACTTGGCCTTGCGGCCGGGGTAGATGTTGAGCATGTCCTGCAGCACCAGCACCTGGCCCGTGCAGTCGGCGCCGGCGCCGATGCCGATGGTGGGCACCGCCAGCGACTGCGTGATCTCGCCGGCCAGCGCGGCGGGCACCGCTTCCATCAGCACCACCTGGGCACCGGCGGCCTGCAGCGCGAGCGCGTCGCGCCTGAGCTGGGCCGCGCCGGCGTCGGTCTTGCCCTGCACCTTGAAGCCGCCCAGCGCGTGCACCGACTGCGGCGTCAGGCCGATATGCGCGCACACCGGGATGCTGCGCTCGACCAGGAATTTCACGATCGGCGCCAGCCAGTCGCCGCCTTCGAGCTTGACCATCTGCGCGCCCGCCTTCATCAGCGTGACGGCGCTGGCGAACGCGGCTTCCGGGGTCGGATAGGTGCCGAACGGCAGGTCGGTCAGCAGCAGCGCGGTCTGGTTGCCGCGCGCCGCGCATTCGGTGTGATAGGCCATCTGTTCCAGCGTGACCGGCAGCGTGGTCTGCTGGCCCTGCATCACATTGCCCAGCGAGTCGCCCACCAGGATCATCTCGACGCCGCAATAGTCGAGCAGCGCGGCGAAGCTGGAGTCGTACGCGGTCAGCATGGCGATTTTCTCGCCGGCGTCACGCATCGCCTGCAGTTTGGGAATCGTGATGGTCTTGCGGGAGGGATCGAGGAGGTAGCTCATGGCAGTGCCCGTGTAGGACGGCCTTGCCGGTGCCGGGAGGGCTGCCCGCACGGCAACGACAGCCGTCGTTATTGTGTTGTGTCTGGCAGGCGAGGATGCCTGTCAGGGCGCGGCGAGATTGAGAAAGGCCTTGCGGCCGCGCATGTTTTCGATGCGCGACAGTAGTGTACGGAAATCGTCGTCATTGTCCACCGGATTGAAGTGGGCGGTGTCGACCACCAGCACCGGGGCGTCGTCGTAGCGGTGGAACAGTTCGCCATAGGCGCCGGCCAGGCGCTGCAGGTAGTGCTCGTCGATGCCGGCCTCGCCCGGCTCGCCGCGGCGCACGATGCGCTCGCGCAGCAGCGACGGCGTCGCCTGCAGCACGATCACCAGGTCGGCGCGTTGCGGCGGCAGCGCCAGCCGGGCGGCGATGGCGTCGTAGAGGGCCAGTTCATCCCCGGACAGGGTCAGCGCGGCATGCAGGCGGTCTTTGGCGATCAGGAAGTTGCTGACCATGCGCTGGCCCGAGGCGACGCCCGCCTGCCACTGCTGCAGCTGCACCGCGCGCTGGGTCAGGCACCACAGCTGCAGCGCCAGCGCGTGGCGCGCGGGGTCGCGGTAGAACGGCTCGAGGAACGGGCTGCGGCGGGCGTTGTCGGGCAGTTCCTGGGCGTGCAGCGTGCGCGCCAGGCGCTGGGCCAGCGAGGTCTTGCCCGATCCGACGGGGCCTTCGACGACAATGCGGCGCAGGTGATCGAGCATGGCGCTCCGGGCGTCAGTGAGGAGGATGGCAGCGCCGCGGGCGCCGCCGGGCGGGATCAGCCGGGCGTGCCGCCATTGCCAGGTTCGCCGGCGGCGGCCTGCATGCGCAGGCACTTGCAGGTGGAGACCTTCTCGATGCGCTGCGCGCCCACGCCGGCCAGGTAGTCGGCGGCGCGGCCGCGCCCCGGGATCGCCAGCGCGGCGTCCAGCTCCAGCAGCGGCACCAGCGTGAAGGCGCGCTCGGTCAGGCGCGGGTGCGGCACGGTCAGGTGCTCGTGGTCATGCTGTTCGTCGCCGAACAGCAGCAGGTCCAGGTCGAGCGTGCGCGGCGCGTTGCGGAACGGGCGCTCGCGGCCGAACTGGTCTTCGATGTGGTGGCAGATGCGCAGCAGCTGCGATGCGGTGAACGAGGTCTGCACCTTGACCACCGCGTTGTAGTAGTCGTCGCCGCCGGCATCGACCGGCGCGGTGCGATAGAGCGAGGAACGCGCCAGCACCGTGATGCCGACCTGCTGGGCCAGGCACACGATGGCGTCCTTGATGGCCTGGCGGGCATCGCCAAGATTTGCGCCGATGCCGATGAAGGCGAGAGTCATTTACGTTTCCTCCGGCTGGCCGGGGCCGGCATGTGCTGCCTCGCCCGCGTCCGAGTCGCTCCGGGAAGAAACTTTATCCGATTTCCGCGGACCGCGCCGGCGGCGCTTCTTGCGCGCCGGGCCTTCGCCTTCCGCACCCTGCGCGCTACCCTGGCCGCCACCCTGGCCGCGCGCGCTGCGCACGGCGTCGATCAGGTCTTCGCGCTCGTGCGGTTCGGCGTTCTGGAAATCGTTCCACCAGGCGGCCAGCTCTTCCGGCAGCTCGCCGGACTGGCAGCGCAGCACCAGGAAATCGTAGCCGGCGCGGAAGCGCGGCGACTCCAGCAGCCGGAACGGCATGCGGCCCACGCGCTTCTCGAAGCGCGGCTGCATGCCCCAGATATCGCGCATGTCGGTGACGAAGCGGCGCTGGATCGCGAGCTGGCCGGTCTGCTTTTCCAGCACCGTGTCCATGGCCGTGTTGAGCGCGGCGATGGCGTGCTCGCCCTCGTCGCGCAGCTTGTTCCAGCGCTGCAGCACGTGGTGCCACAGCAGCGCGGCGAACAGGAAGCCCGGCGACACCGGCTTGCCGGCCTGCACGCGGCGGTCGGTGTTGTCCAGCGCCAGCTGCACGAAGCGCTGGCCCATGGGCTGCTCCAGCGCCACGTCCAGCAGCGGCAGCAGGCCCTTGTGCAGGCCCGCCTTGCGCAGTTCCTGCAGCGAGGCCCAGGCGTGGCCGGACATCAGCAGCTTGAGCATCTCGTCGAACAGGCGCGCGCTCGGCACGTTGTGGATCAGCTCGGCCAGGCCGGCGATCGGCAGGCGCGTGGCCTCGTCGATGTCGAAGCCGGTCTTGGCGGCGAAGCGCACCACGCGCAGCATCCGCACCGGGTCTTCGCGGTAGCGCGTGGCCGGGTCGCCGATCATGCGCAGCAGGCGCGCGCGGATGTCTTCCATGCCGCGATGGTAGTCATGCACGGTCTGCGCGGCCGGGTCGTAGTACATCGCGTTGATGGTGAAGTCGCGGCGTTCCGCGTCTTCGGCCTGCGAGCCCCACACGTTGTCGCGCAGCACGCGGCCCGAGGCATCGATCGCATGGGTCTTGCTGTCGAGCTCGGCGCGCTTCAGGCGCCGGCCTTCGGGCAGGGTCTCGCTGGCGATGGCGTCGACCAGCGCGCGGAAGGTCGAGACCTCGATGATTTCCTGCTCGCGCCCGCCGTAGAAGGTCACGTGCACGATCTGGAAGCGCCGGCCGATGATGCGCGAGCGCCGGAACAGCGACTGCACCTGCTCGGGCGTGGCGTTGGTGGCGACGTCGAAGTCCTTGGGCTTGATGCCGAGCAGCAGGTCGCGCACGGCGCCGCCGACGATATAGGCCTGGTAGCCGGCCTGCTGCAGCGTCGAGGTGACCTTGACGGCATTGCGCGACAGCAGCGTGGGGTCGATCCGGTGTTCGTCGACGTTGACGATGCGCGGCGTATGGGCGCGGCCGGTACGGCGCTGCTTGGGGCCGGGTTTGCCCAGCAGCCGGGTAATGAGCTTCTTGATCACGTCAGAACAGATCCATGATGCGCCAGCCGGCCGCGGCGGCGTGGTGGCGCAGGCGATCGTCCGGGTTGGTGGCGATCGGCTCGGAGACCTTTTCCAGCAGGGGCAGGTCGTTGGCCGAGTCGCTGTAGAAGGTGGTGGTCTCGAAATTGTCCCAGCCCGCGCCCTGGGCCTTGAGCCAGGCCTCGACGCGGGTGATCTTGCCTTCGCGGAA
The DNA here is from genome assembly GCF_003254285.1 of Cupriavidus phytorum. Taxonomy (NCBI): domain Bacteria; kingdom Pseudomonadati; phylum Pseudomonadota; class Betaproteobacteria; order Burkholderiales; family Burkholderiaceae; genus Cupriavidus; species Cupriavidus phytorum. The sequence goes on from NZ_QKZN01000004.1 coordinate 233,290, forward strand.
GCTGGGCACGCCGAAGACCTCGCCGGTGAACTGGCTCTCGGGCTTGCCGTCGACGGTGGCCGGCTCGGTCGCGATCAGGTGCTTGATGCCGAAGGCGGCGGCGATCGGTGCGGTGACGAAGCTGTTGGTGGCGGTGACCACGGCGCACAGGTCGCCGGCCTCGAGGTGCTTGTAGACCAGCGCGCGCGCCTGCGGCGTGATCACCGGGTCGATCACCTCGTGCATGAAGCGCACCCGCATGGCATCGAGCCGGTCGCGGGGGTTGGCCGCCAGCGGCGCCAGCGCAAAACGCAGGAAGGCCTGGATATCGAGCGTGCCGGCCTTGTAGTGGCCGTAGAACTCGTCGTTCTTCTGCCGGTAGATTACCTCGTCGACGACGCCCAGGCGGACCAGGAAGCGGCCCCATTCATGGTCGCTGTCGGTCGGGATCAGGGTGTGGTCGAGGTCAAAGAGTGCCAGATTCATGGGCGGCGATTTTACCTGAAGGCAGGATGGGGGTAGGGGAGCATGCGGTGCCGGGGCGGTCGCCTAATCCCGGAATTCGGCGAACATCTCGCGCAGCAGCGGCAGCGTGACCGGCCGCTTGCGCTCGAGCGAATAGGTGTCGAGCGCGTCCAGCAGCGCCATCAGGCTGGGCATGTCGCGGTAATGCCGCGTCACCAGCCAGTGCGTGATCTCGGGCGACAGCTGCAGGCCGCGCTCGCGTGCCGCATGCAGCACGGCGGCCTTCTTGTCGTCGTCGGACAGGGGCGCGACCTGGTACACCAGGCCCCAGCCCAGCCGGGTGCGCAGGTCTTCGCGCACCGGCATCGCGCGCGGCGCCAGGCCGCCCGCCACCACCAGCGCGGTGCGTCCGTGCGCGCGCACCTCGTTGTAGAGCGAGAACACCGCAATCTGGCGCGCTTCGTCGAGCAGCTCGACGTCATCGACGGTATAGAGCTGGCACCAGGGGTCGAACAGGAAATCGGACAGCGGGTGGTGCGGGCTCAGGTAGCGGCAGCGGATGCCGTGTTGCGGCCCGGCCTCGCACACCGCGTGCAGCAGGTGGGTGCGGCCGCAACCGACCTCGCCCCACAGGTAGATCAGGCGATCGCTGGCATGCTCCTGCGCCAGCGCGGGCGGCAGCTCGCGCAGCCGCTGCACCGCCTCGCGGTTGGACGCCACCACGAAATTCTCGAAGGTCGAAGGCGGCGGGCTGCCCAGCTCGAGCGACAGTTGCTTGGGACGCGGGGACATGACGTATGGCTAACTTCGGCTAGATTCGTGGAGCGGATGGCGGACAGCGGGTAGCGGACAGGGGCAGCAGCCGTTATTTTCGATAGAGATCGCTGGCCAGGTAAACCCGCCGCAGCTGGCGCGCCCCCACCAGCAGCACGGCGCAGGTCGGCAGCGCCAGCAGCACGCCGAAGAAGCCGAACAGCTGGCCGAAGGCGAGCAGCGCGAAGATCACCACCAGCGGGTGCAGGCCGATGCGTTCGCCCACCAGCCTGGGGGTCAGGTAGAAGCTCTCGATGAACTGGCCGAAGCCGTAGACCACCGCCACCGCGGCCAGCCCGTACCAGTTGCCGAACTGCAGCAGCGCGGCCAGGATCGCCATCACCAGGCCGACGCCGAAGCCAATATACGGGATAAACACCGCCAGCCCGGTGAAGACCCCGACCGGCACGCCGATATCGAAGCCGGCGATGGTCAGCCCGATCGAGTAGATCGCCGCCAGGATCACCATCACCAGGATCTGGCCGCGCAGGTACTGCGACAGCAGCGCGTCGGTCTCGTTGGTCAGCTCGCGCACCTTGGGCACCCAGCGGCGCGGCACCACGCCCTCGATGCGGCGCATCACCATGTGCCAGTCCATCATCAGGTAGAACATGACGATGGGCACGATGAAGACGATGCCCGCCACCGCGATCAGCGCCGAACCCGACATCTTGACGTAGTTCAGCAGCACCACCAGCAGGTCTTCCGGGCTGGCGGCGAAGCGGTCCGACATCATGTTGCGCAGGCCGGGGAAGTCGAAGCGCACGCGCACGCCGAACTCGGCCAGCCGCGGCGACACCACCGAGTTGAGTTTCTTCAGCAGGATCGGCAGTTGCTCGCGCACCTGCGGGATCTCGCGCTGGAGCACCGCGATCAGCAGCAGCACCAGCATCACGCAGACCACCGTCAGCAGCAGGATCATCAGCGTCACGCCGATCGCGCGCGGCACGCGGCGGCGCTGCAGCCAGTCGACGCCGGGGTTGAGGATATAGGCGAAGATGAATGCGAACAGGAACGGGGTCAGCACCGGCGCCAGCGCGATAATGGCGGCGAACAGCGCCATGGCCACGACGATCCACAGCAGGATGCGCTTGGCCTCTTGGTTCAACAGCGGGGCATTCATCAAGGGTTGCAGGAGGGCGGCAGCGCGGTTTGCGGCGCGATCTCGCCGGAAACTGGAAGCGGGGGGCCTCTATCCGTTAAAATTGCGATTCTACTGGACTCGCGCCCGCCTTCCGATGCCACGCGACGGAAGCGACGGTGGCCCGAGGGCCGAATTCCTCACTTTATTTCCTCCAGGACAAGCAGGTTCCCATGAGCGCATCCCCGACCGCCGGCCAGGCAGGCCTTTCCTACCGCGACGCCGGTGTTGACATCGATGCCGGCGACGCGCTGGTCGACCGCATCAAGCCGTTTGCCAAGCGCACCATGCGCGAGGGCGTGATGGCGGGCATCGGCGGGTTCGGTGCGCTGTTCGAGCTGTCGAAGAAGTTCCAGGAGCCGGTGCTGGTGTCGGGCACCGATGGCGTGGGCACCAAGCTCAAGCTGGCGTTCCAGCTGAACCGCCATGACACCGTCGGCCAGGACCTGGTCGCCATGAGCGTCAACGATATCCTGGTGCAGGGCGCCGAGCCGCTGTTCTTCCTCGACTACTTCGCCTGCGGCAAGCTCGACGTCGACACCGCCGCCACCGTGATCCAGGGCATCGCCCGCGGTTGCGAACTGGCCGGCTGCGCGCTGATCGGCGGCGAGACCGCCGAAATGCCGAGCATGTACCCGGACGGCGAATACGACCTGGCCGGCTTCGCCGTCGGCGCGGTCGAGAAGAAGAAGATCATCGACGGCAGCACCATCGCCCCGGGCGACGTGGTGCTGGGCCTGGCCTCGTCGGGCGCGCATTCCAACGGCTACTCGCTGGTGCGCAAGATCATCGAGGTGGCCAAGCCGGACCTGAACGCCGACTTCCACGGCCAGCGCCTGCAGGACGCGATCATGGCGCCGACGCGGATCTACGTGAAGCCGCTGCTGTCGCTGATCGAGACGCTTCCGGTCAAGGGCATGGCCCACATCACCGGCGGCGGCCTGACCGAGAACGTGCCGCGCGTGCTGGCGCAGGATGTCACCGCGGTGCTGCATCGCGATGCCTGGACGCTGCCGCCGCTGTTCCAGTGGCTGCAGGCGCAGGGCCGCGTCGCTGACGATGAAATGCACCGCGTCTTCAACTGCGGCATCGGCATGGTCGTGATCGTCGCCAAGGAAGACGCCGAACGTGCCATCCGCCACCTGCAAGCCGCCGGCGAAGCCGTGTGGCAGATCGGTGAGATCCGCGAGCGGGCCGAGGGCGAGGCCCAGACCATCGTGATCTGACGCGGCCTCAGCGTTCCCCAAAAAAAACGGCGCATGCCTTCGGGCATGCGCCGTTTTTTTATCTCTGCCGCCTGCTAGGTGTTTACCCCATGTCAGTGTCGGGGAGGCAGGCCATTTTGCGAACCATGCCGCATTCGTGCATTGCACGAAAACCCAGCATGCATATGCACCATTTCTGACAAACAATATTTAGCTTGATTGTATGGCGGTTTATGGCCTAATGTACTGAGCAAAGGCGAGGCACATGCATGCCTCGTCGGAGACAACCCGGCGCGACGCCAGCGAACGGCGCGCACCGGACCGGCCAGGGACCATTGGAGGATCCACCATGCAAGCAGTCAGCATCGACGCCGCGGACAACGGCGCGTCGGCCAAGAAACAGTCAGTCGCGCGCGTTGCCGGGGCCAGCCTGGCCGGCACCACGCTCGAGTTCTACGACCACTTCATCTACGGATCGGCCGCCGCGCTGGTCTTCCCCAAGTTGTTCTTCCCGCAGAGCGATCCGCTGACGGCGACGCTGCTGTCCTTCGCCAGCTACGGCGTGGCGTTCGTGGCGCGGCCGCTCGGTGCGGCGATCTTTGGCCACTACGGCGACAAGATGGGCCGCAAGTCGATCCTGATCATCACGCTGCTGATGATGGGCCTGGCCACCTTCGGCATCGGCCTGCTGCCGACCTATGCCACCGCCGGCGCGCTGGCGCCGCTGCTGCTGGTGCTGCTGCGCGTGGTGCAGGGCCTGGCGCTGGGCGGCGAGTGGGGCGGGGCGGCGATCATGGTCAACGAGCTCGATCCCGAAGGGAAACGGCGCGGCATCCTTGGCAGCCTGGTGCAGCTGGCGGCGCCGATCGGGCTATTGCTGGCCAACGGCATCTTCGCGCTGGTGACCTGGCAGGTATCGGAAGAAGCCTTCCTCAGCTGGGGCTGGCGCGTGCCGTTCCTGCTGTCGGCGCTGCTGGTGGGCGTCGGGCTGTATATCCGTTCCAACGTGCGCGAATCCGGCATGTTCGAGAAGCTGGAGGAATCGCATGCCGAAGCGCGCGCGCCCATCATGGAAGTGCTGCGCAACTACAAGAAGCAGCTGCTGATCGCATTCGGCGCGCGGTTGGGCGGCGACATCGCCTTCTACGTGTTCACGCTGTTCCTGCTGTATTTCGTACCGACCAAGCTCGGCCTGCCCAAGAGCATCGCGCTCAATGCCGTGCTGCTGGGCGCGGTGGCGCAGATCCTGTTCATCCCGATCGCCGGCCTGCTGGCGGACCGCATCGGCCGTCGCCCGGTGCTGATGATCGGCGGCATCGGCGGCGCGGTGTGGGCGTTCGTGTTCTTCGCCATGGTCAAGACCGGCAGCCCGGCGCTGATCATGCTGGCCTCGTTCGTCGGCATGGTGCTGGTGTCGTTCATGTTCTCGCCGCTGGCGTCGTTCCTGCCCGAGCTGTTCGCCACCCGGGTGCGCGTGACCGGCGCCTCGCTGGGCTTCCAGTTTGCCGGCGTGTTCGGCGGCGCGCTGGCCCCGCTGATCGCCGTGGGCCTGCTCGACCGCTTCGGCAACACCATGCCGGTGGCGCTCTACCTGGCGGCGGTGTGCGCGCTGATCGCGGTGGCGGCGTTCGCGGCGCGTGAAACCGCGCGCATGCACCTGGCCGACGCCGACCGCTGAAGCGCGGCCGCTCTCTCCTAGTCCTCACAACCAGACCGTACCGTGAAACAGTTCGACCTCATCATTCGCAACGGCACCGTGGTGACCGCCAGCGACACCATGCAATGCGATATCGGCATCGCCGGCGGCCGCATCGTGCAGCTTGGCCACGACCTGGGCGAGGCCGCGCAGGTCATCGACGCCCACGGCAAGCTCGTGCTGCCCGGCGGCGTCGATGCGCACTGCCACCTGGACCAGCCGATGCCGGACGGCCTGCGCATGGCGGACGACTTCCGCACCGGCTCGGTCTCGGCCGCGTGCGGCGGCACCACCACGGTGATCCCGTTCGCCGCGCAGGAGAAGGGCCATTCGCTGCGCGCCGCGGTGGCCGACTACCATCGCCGCGCCGGCGGCAAGTCGGTGGTCGACTACGCCTTCCACCTGATCGTGGCCGACCCGACCGAGGCGGTGCTGAACGACGAGTTGCCGGGCCTGATCCGCGAAGGCTATTCGTCGTTCAAGGTCTACATGACCTACGACGACCTCAAGCTGAACGACCGCGAGATCCTCGAGGTGCTGTCGGTGGCGCGCCAGGAAGGCGCGCTGGTGATGGTGCATGCCGAGAACTCGGACTGCATCGCCTGGCTGACCGACAAGCTCGAGGCGGCCGGCAATACCGCGCCGAAGTTCCATGCGCTGGCGCGGCCGATGGCGATCGAGCGCGAGGCCACGCACCGCGCCATCACTTTCTCCGAACTGGTCGACGTGCCGATCCTGATCGTCCATGTCTCGGGCAAGGAAGCGGTCGAGCAGATCCGCTGGGCGCGCAACCGCGGCATGAAGATCTTTGCCGAGACCTGCCCGCAGTACCTGTTCCTGACCGCCGAAGACCTCGACCAGCCCGGCTACCACGGCGCCAAGTGCGTGTGCAGCCCGCCGCCGCGCGACCGCAGCAACCAGCAGGTGATCTGGGACGGCCTGGCCGACGGCCTCTTCACCATCTTCTCGTCCGACCATGCACCGTTCCGCTACGAAGACGCGCAGGGCAAGAAGCCCGGCGGCCAGGAAGTCCCGTTCCAGTACATCCCCAACGGCATCCCCGGACTCGAGACGCGGCTGCCGCTGCTGTTCTCGGCAGGCGTGGTGGGCGGCCGCATCTCGGTCAACCAGTTCGTCGCGCTGACCTCGACCAACCCGGCCAAGCTCTATGGACTGCATCCGCGCAAGGGCACCATCGCCATCGGCGCCGATGCCGACCTGGCGATCTGGGATCCGCAGCGCGAAGTGACGATCCGCAACGAGGAACTGCACCATGCCGTCGACTACACCCCGTACGAGGGCCTGCGCGTGACCGGCTGGCCGGTGACCACGCTGGTGCGCGGCAAGGTGGTAGCGCACGAGGGCGAGGTCATGGCCGAGGCCGGCCACGGCGAGTTCCTGCCATGCGGCCTGCCCGAAATGGCGCGGCCGCGCTACCGCACCTCGGGCGGCACGCTGTGAGCGCCGCCTTGCGCGATCGATACTTTGACCGACACTGTAGACATGGAACTGACCAACCGCCTGGATGCCGCCACCATCGCGGCCCGCGTCGCCGCCGGGCGCCTCGACCCCGCTGAGGTAACGGCGGCCTTCCAGGCGCGCATCGCGGCGCGCAACGACCAGCTCAACGCCGTCTTCGAACAACGCCAGGAACTGGTCGATGCCGACCTGGCGCAACTGCGCGCGCGCCTGGCGCAGGGCGAGCGCCCGCTGCTGGCGGGGGTGCCGGTGATCGTCAAGGATGTGATCTGGAGCCAGGGCCGGCGCGTGACGCAGGGCTCGCAGCTGTACCGTGACTTCATCGCGCCCGCCGACGCGATCGCGGTCGAGCGCCTGCGCCGCGCCGGCGCGATCGTGCTCGGCATGGGCAACACCTCGGAGTTCGCCTGCAAGGGACTGACCACCAACAAGGTCTATGGCCTGACGCGCCATCCGCTCGATGCCACGCTGACCGCGGGCGGCTCGTCGGGCGGCTGCGCGGTAGCGGTGGCGGCCGGCATGGCGCCGCTGGCGCTGGGCACCGATGGCGGCGGCTCCAGCCGGCGTCCGCCCGCGCATGCCGGCGTGGTCGGCTTCAAGCCCTCCTACGGCGCGATTCCGGATTCGGTCGGCTTCGCCCATGCCTTCAACGGCATCCAGGTGATTGCGCCGATCACGCGCACCGTCGCCGATGCCGAGCTGATGTTCGAGGCGCTGGCCGGTGCAGATCCGCGCGACCCCGACACGCTGGGCTTTGCGCTGGCCGCGGCACGGCCGCTGCATACGCTGAAGATCGCGGTCAGCCCGCGCCTGGGGCTGGACACGCCGGTCGACGACGATGTCGCGCAGGCCTTCGACCAGGCCGTGGCGCGCCTGCAGGGCGCGGGGCTGAGCATCGAACGCGCCGACCCGGTCTGGCCGCAGGGCGCCGACGAGGCTGCGCTGATGCCGCTGCAGCATGTCGGCCTGGCCAATCTCTATGGCGACGCGTGGCGCCGCGATCCGGAGGTGTTCGATGCCGACGTCGCGCGCCAGATCGAACGCGGCCTGGCGTGGACTGGCGCCGAGGTGGCGCGCGCGCGCGAGGCCAGCCGCCAGATCGCGCTGGCCGTGGCCGGCTTCTTTACCCGTTATGACCTGCTGCTGTGCCCGACCACGCCCTGCGTGGCCTGGCGCAACGACCGCCTGGGGCCGGAGCGCATCGGCGGCGTCGCGGTCGAGCCGCGCGCCCATGCCGTGTTCACGCCCTTCTTCAACCATGCACTGGCGCCGGCGATCTCGGTGCCTTGCGGCAGCGGCCGCGACGGCCTGCCGGTAGGCCTGCAGATCGCCGGCCCGCGCGGTGCCGACCGCAGCGTGCTGGCCGCTGCAAAGCTGGCCGAGAGCGTGCTGGCGTCCTTAGTCAACCCTGCCTGATCCCTGACATGCGAATCCTTGTTCTGAATCCCAACACCAGCGAAGGCATCACCGCGCGCCTGATGGCCGCGGCCACTGAAGCCGCCGCGCCCGGCACCGAGCTGGTGCCGCTGACCGCCAGCCGCGGCGTGCCGTATATCGCCACCCGCGCCGAGGCGCAGATCGGCGGCGCGATCGCGCTGGAAATGCTGGCCGAGCACCACGATCAGTTCGACGCGGCGGTCATCGCCGCATTCGGCGATCCCGGCCTGATGGGCGCGCGCGAGCTGTTCGACCTGCCGGTGGTGGGCATGGCCGAGGCCGCGATGCTGTCGGCGTGCATGCTGGGACGGCGCTTTGCCATCGTCACCTTCGCGCGGGCGCTGGGGCCGTGGTATGAGGAATGCGTCGACATGCATGGCCTGCGTGGCCGGCTGGCCGGGATCCGCATGCTCGACGGCAGCTTTGCCTCGGTGTCGGACGTGCAGGAAGAGAAGGAAGCCGTGCTGGTGGAACTGGCCAACCGCGCGGTGGTGGAGGACGAGGCTGATGTGGTGATCCTGGCCGGCGCGCCGCTGGCCGGCCTGGCGGCGCGCGTGCGCGACCGCATTCCGGTGCCGGTGGTCGACCAGATGGCCGCCGCCGTCAAGCAGGCCGAGGCGCTGGTCGCGCTGCAGCCGCGCAAGGCCACCGCGGGCACGTTCCGCCGCCCGGATGCCAAGCCCACGCTGGGTTTGCCGGCGGCGCTGGCGGCGCGCATCGAGCACCGCTAAGCCGCGCCGCGGCTTGCTTTCAAGGTAACGCCGCGGCTCAGACCGCGGCGAACACTGCTTCCAGGTCGATCTTTTCCTCGGCCGGCAACTCCAGCCGCAGGGTGCTTTCGACGTGGCCGAGGTGCTCGGCCATCAGCCGCGCGGCGCGTTCGCCGTCGCCGGCCTCGAGCGCATCGACGATATCGTCGTGCTCGTGATGCGGGCACGACGGCACGCCCGGCGCGTCATACAGCGCGATGATCAGGCAGGTCAGCGAGCACAGCTCGCGCATGTACTTGCCCAGGTACTGATTGCCGGTCATTTCCGCGAGCTTGCAGTGGAACTCGCCCGACAGCCGGATGATGGCGCGGCGGTCGTTGCTGTCGCGCGCCTGCGATTCCTGCCGCGTGGTTTCGCGCAGCGCGCGCACGCCTTTCGCACTGATCGCGCCGGCCAGGTCGCGCACCAGCGCCGGTTCCAGCAGGTGGCGCGAATGCAGCACCTGGCGCGCTTCGGCCACGCTGGGGCTGGAAACGAAAGTGCCGCGGTTGGGATGCACGGTCAGCACGCCCTCGTGCGCCAGCTTGGCGAAGGCCAGCCGCACCTTGGTGCGGCTGACGCCAAACACGCCGCCCAGCTTTTCCTCGACCAGCTTGGTGCCCGGCGGCAGGCGGTGCTCCCAGATCGCGGTCAGGATGCGGTCGGCGATTTCCTCGACCGATGCGCCGCGCGCGCCGTCCGCGTCGGTCTCAGGGAGTCCGTCGGCGGGCCTGGCGGTCGGTTCGGCTTTGGTGCGTGGCATGGCGGTTGGCGCGGTCCGGAAAAAAGACAGTCGGTGCTGCCATTGTATGGCGGTTCGGCATCAAGTGTATAACACCGATGGTGGACCGGTTGCCGTCTTACTCAGCGCCGAGCCGGTCCAGTGCGGGGCCGGTCACGCGGCAGATGCGCCAGTCGGGCAGCACGTCTGCGCCCATGGCCCGGTAGAAGTCGATCGACGGCTGGTTCCAGTCCAGCACCGACCATTCGAAGCGGCCGCAGCCGCGCTCGACCGCGAGCGCGGCCAGATGCTTGAGCAGCGCCTTGCCCAGGCCGTGCCCGCGCCAGGCCGGATCGACGTAAAGGTCTTCCAGGTAGAGGCCCGGCTTGGCCAGGAAGGTCGAGAAGTTGTGGAAGAAGAGGGCAAAGCCGACCGCCTTCCGGCCTGCATTGCCGTCGACATCGGCATCGACTTCCACCAGCACGGCCTCGGCATGCGGCGTGGCGCCGAACAGCGCCGCTTCGATCTTCTGCGGCGTGGCTTCGACCAGATGGGTCAGCTTTTCGTATTCGGCCAGCGCCAGGATCAGGTTGAACAGGGTTTCGCTGTCGGCGGCGGTGGCGGGGCGCAGCGTGAAGGTGGGCTTGGACATGCGGGTCGGCCTTGCGAGGTCAGGGATCGGCAATTATCGCCTGTCCGTCACTCGCCATGCCAGCCGGCATGCCGCCGGTTCAGTGTCCGAAGTCCGCCAGCCTGCGCACCTGGTCGACATAATCGGGCGCCAGGCAATCCACCACCAGCCGCTCGGGCGTGCTGCGCAGCCAGGTCAGCTGGCGCTTGCACAGCTGGCGCGTGGCGGCGATGCCGCGCTCGCGCATGGTGGCGAAGTCGGCCTCGCCGTCCAGGTATTCCCACACCTGGCGGTAGCCGACGCAGCGGATCGACGGCAGTCCCGGATGCAGGTCGCCGCGCGCGCGCAGCCGCTCGACCTCTTCGATAAAGCCGTGCGCCAGCATGGCGTCATAGCGCCGGGCGATGCGGTCATGCAGCGCCAGCCGGTCCGACGGCTCCAGCGCGATCACGCGGTAGCGCTGGTCGGCCGCGCCGGCAAAGGTTCGGCCCTCGGCCTGGCGCGCCAGCAGCGCCGACATCGGCTGGCCGGACAGCCGGTAAATCTCCAGCGCGCGCTGGATGCGCTGCGCGTCATTGGGCGCGAGCCGTGCCGCGGTGACCGGGTCGACCTCCGCCAGCATCGCATGCAGCGCCGGCCAGCCGCGTTCGGCGGCAAGCTGGTCGAGCTCGGCGCGCAGCGCGGCGTCGGCTTGCGGCAGGTCGTTGAGTCCCTGCGTCAGCGCCTTGTAATACAGCATGGTGCCGCCGACGATCAGCGGCACATGGCCGCGCGCGCGGATCTGCGCGACCAGGCGTTCGGCATCGGCGACGAACTGCGCGGCCGAGTAGCTGTCGGCCGGGTCGATGATGTCGATCAGGTGGTGCGGCGCCACGGCCAGTTCGTCGCGGGTGGGCTTGGCGGTGCCGATATCCATCTCGCGGTACACCAGCGCCGAGTCCAGGCTGATGATCTCCACCGGCGCGTCGGCCGCCAGCGCCAGCGCGGCGGCGGTCTTGCCTGACGCGGTGGGGCCGAGCAGGCAGACCACGGGCGGATGCGAGGCGGAATCGTGGGGTACGGCGGACATCGAAAGCCTTGGATCGAAGAGGCGAGCGGGCTTATTGCCCGCGCAGGAACAGCCGGTCGAGCTCGGTCACGGTCAGCTGCACCCAGGTGGGCCGGCCGTGGTTGCACTGGTCGGCGCGCTCGGTCTGCTCCATCTGGCGCAGCAGCGCGTTCATTTCCTCGACCGTGAGCTTGCGGTTGGCGCGCACCGCGCTGTGGCAGGCCAGCGTGGCGAGCAGTTCGTTGCGGCGCTCGGCCAGCACGCGCGAGCCGCCGTAGGCGTGCAGGTCGCGCAGCACGTCGCGCGCCAGCGCCTCGGCATCGGCCTGCTGCAGCAGCGCCGGCACCGCGCGCACCGCGAGCGTGGTCGGCGACACCGGGGCGATATCGAAGCCCAGCAGCGTCAGCGTCTGCTGGTGTTCTTCGGCCACGCCGATCTCTACCGGGCTGGCGGTCAGCGTGACCGGGATCAGCAGCGGCTGCACCGCCAGCTCGCGCGCGTCCAGTGCGGCCTTGATTTGCTCGTAGAGGATGCGCTCGTGCGCCGCGTGCATGTCGACCAGCACCAGACCGCGCGCGTTCTGCGCCAGCACGTAGATGCCATGCAGCTGGGCGATGGCATAGCCGAGCGGGTGTTCGTCGGCGGCGCCGGGTTCGTCAGGCGTCGGTGCCGTCGCCAGCCGGTCCAGCAGGCCGGGCGGATCGCCGGCGCGCGCTGCCTCGACGTCGGCCAGCCATGCCGGCGGTTGCGCCGACGCGCCGGACCAGCCGCCCGAGGGCGTTGCGGGCGCGCCATAGGGACGTGGCGCCGGCGCGGTGGCTTCGCGCACCATGCCCAGGTAGGCCTGGCGCGGCTGGGCGATGCCCAGCTCGGTCTGCCGGGCCGCGGAATAGTTGATCCACTGGCCCGGGCCGCCGGCGCCAGGACGCGCTGCGGCCGCCGGCGTCGCGGCGCCGGGCGGCAGCGTGATCTCGCCGTCGGCATCGGTATGCAGGCTGTCGCCGTTGGCGCCGGCCTGGCGTGCCAGGCAGCGCTGCACCGCGTGGTAGACAAACTGGTGCACGGCGCGCGATTCGCGGAAGCGCACTTCGATCTTGGACGGGTGCACGTTGACGTCGACCATCTCCGGCGGCAGGTCCAGGCACAGCACATACGACGGGAAGCGGTCGCCGTGCAGCACGTCCTGGTAGGCGCTGCGCACCGCATGGTTGAGCAGCTTGTCGCGCACGAAGCGGCCGTTGACAAAGAAGTACTGCTGGTCCGGCCGCCCGCGCGAGGCGGTCGGCAGTCCGGCAAAGCCGTACAGGCTCAGGGTGTCGGCGTGCTCGTCCAGCGCCAGCCGGGCGCGGGCGAAGTCGTTGCCCAGCACCTGCGCCGTGCGTGTGGCGACGTCGCCGGCGTTCCAGTGCTCCAGCGGCTTGCCGTTGTGGTGGACCGAGATGGTCACGTCCGGCCGTGCCAGCGCCACGCGCCGGACCATCTCCAGGCAGTGGCCCAGCTCGGTTTGTTCGGTCTTGAGGAACTTTCTGCGCGCCGGCGTGTTGAAGTAGAGGTGCTGCACGTCGACCGTGGTGCCGACGCCGCCGGACGCAGGCTGGACCGCGCCGGAATCGGCGCTGACCTGGGTGGCGTGGGCATCGGCCGCGGTGCGGCTGGTCAGCGACATCTGCGACACCGACGCGATCGAGGCCAGCGCCTCGCCGCGAAAGCCGAGCGTCAGCACCGATTCGAGTTCGTCGAGCGAGGCGATCTTGCTGGTGGCGTGCCGCATCAGCGCCACCGGCAGCTCGGCGGCGGGAATGCCGCAGCCGTTGTCGGTGATGACGATGCGCCGCACGCCGCCTTCCTCCAGGCGGATGCCGAGCTGCGTGGCGCCGGCATCGAGCGCGTTTTCGAGCAGTTCCTTGACCACGGACGCCGGCCGTTCGACCACTTCGCCGGCGGCGATCTGGCTGATGAGCTGGTCCGGCAGCGGCCGGATCGGGCGCGGCTGCTGGGTGGTGCGCAAGGCAGTGCTGGAAGGGGAGGCGGGCATCCGGCGATTATACGTGGACGTTCCCCCACGCAGACGGGTTGCCGGGGAGAGGGAAAGGCGCGGCCGCTCTTGTATGATTCAGGCCATGGCGGCGTGGATCGGACACCGGCGCCGCTTGGAAAAAAACCGTCAAACCACCATACGGGGAACGACTTGGATCTCGCTTTGCAGCTCATCGACATGCTGGTGCATGTCGACAAATACCTCGGCACGGTCATCGACCAGTACGGCCACTGGGTCTATGCCATCCTGTTCCTGATCGTCTTTGCCGAAACCGGGCTGGTGGTGCTGCCGTTCCTGCCGGGCGACTCGCTGCTGTTTATCGCCGGCGCCTTCTGCGCGACCGGCGCCATGAACGAATGGGTGCTGATCGGCCTGCTGCTGGTGGCGGCCATTTCGGGCAATACCGTCAACTACATGGTGGGCAACTGGATCGGGCCCAAGGTGTTCGACCACCAGTGGCGCTTTCTGGACCAGGATGCATTGCGCCGCACCCATGACTTCTATGAGCGGCATGGCGGCAAGACCCTGGTGATGGCGCGCTTCGTGCCGATCGTGCGCACCTTCGCGCCGTTCGTCGCCGGGGTGTCGCAGATGACCTTCGCGCGCTTCCAGATGTTCAACGTGATCGGCGCCCTGGCATGGGTGGTCGGCCTGGTGTTTGCCGGCTACTTCTTTGGCAACCTGCCGTTCATCCGCCAGTACCTGAACCTGATCGTGCTGGCCGGCATCGGCGCGGCGGTGGTGCCGCTGGTGCTGGGTGGGCTGTGGAAGCTGGTGCGCGGCAATCGCCGCCGGCCCACGCGCGTCGAGCGCTGAGCCGCATGAGTCAAGCCCGCCGCCTCAGCTGAGGCTGCGGCTCATCATCCGCAGCGCGGGCATGCGCTCGCGGATCTGGCCGATATCGGCGGCGTCGGGGCGGGCCTGGACATAGGCTTCCAGGTCGGCCAGCGCGGGGCGGAAGCACTCCAGGTTGGCATAGGCCAGGCCCCGGTCTCGCACTTCCTCGATTGAACCCGGCAGCAGGATCACCAGCCGGTTCTGCACCGCCAGCAGCCGCTGCCAGCGCGACTCCTGCAGATAGATCGCCTTCAGGTTGCGCAGCATGCGCGCGATGATCTCGCGGTGGCTGGCGGCGCGCAGGAACAGGCCCAGCGGCACCTGGCTGGCATCGCTGATGCCCTCGCGCTCCAGGTACGGGTCCAGCATCTCCTGCAACTGTTCCTTCGACAGGGTCTCGCCGGTGAGCGGGTCCAGTATCACTTCGCCGGCCGGGATCGTCATGCGCAGCAGGAAATGGTTGGGGAACGACACGCCCTTGAGCGGCAGGCCGATCTGCTGGCCCAGCTCCATATGCAGCACCGCCAGCGAGATCGGGATGCCGCGGCGCTGGCGCAGCACCACGTTCAGGTAGGAGTTGTCGGGGTCGTAGTAGTCGTTCGCGTTGGCGCCGAAGCCGAGATCGCGATAGAAGAAATGGTTCAGCAGCCGCAGCCGCTGGATCGCGGGGGTGCCTTCGGCAATCCGCCGCTTCAGCCGCAGCGCTAGCACGTCCAGCGCCGCCAGCTCGCCCTGCAGGTCCAGGTCGGGATAGGCGTCTTGCGCGATGGACAGCGCGGTTTCGGTCAGCGGGATGCCGTTTTCGTCGGCCACGAGGCTGGCGAAATAATCCAGGACTTTGGTGGATGTCATGTCGGTTTCCCGGTGCAGCCGCCGGCACCGCGCGCAGCGTGGGTCACCCATGCCAGGCGCTCAGCCGGCAATGGCAGTTGCCGCAGACCCATCAGCCGGCCCGGCGCCTGAAGGCAGAGTAGCGCAGTCCCATGAGCCACAGTGTACCGAAGTAGACCACCGCTGCAAGTACCAGGCACGAAGCCAGCAGTGCGATGCGCAGCAGCGGCGTCGCGCCCAGGCCGATCCAGTCGAAGTTGCGCGCGAACCAGAGCAGCATGCCCGACAGCAACAGCACCGAAGCGGTCAGCTGCGCCAGGAAGAGCCACCAGCCCGGCGCCGGGCGGTACAGGCCGCGCCGGCGCAGGCCGAAGAACAGCAGCAGCGCGTTGAGCGTGGCCCCGGCGCTGATCGACAGCGCCAGCCCGGCATGGCCGATCCAGGGCACGAAGGCCACGTTGCAGGCCTGCGTGATCACCAGCACCAGCAGCGCGATCTTGACCGGCGTGCGGATATCCTGGCGCGCATAGAATCCCGGCGCGAGGATCTTGATCGAAATCAGGCCCATCAGGCCCACGCCGTACGAGACCAGCGCCTGCCGCGTCATCTCGACCGCATGGGCGTCGAACTTGCCATAGTTGAACAGTACCGCGGTCAGCGGCGCGCCGAACACGAACAGCCCGACCGCGCACGGCACGGCCAGCAGGAACGTCAGGCGCAGGCCCCAGTCGAGCAGGCTCGAGTACTCGGCATGGTCGCCCGAGGCGTTGGCCCTGGACAGGCTCGGCAACAGGATCGTCCCCAGCGCGACACCCAGCAGCGCGGTCGGGAATTCCATCAGCCGGTCGGCATAGGTCAGGTACGAAACACTGCCCGCCGCGAGCCGCGAAGCGATATTGGTATTGATGATCTGGCTGACCTGCGCGACTGATACCGCCAGCAGCGCCGGACCCATCTGGCGCAGGATGCGGCGCACGCCGGGATCCGACCACGCCGCACGCAGGTTGACGCGGATGCGCGGCATCACCCCCAGGCGCCGCAGCGCCGGCACCTGGATCGCGAGCTGCAGCACGCCGCCGATCAGCACACCCCACGCCTGCGCGTAGATCGGCTGATCCATGTGGGGGCCGACGAACAGCGCCGCTACGATCAGGCACAGGTTGAGCAGCACCGGCGTAAAGGCCGGCACCGCGAACTTGCGCCAGGTATTGAGGATGCCCGAGGCCAGCGCCACCAGCGAGATCAGCCCGATATACGGGAACATTACCCGCGTCATGAACACGGCCGCGGTATAGGTATCGGCCTGCCCGCGGAAACCGGTGGCGACCACCGTCATCACTAACGGCGCGCCGATCACGCCCAGCAGCGACACGGCCATCAGGACCCAGGTCATCACGGTGGCGACCGCATCGATCAGGGCCTTGGTCGGGGCATCGCCGCGCTTGGTGTGGTATTCACCGAGGATCGGCACGAAGGCCTGCGAGAACGCGCCCTCGCCGAAGATGCGGCGCAACAGGTTGGGGATGCGGAAGGCCACGTTGAACGCGTCGGTCATGTCCGACGCGCCGAAGGCGCGGGCGATCAGGATCTCGCGCACCAGGCCGGTGATGCGCGAGAGCATCGTCAGGCTGCTGATGGTGGCGAGCGCTTTGAGCAGGTTCAAGATGCGGACGGGTGCGGGAACGGTGGGCCGGTGCTGTCGGCACCGCGAGCTTCTTGAGACGCGGTCCGGGCAGTAAAGTTGCCGGCGCGCCACGTGGCCCGGCACAATGTGGCGCTTATTATACGGATCGCGCTGCGTCGCCCGGCCTGCGCCGGCAAAGTCCCGGCGGTCTTGTCACATGCTCCGGCATCTGTGTATAATTGCCGATTCACAAGGACAGTTGCGTTCCGGATTCGTGTGTCAGTGCATCCCGGGTCGCTCGATATGACTTAATTGTTGTGTCCCCCGCGGCACGCATCTGAATTCAGGATATTTTTTACATGGCAAATTCCGCACAAGCCCGCAAGCGCGCCCGCCAGGCCGTTGCCCAGAACGCTCACAACTCCAGCCTGCGTTCGCGTCTGCGCACCGCCGTCAAGGCCGTCCGCAAGGCCATCGACGCTGGCGACAAGGCCGCTGCCGCCGAGATCTTCAAGAACTCGCAAGCCGTGATCGACAGCATCGCCGACAAGAAGATCGTGCACAAGAACAAGGCTGCACGTCACAAGTCGCGTCTGTCGGCCGCCATCAAGGCCATGGCTGCCTGATAGCAGCCTCGTAGCTGCCCGGGCCGCTCACGCGGCCCAGCAGAGGCGGGTGCCCACTGGCATGCCGCCGACAATAAAAAAGCTCGTCATCCGACGAGCTTTTTTGCTTTCCGGCGCCGCCGGGCTTATTCGAGCGAGCAGGCTTCCACCAACTGCAGGTTGTTGTCGCGCGCGAAGTTGAGCACGAAGTCCAGCGCCTTGGGTTCGATGTCGCGCAGGCGCACGTCCACCACCACGCATTTGACGTTGCCGGCAAAGATCGGCCGCACGTACGGCGAGTACGTCAGGCGCGGGTCGCCGCTGTCGCCTTCGGGGCGGAACTGCGCCATCACGCCGCACAGTCGTTCAGCCCAGTCGCTCGGGCGGAAGGTCTTGCCTTCCTTGGTAATGCCTTGGATAAAGTATTCGCGAACGTTGGGGTTCATGAGGCTGGACACTGCGGGTGAGGCGGATGACTCGACGGTAAGCCCGCTGGACGGGGCGCCCGTTTGACGCGGCCGGGACGCGATTGGTTCGCGCTGGTTCCAGCCGGAAGGCGGGGCGTCGGTGTCCTGCAGGGGCACTTTTGATGCCGGCGGCGGGCACTGGCATGGGTATGCCGGGCCCCGCGTGAATCAGCCAGTATTATATCTTATATAAGAGTTGCGCATAAGGGCGAAATCCTGTCAGGAAGCTGTCAGCGCAACGGTGCTGCAGGCCGCGGCCGGGTTGATCCGGGCTCGCCAAAGCAGAAATAATCCCTTATGATCCTTGCAGTTAAATTGCGTATGCGACGCGAAAGGCGGCTCCGCGACGCGCTTCGATCATGAACAGTTTGCAAGAACAGTTCGTGACGGCGTGTCCCCACCGAGCCGCCTTCTTTGTTTTATGAGCTCAACCCCGATCAAGCATTACCTCCAGTTCAGCGACTTCACTCCCGACGAGTACGAGTACCTGCTGGACCGCGCGCGGATCCTGAAGGCCAAGTTCAAGAACTACGAGACCTGGCACCCGCTGCATGACCGCACGCTGGCCATGATCTTCGAAAAGAATTCCACGCGTACGCGCCTGTCGTTCGAAGCCGGCATCCACCAGCTCGGCGGCCACGCGGTGTTCCTGAACACACGCGACTCGCAGCTGGGCCGCGGCGAGCCAATCGAGGATGCGGCGCAGGTGATCTCGCGCATGGTCGACATCATCATGATCCGCACCTTCGGCCAGGACATCATCGATCGCTTCGCCGCGCATTCGCGCGTGCCGGTGATCAACGGCCTGACCAACGAATACCACCCGTGCCAGGTGCTGGCCGACGTCTTCACCTATATCGAGCAGCGCGGCAGCATCCGCGGCAAGACGGTGGCGTGGATCGGCGACGCCAACAACATGGCGTACACCTGGATCCAGGCCGCCGAGCGCCTCGGTTTCACCTTCCACTTCTCGGCGCCCCCTGGCTATCAGCTGGACCCGGCCATGGTGCCGGCTTCCGCCTCCGGGCTGGTCAAGGTCTTCGACGACCCGCTCGCGGCCTGCCAGGGCGCCAGCCTGGTCACCACCGACGTGTGGACCAGCATGGGCTTCGAGGCGGAGAACGATGCCCGCAAGCGCGCCTTCAAGGACTGGATGGTCACCACCGCGATGATGGACCGCGCCGAGCCCGACGCGCTGTTCATGCATTGCCTGCCGGCGCACCGCGGCGAGGAAGTCGAGGCCGCCGTGATCGACGGCCCCAAGAGCGTGGTCTGGGACGAGGCGGAAAACCGCCTGCACGTGCAGAAGGCGCTGATGGAATACCTGCTCTGCGGCCGCTACTGAGCGCGCCCGGGGTGAACAGGAGAGGGGCCGTTGCGGCCCCTCTTTTTACGTCTTTCGCAAGACACCCAAGGAGATGGAAGTGAGCCAGTTCGACAACGTATCGGTCGTCAAGAAAGCCAACCTGTATTTCGACGGCAAGTGCGTGAGCCACACCGTGCTGTTTCCGGATGGCACCCGCAAGACGCTGGGCGTGATTTTCCCGGCCTCGCTGACCTTCAACACCGGCGCTCCCGAAATCATGGAAATCAACGCCGGCAGCTGCCGCGTGCGCCTGGCCGGCTCGGAAGACTGGCAGACCTACGGTGCCGGCCAGCAGTTCAGCGTGCCGGGCAACAGCAGCTTCGATATCGAGGTGCAGGAGACGCTGGACTACGTCTGCCACTTCGCGTGACAGTCGCGGCGGGCCGGCGCGGCTGACTCGCCAGCTTTACAGCACCACCGGCTCGGGCTCGATGCGCACGCCGTAGCGGGCCTGCACCGTATCGGCAATGCGGTTGGCCAGCGCCAGCAGCATCGCGCCGGTGCCGCCGCCGTGGTGTACCAGCACCAGCGCCTGCTTGCCATAGACGCCCACCGGGCCGTCGGTGACGCCCTTGAAGCCGCAGCGGTCGATCAGCCAGCCGGCCGCTAGCTTGTACGAGCCGTCGGGCTGCGCATAGCTGACCAGGTCCGGATGCGCCTGCAGCAAGGCGTCGCGCTGCGCGGCGCTGACCAGCGGATTCTTGAAGAAACTGCCGGCATTGCCGAGCTGCGCAGGGTCGGGCAGCTTGCGCGAGCGGATCGCGACCACGGCGTCGCGGATGGTGGCGGCGTCCGGCGCGGCCTGGCCGTCCAGTTCGCGCGCCAGTTCGCCGTACGACAGCACCGGCTGCCATCCCTTCGGCAGGCGCAGCGTGACCGCGGTAATGATGTAGCGTCCGGCGCCGGCACGCTTGAACAGGCTGTCGCGGTAGCCGAAGTCGCACGCTTGCAGGTCCAGCCAGGCGAAGGTGCCGGTGTGCCGGTCATAGGCACGCACGCCGGCAAAGCGCTCGCGCAGTTCCACCCCGTAGGCGCCAATGTTCTGGATCGGCGCCGCACCGGCGGTGCCCGGGATCAGCGCCAGGTTTTCCAGCCCCGGCATGCCGTCGGCGATGGTGCGGTTGACCAGCATGTTCCAGTTTTCGCCCGCGCCCACGGTGACCAGCCAGGCATCGCCGCCTGCGCTGGTGGCTTCGACCTGGTAGCCGGGGATTTCCATCAGCAGCACCAGCGCGTCGAGATCGCCGGTCAGCACGACATTGCTGCCGCCACCAAGCACCACCAGCGGCAGGCCTGCGGCGCGCGGGTCGGCCAGCGCCGCGATCAGGTCGGCCTCGCTGCGCACGTGCACCGCAAGGCGGGCGCGCGCATCGAATCCGAATGTATTGTGGCGACGCAGGGGATAGAATTCGTGGAAATCTGCCATGCAAGGGAAAGGTGACGCGGCCGCCGCTGGTGTGCGCGACCCGGAACTGCGAGGTAGGCTGGATTATACGGAAGCGCCGTGCGCGGCCGGCTTCCGGGCATACGGATCACAAGGAGAATGCAATGCCGTCGTTTGACGTAGTGTGCGAAGCGAATATGGTCGAGGTGAAGAACGCCGTCGAGCAGGCCAACAAGGAAATCTCGACGCGCTTCGATTTCAAGGGCTCCGACGCCCGGGTCGAGCACAAGGAAAACGAACTGACCGCCTTTGCCGACGATGATTTCAAGCTGGACCAGGTCAAGGACGTGCTGATCAGCAAGATGGCCAAGCGCAACGTCGACGTGCGCTTCCTGGATTACGGCAAGACCGAGAAGATCAGCGGCGACAAGGTCAAGCAGGTGATCACCATCAAGAAGGGCGTGACCGGCGACCTGTCCAAGAAGATCGTGCGCATGATCAAGGACAGCAAGATCAAGGTACAGGCCAGCATCCAGGGCGACACGGTGCGCGTGTCGGGCACCAAGCGCGACGACCTGCAGAACGTGATCGCCATGCTGCGCAAGGATGTGTCCGAGGCACCGCTGGACTTCAACAACTTCCGCGACTGAGTGGCACCCGGGCCGGCTGCCCTGCCGGCGGCCGCGCGCGGCCGCCGGTCAGCGCGGCTGCGGCAATCCCCCGATCTTCGCGCCGGCCTTGATGCCCTTCTGCGCGAACCACCCCTGGTTCATTTCCAGCGCATAGCGGATGGCCGCCTTCGGGCAATGGTTGTTTTCGGTACGCGGCGCCATGTCTTCGATATTGACGATGGTGCCGTCGTCGGCCAGGAACGCAATCGACAGCGGCAGCTCGGTATTGCGCATCCAGAAGCAGTGGCCCGCCTTCTGCTCGAACACGAACAGCATGCCGGAATTCGGCGCCATCGACTTCCGGTACATCAGGCCTTGCTCGCGCGCCGCCGGCGTGGCGGCGACTTCGGCCTGGATCGCATACATGCCCGCGGTCAGCTGCGCCACCGGCAGCGCGCCTTGGGCGTTGGCAACGCCGGCCGCCAGTGCGGCAAGCAGCAGGCAGCAGCGTGAGGTCAGGGTCTTCGACAACAGGGGCATGATGGTCAGTCCGGGAAGGCTCGGCGTCGGGCAGCCGCAAGCATAACGCAGGTTGCACGCGTGGCACGCCGCGCGCGGTGCAACCGGCACCAAACAAAAAAGGCAGGCGCCCTGGTGGCGGCCTGCCTTTTTTGTTTGGTGCCGGCGCACGGCCCGGCAGCGGCGCCAGCCGTGGTTACGCGGCCGGGGCTGCGGCAGCAGCGGTTTCCTTCTTCTTGCTGTGCTTCTTGTGGGTGGCCTTCTTCTTGGCGGTCTTCTTCGGGGCTTCCTTGGTGGCCGCGGCCGCGGCCGCGGGCGTGGCCGGCTCGGCAGGCGCAGCGGCCTGGGCGAAGGCGCCGGTGGCGAACAGGCCGACAACCAGTGCAGCGATCAGTTTTTTCATGGCGTATTACCTCGAAGGATAAAAGCAGTCGGGAAAGTGGTGACGCGTGGTTGGACGTGTCCCCGACAAGAACGAGGCCGCTGTTGGCAGCGTTGACGGTCGATCTGTTATTTTTTGTAACGCAAGCGCCGCTTGGCGTCGTTCGCCTGTCTGGTCTTTGAGACATGAGCGCGCTGGCCCGGGAGGGGGCGTGCAGCAGGCGATGCCAGCGGAAGGCCCGACTCGGCGAGCGGCACCTCGCAGCTTTGTCCGGGCGCGAGCCCGAGCGCGCGCAGGTCGAGCGCGCCGATGGCCACCCGGATCAGCCGCAGCGTCGGAAACCCCACCGCCGCCGTCATGCGCCGCACCTGCCGGTTCTTGCCTTCGCGGATCTTCAGCTCCAGCCACGCGGTCGGGATGGCGGCGCGAAAGCGCACCGGCGGATGCCGCGGCCACAGCCAGTCGGGGGCTTCGATGGCGCGTACCGTCGCGGGTTGGGTCACGAAGTCCCCAAGATCGACCCCGGCGCGCAGACGGGCGAGGGCGTTCGCGTCGGGAATGCCTTCGACCTGCGCCAGATAGGTCTTCTCGAGCTTGTGGCGCGGGTCGGCGATGCGCGCCTGCAGCGCGCCATCGTCAGTCAGCAGCAGCAAGCCCTCGCTGTCGGCATCGAGCCGGCCGGCCGGATAGACGCCGGGGACCGACACGTACGACGCCAGCGTCGGCCGCGTCGGATGTTCCGAGAACTGGCTCATGGTGCCAAACGGCTTGTTCAGGGCGATCAGGGTCATGGGGCGCAAGTATGCCGCAGTGGCGCGTGTGCAGGTCGGTCAGGTCGGCCGGATCGGGGTCCGGCCCGATTGGCGGATGATGAAAAATTGCTGCATAATATAAAATTAGTCTTGTGTCTTATATAAGACTGAAGCCGATCAGGCATGGCGCCGGCATGATGCACGGCAGTATGGGCGGCCATCCAGGCCCGCTACAATGCACAGCGCCATCTCCCCGAATCTCGCCGTCCGGCCACGAACCGGCGGCAGTCACAACCGTTCCGTAACTGGAGACGTCATGTACCAACACATCAAGGTTCCGGCAGGCGAAAAGATCACGGTCAACCAGGACTTTTCGCTCAGTGTCCCGGACAACCCGATCATTCCTTATATCGAAGGCGACGGTACAGGCCTCGATATCACCCCGGTGATGATCAAGGTGGTCGACGCGGCCGTGGCCAAGGCCTACGGCGGCAAGCGCAAGATCGCCTGGATGGAGATCTACGCCGGCGAGAAGTCGACCAAGGTCTACGGCCCGGACGTGTGGCTGCCGGATGAGACCCTGGACGTGCTGAAGGAATACGTGGTGTCGATCAAAGGGCCGCTGACCACGCCGGTCGGCGGCGGCATCCGCTCGCTCAACGTGGCGCTGCGCCAGCAGCTGGACCTCTATGTCTGCCTGCGCCCGGTACGCTACTTCAAGGGCGTGCCCTCGCCAGTGCGCGAGCCGGAAAAGACCGATATGGTGATCTTCCGCGAGAACTCGGAAGACATTTACGCCGGCATCGAATGGGCCGCAGAAAGCGACCAGGCCAAGAAGCTGATCGCCTTCCTGCAAAACGAGATGGGCGTGAAGAAGATCCGCTTCCCGGCGACCTCGGGCATCGGCGTCAAGCCGGTGTCGCGCGAGGGCACCGAGCGGCTGGTACGCAAGGCGATCCAGTACGCGATCGACAACGACAAGCCGTCGGTGACGCTGGTGCACAAGGGCAACATCATGAAGTTCACCGAAGGTGGCTTCCGCGACTGGGGCTACGAGCTGGCACAGAAGGAATTCGGCGCCGAGCTGGTCGACGGCGGCCCGTGGTGCAAGTTCAAGAACCCGAAGACCGGCAAGGACATCGTGGTCAAGGATGCCATCGCCGACGCCTTCCTGCAGCAGATCCTGCTGCGCCCGGCCGAATACTCGGTGATCGCCACGCTGAACCTGAACGGCGACTACATCTCTGACGCGCTGGCGGCGCAGGTCGGCGGCATCGGCATCGCGCCGGGCGCCAACATGTCGGACTCGGTGGCGATGTTCGAGGCCACCCACGGCACCGCGCCGAAGTACGCCGGCAAGGATTACGTCAACCCAGGCTCGGAAATCCTGTCGGCCGAAATGATGCTGCGCCACATGGGCTGGACCGAGGCCGCCGACCTGATCATCGCGTCGATGGAGAAGTCGATCCTGTCCAAAAAGGTCACCTACGATTTCGCCCGCCTGCTGGAAGGCGCGACGCAGGTGTCGTGCTCGGGCTTCGGGCAGGTGATGATCGACAATATGTAAGCACAGACTCCCGCCACGGCGGGCGAGCTGTCGACAAGACCCCGGTAACGGAAACCCCGTACCGGGGTTTTTTTCTTGCCCGCCGCCGCGTCGTTGGCTAGAACGTCAGGACTGACGGGCATCCGGCCCGGGGAGACTGGCATGGACGATCCCTTCCGCCGCACCGCGTTTGGCGCGGCCCTGTTCTACAAGGATCCGCTGGCGGCGCTGGACTGGCTGGAGCGGGCGTTCGGGTTCGAGCGGGTCATGGTGATCCGCGACCAGCAAGGGCAGCTGGTGCATTCCGAAATGCGTTTTGGCGACAGCTACCTGATGGTGGGCAGCGAGTGGGCCGACTTTACCGCCAGCCCGGCATCGATCGGCGGCAAGAACACCCAGACCGTGCATGTGCATCTGCCCGACGGGCTCGACCAACATTGCGAACGGGCGCGGGCCGCCGGCGCCGTGATCCTGCGCGAGCCGCAGGATGAGTTTTATGGCGACCGCACCTACACCGCCCGCGATGCCGAGGGCCATGTCTGGACCTTCGGCCAGACTGTGCGCAAGGTCACCAAGGACGAGGCCGAACAGGCCAGCGGCCTGAAGATCGACGGCTGGACCTGAGCCCGCGCGAGCGGGCGGCGCAAGGAAGGCCGGCCCAAAAACCAGAAAGCCCGGCGCCAGGCCGGGCTTTCGATCGGGTGTGCGTGCCGCTGATGCGAGCCGGTGCCCGCCGCGCCGCCCCTGGCGGCCAGCGGGGCGCTGGCATCGGTCCCGTCCCGGGGGAAGAATCCCCCCACACCCTGGTTGACCGCTCCGGTGGCTCTGCGGCCGGGGATGCGGTCGCGGCGCGCTTTAGCTGGCGTCCTGGATATTGGTGGCCTGCTTGCCCTTCGGGCCCTGGACCACCTCGAACGAGACGCGCTGGCCTTCCTTCAGCGTCTTGAAGCCCGCCATCTGGATAGCCGAAAAGTGCGCAAACAGTTCTTCTTCGCCCTCGTCCGGCTTGATGAACCCGAATCCCTTGGCGTCATTGAACCATTTGACGATACCGCTTGCCATATACTCCCCCAACGAAATAGCAGATTTTCAAGCGGGGAAGCTTGCCAGCCGGCACGGACTGCGGCGCCATGGCTGGCCGCGTGCTGAGATGCGGCCGGCGATGACGCGCGGCGGGTGCTATCGCGAGGCGGCCAGTCTGGTTGCTGACTCGCCGCCGCGGGCCGTGGGCCTCCCTGCTCACGGATCACCCGCCTTGGCTGTTGCTTTGGCTCGCTGCCTTCGGTGGGTGTGCGGCCGATTTTTCTGGCAAAGCCGGAGACTGTCAAGCTGGCGGATTCCCCACTGCCAGAAGGGTGTGGCAGGAACAGGACGGCGCCTGGTGTTACCGTTGCCATGAATCGGCGGCCGCCGGCCCGGATTTTCGGCCAGTGCGGCGACGTGCCTTGCAAGGCCTACCGCGGAACTATCCGCTCCCATTCACCACGGAAAACCGGTGGCCGGACTCTTGAATCCACCGCCTTTTCCCCAAATTGCAGAGTTGCGAGTAAGGGTTAGAATAAAGCCATGGCTACACGGCTTGCGAATGTCCCACAACGCGAAGCGGGCACCATCCTGGAGCGCAAAGAGCAGGCGCTGAAACCGCCTGCCATGTTCAAGGTGGTGCTGCTGAACGACGACTACACTCCGATGGAGTTTGTCGTGATGATCCTGCAGCAGTATTTCAGCAGGGACCGGGAAACGGCGACGCAGATCATGCTGACCGTGCACCGGGAAGGAAAGGGCGTCTGTGGTATCTACACCAGGGATATCGCGGCGACTAAGGTCGAGCTGGTGTCAACGCACGCGCGGCAGGCGGGGCACCCCCTGCAGTGCGTGATGGAGGAAGCATGATTGCGCAAGAATTGGAAGTGAGCCTGCATATGGCTTTTGTCGAAGCCAGGCAGGCACGCCACGAGTTCATTACCGTGGAGCACCTGCTGCTGGCATTGCTCGACAATCCCACGGCAGCTGAAGTCTTGCGCGCCTGCGCGGCCAATATCGAGGACCTGCGCACCAGCCTTAAGAACTTCATCGCGGACAACACGCCGGTGGTGCCGGGTACCGACGAGGTCGATACCCAGCCCACGCTGGGTTTCCAGCGCGTGATCCAGCGTGCCATCATGCACGTCCAGTCGACTTCCAACGGCAAGAAGGAAGTTACCGGCGCCAACGTGCTGGTCGCGATTTTCGGCGAGAAGGATTCGCACGCGGTCTATTACCTGCAGCAGCAGGGCGTGACGCGCCTGGACGTGGTCAATTTCATCAGCCACGGCATCCGCAAGGACCAGTCCGAGCCGGCCAAGCACGGCGAGGCGGCCGGCGAGGGCGAGGGCGGCGACGGCAAGGAAAGCCCGCTCGAGCAATACACCCAGAACCTGAACGCGCTGGCCAAGGCCGGCAAGATCGATCCGCTGATCGGCCGCGAAAGCGAAGTCGAGCGCGTGGTCCAGGTGCTGTGCCGCCGGCGCAAGAACAACCCGCTGCTGGTGGGCGAGGCCGGTGTCGGCAAGACCGCGATTGCGGAAGGCCTGGCATGGCGCATCACCAAGAACGAGGTGCCGGATATCCTGGAAAAGGCCACCGTCTACTCGCTCGACATGGGCGCGCTGCTGGCCGGCACCAAGTACCGCGGCGATTTCGAGCAGCGCCTGAAGGGCGTGCTCAAGTCGCTCAAGGACAATCCCAACGCGATCCTGTTCATCGACGAGATCCACACGCTGATCGGCGCGGGCGCCGCCTCGGGCGGGACGCTGGACGCGAGCAACCTGCTCAAGCCGGCGCTGTCGTCGGGCCAGCTCAAGTGCATCGGCGCGACCACCTTCACCGAATACCGCGGCATCTTCGAGAAGGACGCGGCGCTGTCGCGGCGCTTCCAGAAGATCGACGTGGTCGAGCCGTCGGTGGACCAGACCGTGCAGATCCTGCGCGGGCTGAAGTCGCGTTTCGAGGAACACCATGGCGTCAAGTACGCGTCGTCGGCGCTGACCGCCGCGGCCGAGCTGTCGGCGCGCTTCATCACCGACCGCCACCTGCCGGACAAGGCCATCGACGTGATCGACGAGGCCGGCGCGGCGCAGCGCATCCTGCCCAAGTCCAAGCAGAAGAAGACCATCGGCAAGGGCGAGATCGAGGATATCGTCTCGCGCATCGCGCGCATCCCGCCGCAGAGCGTGAACCAGGACGACCGCAGCAAGCTGCAGACGCTGGAACGCGACCTGAAGTCGGTGGTGTTCGGCCAGGATCCGGCGATCGAGGCGCTGGCGTCGGCGATCAAGATGTCGCGCGCGGGCCTGGGCAAGACCGACAAGCCGATCGGCTCGTTCCTGTTCTCGGGCCCCACCGGCGTGGGCAAGACCGAGGTCGCCAAGCAGCTGGCCTTCATCATGGGCATCGAGCTGCTGCGCTTCGACATGTCCGAATACATGGAACGCCATGCGGTGAGCCGCCTCATCGGCGCGCCGCCGGGATATGTCGGCTTCGACCAGGGCGGCCTGCTGACCGAGGCCGTCACCAAGAAGCCGCACTGCGTGCTGTTGCTGGACGAAATCGAGAAGGCGCATCCGGATATCTTCAATATCCTGCTGCAGGTAATGGACCATGGTTCGCTGACCGACAACAACGGCCGGCGCGCCGACTTCCGCAACGTGATCATCATCATGACCACCAATGCGGGGGCGGAGACCATGAACCGCGCCACCATCGGCTTCACCAGCTCGCGCGAGCAGGGCGACGAGATGGCCGACATCAAGCGCATGTTCACGCCGGAGTTCCGCAACCGGCTGGATGCCACCATCAGCTTCCGCTCGCTCGATGAGGAAATCATCCTGCGCGTGGTGGACAAGTTCCTGATGCAGCTGGAAGAGCAGCTGCACGAGAAGAAGGTGGAAGCCAGCTTCAGCGAGAAGCTGCGCAAGTTCCTGGCGCACAAGGGCTTCGATCCGCTGATGGGGGCGCGGCCGATGCAGCGCCTGATCCAGGACATGATCCGCAAGGCGCTGGCCGACGAGCTGCTGTTCGGCCGCCTGGTCTCCGGCGGCAAGGTGGTGGTGGATCTGGACGAGCAGGACCAGATCAAGCTCGATTTCTCCGAGATCGAGCCCGAACCGCCCGAGGCGCCCGAGGAGCAGCGCGCAGAAGCCTGAGCGATATTCGGCCGCGTTGTCAGCAACGGGGTCGATCATCGGGCAAAATAGCGGGGCGGCCAGACTGGCCGCCCCGTTTCTTTTTCCCTGCCGCCCCACGCCTCCAGCGCCCCGAAACCGAACGCCCCGATGTCCTCTGCCGAACGCACGCGGCGCCGCCGCCTGCTGCTCAAGATCCTGCCGCTCGGCGCCTTGCCAGGCCCGATGCTCCATGCCAGCGCCGCCAGCGCTGCCGATGGCGCCGCCAGCCAGCGTCCGATCGCACTGGTGCTGCCGTTTCCGCCGGGAGGCAGCGTCGACATCGTCGCGCGCCAGCTGCAGCCCGGGCTGAAGGCGGCGCTGGGGCAGACCGTGGTGGTGGACAACAAGCCGGGCGCGGGCGGGCTGATCGCGTCGAGCACCGTGGCGCGCGCGCGTCCCGACGGCAATACGCTGCTGATGGCGTTCGACACGCATGCGATCAACCCGTTTGCCTACAAGCAGCTGCCCTACGACACCTTCCGCGATTTCTCGCCGATCTCGCAGCTGGTGCGCTTCCCGCTGGTGATCGCCGCCAACCCGGCGCTGCCGGCGTCGAACGTGCGCGAACTGGTGGCGCTGGCCAGAGCCAGGCATGACGGCGTGCGCTATGCGTCGTCGGGCATCGGCAGCCTGAACCAGCTCGCGGCCGAGGCGCTGGCGACCGAGGCCGGCGTGCATATGCTGCACGTGCCCTACAAGGGCGGCGGCCCGGCGGTGCAGGCGGTGCTGTCCAATGAAGTCGACATCTTCTTCAGCAGCTACGCCGCGGTGCAGGCGCACGTGGCCGCGCGCACGATCAAGGTGCTGGGCGTGACCGGCACCAGCCGGCTGCGCCAGTTGCCGCAGGTGCCCACGGTGGCCGAGCAGGGCCTCAAGGGCTTCGAGGCGTATTCGTGGATCGGTGTGTTCGGTCCGGCCGACCTGCCGGCGGCGACCGTGACGCGCCTGCACGGCGCGCTGGTCGAGTCGCTGCGCCAGCCGCGCGTGGTCGAAGCGCTCGGCGCGCAAGGCTTCGAAATCGTCGGCGGCAGCCCGGCCGAGCTGGGCCAGTTGGTCCGCCGCGAGCATGACAAATGGCAGGCGGTGGCGCGCAAGGCCAATATCCAGTTCGAATAAACCAGTCCGGCGCCGCCGTGCGCCATGCGTCCGGGGGGATGCCGATGGCAACGCAAGCAGAAATGTTCGATCACGCCGTGGTGGTGTGCCCAGACCTTGACGCCGGCGCGCAGGCCTGGCAGCGGCTCGGCTTCACGCTGACGCCGCGCGGCTACCATACGCTGGGCTCGCAGAACCACTGCATCATGCTGCAGCGGGACTACCTCGAGTTGCTGCACGTGACCGCGCCCAGTCCCAGCCGTCAGTATTACTGGGACGCCCAGCAGCGCGGCGGCGGCTGTGCGGCGATGTCCTGCAAGAGCGCCGATGCCTTTGCCACCGCGGCGCGGCTGCGCGCGGACGGCTGGCATACCTCGGAACCGATCGAATTCTCGCGTCCAGTGCGGCTGGACGATGGCAGCGAGCATCCGGCCACCTTCCGTGTGACTGCGCTCGATGACGCGCCGGGCGCGCGCTATTTCGTCTGCGAGCATCGCACGCCCGAGCTGCTGTGGCGGCCCGAATGGATGCACCATGCCAACGGTGCACAGAGCATCGCCACCATGTTCCTGGTGGTGGCGCCGGCGCTGGTGGATGCCGCCGCGCGCGCCTATGCCGAGCTGACCGGCGGCGAGCTGACGCAGCTGAGCGAACATGTCAGCAGCCTGGCGGTCGACAACGCCACGCTGGTGCTCAGTACGCCGCAGGCGCTGGCGTCAGCCACCGGCACCACGCATGTCCGGCGCGACGGGCCGGGCTATGCGGCGATCCGCCTGCGCACCAACGACCTTGCGGCGGCCCGCGCCGGCTGGCGCGAGCAGGGCGTGCCGACCCACGACCTGGGTCCGCGCGAGACCCTGGTGCCGGCGGATGCCGCCAGCGGCGTGGCCTTGCTGTTCGAGCAGCAGGGCTGAAATGCAAACTGGCGCCCCGCGGGGCGCCAGTACTTCCTGCCGAGGCCGACAACTCGTCAGGCGCTGGCCTTGGCGTGATGCACGCCGGTCGAGCCAAAGCCGCCCGCACCGCGTTCGCTGTCCTGGCTGAACTCTTCAACCGTCGAGAACACCGGCCGCAGCACTGGCACGAACATCATCTGTGCGATGCGCTCGCCCGGCTGGATCACGATCGGCTCGGTGCCCGCCGCGTTCCGGTTCCACACGCTGACCATGATCTGGCCCTGGTAGTCGGCATCGATCACGCCGATCGAATTGCCCAGCACCAGCCCCTTCTTGTGGCCGAGGCCCGAGCGCGGCACGATGGTCGCGGCCATGTACGGGTTGCCCATGTGCACGGCGATGCCGGCCGGCACCAGCTGCGCGGGCGTGCCCGGCGCGATCGCCACGGGCGCGTCGACGCAGGCGTGCAGGTCGATGGCGGCGGCCATCTCGCTCTGGTAAGCGGGCAGGCCCCATTCGTTCAGGCGCGCGTCGAGCACCTTGATTTCGACGGTCGGGTTCAGAGGCTGGGTCATAGACAATCTCGGGAATGCGTTGCAAAAGTCAGGGCCGTGCGCGACCGGGCAGGCGCTGGCCGATGGCCGCGACCAGCTGGCGTGCCAGCGACAGCTTGTCGGCGCGCGGCAGCCGCGTCATGCCGGCGGCGTCGAACAGCACGATCTCGTTGTCGTCCAGGCCGAAGGTATGGTGGCCGATATTGCCGACCAGCAGCGGCACGCCCTTGCGCTGGCGCTTCTGTTCGCCGTACTGCTCCAGGTTCTCGCTTTCGGCGGCAAAGCCGACGCAGTACGGCGCATCGGCGCGGGCCGCGACCGCGGCCAGGATGTCCGGGTTCTGCACGAACTGCAGCGTCGGCGTATCGGTATCGCTGGCCTTCTTCAGCTTTTGCTGCGCGACCTCGGCCGGGCGCCAGTCCGCCACCGCGGCCACCGCGACAAAGACGTCGACGCCGGGCAGCTGCGCCATCACCGCGTCATGCATCTGCTGCGCGCTGCGCACGTCGGTGCGCATCACGCCGCGCGGGGTGGGCAGGCCGGTGGGGCCGGCCACCAGCAGCACTTCGGCGCCGGCCTCGCGCGCCGCGCGCGCGATCGAGAAACCCATCTTGCCGGACGACAGGTTGGTGATGCCGCGCACCGGGTCGATCGCCTCGAAGGTCGGGCCGGCGGTGATCAGCATGCGCTTGCCTTGCAGCGGCTTGGGCTGGAAGAAGGCGATGATGTCGTCGAGCAACTCCTCGGGCTCCAGCATGCGGCCGTCGCCGACCTCGCCGCAGGCCTGGTCGCCGCTGCCCGGGCCCAGGATCACCACGCCGTCGGCGCGCAGCTGGGCGGCGTTGCGCTGGGTGGCGGGGGCGGCCCACATCTGGCGGTTCATCGCCGGCGCCACCAGCAGTGGGCAGTCGCGTGCGATGCACAGCGTGCTCAGCAGGTCGTCGCACAGGCCGTTGGCCAGCCGCGCCATGAAGTCGGTGGATGCAGGGGCGATGACAATGGCGTCGGCCTCGCGCGAGAGATCGATATGCGCC
Organism: Cupriavidus phytorum; assembly: GCF_003254285.1. Classification (NCBI taxonomy): domain Bacteria; kingdom Pseudomonadati; phylum Pseudomonadota; class Betaproteobacteria; order Burkholderiales; family Burkholderiaceae; genus Cupriavidus; species Cupriavidus phytorum. The sequence continues at coordinate 265,400 of NZ_QKZN01000004.1, forward strand.
ATGTTGTTGTCGATGCGCGCATCCCATTGCGACAGGAAGACCGGCCGGCCCGACAGCGCCTGCATCGTCACCGGGGTGATGAAATGTGTCGCCGCCTCGGTCATGGCCACCTGCACGGTGGCGCCGGCCTTGGTCAGCAGCCGGACCAGTTCGGCCGACTTGTAGCAGGCGATGCCGCCGGTCAGGCCGAGAACGATGTGCTTGCCGCGCAAATCCATGGTGGGGAACCTGGCTGGGGAGGGAAGGGAAAGTTAGTGGCGCCGCTCAGTGCTTGCGCACCCGCCGCAGCTCGTCGACGATCAGCAGCACCGCGCCCACCGTGATCGCGCAGTCGGCGACATTGAAAGCCGGCCAGTGATACCTGCCCACGTAGAAGTCCAGGAAATCGATCACGTGGCCGTAGACCACGCGGTCGATCACGTTGCCGACCGCGCCGCCCAGGATCAGTGACACGGCGAAGCAGAACAGCCGCTGGCCGGTATGGCGGTACAGCAGCCAGACGATGAACGCGCCCACCACCACGCCCAGGCCGGTGAAGAACCAGCGCTGCCAGCCGCCGGCGTCAGCCAGGAAGCTGAACGCCGCGCCCTTGTTGTAGACCAGCACCAGGTTGAAGAAGCCGGTCACCGGGCGCGACTCGCCATAGCTGAAGCTGCGCACGATCACGATCTTGAAGAACTGGTCGAGCAGCACCACCAGCAGCGCAAAGGCCATCCACAGCAGCGGGGTGGTGGTGGCAGCCTTGTTGCGGCGCGCCGGACGCGCCGAACGGGACGTGGTCGATGCCATCAGGCATGGCTCCTGTGTTCGCCGGCGCCGAACAGGTTGCTGTCGCAGCGGCCGCAGAGGGTGGGGTGGTCGGGGTTGTGGCCGACGTCGGCGCGGTAGTGCCAGCAGCGCTCGCACTTGGCATGCGTCGACGGGGTTACCGTCACCAGCAGGTCACCAGCCTCGGGCGCGGGCGCGACCTTGGCCGACGAGGTCAGCAGCACGAAGCGCAGGTCGTCGCCGAGGCTCTGCAGCGCCGCCAGCACCGGACCGCCGGCCTGGATGGTCAGCTCGGCCTGCAGCGACGAACCGATCTCGCCTTCCACGCGCACCGCTTCCAGCTGCCGCGTGACCTCGGCGCGCACTTCGCGCAGCGTATGCCATTTCTGCAGCAGGTCGTCGGCATCGTCGACTTCCGGCACGGCGTAATAGGTGCTGGTGAAGATGGTGTCGGTGTGCGCGGTGCCATGGGCGAACACCTGCCATGCTTCCTCGGCGGTGAACGACAGGAACGGCGCCATCCAGTGCAGCATCGCCTGGGTGATGTGGTACAGCGCGTTCTGCGCGGCGCGGCGCGCCTTCGAGTCCGGCGCGGTGGTGTAGAGACGGTCCTTCAGCACGTCGAGGTAGAAGCCGCCCAGGTCCTCCGAGCAGAAGGTCTGCAGCTTGGCCACCACCGGGTGGAATTCATAGGCCTCGTAGTGCGACAGCACTTCCTTCTGCAGCTGCGCGGTCAGCGCCACGGCGTAGCGGTCGATCTCCAGCCACTCGGCCGCCGGCAGCGCATGCTTGCCGTGGTCGTAGTCGGACAGGTTCGACAGCAGGAAGCGCAGCGTATTGCGGATGCGGCGATAGCCTTCCACCACGCGCTTGAGGATCTCGTCCGAGATCGACAGCTCGCCGGAATAATCGGTTGAGGCCACCCACAGGCGGATGATCTCGGCGCCCATCTTGTTCGCGATGTCCTGCGGCGACACGGTATTGCCGACCGACTTGGACATCTTGCGGCCTTCGCCATCGACGGTGAAGCCGTGCGTCAGCAGCGCCTTATAGGGCGGCTTGCCATACAGCATCGAGGCGGTCAGCAGCGACGAGTGGAACCAGCCGCGGTGCTGGTCCGAGCCTTCCAGGTACAGGTCGGCCAGGCGGCCGTCGGCCTCGTCGGCGGCCGCATCGTACAGGTCGTCGCGGTGCGAGCCGCGGATCACGGTCCAGTGCGTGGTGCCGGAATCGAACCAGACGTCGAGCGTGTCGCGGTTCTTTTCATACTGGCTGGCCTCGTCGCCCAGCAGTTCGGCCGGATCCAGCGTCTGCCACGCTTCGATGCCGTGCTGCTCGACGCGTTTGGCGATCTGTTCCAGCAGTTCGGGCGTGCGCGGATGCAGCGCGCCGGTTTCCTTGTGCACGAAGAACGCCATCGGCACGCCCCACTGGCGCTGGCGCGACAGGGTCCAGTCCGGCCGGTGGGCGATCATGTTGTGCAGGCGCTGCTTGCCCCACGACGGATAGAACTCGGTCGCCTCGATGCCGGCCAGCGCGGTCTCGCGCAGCGTTGGCACGGGCTTGCCGTTTTCCTCGGCCGGGTCCACGTCCATGCCTGCGAACCACTGCGAGGTGGCGCGGTAGATGATCGGCGTCTTGTGGCGCCAGCAGTGCATGTAGCTGTGGGTGTACTTGTGCGAGTTGAACAGGTTGCCCGATTCCTGCAGCGCATCGACGATCTTGGGGTTGGCATCCCAGATCGACAAGCCGCCGAACAGCGGCAGCGTGGCGGCGTAGACGCCGTTGCCCATCACCGGGCTGATGATGTCCGCATCCGGCATGCCATGCGCCTTGCACGACTGGAAGTCTTCCACGCCATAGGCAGGTGCCGAGTGCACGATGCCCGAGCCGGTGTCGGTGGTGACGTAGTCGCCCAGGTAGATCGGGGACAGGCGGTCATAGCCGGCGTCCATCCTGGCCAGCGGGTGATGGAAGCGGATTTCCGACAGCGCAGCACCGGTGGCGGTGGCGACGATCTTGCCTTCCAGGGCATAGACTTTCAGTTGTTCCTCGACCCGCTCCGTGGCCAGGATCAGGTGGCCGCGCGGGGTGTCGACCAGCGCGTATTCCACCTCGGGGTGCACGTTCAGCGCCTGGTTGCTCGGGATGGTCCACGGCGTGGTGGTCCAGATCACGATCCAGCCCGGCCTGGCGTCGATCTGCTCGACCGGCACCTTGAACGCGTGCGCCAGCTTGTCGGTCTCGGCGAACGGGAAGCCCACGTCGATCGACAGGTCGACCTTGTCCTTGTATTCGACTTCGGCCTCGGCCAGCGCCGAGCCACAATCGAAGCACCAGTTCACCGGCTTCAGGCCGCGGAATACATAGCCCTTTTCCATGATCTTGCCGAGCGCGCGCAGTTCGTCCGCCTCGTTGCTGTAGTTCATGGTCAGGTAGGGGTGGTCCCAGTCGCCGAGCACGCCCAGGCGCTCGAAGTCCACCATCTGGCGCTTGATCTGCTCGGTGGCGTACGCGCGCGCCTTGGCCTGGACTTCCTGCACCGGCAGCCCCTTGCCAAATTTCTTCTCGATCTGGATCTCGATCGGCATGCCGTGGCAGTCCCAGCCCGGCACGTAGACGGCGTCGAGCCCGGTCAGGCCGCGCGCCTTGATGATCATGTCCTTGAGCACCTTGTTGACGGCGTGGCCGATATGGATATCGCCGTTGGCATAGGGGGGGCCGTCGTGCAGCACGAACTTCTTCGCGCCCTTGCGCGCCGCGCGGATCTTCTTGTAGAGCTGCTTGTCCTGCCACTGCTTGACCCATTGCGGCTCGCGCTTGGGCAGGTCGCCACGCATCGGGAAGGGCGTGTCGAGCAGGTTGACGGGATACTTGTTCTTCTCGGGCTTGGCGCGTTTGTCGTCAGACATTTCGATTCTCAGGGCAATTCGGTTGGCGCGCGGTCGGCAGTGGCCGGCGGGCGTGCATGAAGGCTGGGGCAGGCGGCGTGCGAACCGGGCCCGCGCAGCGGGAGGCGGGGCGCTGGCCGCTACCTAATTCGGTCGGTGGCGGAGGTGGCGAAATCGCGGCCGCCGCTGCCGTCCGCGGCCACCGCAGCCGCCGCCGCGCCCGGCGCCGTCAGGCCGAAGAAGGCGCGCGCATCGGCGCTGTCCTTGGCGATCGCGGCGGTGAGTTCGTCCAGGGAGTCGAAGCGCGCCTCGTCGCGCAGCTTCTTCATGAATTCGACCCGCACCAGCTTGCCGTACAGGCTTTCATTGAAATCGAACAGGTGGACTTCCAGCAGCACCCGGCCGGCGTCCTCGATGGTGGGGCGCACGCCGATGCTGGCCACGCCGGGCAGCGGATGGTCGGCGATGCCATGCACCTGCACCACGAAGATGCCGCTGACCGCGGGCCGCTTGTGCGAGATGCGCAGGTTCAGCGTCGGGAAGCCCAGGTCGCGGCCCAGCTTGCGGCCGTGGATCACGTGGCCGCTGATGGCGTAGCCGTGGCCGAGCAGGCGCCGCGCGTGCTCGAGGTCGCCATCGGCCAGCGCCTGGCGCACCGCCGAGCTGGAGATGCGGATGCCGCCCTCGGACACCGAGCCCATCTGCTCGACATCGAAGCCGTAGCGGCGCCCGGCCTCCTGCAGGTAGGCAAAATCGCCGGCGCGTTTGGCGCCGAAGCGGAAATCGTCGCCGACCAGCAGCCAGCGGGTATGCAGGCCATGCCAGAGAACGTTCTCGACGAATTCCTGCGGCGACTGGCCGGCAAAGTGGGCGTTGAAGTGTTCCACCACCACGCGGTCGACGCCGTTGCGGCGCAGGCTTTCCAGCTTGTCGCGCAGCAGCGCGATGCGCGTGGGGGCCTTGTCCGGCGTGAAGAACTCGCGCGGATGCGGCTCGAAGGTCATCACGCACAGCGGCAGGCCGCGCGCATCCGCCGCCGCCCGCGCACGCGCGAGCAGCGACTGGTGGCCGCGATGCACACCGTCGAAATTGCCGATGGTGAGCGCGCAGGGCGCCCGGCTCTCGGCGTTGGGCAGGCCGCGGAAGACTTTCACGGGGACGGCGGGAAACGATTCGGGTAAAGCGAGCATTATAAGGCGAATGGGTCGGCTTGCCGCTGCCGCCGCCCCCGGCCGATCCCCGCGCTGCGGCTTTTGTGCCGCAACCGGCCCTCCCGCCATGGCGCGATGCCGCAAAAGGCGGCATGATAGGCGCCACTTTGGCTCACTACGGGATCGCTGCGGACATCCAGCGCGGTATGCCCGATCTTCGCCCCTTCCCGATTCCCAGTTGAAAGCGCTGACCTATCGGTTCTTTTCCCGGCTCCTGCCCGCCGGCTTGCCTCAGTCGAGCGCCCGGCTCGATGTCGAGACGCGCGCCAAGCTGATGGCGATCGTGCACAAGAATGCGCCGACCGCCATCGTCGCCTCGGTGCTGCTGCCCGCGCTGACCACCCTCGGCTTCTGGAACGACGTCAGCCCCGCCGCGCTTCTGGGCTGGTGCGCGGTGATGCTGCTGCTCACCACCGGCGGGCTGTGGTTCTACATTGGCTACCAGCGCGACCACGCCCTGATGAGCCGCTCCGCGCACACCCACAAGTGGTGGAACAATATGCGCGCGGTTGCTTTCCTGACCGGCGTGACCTGGGGCAGTTCGGCGCTGCTGCATTTGTATACCGGCTCGACGGTGTTCTCGAGCGTGTTGTACCTGCTGACCCTCGGGGTGCTCGCCGGCGGCGCGGTATCGCAGGCCCCGGTGCCGTCGAACCTGCTTTACGCCGGCGTGCCGATCCTGGTGCCGAACCTGCTGATGGCGGAATTCGCCTTCCCCGGCCACGGCATCTATGTGCAGGGCCTGCTGGCAATCTACGCATTGATGCTGTCGCGCCACGCCTTCAACCTGCAGGTGACGCTGGTGCGCGCGATCCAGCTGGAGGGCGACAGCCGGCGCCTGGCCAAGCAGTTCCAGGACGAGAAGGAGCGGGCGCTGCATGCCAGCGAAGAAAAGTCGCGCTTCCTCGCCGCGGCCAGCCATGACCTGCGCCAGCCGGTGCACGCGCTGGTGATGCTGGTCGAGGCGCTGCGCGCGCGCAACCAGTCGAGCGCGCTGCATCCGCTGGTGGAGCAGGTGGCGGCAGGCACCCAGACCATCGACCTGCTGTTCCGCTCGCTGCTGGACCTGTCGAAGCTGGAAGGGCGCAAGGTCCTGCCGACGCTGGAGCCGTGCGAGCTGGGCGCGCTGATCCGCGACGTGATGAGCCAGTTTGCCGCCGACGCGCGCGAAAGCGGGCTGACCCTGACCCCGCGCGTGCCCGACGAGCTGTACGCGATGGCCGAGCCGGTGCTGCTGCGCCGCGCCTTGTTCAACCTGGTGCAGAACGCGCTGCGCTATACCCAGCGCGGCGGCGTGCTGGTGACCGCGCGCCAGCGCCGCAAGAACGTGCGGCTGGAGGTCTGGGACACCGGTGCCGGCGTCACGCCCGAGCATCTGCCTGACATCTTCTCGCCCTACTACCAGGTCCACAACCCGCAGCGCGATCCCTCGCAGGGCCTGGGACTGGGGCTGGCGATCTTCAAGGAATGCGTGCGGCTGATGCGCGGCACCTATGGCGTGCGCTCGGTGCCGGGCAAGGGCTCGGTGTTCTGGTTCGCGCTGGCGCCGGTGCCGGCCGAGACCGTGGCCAGCGTGCGCGAGATGCGTGCCATGGCGCAGGCCGAGGAGGCCAAGCCCGATCGCCTGCAGGGCACGGTGCTGGTGGTCGACGACGACAGCCAGATCCGCAAGGCCTGGATCGCGCTGATGGAGGCGTGGGGCATCCGCGTGGCCTGCGCCGCGCACGGTGCCGAGGCCGACAAGCTGTTCGCCCAGGGCCTGCGCCCGGACATCATTTTCTGCGACCTGCGCCTGCCCGGCAGCGAGAACGGCCTGGACCTGCTCGAGCGCTGGCAGAACACGCAGCCGCAGGCGCGCAGCGCATTGCTGACCGGCGACCTGAAGTCGGCCGCGCTGGCGGCGGCGGAAGAGGCGGGTTATTTCGTGCTGCCCAAGCCAGTGGACCCCGCCTCGCTGCGGATGCTGCTGCGGCGCTGGCTGCGCCCGGCCTGAGGCCGGCAGCCGGCGCGCCGTCGCGAGCGGGGAGGGCGCTGGGGGCGCCTTACTGGCGCAGCCGGAACCGTTCCATGCGCGACATCACCTGCATGCGGGTGCGCACGCCCAGGCGCTGCAGGATCGCGGACACGTGTTCCTTGACGGTGTTCTCGGTCAGCCCCAGCCGGCGCGCGATCACCTTGTTGGGCAGGCCTTCGAGCACCAGCGCCAGCACCGAACCCTGGCGCGGCGTCAGGCCCAGTTCGGCGGGCGTGACCGGAATGCCGTGGGCCGGGCCGAACGATTGCGCGCGCCCGTTGAGGGCTTCGTCGGTGGGGAAAGCGGTGTCCCCGGCCAGCACCTTGCGCACCGCGGCGGTGAAGGCGTTGGCGTCCAGGTGCTTGCCGACGAAGCCGCACGCCGACAGCGCACGGGCGCGGCCGACGATTTCAGGGGTGGCCTCGGCCGACATGAAGATAAAGCGCGCACCCGGGATGACGGTCTTGAAGCTCTGCATGGCATCGAAGCCGGTACCGTCATTCAGCCAGATATCGAGCAGCACGATATCGGGGCGCAAGCCTTGCTGCAGGCTGGCCAGGGCCTCGCGGGCGCTGCCGGCGGCATGGACTGCCACATCCGGCATGACTTCGGCCAGGAAGGCGGTGGTCCCTGACAAGGCCATAGGATGATCATCGACCACCAACAACGTCGGTGCAGCGTTCGACATGCGAATTCCCGTTCAAATATCCCGTTTCGTCCTTGTTGTCACCTCTCCGGAGAACCTGTGTCATGCACAGGAATGGCGCGTGGACGTGGGGCCACTCTAGCAGAGGGGGCGAAGCGTCACAATCCATCAATCGGGTTATAGGGCTTCGCTACCACAGGCCAGTTAATCGGCGCCTGTCCGGATCTCGTGAATTAAGCACGTACTGGTTTGGCTTTACCGGAGTTTAGCGCCTTGCCTTGGTAGAATTGCGCGATGAAAAAAATTGTCATCTTGATTTCCGGGCGGGGCTCCAATATGGAAGCCATCGTCCGTGCCTGCGCGGACGGCGGGTGGCCCGCCCGCGTGGCGGCGGTGCTGTCGAACCGGCCGGACGCCGCGGGCTTGCAGTTTGCGCGCCAGCAAGGCATTGAAACCGGCGTGGTCGACCATCGCCAGTACCCCGATCGCGCCGCCTTCGACGCGGCGCTGGCCGCGGCCATCGACGCCCATGCCCCCGACCTGGTGGTGCTGGCCGGTTTCATGCGTATACTCACGCCCGGCTTTGTCGACCGCTACGCGGGCCGGCTGCTGAATATCCATCCGTCGCTGCTGCCGTGCTTCCCCGGCCTGAATACCCACCAGCAGGCGCTGGATGCCGGTGTCAAGCTGCATGGCGCGACCGTGCATTTCGTGACCCCGGAGCTGGACCATGGCCCGATCGTGATCCAGGCCGCGCTCGACGTGCTGCCGGCGGACACGCCCGCGACCCTGGCCGAGCGCCTGCTTGCGTGCGAGCACGTGATTTACCCCCGCGCCGTGCAGTGGTTCGTCGAGGACCGGCTGCAACTGCAGAACGGCGTGGTCAACGTTATCAACCCGGCCGAACCGCAATTGCTGATGGCCATCTCCGCCGCGACCCCGGCGGCAGGAGTCCAGGCATGAGCCGTACCCAGGCAGGAAACCGTTCCCCGCGCGGCGAGGGCCGCGCCCCCGCGCGCAGCAAGGGCAAGAGCAGCCCGATCCGCAAGTCGCCAAATGCCGGTGGGGCCGGCGGCGCCAACGGCGCCCCTACGCGCACGCATGGCGGGCTGCATGCCACCCATATCCAGCATATCGATCGCCTGCTGGGCAAGGTGATGCTGTTCGCGCGTCCGGCCGATGCGGTGGTCAGCTATTACTTCCGCGAAAACGCCAAGCTCGGCCATCGCGAGCGCGGCATCATCGCCGAAGCGATCTACGCGGTGCTGCGCCGGCGCGTCGAGTTTGCCCAGTTTGCCGAGAGCGGCACCGGCGCGGCCTCGCGCCGGCTGGCACTGCTGGGCCTGGCGGCGACGCTGGGCCGCGACGCGCTGTCGCCGTTTCTGTATCCCGATGAAGCAGAGTGGCTGGACCGCCTGACCACCATCGAGCGCTCCAGCCTGGCGCCGCGCGTGCGCGCCAACCTGCCCGAATGGTTGTACGACGAACTGGTGCGCCAGCACGGCGAAGCCTTTGCCGCGGCCCTGGGCGATGCCTGGCTGCGCCCGGCGCCGCTGGACCTGCGCGTCAACCTCGGCAAGACCAGCCGCGAGGCCGCGCTGGCCGAGCTGAAGGCCGCCGGCCTCGGCGCCGAGCCCACGCCGATGGCGCCGGCCGGCATCCGCATGACCGGCAAGCCGGCGCTGAACCAGCTGCCGATCTTCGTCAACGGCCTGGTCGAGGTGCAGGACGAGGGCAGCCAGCTGCTGTGCAGCCTGGTGGCGCCGCGGCGCGGTGAGATGGTGGTCGACTTCTGCGCCGGCGCGGGCGGCAAGACCCTGGCGCTGGGCGCGGCGATGCGCTCGACCGGCCGGCTCTATGCCTTCGACGTATCGGAAAAACGCCTGGCCAACCTGAAGCCGCGGCTGGCGCGCAGCGGCCTGTCGAATGTCCATCCGGTGCTGATCGACTCCGAGCGCGACGCCAAGATCAAGCGCCTGGCCGGCAAGGCCGACCGCGTGCTGGTGGATGCGCCGTGCAGCGGGCTGGGCACGCTGCGCCGCAATCCCGACCTGAAGTGGCGGCAATCGCCGGAGTCGGTGCTGGAACTGACCGCCAAGCAGACCGCGATCCTGGACTCCGCGGCGCGCCTGGTGAAGGGCGGCGGCCGCGTGGTGTACGCGACCTGCAGCGTGCTCGAAGCCGAGAACGAGCAGATCGTGCGCGATTTCCTCGCCGCGCATCCCAACTTCCGCCTGGTGCCGGCCGCCGAAGTGCTGGCCGAGCAGAAGATCGAAGTGCCGGGCCTGCCGGACAACGGCATGTTCGCCTTGTATCCGCACCTGCACCAGACCGATGGCTTTTTTGCCGCGGTGCTCGAGCGCACCAGCTGATCGCGGTTTCCAGCCGCGCCGCCCGCCGCGCGCGGGCGGCCAACCTTGAATCTGCACCATGAACGGTGAAACCCTGTCCGACCTCGGCGGCCTGAAGGACCTGAAGGCCTCGCATTCGATGTTCGGCAAGATGCTGGACGACCTGATCCGCGATGCCGGCGGCCCCGGCTTTTTCTGGCAGTTGCTGGTGCTGGCCGGCTGCCTGGCGGTGGCGTGGCCGCTGGCGCGCTTCGTGGTGCGGCGGCTGGAGGCGCGCTACGAGGACTCGAGCTTCTCTGTGCGCTTCGCCGCTGCCAGCCTCGAGCGCGCCATGTTTCCGCTGGCCGGCTGGGCGCTGGTGCTGGTGGCCCGCTTCGCGCTGGCGCCGCTGATTCCGGTCAGCGTGCTGCGGCTGGCGCTGGTGCCGCTGTTCGGCATCACCGCGTTGAATTTCACCTTCTACGTGCTGCGCCGCGTGATGTCCGGCAGCGGCCAGCTGCACGGCATGCTGCTGCTGGTGGAAAAGGTGCTGACCACGCTGGTCTGGGTCGGCATGGCCCTGTACGTGCTGGGCGTGCTCGGCGACGTGGTGGGCTGGATGGAGAGCGTGCGCTTCTCGATCGGCGGCAAGCAGAAGATCAGCGTGGCCGAGACCTTGATGGCGGTGGTCTGGATCCTGCTGACGGTGCTGGTGGCGCTGTGGTTCGGCTCGTGGCTGGAAGAACGGCTGATGCGGTCGGCCAACCTCGACGGCAACCTGAAGGTGGTGCTGACGCGGATCTCCAAGGCCGTGCTGCTGCTGGTGTCGCTACTGCTGAGCCTGTCGCTGGTGGGCATCGACCTGACCGTGCTGTCGGTCTTCGGCGGCGCGCTGGGCGTGGGCCTGGGGCTGGGTTTGCAGAAGATCGCCAGCAATTACATCTCTGGCTTCATCATCCTGCTGGACCGTTCGGTCAAGCTCGGCGACCAGATCACGGTCGACAAGTACACCGGCATCGTGTCGCAGATCCGCACCCGCTACACCGTGGTGCGCAACGGCGACGGCGAGACGCTGGTGCCCAACGAGCAGCTGGTGGCGCAGTCGGTGCAGAACCATTCGTTCTCGAATACCAACGTGCGCGTGGCGACCCGCGTGCAGGCCGACTACAGCGCCGACCCCGAGACCGTGATCGCGCTGCTGACCGAATGCGTGCGAACACTGCCGCGCGTGCTGCCCGACCCCGAGCCGGCCGCCTTCCTGGTGCTGTTCGCCGACAGCGGCATCGAATATGAAGTCGCGGTGTTCGTGGCCGATCCGCAGAACGGCAAGCTCGGCGTGCAATCGGCGATGAACCGCGCCATCTGGCGCACGCTGCGCGAGCACGGCATCTCCATTCCGTACCCGCAGCGCGAGTTGCGTGTGATGCATGAGACGCTGCCTGCGGGTCCCGGCGGTCCAAAGGCGAGTACGTTGCCAGAGGCCGCAAACGCCTCCTGAGCGCTCCGGGCAAGGAGGGACGCCGGTCGCGAGACGGATGCGCCACCCGTGGAACGAAAACCGTTGCTCCCCGTCCAAATCCGGGAAATAGCGTATGCTTGCGCCCTCGGCGATCCGGTAGAATGCCGGGTTGTCGCGGGTTGAGACATCCCGCTCCCACATCAGACAGCCGCCAGATTGCAGCGGCTCGTACCCGGCTCGCTTCATGAGCCGCTAGCCACGGCCGGCGCCGCGCGTGCCTGCCCTGGGGGAGCCCGGAGCGACTTCGGGTCCCGTGGCAAGCGCCAGACAGCTATCGCAATCAATAGATTCGCAGCTATTTTTTCTGCGCGTTGTGTGTACCGGCCAAGCCGGATTGCACGGGAAAGTCCCTGTTTAACCGACGGAGAACAGTTTGTTCGACACTATTCTTGACTGGGCCGCCAACGGCCTTGCCAACTGGACCTGGTGGGAGATCGTCATCTACACGCTGGTGATGACGCATATCACGATCGCCGGCGTCACCATCTTCCTGCACCGCTGCATGGCGCACCGGTCGCTGGATCTGCACCCCATCGCTCAACACTTTTTCCGCTTCTGGCTGTGGCTGACCACGGGCATGGTGACGCGCGAGTGGACCGCGATCCACCGCAAGCACCACGCCAAGTGCGAAACCGAAGACGATCCGCACAGCCCGCAGACCCGCGGCATCCGCAAGGTGCTGCTGGAAGGCGCCGAGCTGTATCGTGCCGAGGCCAAGAACAAGGAAACCATCGCCAAGTTCAGCCATGGCTGCCCCAATGACTGGATCGAGCGCAACCTGTACTCGCGCTTCACCTGGCAGGGTGTCGGCCTGATGCTGATCATCGACCTGGCGCTGTTCGGGGTGATCGGCATGACCGTGTGGGCGGTGCAGATGCTGTGGATCCCGATCCATGCCGCCGGCATCATCAATGGCCTGGGCCACTGGTGGGGTTACCGCAACTACGATTGCGAGGACGCGTCGACCAACGTGTCGCCGTGGGGCCTGATCATCGGCGGCGAAGAGCTGCACAACAACCATCACACCTACCCGACCTCGGCCAAGTTCTCGATCAAGTGGTATGAGTTCGACGTGGGCTGGGGCTATATCCGCGCGATGCAGGCGGTCGGCCTGGCCAAGGTCAAGAAGATCCCGCCCAAGGCGCGCCTGGTCGAGGCCCGTCCGGTCGACCACAACACGCTGGAAGCCATCATCGCCAACCGCTATGACGTGATGGCGCGCTACGCCAAGGCCGTCAAGGGCGCGTTCCGCCAGGAACTGGAAAAGCTCAAGGAAGGCCGCGTCGCCGAGTACCGCAGCTTCAAGCCCGCCAGCAAGTGGTTCCACCGTGAGGAAACCAAGCTGGCCGCCCAGCAGCGCGAGCAGCTGGCGAGCATCGTCGAGCAGAACAAGGCGCTGCAGACCTTCGTCGAAATGCGCCGTGAACTGGCCGCCATCTGGGGCCGTTCCAACCTGACGCGCGAGCAGCTGCTGCAGCAGCTGCAGGCCTGGTGCCACCGTGCCGAGGCCAGCGGTATCCAGGCGTTGCACGATTTCTCGCTGCGCCTGCGCCGCTACGCCTGATACAATTCGGCCGCGCCGTATGGTTTGACAAAGCCCCGCCCATGGCGGGGCTTTTGTTTTAGATAAACTCCCCCATGTTCTGGCCGGCCGCACCCTGTTGGCGGAGGTCTAGAGGAGTACCCGGAGATGACCCCACAATCGATCAAGACCGTCGAGTTCGAGAAGCCGAACCTGGCGGGTGCCGAAAACGCCGCTGGCGGCAGCTGCGTGGCCCATGCCTGGGCCAAGGTGCCGCCGGTGCTGTCGTCCGATGAGCGGCAGTCGCTGAAGGCGCGTATCCGCCGCTTGCTGAAGGAGCGCAACGCGGTGCTGGTGGCGCACTACTACGTCGACGCCGACTTGCAGGACCTCGCCGAGGAAACCGGCGGCTGTGTCTCCGACTCGCTCGAAATGGCCCGCTTCGGCCGCGACCATGAAGCCAGGACGCTGGTGGTGGCCGGCGTGCGCTTCATGGGCGAGACCGCCAAGATCCTCAGCCCGGAAAAGACCGTGCTGATGCCGGACCTGGACGCGACCTGCTCGCTCGACCTGGGCTGCCCGGCCGACGAGTTCGCCGCCTTCTGCGATGCGCACCCGGACCGCACCGTGGTGGTCTACGCCAACACCAGCGCCGCGGTGAAGGCGCGCGCGGACTGGATGGTGACTTCCAGCATCGGCCTGAAGATCGTCGAGCACCTGCATGCGCAGGGCAAGAAGATCCTCTGGGCACCGGACAAGCACCTGGGCAGCTATATCCAGAAGCAGACCGGCGCCGACATGCTGCTGTGGCAGGGCTCTTGCCTGGTGCACGACGAGTTCAAGGGCATCGAGCTGGACCTGCTGCGCCGCGAATTCCCCAACGCCAAGATCCTGGTGCATCCGGAATCGCCGGAGAACGTGGTGGCGCAGGCCGACGTGGTCGGCTCCACCTCGCAGCTGATCGAGGCCGCGCAGAAGCTGGACGCGACCGAATTCATCGTCGCCACCGACAACGGCATCCTGCACAAGATGCGCATGGCCGCGCCGGGCAAGCACTTCATCGAAGCGCCGACCGCCGGCAACAGCGCCACCTGCAAGAGCTGCGCGCACTGTCCGTGGATGGCGATGAATGCGCTGACCAACCTTGCCGAGGTGCTCGAGACTGGCCGCAACGAGATCCATGTCGATCCCGTGATCGGCCGCCAGGCCGTAACCTGCATCAACCGCATGCTGGATTTCGCTGCCGCGCAGAAGCGCAATGTACGTCCGTCGGCCGATCTCGCCAACGAGCAAGCGCTGTTCCAGGGGATCGGCCCGGCATGAGCGTGAATCCGGTTTTCGATAGCTATGGCCCGGCGCTGCAGGCAGCGCTGCAGGCCAATGTAGAGGCCGCGATCGCCGAGGATGTCGGCAGCGGCGACCTGACCGGCCTGCTGGTGCCAGCGGACAAGACCGCGCACGCGCGCGTGATCGTGCGCGAGTCAGCGGTGCTGTGCGGCCAGCCATGGTTCGACGCGTGCATGCGCGCGGTCGACCCGGCGCTGGAAGTGCGCTGGCTGCAGCAGGAAGGCGACCGCATGGCACCGGACTCGGTGGTCTGCGAGATCACGGGCCCGGCGCGCTCGCTGCTGACCGCCGAACGCCCGTCGCTGAATTTCCTTCAGTTGCTGTCCGGCGTGGCCACCGTGACGCGCCGCTACGCCGACCTGATCGCCGGCACTCGTGCACGCGTGCTCGATACCCGCAAGACGCTCCCCGGGCTGCGCCTGGCGCAGAAGTACGCGGTACGCATCGGCGGCGGCGAGAACCAGCGCCTGGCGCTGTACGACGGCATCCTGATCAAGGAAAACCATATCGCCGCGGCCGGCAGCATCGGCGCGGCGATGCGGGCGGCGCTGGCGCTCGATACGCAGGCGTCGGTGCAGATCGAGGTCGAGAGCCTGGCCGAACTGGAGGAAGCGCTGGCGGCCGGTGCCACGTCGGTGCTGATCGACAACTTCACCGTGCCGATGATGCAGGACGCCGTGAAGATCAACCAGGGCAGGGCGCTGCTGGAGGTATCGGGTGGCGTCAATGCCGACACCATCCGCACCTTTGCCGAGACCGGTGTCGACCGGATCTCGGTGGGCGCGCTGACCAAGGACGTGCGCGCGACGGATTACTCGCTGCGGATCATCGGCTGAGGCTGGCTCCGGCCAGATGAATAACGGGGTGGGCCATGTGGCGCCACCCCGTTTTGCTTGGCAAACGCGTCGTCAACGCTTGCGGCCGGCAGGCGGCTGCATCACCGTCGGCAGCGCCTTCGGCAACGAATCCGGATAGTCCCGGCTGAAATGCAGCCCGCGGCTTTCATGCCGCGAATAGGCGCTGTCCACGATCAGCGAAGCGACTTCGACCAGGTTGCGCAGTTCCAGCAGGTCGGTGGTGACGCGGAAATTGGCGTAGTACTCGGCAATCTCCTCGCGCAGCAGCACGATGCGATGCTGCGCGCGTTCCAGGCGCTTGCTGGTGCGTACGATGCCGACGTAGTTCCACATCATGCGGCGCAACTCGTCCCAGTTGTGCGACACCACGACTTCTTCGTCGGCATCGGAGACACGGCTCTCGTCCCACGCCGGCAGCATGATATTGGGCGCGCCGGCCTTGTCCTGCGAGGCGATGTCTTCCGCGGCGGCGCGGCCGATCACCATGCATTCGAGCAGCGAGTTCGAAGCCAGCCGGTTGGCGCCATGCAGGCCGGTGCAGGCGGTCTCGCCCACGGCGTAGAGACCGCCGATATCGGTGCGCCCCATGGTGTCCGTCACCACGCCGCCGCAGGTGTAGTGCGCGGCCGGCACCACCGGAATCGGCTCGCGCGTGATGTCGATGCCCAGTTCCAGGCAGCGCGCATGGATGGTCGGGAAGTGTTCCTTCAGGAAGGCCTCGGGCTGGTGCGTGATATCGAGATAGACGCAATCCAGCCCGCGCTTCTTCATTTCGAAGTCGATCGCGCGCGCCACCACGTCGCGCGGCGCCAGTTCGGCGCGCTCGTCGTGCTCGGGCATGAAGCGCGTGCCGTCGGGCAGCTTGAGCAGGCCACCTTCGCCGCGCACCGCTTCGGAGATCAGGAAGGACTTGGCGTAGGGGTGGTACAGGCAGGTGGGGTGGAACTGGATGAACTCCATGTTCGACACCCGGCAGCCCGCGCGCCAGGCCATGGC
This sequence comes from Cupriavidus phytorum, assembly GCF_003254285.1. Classification (NCBI taxonomy): domain Bacteria; kingdom Pseudomonadati; phylum Pseudomonadota; class Betaproteobacteria; order Burkholderiales; family Burkholderiaceae; genus Cupriavidus; species Cupriavidus phytorum. The sequence continues at coordinate 281,501 of NZ_QKZN01000004.1, forward strand.
GATGCCGTCGCCGGTGGCGGTGTCCGGATTGGTGGTGTAGAGGTAGACCTTGCCGGCGCCGCCGGCAGCCAGCACGGTGTGCGTGGCGGTGATGGTGTGCACCGCGCCGGTGCGGTCGTCCAGCACGTAGAGGCCGTAGCAGCGGTTGCCCGGCAGCCCCATCTTGCGCGACGTGATCAGGTCGATCGCGAAGTGGTCTTCCAGGATGGTGATGTTCGGGTGCTGCGTGGCCTGCTGCAGCAGCGTGCTGACCACGGCATGGCCGGTGGCGTCGGCGGCGTGGATGATGCGCCGGCGGCTATGGCCGCCTTCGCGCGTCAGGTGGAAGCCCAGTTCGGCCTGCGCGTCGCGGGTGAACGGCACGCCGCGGTCGATCAGCCACTGGATGGCTTCGCGCCCATGCTCCACGATAAAGCGCGTGGCCTCTTCATCGCACAGCCCGGCACCGGCAACGAGCGTGTCCTGGGTGTGCTCGTCGTGGCTGTCGCCGGAATCCAGCACCGCGGCGATCCCGCCCTGTGCCCAGTCGCTGGCGCCCTGCGTCATGGCGCGCTTGCTGAGGATGGCCACCCGGTGGGTGTCGGCCAGTTGCAATGCGACCGTAAGGCCGGCCAGGCCGCTGCCGACGATGGCGACGTCGAAATTCATGGTGCAAGGAGAGCGCCGGCACGGCGCTTGGCAGATTGGGGGAAACGGCAAAGTCTACACCCGGCGCGCCATCCCGTGCATCAGTCCGCAGGGCCGATGCGAGCGCGATGCGCAATATCGGCGGGCAACAAAAAGCCCCGCTGCAGGGCGGGGCTTTCTTGAGGGAGACCGGATCAATTACTTGATCTTGGTTTCCTTGTAAGCGACGTGCTTGCGGGCGACGGGATCGAACTTCATGATCTCCATCTTTTCCGGCATGGTGCGCTTGTTCTTGGTGGTGGTGTAGAAGTGACCGGTACCTGCGGTCGATTCCAGCTTGATCTTGTCGCGGCCGCCCTTGCTTGCCATGATGTACTCCTAATTAGACTTCGCCGCGTGCGCGCAGGTCGGCGAGCACGGAGTCGATGCCTTTCTTGTCGATCAGGCGCAGGCCGGCGTTCGAGACGCGCAGGCTCACCCAGCGGTTTTCGGATTCAACGAAGAAACGACGATTCTGCAGGTTGGGCAGAAAACGGCGCTTGGTCTTGTTGTTTGCGTGGGAAACGTTGTTGCCGACCATCGGCGCTTTCCCGGTCACTTGACAGACGCGTGCCATGAAGCACTCCTAAATCTTCTATTCGTGGACAATGTTCGCAACAGATCAACAAAAGGCGCGCGGGCCCGGACTGCAGCGGTTGAGACTTCAGCAAAACGGGCATTATAGACCGGATTCCTCCAGCGAATCAATGCTTTCTGCGCTCTGGCGCCGGCAGTGTTGCACGCCCGCTCCTGTGGTGCCGTAGGCGTCACAGCCCGGGCAGGCGCTCGCAGGATTCCGCCAGCGAGCGGATTTCGTGCCCCGCGACGATGAAATGGTCCAGCAGCCGCACGTCGATCAGGTCGAGCGTGCGCGCCAGTTCGCGCGTCAGGTGGATGTCGCTCTGGCTGGGAGCGGTGGTGCCGCGCGGATGGTTGTGGGCGACGATGATGCCGGCCGCGTTATGCGTCAGGGCCTGGCGCGCGACCTCGCGCGGATAGACCGAAGTCCGCGTCAGCGTGCCGCGGAACAGCTCCTCGCTGGCGACCATGCGGTTGCCGGGGTCCAGGAACAGGCACATGAAGACCTCGTGCTGCAGCGGAGCCAGGGTCAGGCGCAGGTAGCTGCGCACCGACTCGGGCGAATTGAAGCCGGCCGGCAGCCGCAGTGATTCGGCCAGCGCGCGCCGCGCCAGCTCGGGGATGGCCTGCAGCTGGGCGAACTTGGTCACGCCCATGCCACGGACGCCGGCCAGCGCCTCGCCCTCGGCCGCGAACAGCGCGGTCAGCGAGCCGAAGCGGTGCAGCAGCTCGCGTGCCAGGTCGACGGCACTTTTGCCGGCGGCGCCCACGCGCAGCAGCACGGCCAGCAGTTCGGCATCAGACAGTGCGGCAGCGCCGCTTTCCAGCAGTTTCTCGCGGGGCCGCTCGCAGGCGGGCCATTTGGCAATGGTCATGGGCATCCAGGGTAGTCGCGTCGGGAACAGGGCCTGCAACCCTGGGGGCGGCGGGGTAGGGGCCAGTCGAATACAATACGGGTTGTTCCCTGGTTGATCACCCATGAATTTGCAAACTTTCGCGTCGGAAGCCGACGGCGGCACGGCTGGCCGCAAGACTGTCCAGGCCGACTCCTTCCTGACCCTGCACTACAGCATCGCGCTCGAGAACGGCACCGAGGTCGTCAGCACGTTCGAGGAAAAGCCCGCGACGCTGCTGCTGGGCCAGGGCCAGTTCGCGCCGACGCTCGAGCAGGCGCTGCTGGGCATGCCCGAAGGCGAGCGCATGACCTATCGCCTGGCGCCGGAGCAGGCCTTCGGCCCGCGCAACGCCGAACTGCTGCAATGGGTGTCGCTGGCCACGCTGCGCGAGAACAGTTCGTTCGAAGAGGACTACAGCCCGGGTGACCTGGTCGAGTTCAACGCGCCCGGCGGCGGCAAGTACGCCGGCGTGCTCAAGGAGATCGGCGAGACCGCCGCGTTGTTCGACTTCAACCATCCGCTGGCTGGGCAGACCATCCTGTTCGACGTGCAGCTGATCGGCATTCTCTGAACGTTGCCACGTCGAACCTGTCCGGATACCGCAGCATGCCCGACCTGACCCCCGCCCCCGACGCAGAAATCCTGATGGCCCAGCCGCGCGGCTTCTGCGCCGGCGTGGACCGCGCCATCGAGATCGTCGAGCGCGCGCTCGAGCGCTTCGGCGCGCCCATCTACGTTCGCCATGAAATCGTCCACAACGCGTATGTGGTGGCCGACCTGCGCCGCAAGGGCGCGGTGTTCGTGGGCGAACTCGACGAGGTGCCCGCCGGCGCCACCGTCATCTTCAGCGCCCACGGCGTGTCGCGCGAAGTCCGCGAAGACGCTGCCCGGCGCGGCCTGCACGTCTTCGATGCGACCTGCCCGCTGGTGACCAAGGTGCATGTCGAAGTCAGCAAGCTGCGCGCTCAGGGCTGCGAGATCGTGATGATCGGCCATCGCGGCCACCCCGAGGTCGAAGGCACGATGGGCCAGGCCAACGGCGGCATGGTGCTGGTCGAGTCGGTCGCCGATGTCGCGGCGCTGCAGGTCGCCGATCCGTCGCGGCTGGCCTACGTCACCCAGACCACGCTGTCGGTGGACGAGACCCGCGAGATCGTGGCCGCGCTCAAGGCCCGCTTCCCCGAGATCCGCGAGCCCAAGAAGCAGGACATCTGCTATGCCACGCAGAACCGCCAGGACGCGGTGAAGTTCATGGCGCCGCAGGTGGAGGTGGTGATCGTGGTCGGCAGTCCCAACAGTTCCAACTCCAACCGCCTGCGCGAGCTGGCTGAGCGCCTGGGCGTGCCGGCCTATATGGTGGACGCGCCCGAGCAGGTGCGGCCCGAGTGGGTCGCCGGCAAGCGCCGCATCGGCCTGACCGCCGGGGCATCGGCGCCGGAGGCGCTGGCCCAGTCCATCGTCGAGCGCCTGCGCGAACTGGGTGCGCGCCAGGTGCGTCCGCTCGACGGCATCGAGGAAAACATGGCGTTCCCGCTGCCGCGCGGGCTGCTGCCCACCAGCGCAGCCGCCTGAATATGGCGCGGGCATGCCCGCCTGAATGCCTGGCCTGATAAAGGGGCGCCGCGGTTGCGGCGCCCTTTTTTTTGTGGCCAGGGCCGGCCCGGGAATAATGCCCGCTGCTGGTGCCAGGGGCGCCCGCCATTCGTGCCTGGCGCTAATCAGGGTAATCCCCGAAGCTGGGGTTTTCCCTATTATGGTGCGGCGCTACATTCTGCACATTAGAGCGAAGCACCACGCTATATAAATGAAACGCCTAATTAATAATGGTGCATTATAGGTGGTGCCGGCGCTGCTTCCTTGCCGCCTGGGGCGCCGCAGGCACGGTTCTTGTAAGAAGGAGGGGCGGCCGCGTCATGTGAGCGGGAATTGCCGCAATCTGTGCATTGGGGAAATTCCCTAGCTCAAATGCGCGGTAAATGGTCAAGGATGTTGCGTCGCGTATTGCATCGACTAAGAAAGGGGATACAATGCGCGCGTTTCAAATTGAAACTAAACAACGGCGGTCCAGGGAAACGTCCGGGAGGCGTTGCAAATCCCTGTTTTTGTGAATCCTAGGAGATCACTCATGCAAATCACGTTTGCCAAGATTCTGCCGATCGCGGCCGCAGTGGCGCTGGTCGCAGCTTGCGGCAAGAAGGAAGAAAAGCCGGCGGATCCGGCCTCTTCGGCGCCGGCAGCCGCGGCTCCCGCAGCGCCCGCGGCCGGTGGCGGCGAGACCGTCGTCAAGATCGGCCACGCGGCCCCGCTGACCGGCGGCATCGCGCACCTTGGCAAGGACAACGAAAACGGCGCCCGCCTGGCCGTGGAAGAAGTCAACAAGTCCGGCCTGGAAGTCGGTGGCAAGAAGGTCAAGCTGGAACTGGTCGGCGAAGACGATGCCGCTGACCCGAAGACCGGCACCGCCGTGGCGCAGAAGCTGGTCGACGCCAAGGTCGTGGCCGTGGTCGGCCACCTGAACTCGGGCGTGTCGATCCCGGCGTCGAAGATCTACAGCGATGCCGGCATCGTGCAGATCTCGCCGTCGTCGACCAACCCGGACTACACCAAGCAGGGCTTCAAGACCACCTACCGCGTGGTGGCCACCGATGCCCAGCAGGGCCCGGCGCTGGCCAACTACGCCGCCAAGACCCTGAACGCCAAGAGCGTGGCGATCGTCGACGATGCCACCGCCTACGGAAAGGGCCTGGCCGACGAGTTCGAGAAGACCGCCAAGGCCGCCGGCGTGAACGTGGTTGCGCGTGAAGCCACCAACGACAAGGCCACCGACTTCAAGGCCATCCTGACCAAGATCAAGGGCAAGAAGCCGGACGTGATCATGTACGGCGGCATGGACGCCACCGGCGGCCCGTTCGCCAAGCAGGCCAAGGAACTGGGCATCGGCGCCAAGATCGTCGGCGGCGACGGCGTCTGCACCGACAAGGTGGCCGAGCTGGCCGGCGACGCCGTGACCAACATCATCTGCTCCGAGGCAGGCCTGGCCCTGTCGCGCATGGAGCAAGGCGCCGACTTCGACAAGCGCTACCAGGCCCGCTTCAACGCGCCGGTGCAGATCTACGCGCCGTTCACGTATGACGCGGTGATGGTCATCGTCGATGCCATGAAGCGCGCCAACTCGACCGAACCGGCTGCCATCCTGGCCGAAATGCCCAAGACCAACTACAAGGGCGTGATCGGCAATATCGCCTTCGACGAGAAGGGCGACATGAAGGAAGGCACCATCACGCTGTACGAGTACAAGGACAAGAAGAAGTCCGTCCTCGACGTCGTGAAGATGTAATCTGGGCTTACCGGCCCATCCGAACGGCACCGTGAGTATTTTGCGGTGCCGTTCTTTTTAGCCTCGCCTAATGTAGAAGCATCCTTACCATGGATGGAGCAGGGCAGGCCGCTCACCAGCAAACCAACCACCGCAACGTTACCCATCACACACCATGGTCCCCCCGGCATCCACACCATGCCGTAAGGTCAGGGACTGAAGCAGGAGTTTTCATGGATATCTTTATCCAGCAGATCGTGAACGGTCTGGTGCTCGGCAGCATTTATGCGCTGATCGCACTGGGCTACACCATGGTCTACGGCATTCTCGGCATCATCAACTTCGCCCACGGCGATGTGCTGATGATCGGCGCGCTGACCGCCCTGTCAGCCATCCTCGGATTGCAGAAGTTCGCTCCCGGCCTGCCGGAATGGCTGACGCTGGTGATCGCCACGCTGATCGCCATGCCGGTCTGCGCGATCCTGTCGTATTCGATCGAGCGGGTCGCCTACCGGCCCTTGCGCAATGCGCCACGGCTGGCCCCGCTGATCACCGCGATCGGGGTTTCCATCATCCTGCAGACGATGGGCATGCTGATCTGGTCGCGCAACCCGCTGACCTTCCCGCAGCTGCTGCCCTCGGAACCCATCGACATCGGCGCCACCGGCGCCACCATCACCGGCAAGGAGATGGTCATCATCGGCATGGCCGTGATGGTGATGTCGGGCCTGCTGGCCCTGGTCAACCGCACCAAGCTCGGCCGCGCCATGCGCGCCACCGCCGAGAACCAGAAGGTCGCCGGCCTGATGGGCGTGAACCCCAATTTCGTCATTTCCGCCACCTTCATGATCGGCGCGACGCTGGCCGCGCTGGCCGGCGTGATGATGGCCACCAACTATGGCAACGCCCACTTCTACATGGGCTTCATTCCCGGCCTGAAGGCGTTTACCGCCGCGGTGCTGGGCGGCATCGGCAACCTCGCGGGCGCCATGGTCGGCGGCATGCTGCTGGGCCTGATCGAGGCGCTCGGCGCCGGCTATATCGGCGACCTGACCAATGGCGTGTTCGGCTCGAACTACCAGGATGTCTTCGCCTTCATCGTACTGATCACCGTGCTCGTCTTCCGTCCGTCCGGCATCATGGGCGAACGCGTGGCGGATCGCGCCTGAGGAGAGCGAATCCATGAATACCCCGATTCCATCCACGGCCGCCGTCGCGGCACCGACCAAGGTGCCGGCCAAGACCCTGGCCGCACTGATTGGCTTCCTGGTGGTGGCGCTGTGCGCCCCGTTCATCGTCCAGACGCTGGGCGGCAACTACTGGGTCCGCGTGCTGGACTTTGCGCTGCTGTACATCATGCTGGCGCTGGGCCTGAACATCGTGGTCGGCTTTGCCGGCCTGCTCGACCTGGGCTATATCGCGTTCTATGCGGTGGGCGCCTACATGATGGCGCTGCTGGGCTCGCCGCACCTGGCGAACCAGTTCGAGTGGATCCAGCAGCTGTTCCCGACCGGCATCCACCTGTCGATGTGGTTCGTGCTGCCGCTGGCGATCCTGGTGGCCGCCACCTTCGGCGTGCTGCTGGGGGCGCCGACGCTCAAGCTGCGCGGCGACTACCTCGCCATCGTCACGCTCGGCTTCGGCGAGATCATCCGCATCTTCATGAACAACCTGGACCGCCCGGTGAACATCACCAACGGGCCCAAGGGGATTACCGCGGTCGACCCGGTGCATATCTTCGGCTTCGATTTCTCGAAGTCGCACGAGATCTTCGGGCTCAAGTTCTCGCCGGTGTTCATGTACTACTACCTGCTGGTGTTCCTGGTCATCGTGATCGTGTTCGTGTGCCTGCGCCTGCAGACCTCGCGCATCGGCCGCGCCTGGGTTGCCATCCGCGAAGACGAGATCGCCGCCAAGGCGATGGGCATCAACACCCGCAATATCAAGCTGCTGGCGTTCGCCATGGGCGCGTCGTTCGGCGGCGCCTCGGGCGCGGTGTTCGGCGCGTTCCAGGGCTTCGTCTCGCCGGAATCGTTCACGCTGTGGGAATCGATCTACGTGCTGGCGATCGTGGTGCTGGGCGGCATGGGCCATATCCCGGGCGTGATCCTGGGCGGCGTGCTGCTGGTGGGCTTCCAGGAACTGCTGCGCGTGGTCGCCGAGCCGATCCAGACCGGCCTGTTCGGCCAGGTGATCGTCGATGCCGAGGTGCTGCGCCAGCTGCTGTTCGGCCTGGCCCTGGTCGGCGTGATGCTGTACCGCCCGGCCGGCATCTGGCCGTCGCCGCGCAAGGAAGACCGCCCGGTGGTGCGCCGCGCGGGCAGTATCGGCCGTCTCTAAACCGGAGGAAGACATGAGCAACAACGATTTCCTCCTGTCGGTACAGGGGGTCAACAAGCGTTTCGGCGGCCTGCAGGCGCTGTCCGATGTCGGGCTGCAGATCAAGCCGGGCGAGATCTACGGGCTGATCGGCCCCAACGGCGCCGGCAAGACCACCTTCTTCAACGTGATCACCGGCCTGTACACGCCGGATTCGGGGGAGTTCGTGCTGGGCGGCAAGCCCTACCAGCCGACCGCCGTGCACGAGGTGGCCAAGGCCGGCATTGCGCGCACGTTCCAGAACATCCGCCTGTTCGGCGACATGACCGCGCTCGAGAACGTGATGGTCGGGCGCCACGTGCGCTCCAAGGCCGGCGTGTTCGGCGCGATCTTCCGCCCGCCCTCGGTGCGGCGCGAGGAAGAGGGCATCGAAGACATGGCGCATGACCTGCTCGACTACGTCGGCATCGGCAAGTACGCCAACTTCACCGCGCGCAACCTGTCGTACGGCCACCAGCGCCGGCTCGAGATCGCGCGCGCGCTGGCGACCGAGCCCAAGCTGCTGGCGCTGGACGAGCCCGCCGCCGGCATGAACGCGACCGAGAAGGTCGAGCTGCGCGGCCTGCTCGACAAGATCAAGAACGATGGCAAGACCATCCTGCTGATCGAGCACGACGTGAAGCTGGTGATGGGCCTGTGCAACCGCCTGACGGTGCTGGACTACGGCAAGGTGATTGCCCAGGGCCTGCCGCACGAGGTGCAGAACAACCCCGCGGTGATCGAGGCCTACCTCGGCACCTCGGCGCACTGATGGCGGGAGCGGACGTAATGAATCAGCCTGCAATGAAACAGACAGTACTGAAGATCTCCGGCCTGAAGGTTGCCTACGGCGGCATCCAGGCCGTCAAGGGCATCGACCTGGAAATCCGCGACGGCGAGCTGGTCACGCTGATCGGCGCCAACGGCGCCGGCAAGACCACCACCATGAAGGCCATCACCGGCCTGCAGGGCTGGGCCGGCGGCGACGTGGAATACATGGGCAAGTCGATCAAGGGCGTGCCCAGCTACGCGCTGCTCAAGCAAGGGCTGGCGATGGTGCCGGAAGGCCGCGGCGTGTTCGCGCGCATGACCATCACCGAAAACCTGCAGATGGGCGCCTACACGCGCAACGACGAGTCCGGCATCAAGGCCGACGTCGAGCGCATGTTCGGCATCTTCCCGCGGCTGAAGGAGCGCGCCAACCAGCTGGCGGGCACCATGTCCGGCGGCGAGCAGCAGATGCTGGCGATGGCGCGCGCGCTGATGAGCCAGCCCAAGGTGCTGCTGCTGGACGAGCCGTCGATGGGCCTGTCGCCGATCATGGTGGAGAAGATCTTCGAGGTCGTGCGCGATATCTCGGCGCAGGGCGTGACCGTGCTGCTGGTCGAGCAGAACGCGCGCCTGGCGCTGCAGGCCGCGCACCGCGGCTATGTGATGGAGTCCGGCCTGATCACCATGAGCGGCGAGGCCAGCCAGATGCTGGACGACCCCAAGGTGCGGGCCGCCTACCTGGGCGAGTAAAGGCGTTAGCAAAGGCCTTAGCAAAGGCGGGCGGTTTTGGGTGCACCGAAGCCGTTCGAGCTTGTCTGGGCCTTCTTCTCCCTCTCCCCTCAGGGGGAGAGGGCTGGGGAGAGGGGTGGTTTAGCAAGGAGCCACATCAAGCGAGGCCAAGGGTTTTAACCCGCAGGCCTCAGCCTTTTGACGCTCCTGCCCTCTCCCCCGACCCCTCTCCCGCAAGCGGGAGAGGGAAGCAAACCTGCAGCAGGCAGAGTTTGTCAGTAGCCCTCAGGCCTCGCCTCGTGCGAGGCCTTTTTTGCTCAGGCCAGCTTCTTCAGCAGCGTGCGCAGCATGCCGATCATCTGGTCGATCTCTTCGCGCGTGACGTTCAGCGCCGGCATGAAGCGCAGCAGGTTGGGGCGCGGAGCGTTCAGCAGCAGGCCTTGCGGGCCCATGTCGCGTGCTTCTTCCACCAGTTGCGGGCCGATGTCCTTGCCCAGCAGCAGCGCGCGCAGCAGGCCTTCGCCGCGTTCGCCGCCGAGGCCGAATTCGGCCGACAGCGCCAGCAGCTGCTCCTTCAGGTAGTCGCCCTTGGCCTTGACCTCGTCCAGGAAGCCCGGCGCGGTCAGCTGCTCGATCACAGCGCTTCCGACCGCGGTCATCAGCGGGTTGCCGTTGTAGGTGCCGCCCTGGTCGCCGGCCTCGAAGCTGGCGACCTCGGCCTTGCACAGCAGCGCCGACAGCGGCACGCCGCCGCCGATGCCCTTGCCCAGCGTCATGATGTCCGGCTCGACGCCAGCCAGCTCGTAGGCGAACAGCGTGCCGCAGCGGCCGCAGCCGGCCTGCACTTCATCGACGATCAGCAGCAGCTTGTGCTTGTCGGCAAGCGCGCGCAGGCCTTGCATGAACTCGCGCGTGGCGGGGATCACGCCGCCTTCGCCCTGCACCGGCTCGAGCATGATGCCGACGGTCTTGTCGGTGATCAGCTGCTCGACCGAGGCCAGGTCGTTGAGTTCGGCGCGCGGGAAGCCCGGCACCTGCGGCGCGAAGATGGTGTCCCAGCCGGCCTTGCCCGACGCGCTCATGGTGGCGAGCGTGCGGCCATGGAAGCTGTGGTCCATGGTGATGATCTCGAAGGCGCCGTCCTTGTGCTTGCGGCCCCATTTGCGCGCCAGCTTGATCGCGCCTTCGTTGGCCTCGGCGCCGCTGTTGGCGAAGAAGACCTTGTCGAAGCAGCTGTGGTCGGTCAGCTGCTTGGCCAGCTTCAGCATCGGCTCGTTGTAGAACGCCGGGCTGGGGTTGATCAGCTTGTGCGACTGGGCCACCAGCGCGTCGATCATGCCCTGGTTGGAATGGCCCAGGCAGTTCACCGCCCAGCCCTGCACGAAGTCCAGGTAGCGCTTGCCGTTGTGGTCCGTCAGCCAGGAGCCCTTGCCTTCGGTGAACACGAGTTCGGGGCGGTTGGTGATGTACATCAGGGATTGGACGGGATACTCAGCAAATGCCATGGCGGACTCCAGGGGTCGGCGTGTAACGATGGACGGACGGGCGCGCAAGACGCAACCAAAACAAAAAGCCACGGGGGTTGCCCGTGGCTCGTTGACATGAACAGACGCAGTCGACGGTCAGCCGCGCGGCACCCCAGCGGGGAGCGACGTACGGAAGCTGCGGCGTCGGTTGAAGGTCATGTGCATGCGGGCAAATATAAGGCGCACGGGCCCGGGTGTCAAAACGAATTTTGGCGGGCCCGGGCATTGTTGCGCTGGCGGAACGGCGCGCGGACGGCGCTCAGGCCGCCGGCGGGGCCGCGTGCAGGTCGGCCTCGGAGGTGAACGAGTCGGCGAAGAACGCGTCTTCGTGCAGCTTGCACTGGCGCGTGAAGTCGCCGCGCGCGGCGTTGATCATCACCGGCGCGCCGCAGGCGTAGACCTCGTGGCCCGACAGGTCGGGGAAGTCGGCGATCACGGCCTGGTGGACAAAGCCGGTGCGGCCCTGCCAGTTGTCTTCCGGCAGCGCGTCGGAGACCACCGGCACGTACTGGAAGTTGGGCAGGTCGCGCGCCCACTGCTCGCACAGCGCATGCATGTACAGGTCCTTGGGCCGGCGGCCGCCCCAGTACAGCGTCATCGGGCGCTGGATGCCGGTGTAGGCGGCATGCTCGACGATGGCCTTGATCGGCGCGAAGCCGGTGCCGGACGCCAGCAGGATGATCGGCGCTTCCGATTCCTCGCGCAGGAAGAAGCTGCCCAGCGGGCCTTCGAAGCGCAGGATGTCGCGCTCCTTCATCGCCGGCTGGCCTTCCTTCGCGCCGAACACGTAGTCGGTGAAGGCGCCGCCCGGCATATGGCGGATATGCAGTTCGATCGGGCCGTCCTCGTGCGGCGGCGTGGCGATCGAATAGCTGCGGCGCTTGCCGTCGCGCAGCAGGAATTCGACGTACTGGCCGGCCAGGTACTGCATGCGCTCGGTCGCCGGCAGTTGCAGCTTGATCGCGATCACGTCGTCGGCCAGGCGCTCCAGCGAAGTGACGCGGCACGGCACCTTCTTGATCGGGATGTCGCCGGCGCCGTGGACCTCGCGGCATTCGATGGTGATGTCCGAACTGGCATTGGCGCAGCAGAACAGCGCGCGGCCCTCGGTCTTTTCCTGCGCGGTCAGCGCTGACGGGGCATGGTCGCCCTGCACGATGCTGCCTTCGAGCACACGGCCCTTGCACGAACCGCAGGCGCCGTTCTTGCAGCCATAGGGCAGTCCGATGCTGTGGCGCAGGGCCGCGCCGAGGATGGTTTCGTCCGCGGCCACTTCAAACTTGTGGCCGCTGGGCATGACGGTTACTTGATAAGCCATAATCGGTCTATGAGCCAAATTCTGTCGAAGCTGCAGGCCTCGCGCCTTTCACAACCGCCGCAACTGCCGGCGCGATCGCGCCGGCTGGGCCGCCCGCGCCTGCTGATCGTCGGCTGCGGGGATGTGGGGACGCGCTGCCTGCGAATCCTGTCGTCGCGCATGCGTATCTTCACCGTGACCTCGCAGCCGGCACGCCGCGCCGAACTGCGCGCCGCCGGTGCGGTGCCGCTGGTGGCGGACCTCGACCGGCCGGCCACGCTGGCACGGCTGCGCGGCCTGGCCACGCGGGTGCTGGACCTGGCGCCGCCGCCCGGGCAGGGCGAAGGCGATCCGCGCACGCGTGCACTGCTCGCCGCATTGCGACGGACTGCATGGCGCCGGACTGCGGGACGCCGTGCCAGCACGGCTGCCGGCATGCTGCCCGGCGAGCCCGCCATTCTACCCGACCGTACCCGGCCCCGCGCTGCGTTTGTCTACGCCAGCACCACCGGCGTCTACGGCGATCGCCAGGGCGCCCGCGTGGCCGAATTCCATGCGGTGCGGCCGCAGACCGCGCGCGCGCGCCGCCGCGTCGCCGCCGAGCAGGCGGTGCGCGCATTCGGCCGCGACGCCGGCTGGCGCGCCAGCGTGGTGCGCATCCCCGGCATCTACGCCGAGGATCGCCTGCCGCTGGCGCGGCTCAAGCGCGGCACGCCGGCACTGGTGCCGCAGGACGACGTCTACACCAGCCACATCCATGCCGACGACCTCGCCCGCATCATGGTGGCGGCGCTGTTCCGCGGCCGCCCGCAGCGCGTGGTCCACGCCAGCGACGATACCGAGCTGCGCATGGCGGACTACTTCGACCTCGTCGCCGAGCGCCGCGGGCTGCCGCGCCCGCCGCGCATCACGCGCGGCGAGGCGCTCCAGGTGATCGACAAGACCCTGCTGAGCTTCATGAGCGAGTCGCGCCGCCTCGACAACCGCCGGCTCAAGCGCGAACTGCGCCTGCGGCTGCGCTATCCCACCGTCGCCGACTTCTTCGGCTGATTGCTCCAGCGTGGTCCCCGTGCCGATGGCACGGGGCTTGCTCTCCCTCGGCGTCTTCTGGTTCCTGTCTATACAGCAACACTTTTCACGCGCCTGACTGGTGCCGGCGCGCACGCCAGGTCCATTACGGTGCATCGCACGAAGGCCGGTTCCGCGACAGAATGCGCTTTTTAAGGCGATTATCCGCCTGGTTGCTTGGTGGAAGCCCTACGTTGACTTGTATATACAGGCATTGTTTAATGCCCGAAAACGAGCACGGCCACACGCATGGCCTGCCGTCGACGGACACACCAAAGGAGCGTACAGATGAGGAATCCAAGCAGGTTTCGCGGTCGGGTGGCAGGACAGGTCGCAATGCTGGCCGCGGCCCTGGCGGCCGGCGCGGCGCAGGCGCAGAACACGCCGGTGACGCTGGGCATGAGCGGCTGGACCGGCTTCGCGCCGCTGACGCTGGCCGACAAGGCGGGCATCTTCAAGAAGAACGGCGTCGACGTCGAGATCAAGATGATCCCGCAGAAGGACCGCCACCTGGCGCTGGCCTCCGGTGCGATCCAGTGCGCTGCCACCACCGTGGAAACCCATGTGGCGTGGAACGCCAATGGTGTGCCGATCACCCAGATCGTGCAGCTCGACAAGTCCTACGGCGCCGACGGCCTGGCCGTGCGCGCCGACGTGAAGAGCTTTGCCGACCTCAAGGGCAAGACCATCGGCGTCGATGCGCCGGGCACCGCGCCTTACTTCGGGCTGGCCTGGATGCTGAAGAAGAACGGCATGTCGCTCAAGGACGTCAAGACCACCACGCTGTCGCCGCAGGCCGCGGCGCAGGCCTTCGTCGCCGGGCAGAACGACGGCGCCATGACCTATGAGCCGTACCTGTCGACGGTGCGCCAGAACCCGGACAAGGGCAAGATCCTGGCCACCACGCTCGACTATCCGATGGTGACCGACACGCTCGGCTGCGCGCCCAAGTGGCTCAAGGACAATCCCAAGGCCGCGCAGGCGCTGGTCGACAGCTACTTCGAGGCGCTCGAGATGATCCGCAAGGAGCCGGGCAAGGCCAACGAGATCATGGGCGCGGCGGTCAAGCAGACCGGCGAGCAGTTCGCCAAGTCGTCGGCCTACCTGCGCTGGCAGGACCGCGAGGCCAACAAGAAATTCTTCGAGGGCGAGCTCGCCAGCTTCAGCAAGGAAGCCGCCGCGGTGCTGCTCGACATCGGCGTGATCCGCCAGGTGCCGGACGTGACCAAGCTGTACGACGCGCGTTTCCTCAAGTAACCCGGCAGTTTTCAGGAGGCGTGACGTCATGACGCAAGCCCGTATAGGTTCACCCGCCCCGGCCGCAGCCGTGGCGGCCCCCGCCGGGGAAGCGCCGCAGCGCCGGCGCCATCCGTGGCTGGCACCGCTGGTGCCGGTGGCGCCCAACACCCGCTGGATGCTGGGCCTGTCCTTCTTCGTGCTGTTCTTCGGCGTGTGGGCCGTGGTGACGCTGGGCGGCTTCGTGCCGCGCACGTTCCTGGCCGACCCGATGACGATGGCCAGGGAGGGCATGACTCTGTTCACCGAGTACAACTTCATCGGCGACATCGGCATGACCGTGTGGCGGGTGGTCGGCGGCTTCGTGCTGGCGGCGGTGATCGCGGTGCCGCTGGGCATCTTCATGGGCGCGTACAAGGCGGCCGAGGCCTTCTTCGAGCCCTTTGTCTCGTTCTGCCGCTACCTGCCGGCGTCGGCCTTCATCCCGCTGCTGATCCTGTGGGCCGGCATCGGCGAGACCCAGAAGCTGCTGGTGATCTTCATCGGCTCGTTCTTCCAGATCGTGCTGATGGTGGCGGTGGCGGTCGGCGGCGCGCGCAAGGACCTGGTCGAGGCCGCGTACACGCTGGGCGCCAACAGCGCCGGCATCGTGCGGCGCGTGCTGATCCCGGGCGCGGCGCCGGAAATCGCCGAAATCCTGCGGCTGGTGCTGGGCTGGGCCTGGACCTACGTGATCGTGGCCGAGCTGATCGGCTCGTCGTCGGGCATCGGCCACATGATCACCGACAGCCAGGCGCTGCTCAATACCGGGCAGATCATCTTCGGCATCATCGTGATCGGCTGCATCGGCCTGGTCTCGGACCTTGTCTTCAAGCGCGCCAACCAGCGCCTGTTCCCGTGGAGTTCGATCCAATGAGCGCACTGTCCATCCAGCAGGTCTCGCGGACCTTCTCCAACCCGCGCGGCGGCCAGACGCTGGCGCTGCAGCCGGTCGATTTCGAGGTCCGCGACAACGACTTCGTCACCATCCTGGGCCCGTCGGGCTGCGGCAAATCCACGCTGCTGCGCATCGTCGCGGGGCTGGATACGCCGACCAGCGGGCGCGTGCTGCTCGACGGCCAGCCGGTGTTCGCGCCCGGCGCGGACCGCGGCATGGTGTTCCAGTCGTACACGCTGTTCCCGTGGCTGACGATCGAGCAGAACGTGCGCTTCGGCCTGCGCGAGCGCGGCATGAGCGCGGCCGAGCAGAAGGAACGCAGCGACTTCTTTATCCAGCGCGTGGGGCTGCGCGGCTTCGAGCACCATTTCCCCAAGCAGCTGTCGGGTGGCATGCAGCAGCGCACCGCGATTGCGCGCGCGCTGGCCAACGATCCCAAGATACTGCTGCTCGACGAGCCCTTCGGCGCGCTCGACAACCAGACCCGCGTGCTGATGCAGGAGCTGCTGCTGGGCATCTGGGAGGCGTCGCGCAAGACGGTATTATTCGTGACCCACGATATCGACGAGGCCATCTTCATGGCCAACCGGGTGGCGGTGTTTTCCGCCAGGCCGGGTCGGATCAAAAGCGAGATCGCGGTCGATTTCCCGCATCCGCGCCATTACACGATCAAGACCACGCCGGAGTTCTCCGCGCTCAAGGCGCGGCTGACCGAGGAAATCCGCGCCGAGGCCATGGCCGCGGCCGAGCACTAAGACCCTATGAACCACGCCGCCGGCACCCCGACTTCCGCTTCTGCCTCTCCCACCGCGCTCTACCAGCAGGTGAAGGAGTACATCGCCCGCCAGATCCAGAGCGGCGCGTGGCAGCCTGGCGACCGGGTGCCGTCGGAGCAGGAACTGGTGAACCGCTTCGGGGTCTCGCGCATGACCGTCAACCGGGCGCTGCGCGAGCTGCAGGAGCAGGGCCGGGTGGTGCGCGTGGCCGGTGTGGGCACCTTCGTCGCCGAGCACAAGCCGCAGTCGACGCTGCTGTCGGTGGTCAACCTGCAGGACGAGATCCGCATGCGCGGGCATGACTACGCCTGCGACGTGATCCTGGTGGAGCGGGTCTCGGCGTCGATCGAGGTGGCCGCGGCGCTGGAGCTGCGCACCGGCGAGTCGGTGTTCCATTCCGTCTGCGTGCACCGCGAGGACGGCGTGCCGGTGCAGCTTGAGGACCGCTACGTCAATCCGCGCGTGGCGCCCGACTTCATCACGCAGGATTTCAGCGCGACCCAGCCCGGCGAATACCTGCTGCGCCACGTGCCTTACGACCAGGTCGAGCATGTGGTCGATGCCATTGCCGCGACGCCAGAGCAGGCCGCGCAGCTGGAGATGCCGCCGACGCAGGCCTGCCTGATGCTGACGCGCCGCACCTGGACCAACGGCGTGCCGGTGACTTTCGTGCGCTGCCTGCATCCGGGCAACCGCTATCGCCTCGGCAGCCGCTTCCGCGCCGACGGCAACCCTGCGTTCGGCTGATTCCACAAGAATCAGCCCGTTACCTAAAATTTTTACCTAAGCTGTATAGACAGGAACATACAAATGACTGCCAGCCCACATGACCAAGCCTCCCGTCCGCTGCTGACCCTGCAGCCGGGCCAAGTCACCCTGGCCGACCTGCGCCGTATCTACCGTGGCGAAGTGCGCCTGGCCATGGCCGATTCAGCCTGGGCCGGCGTGCGCGCCGCGCAGGCCACGGTGCAGGACATCATCGACGCCGACGCCGTGGTCTACGGCATCAACACCGGCTTCGGCAAGCTGGCGCAGACGCGCATCCCCAACGACAAGCTGGCCCAGCTGCAGCGCAACCTGGTGCTGTCGCACAGCGTCGGCACCGGCCCGGACCTGGCCGAAGACACCGTGCGGCTGATCCTGGCGACCAAGGCGGTGAGTCTCGCGCGCGGCCATTCGGGCGTGCGTCCGGAGCTGATCGAGGCCTTGCTGGCGCTGGTCAACCACGGCGTGACGCCTTGCATCCCGGCCAAGGGTTCGGTTGGCGCCTCGGGCGACCTGGCGCCGCTGGCGCATATGTCGTGCACGCTGATCGGCGTGGGCGAGGTGCTGGTCGGCGGCAAGCGCGTGCCGGCCGCCGAAGGCCTGGCGCATGCCGGCCTGCAGGCTTTCGAACTGGGTCCGAAGGAGGGCCTGGCGCTGCTCAATGGCACGCAGGTGTCGACCGCGCTGGCGCTGGCCGGCCTGTTCGCCGCCGAAGATGCCTTTGCCGCGGGCCTGGTCGCAGGCGCGCTGTCGCTGGAGGCGATCAAGGGCTCGGTCAAGCCGTTCGATGCCCGCATCCATGCGGCACGCGGCCAGGCCGGCCAGATCGCCGTGGCCGGCGCGGTGCGCGCGATGCTGGATGGCAGCGAGATCGTCGATTCGCACAAGGCCTGCGGCCGGGTGCAGGACCCGTATTCGATCCGCTGCCAGCCGCAGGTGATGGGCGCGTGCCTGGACAACCTGCAGCACGCCGCGCGCATCCTGCAGATCGAAGCCAATGCCGCGTCGGACAACCCGCTGGTGTTCTCCGAGCAGGGCGATGTGGTCTCCGGCGGCAACTTCCACGCCGAGCCGGTGGCCTTTGCCGCCGACATCATTGCGCTGGCGATCGCCGAGATCGGCGCAATCTCCGAGCGCCGGCTGGCGCTGCTGCTCGATACCGGCCTGTCCGGCCTGCCGCCGTTCCTGGTGCGCGACGGCGGGTTGAACTCGGGCTTCATGATCGCGCAGGTAACGGCGGCCGCGCTGGCCTCGGAGAACAAGTCGCTGGCGCATCCGTCCAGCGTCGACAGCCTGCCGACCTCGGCCAACCAGGAAGACCATGTGTCGATGGCCACCTACGGCGCGCGCCGGCTGGGCGAGATGGCGGCCAACACCGCGGTGGTGGTCGGCATCGAGGCCATGGCCGCGGCGCAGGGGATCGAATTCCACCGGCCGCTGAAGTCGTCGCCGATGGTGGAGCAGGAACTGGCTCGCATCCGCGCGCGGGTGGATTTTGTCGAAGGCGACCGCTACCTGGCGCCGGATATCGAAGCGATGAAGCAGTGGGTGGTGCAGGGCGATGCGGGGGCGGGGTGGCCGGCTGCGGTGAGGGCAATTTTGCCGACCAACGCAAGTTGACGCGCCTGCCCTCTCCCCCGGCCCCTCTCCCGCGCGCGGGAGAGGGGAGCAAACCGGCGGCCTCTCAGGTGCTGTCTGGTGTCTCCCCTCTCCCGCGTGCGGGAGAGGGGCGGGGGAGAGGGCCAGCGCATCCAGCCCCAATCACGCACCAAGCGACACCAGAAACCGATCGCGCCACCAGCGCCATCCCAAAAGGAGAACAAACGATGAACGCTCCCGAATCCCAATCCCTGCAACGCGGCCAGCGCGAGATCCGCGCGCCGCGCGGCACCCAGCTGCACTGCAAGAACTGGCTGATCGAAGCCGCCTACCGCATGATCCAGAACAACCTCGATCCTGACGTGGCCGAGCGTCCGCAGGACCTGGTGGTGTACGGCGGCATCGGCAAGGCCGCGCGCAACTGGGAATGCTTCGACGCGATCCTGGACAGCTTGCGCCGGCTCGGTGAAGACGAGTCGCTGCTGGTGCAGTCGGGCAAGCCGGTCGGCGTGTTCCGCACCCATGCCGATGCGCCGCGCGTGCTGATCGCCAACTCCAACCTGGTGCCGCACTGGGCCACGTGGGACAAGTTCAATGAACTCGATCGCGCCGGGCTGATGATGTACGGCCAGATGACCGCGGGCTCGTGGATCTACATCGGCACCCAGGGCATCGTGCAGGGCACCTACGAGACCTTTGTCGAGGCCGGCCGCCAGCACTACGGCGGCGACCTGTCTGGCAAGTGGATCCTGACCGCGGGCCTCGGCGGCATGGGCGGCGCGCAGCCGCTGGCGGGCGTGCTGGCGGGTGCGTGCGTGCTGGCGATCGAGTGCCAGGAGTCGCGCATCGACTTCCGCCTGCGCACGCGCTATCTCGACAAGAAGGCGACCACGCTCGACGAGGCGCTGGCGATGATCGCCGAGGCCACGGCAAAGAAGGAAGCGATCTCGGTCGGCCTGCTCGGCAACGCCGCCGACATCGTGCCGGAACTGGCAAAACGCGCGCAGGCCGGCGGCATGCGCCCGCATATCGTCACCGACCAGACCTCGGCGCACGACCTGGTCAACGGCTACCTGCCGCAAGGCTGGACCGTCGCGCAGTGGGAGCATGCGCGCCAGCACGATCCCAAGTCGGTGGAGGCCGCCGCGCGTCCGTCGATCGTCAGACACGTGCAGGCCATGCTCGACTTCCAGAAGATGGGAGTGCCGACGGTCGACTACGGCAACAACATCCGCCAGGTCGCGTTCGACGAAGGCGTGCAGAACGCCTTCGATTTCCCCGGTTTCGTGCCGGCCTATATCCGCCCGCTGTTCTGCCGCGGCAAGGGGCCGTTCCGTTGGGTCGCGCTGTCGGGCGATCCCGAGGATATCTACAAGACCGACGCCAAGATGAAGGAACTGTTCCCCGAGGACAAGGCCCTGCATCGCTGGCTCGACATGGCGCACGACCGCATCGCCTTCCAGGGCCTGCCGGCGCGGATCTGCTGGGTGGGGCTGGACGAGCGCCATCGCGCCGGGCTGGCCTTCAACGAGATGGTGAAGTCGGGCGAACTGAAAGCGCCGGTGGTAATCGGCCGCGACCATCTGGACTGCGGCTCGGTGGCGTCGCCCAACCGCGAGACCGAAGCCATGCGCGATGGCTCCGACGCGGTGTCGGACTGGCCGCTGCTGAACGCACTGCTGAACACCGCGGGCGGCGCCACCTGGGTCAGCCTGCATCACGGTGGTGGCGTCGGCATGGGCTTCTCGCAGCATTCCGGCGTGGTGATCGTATGCGATGGCACCGACGCGGCGGCAAAGCGCATCGAGCGCGTGCTGTGGAACGATCCGGCCACCGGCGTGATGCGCCATGCGGATGCGGGCTATGACCTCGCCATCGCCTGCGCGCACGAGAAGGGCCTGGACCTGCCGATGGTGAAGGGCGCATGAGCCCGGCGCTGATTCAATCCTTCGCGCTGGCCGACATCGCGCCCACGCGCTGGAAGAACGGTGGCGGCAACACGCGCGAGATCGCGGTGTGGCCGCCGGGTGCCGGCATGGATGACTTTGTCTGGCGCCTGAGCGTGGCCGATATCGAGCGCGATGGCCCGTTCTCGGCGTTCCCAGGCATCGACCGCCAGATCGTGCTGCTCGACGGCGCCGGCGTGACCCTGCGCGCGGACGACGGCAGCTTCAGCCATCGCCTGGCCGGCGTCGGCGAGCCCTTCGCATTTTCCGGCGATACCGGTCTGCAGGCGACGCTGCTCGATGGCGCCACGCGCGATTTCAACGTGATGACACGGCGCGGACACTGCCGTGCGCGCGTCGAAGCGTTCCGCACAGGGTTTGCGGTCCGCACCGGCAGCCACACGCTGTGCCTGCTGGCCGTCAGCGGTGCCTGGCAGGCGCAGGACGCCGCCACGCTGCTGCAGGCGGGCGACGGCCTGTTGGCTGGCGCAGCCGCGTCCGCATCGAGCCTTGCGTTTGAACCCGCCGGTGACGCGGCGCTGTGCCTGTGCGTCACCCTGGAAATGGAGCCCGCTCAATGACGCTGACCCATGCATACGCCGCGCCCAGCGCGGACGGTGTCTGGCACAACTGTCACCTGCTGCCCGACGCCGATCCCGCGCAGGCGATCCGCGACGCCGCGCTGGTGGTCGAGCACGGACGCATCGCCTGGCTCGGCGTGGCAGCGGACCTGCCAGAAGCCTGGCGCGGTGCGCCGCGGCATGATGCCAACGGCGCCTGGATCACGCCGGGGCTGGTCGATTGCCACACGCACCTGGTCTACGGCGGCCAGCGCGCCGACGAATTCGCCATGCGCCTGGCCGGTGCCGGCTATGAAGAGATCGCGCGCGCCGGGGGCGGCATCGTCTCGACGGTGCGCGCCACGCGCGCCGCCGACGAAGACACGCTGTTCGCGCAGGCCGCGGCGCGCTTGCAGCCGCTGCTGGCCGAGGGCGTCGCCGCCATCGAGATCAAGTCCGGCTATGGCCTGAACCTGGAAGCCGAGCGCAAGCAGCTGCGCGTGGCGCGCCGGCTGGGCGAGCATTTCGGCATCTCGGTCTACACCACCTTCCTCGGCGCGCATGCGCTGCCGCCGGAATACGCGGGCCGGGCCGACGACTATATCGAGCTGGTCTGCAACACCATGCTGCCGGCGCTGGCCGAAGAGGGCCTGGTCGATGCCGTCGATGCCTTCTGCGAGTCGATCGGTTTCTCGATCGCGCAGACCGAGCGCGTGTTCGACGCCGCCGCGCGCCACGGGCTGCGCGTCAAGCTCCATGCCGAGCAGCTCAGCAACCTCGGCGGCACCGCGCTGGCGGCACGCCACCGCGCGCTCTCGGCCGACCATCTCGAGCACCTGGACGAGGCGGGCGTGGCCGCGATGGCCGAGGCCGGCACGGTCGCGGTGCTGCTGCCGGGCGCCTACTACTTCCTGCGCGACACCAAGCTGCCGCCGATCGCGCTGCTGCGCCAGTACGGCGTGCCGATGGCGATCTCCACCGACCACAATCCCGGCACCTCGCCGGTAACCTCGCTGCTGCTGATGATGAATATGGCCTGCACGCTGTTCCGCCTGACGGTGCCCGAAGCGCTGGCCGGCGTCACCGCGCACGCGGCGCGAGCGCTGGGCGCCGCCGATCGCCATGGGCGCCTGGCAGTGGGACGGGTGGCCGATTTCGCGCTGTGGCGCATCGATTCGCCCGCCGAGCTGGCGTACTGGTTCGGCCGCAATCCGGTCGCGACGGTGGTGCGCCAGGGGCGCATCCATGCCGGCGCGGGAGGCACGGCATGAGCGCCACGCAACTGTTCGCGCCGTTCGCGCTGCTGCCGGAAGGCTGGGCCCGCGACGTGCTGCTGGCCTGGGACGAGCACGGGCGCTTTACCGCCGTGCAGGCCGGCGCGGCGCCTGCCGCCGGCGTGCCGCAGGCGGCCGGCCCGGTGTTGCCGGGCATGCCCAACCTGCATTCGCATGCGTTCCAGCGCGGCTTCGCCGGCCTGACGGAATTCCGCAGCCGCCCGCAGGGCGACGATCCGGCCGGCGCCGATTCGTTCTGGAGCTGGCGCACGCTGATGTACCGCTTCGCGCAGCGGCTCTCGCCCGACACACTGGAGGCGGTCGCGACCCAGCTTTATGTCGAGATGCTGCGCGCGGGCTATACCAGCGTTTGCGAGTTCCACTACGTGCATCACGACGAAGGCGGCAGGCCCTATGTCGATGCCGCCGAGATGTCGCTGCGGCTGCTGCGCGCGGCGCAGCGCACCGGCATAGGCATGACGCTGCTGCCGGTGCTGTACCAGAGCGCGGGCTTTGGCGGCCAGCCGCCGCTGGCCGGGCAGCAGCGCTTCCTGCACGACACCGATGCCATGCTGAAGCTGCTCGAACGGCTGGTTCCGGCGTGCAAGCAATCCGGCGCGCGCCTCGGACTGGCACCGCACTCGCTCCGCGCGGTGCCAGAGGCAAGCCTGCTGCATGCGCTGGCGGGACTGCGCGACATCGACGCGCAGGCGCCGGTCCATATCCATATCGCCGAGCAGCAGAAAGAGGTCGACGACTGCATCGCGTGGTCGGGCACGCGGCCGGTAACGTGGCTGTTCGACCATGTCGAAGTCGATGCGCGCTGGTGCCTGGTGCATGCCACCCATATGGACTGGGACGAGCGCCGGCGCCTGGCGCACAGCGGCGCGGTGGCCGGCATCTGCCCGACCACCGAGGCCAACCTGGGGGACGGCGTGTTCGAGGCCGCGCCCTACCTGGCGCAGCAGGGTGCATGGGGCATCGGCTCGGACAGCCATGCCAGCGTCAGCGTGGCGGAGGAACTGCGGCTGTTCGAATACGGGCAGCGGCTTGGCCTGCAGCGGCGCAACGTGCTGGCATCCGACACCCACGCGCAGGTCGCGGACCGCCTCTACCTGGAAGCCGTGGCCGGCGGCGCACGTGCCGCGGGTCGCGCGGTGGCCGGACTGGCAGCAGGCCAGCAGGCCGACTTCGTCGTGCTGGACGGCGCGCATCCGACCCTGGCGGGCCTTGACGGGCCCCAGGCACTGGCCACGCACGTGTTCGCCTGCCACGGCCATGAGACACTAGCGGAAGTCCGCACCGCCGGCCGCAGCCGCGTGCAGCATGGCGCGCATCCGCTGCAGGCGGAAGCCGGGCGCCTGTTCATCGCGGCGCGCGCCAGCCTGCTGGCCGACTGAAACCGGGCGCACGCCCACTGCATCGCAACCACCATGTCCTTTTCCACCGATACCCCCGCCTTCACCCTGCACCGGGGCACGCGCCCGTTGCTGGTATCGATGCCGCATGTCGGCACGCACCTGCCCGCATCGGTCTCGCAGCGCCTTACCGCCGAGGCCCGCACCGTGCCCGATACCGACTGGCACCTGGAACGCCTGTACGACTTCGCCCGCGAACTGGGCGCGTCGGTGCTGGCGGCCACGCACTCGCGCTATGTGGTCGACCTGAACCGCCCGCCCGATAACGCCAACCTGTATCCCGGCCAGGACACCACCGGCCTGTGCCCGGTCGATACCTTCGACAAGACGCCGCTCTATGCCGACGGCAATGGTCCCGACGACGCCGAGATCGCCGCGCGCCGCGACGCGATCTGGCACCCGTACCACCGGGCACTGGCCGCCGAGCTGGCACGTCTGAAGGCCGAGCATGGCACGGTCGCGCTGTGGGACGCACATTCGATCCGCTCGGTGCTGCCGCGCTTTTTCGACGGCAAGCTGCCCGACTTCAACCTCGGCACCGCCAACGGCGACAGCTGCGACGCCGCGCTCGCCGGCCGGCTGCTGGAGCAGGCCAGTGCGGTACCGGGCCACACCGCGGTGCTCAACGGGCGCTTCAAGGGCGGCTACATCACGCGGCAATACGGCAAGCCGGCCGATGGCGTGCACGCGGTGCAGCTGGAGCTGTCGCAGTGCGCCTACATGAGCGAGGTATATCCGTTCGCCTACGACGAGGCGCGTGCGACGGCGCTGCAGCCGGCGCTGCGCGGCATGCTGGCGACGGTGCTGGAGTTTGTGGAATCGCGGTGAATCTGGCGGGGTGCGGCTGACCGGAAAAGAAAAAGCCCGGCAATGCCGGGCGTGAACACGTCAACGAAGGCTTATTTCTTCACGACATTCTTGTCGGCCTTGCTCCCCGTCGCCGCGTTGTACTTCTCGACATAGGCCTCGAACAGCTTGCGGATCGAGCGCCCGATCTTGGCGTAGTCGGCTTCGTTCAGGTTGGCCAATGACACCCGCCCTGAGGGGTGGCGCGTGCCGAAGCCGCGGCCCGGCAGCAGCACCACGCCCGCTTCGTCGGCCAGCTGGAACAGCAGCTCGTTCGGCTCGACCGAGTTCATGATCCACTTGACGAAGTCCGGCCCGATCGCCTTGCCGCCCAGCTGCTCGATATCCAGCAGGGTGTAGTAGTCGACCGCGTTCGGATCATCGCTTTCCGGCGCGATGCCGATCTCGCGATACAGCGAAGCCTTGCGGCTGCGGATCAGCCGCTTCATCGCGTTCTTGTAGTTGTCCGGCGTATCCATCAGCGAGAACAGCGAGAACAGCACCATCTGCACCTGCTGCGGCGTGGACAGGCCGGCGGTATGGTTCAGTGCCACGGTGCGGCTGTCGGCCACCAGGCGGTCGATGAACCTGAGCTGCTCCGGCTCGGTGGTGATCGAGCTGTAGCGCTGGTTCAGTTCCCGGCGATCCGCATCCGGCAGCTTGCCGATCTGCAGGTCGAAGATATTGTCGCGGTGCGTGGCGATCACGCCCAGGCGCCAGCCGGTAGCGCCGAAGTACTTCGAGAACGAGTACACCAGGATGGTGTTCTTCGGGCACATCGCGAACAGCGAGACAAAGTTGTCGGCAAAGGTGCCGTAGACATCGTCGGTCAGGATGATCAGGTCGGGGCGCTCCTCGACGATCGAGGCGAGATATTCGAGGCTCTCGTCGCTCATGCGCACCGACGGCGGGTTGCTCGGGTTGACCAGGAAGAAGGCCTTGACCTTGGGGTCGCGCAGCTTGTCGAGCTCCTTTTTCGAATACTGCCAGCGCGAGTCGGGATCGGCGTCGATCGTCAGCTCCTCCAGCTGGTAGTCGTTCAGCTCGGGGATCTCGATATACGGCGTGAAGATCGGCATGCCCAGCGCAATGGTGTCGCCGGGCTTGAGCAGGCGGTTCTCGCGGATGGAGTTGAACAGGTAGGTCATGGCCGCGGTGCCGCCTTCGACCGCGAACAAATCGAACTCGCCGATGAACGGGTGGTTGCCGATCATCTCCTTGCGGATGTACTGGCCGACGATCTTCTCCGACAGCTTGAGCATGCGGTCCGGCACCGGATAGTTGCAGGCGAGGATGCCTTCGCACATTTCGTAGAGGAAATCGGTCGCGCTCAGCCCCAGCTGGTCGCGCACGTACGACACCGCGCCGGCCAGGAACTTCACGCCCGGGGTATCGGCGAACTCGCGCGCAAACAGATCGAAGCGCTCCTCGATGCCTTCGCGGCGCAGAAAGCCGCCCACGCCCTCCGGCATGTACGAGAACGAGCGCTCCGATTCGCGCATCGCGAACAGGCCGAGTTGCCAGAAGCCGTGGCGCGGCACCGTCGCCAGGAAATTGGGGTTGCCGCGGCCGGCGTTCAGCATGAGACGCTCGGCGTCACTGCTGGCCAGCTTGATCAGTTCATCCTTCAGTTCGAACGGCGAGAGGCTGGACAGCTTGGAGATATCGAACTTGCTCATGGCTTGCTCCTGTGTAGACGCTTGTCGGTTGGGTGGCGGGCGTTACCGGCGGCACGGCCCGCGCAGCAGCGGAGAGGGCAAAGGGAAACGCGCTAGACCAGGCCCACCACCAGCGGGCCCAGCAGCGTCAGCAGCACGTTGGCGAGCGCATAGGTGATGGCGAACGGCACCGTCGGCACCGGGCTTTCGGCCTTGTCCAGGATGCCGCCGAAGGCCGGGTTGGCGCTGCGCGAGCCCGACAGCGCGCCGGCCAGCAGCGCGGCGTTGTCGTACTTCAGCACGTAGCGGCCGAACAGCATGGTCAGGAACAGCGGCAGCAGCGTCACCACCGCGCCCAGCAGGAAGATGGTCAGGCCGCTCTGGCGCAGCGTGGTCACTGCCTGCAGGCCGGAGTTGATGCCGACGATGGCGACGAACGCGGCCAGGCCGAAATCCTTCAGCAGCTGGCAAGCGGCGGTCGGCATGGCGCCGAACATCTTGTGCTTGGACCGTGCCCAGCCGAACACCAGCCCCGACAGCAGCGCGCCGCCGCCCGCGCCCAGTGTCAGCGGGATCGAGCCGATGCGCCAGACCAGCAGGCCGATCAGCAGGCCCACCAGCACGCCGGCGCCGAAGTAGACGAAGTCCGTCTTCTCGCTCGGCACCAGCTCGTAGCCGGCCATCCCCGCCGCGCGCTTGGTGTCGGCAGGCGTGCCATACAGCGTGAGGATGTCGCCGTGCTGCAGCTTCAACTCGGGCAGCAGCGGCAGCGGGTGATCATAGCGCTCGATGCGCTCGATATAGACGCCATGGCGCATGTCGCGCCCCACCATGTCGACGATCTCGGCGACGGTCTTGTTGTTCATGCCCTTGGCGGTGAACACCACGTTGCGCGACTGCATCACCGCGCCCATGCCGTCGGCATCGGCGACTTCCTCGCCGATCTGCGCGGCGGCCGGCACGATGGCGTCGCGGCGTCCCACCAGCAGTACCAGGTCGTCGTGTTGCAGCACCAGGTCCTGCGTGACCTCGATCTGCTTGCCGGCGCGCTGCACCTTTTCCACGGTGACGAGGTCTTCGCCGGCCATCTCCAGCTGCGCGACGGTTTGTCCGGTCGCATCGTTGACGCGATACAACCGCCCGACCAGCCGCGGCAGCGCACCGCGCTGGCCCGGGCCATACTGCGGCAGGCCGCCGTTGAGCTTGGCCTCGACCTTCTTGGCATCCGTCTTCAGGTCCGCCTTCATGAAGCGCGGCAGGATGTTGACGCAGACGATGATCGCGCCGAGCGAGCCGAACACATAGGTCACCGCATAGCCGATCGCGACGTTGGCCTGCATGGTCTTGACCTGGTCGGGTGGCAGGCCCAGCTTGGTGATGGCGTCGCCCGCGGTGCCGATGATGGCCGACTGCGTCATGCCGCCGGCGGCGAGGCCTGCGGCCAGGCCCTTGTCGAGATGGAACAGCTTGGCCAGCACCACCACCGTGACCAGGCCGCACACCGCCATGAACACCGCCATGGCGATCTCGCGCAGCGAGCTGCGGTTCAGCGAGTTGAAGAACTGCGGGCCGCTTTCATAGCCCACCGCGTAGATGAAGACGGCGAACATCACCGCCTTGACGCCGTTGTCGATCTCGACGCCGACCTGGCTGATCACCACCGCGGCCAGCAGCGAGCCGGCCACGCCGCCCAGCTGGAAACGCCCGAACGTGATCTTGCCGATCGCGTAGCCGACCGCCAGCGACAGGAACAGCGCGGATTCGGGCGACTTCTGGAAAATCTCATGCAACCAGTCCATCGAAGGCTCCTGAACGAGTGAGGCAGGTTGGGCGAGGTGGGCGATCCGGGCGTGGGGGCGCTGGCGTTCTGCTCTCGGGGGGCGCAGGCGCGGCATTGCGGTGGTGCGGCGCACCGCCTGTCACACGCGCGATAACCGCGACGCTGGCCGATTGCGGTGATGGCACGCACGCACTGCGTGTGTCAGCATGGCCGTATCGAGGCGGCGAGAGGGATTATCTGCGCCGCTTTGAGGCAGGCGTAGTGAAAGCTTTTGTCGGTGAATTAAACGCAGTCAACATAGTGCGCAGCGGTGGCGCGGCTGCGTGGGCCGGTACGGATCAGCGTGGCGCAAAGGGACGCGACGTACCTGGCCGAAGCGGGGTGCCGCCTCACCCGGATGGGTGCGGCGGCAGCGGCGAATGCGCCGGGCTCAGCGCCCGCCGGCCAGGCGTGCCTCGATATGCTTGGCGCGCTCGAGCGAACCCGGGTGCGAACTGAGCATGCTCGATTGCCCGCCATCGAGCTGCGACATCTTGCGGAACGCGGATGCCAGCGCCTGGCGGTTGGCGCCGTTCTTCGTCAGCAGGTCGAAGGAGTAATCATCGGCCGCGGTTTCCTGGCGCTGCGAGAACTGCGCGTTGACGAACTGCTCGGCCAGCGCGCCGATCTGCGACGACGACAGCGCCGTCAGCGATGCGATGCCGGTCGATCCCAGCAAGCCGCGCGCCGCGGCCGCGGTATAGGCCACCTGCATCGCCGCCTTGGTGTGGCCCAGCGCCACATGGCCGATCTCGTGGCCCACCACGCCACGCACTTCATCATCGCTGAGCAGGTCCATCAGCCCGCTGTAGACGCGCACGCAGCCGTTGGCCATGGCCCAGGCATTGATGTCCTTGGTCACGTAGACCTTGGCGTCGAGCGGCAGCCCGGTATTGCCCAGGCCACTCATCACGGTGGCCAGGCGCCGCGCGTAGGTACTGTTGGCCGCCGCGATGGTGTTCTTCTTGTCCATCTCGGCGCAGGACTGGTCCGACAGCGTCTTGACGTTGCTGTCCGACAGCGTGGCGGCGGTGAACAGGCTGCCGCCGGCCTGGGTCAGGCTTTCCATATTGGCGCCGGCACAGCCGGCCAGCAGCGCGGCGCAGGCTAGGGCGGGTAGGGTCAGTCGGCTCATGGTCGCTCCGGGGTTGATGGGATGGCAATGCCATAGGATAGGAAGCCGCGCCCCGGGGCACCAGTGGGCGCTGTCCGACACACCTTGAAACGTCGGCCGGAAGGCATTGGAGGTATAAGCGATGTGACCGAACCGGCTGGTACCACGGCAAATTTCCAAAGTGGTCCTGTGCAACGCCCGAGTCGGTGGCTTGATCTTTATTCGTTTATAGACGAAAATGCATCTCTACCGAATCGAGCACTACTTGACGCCGGGCGAGCATCAGGATCTCTACCTGGACTGGCTTCGGCAGCTGCGTGACAGCCAGGCCAAGGTGGCGGTGATTCGCCGGGTGGCCCGGGTCGAGCTGGGCAATTTCGGCGACCACAAGTTCTGCCGTGAAGGCGTGTGGGAGCTGCGCATCGACGTCGGGCCGGGCTATCGGGTTTATTACGCCGTGTCCGGTCATCGCGTGGTGCTGCTCCTGTGTGGTGGCGACAAGCGGACGCAGGACGCGGATATCGCCCGAGCGGTGGGCTGTTGGCAGGACTGGCAACGGAGATCGGATGATGAGAAGCAGGCCCCATGACGAGGCGATGGCCGAGCTGTACCACAGCGATCCGGCACTGGCGCTGGAGGTCATCAATGGCATCCTGGCCGATGGTGACCAGGCAGAGTTGCTGGTCGTGCTGCGCCAGATGGCGCAGGCCTTTGGCGGTGTTCAGGCCGTGGCCGAGCGGGCGCACCTGAATCCTACCCAGCTCTATCGCACGCTTTCGCCGAAGGGCAATCCGGCGCTCAGCAGCCTGTCGGCCATTCTCGAGGCGATGGGAATGCGGCTGGCGGTGCAGCCATTGAACACATCTGCTCGCGCGACCTGAACAGCGCCACAGGAAAGCAAAACCGCGCATTGCCTAAGACGACGGTCACGCACAAGCTCGACGAAATCGAGGTCTGAGCATGGCGCATTCCGCTGGCAGGCTCTACGAGGCCGTCAGCGGACCTCAAGCGGTGGACGGGTCAGAAGAATTCGTCCAGCAAGCAGTAAAACGCAAGGCGTCGCTCGTCAGGCACGACCCCATATTCACGAAAGAACGGCGCGACCCAGTTCGGCCCGAGATTGCGCTCAATGCTGCGTGCTGCAAGTGCCAGGTCCTGAAAACGATCGCTGATGCCGAGTCGGCCGCAGTCGAGAAAGCCCGTGAACTGACCTGCATCAGCCATGAAGTTCGGCAGGCAGGCATCCCCGTGGGTTACCACGAGATCATGCGGGCCCTGGGGCCTTGAAGACAAAAGCTCTTTGAACAAATCCGTGGCGGTTCGTCCCAGCCTGTTTTTGTCGAAGTCCGTTTCATCGACGA
This sequence comes from Cupriavidus phytorum, assembly GCF_003254285.1. Taxonomy (NCBI): domain Bacteria; kingdom Pseudomonadati; phylum Pseudomonadota; class Betaproteobacteria; order Burkholderiales; family Burkholderiaceae; genus Cupriavidus; species Cupriavidus phytorum. Next base: position 312,016 of record NZ_QKZN01000004.1, read on the forward strand.
GGCCGGCACTGACGCGGTCTTTGGCGGCCGCTATGCGTTGCTCCAGACGGTGGTCGAAGGGACATTCCGCAATGGGCACCCGATGCAGGGCGCGCAATGCCGTCGCCATGATACCTATGACTTGTGGCGGCGACAGGTCGGTGGCGCTGGCCAGGTCCCGCCCGGGCAGCGCAGTCATGAGCAGCCAGTGGCGGTTTTCTTCCGTGGTCGTGTCGAGAACCGAGGGCGCGGGCAGGCCAAGCCGATTCAGCCAGCGGAGACGGGCAATCTCGTCGGGAAGTTCACTGAGCGACCCTGCCGGCTCGGACTTCAGGAACAGTTCCTTTCCGTCATGGCGGCGGATGCGGAAAACGTCAGCGCCTGATTCGCCTATGGTCTGGCGTTCGATTGACGCTTCTCTGAACGGCTCGCGCCATTTGTTCGGAATACTCATGTCGTCCTCGGAGTGAGGCTCGCGCCACGTCACGGTACCGGAACTGTAGCTGACCACAAGCTGATGAAAATCCCCGGCGCGGGGCATGGGCTACGAAACCTTCCAGCTATCTGGATTTTCGGGAGATCTTGTTTCCGGAAGATCGTGTGATGGTGCCCGGGGTCGGACTCGAACCGACACGCCTTGCGGCGGGGGATTTTGAGTCCCCTGCGTCTACCTGTTTCACCACCCGGGCAGGTGTGACGGCATCGGAACCGATGCCGGGCTGAGCCGGGGATTATGCCGGAAATCCAGCCGCCGGACAACCGGCGCCGGGCCGGTCCGGGGGCAGGCAAATCCGGTAGCATGGCGTCCAGTCCTGCGCCCGCCCACCGTACCGATTGTGCCGATCCCGACCGCCATGACCGACCCAGACTTGCTTGCGCGCCTTGCCAGCCTGCCTTCGCAGGACCCCGCCTTCTATGACCGCGAGTACAACAACCGCGCCAACGTGCCGGACAACCCGGCGCATCTGGCACGCTGGGCGCAGTGGTCCGCGCAGGTGCGTGCGCGCGGCCAGTACCTGGCAGACCTGAGCTATGCCGGCGCGGACTTGCGCCCGGACTTGCGCCACGCTTCCGGCGAGACCCTGGACTACTTCCCGGCCCAGCGCGCCAACGGGGCCTTGCCGCCGCTGCTGGTATTCGTGCACGGCGGCTATTACCGCGCGCTGGACAAGCACGACCACAGCTTCGTCGCCGGCGCCCTGCCGGCGCTGGGGGTGTCGGTGGCGGTGGTCAACTACACGCTGGTGCCGACGGCGACGGTGCCGGAAATCGTGCAGCAGGTGCTGCGCAGCGTGGCCTGGCTGTACCGGCAGGCGGACCGTCTCGGCCATGACCCGCAGCGGCTGTTCGTGGCGGGGCATTCGGTGGGCGGCCACCTGGTGGCGATGCTGATGGCCGCGCGCTGGCCGCAGTTTGGCGCCGACCTGCCCGCTGGGCTGGTCCGCGGCGGCCTCTCGGTGAGCGGGTTGTACGACCTGGAGCCGCTGCGGCGCGCGGCCTTCCTGCAGTGCGACCTGAAGTTATCGCAGGCCGATGTTGCGCGGTTGTCGCCCGCATACATGGCGCCGGCCGACGATGCACCGCTGGCGATCGCCGTGGGCCAGCTGGAGGCGGCCGAATACCACCGCCAGCATGCGCTGATCCGGGCGGCGTGGCCGGCCAAGGTGGCGCATCCGGCGGCGAGCGACCTGGTGCTGCCGGACTGCCATCACTTCAATGTGCTGGACAGCCTGGCCAGCGCGGACGGTGCCCTGACGCAAGCGGTGCTGCGGCTGGTGGCGCGCTGAGCCGCCGGCGCGCGCCGGGGCTTCAGCCCTCCAGCACGCGCAGCAGCGACGAGGTATCGTCCTTGCCCCAGCCCTTGTCCATCAGCGCGCGCAGTTGCGCCGAGGTGGCCTGCATCGCCGGCAGCGCCAGGCCGATTTCCTCGGCGATATCGCGCGCCAGCCCGAAGTCCTTGTCGTGCAGCCGCGCCTCGATGCCGGCGGCAAAGTTGCGCGCCACCATCTTGGGGCCCATCAGGTCGAGCATGCGGCTGCCGGCCATGCCGGTCGCCATGGCCTCGAACACGCGCCCGGTATCGACGTTCTGCGCGGCGGCAAAGCGCATCGCTTCGGCAATGCCTTCGATATTGACCACCTGGGCGATCTGGTTGCACAGCTTGGCGACCTGGCCGGCGCCGTGGTCGCCGATATGGGTGATGGTCTTGCCGAGCCGCTCCAGCAGCGGGCGCACGCGTTCCAGCATCTCGGCCTTGCCGCCGACCATGATGGTCAGCGTGCCGGCCTCGGCGCCCATGGTGCCGCCCGAGACCGGGCAGTCGAGCGCCTCGATGCCGCGCGCTTCCAGCGCCGCGGCGATCTCGCGCGTGACGATGGGCGAGATGGTGCTGTGGTCGATGCAGATGGTGCCGGGCGCGGCCCCGTGGATCACGCCCTGCGCGCCCAGCAGCACCTCGCGCACGTCTTCGGACGAGGTCACGTTGGTGAAGACCACGCTGGCGCCGCGGGCTGCCTCGGCGGGCGTGAAGAACGGTTCTGCCCCCAGCGCGCGCGCGGCCTCGGCGGCCTCCGGGCGCCGCACGAAGGCGCGCACGGTGTGGCCGGCGGCCAGCAGGTGGCGCACCATGTGCGAGCCCATGGCGCCCAGGCCGATAAAGGCGATGGTGACGGGGGTGGGAGTGGTGCTCATGCCAGGCTTCCTTTCGTGATGCGTTGTTGCATTGATGCGTCGATGCGTCGATGCGGCGGGCTACTTGTCGCCCGCGTAGGCGAACTTGCCGTTGCGGATCACCCCCATCACGCGCGAACGCTGGTCGAAGCCCTGGTGGTCTTTCGGGTTCAGGTTCATCACGCCGTTGGGGATGGTGAGATTGGTGGTGGTTTCCAGCGCGTCGCGCATGGCCGCGCGGAACTCGCGCGTGCCGGGCTGGGCGCCGGTCTTCAGCGCGCGGCGGGCAGCGTCGTCGAGCAGCATCCATGCGCCCCAGGCATCGCCGGCGAACTGCGTCACGCTGTCGGCGCCGTACTTTGCTTCGTAACGATTGACGAAGTCCAGCGCGACCTTGCGCACCGGATGGCTCTCGGGCAGCTGGCGCGCCACCACCACCGGTCCGGTCGGGAACAGCGTGCCTTCGACGTCCTTGCCGCCCATGCGCAGGAAGTCCCAGGTGGCGATGCCGTGGGTCTGGTAGACCTTGCCCTTGTAGCCGCGCTCGCCCAGCGTCTTCTGCGGCAGCACCGACGGCGTGCCGGCGCCGGCGATCAGGATCGCGTCCGGGTTGGCCGCCATCAGCTTGAGTACCTGCCCGGTGACCGAGGTGTCGTTGCGCGAGAAGCGTTCGCTGGCCACCACCCGGATCTTGCGTAGCTCCGCCAGCTTCGAGAACTCGCGCCACCAGCTTTCGCCGTAGGCGTCGGCAAAGCCGATAAAGCCGACCGTCCTAACGCCGTGGTTGCTCATGTACTCGGTCAGCACGGTGGCCATGTGCGAGTCGTTCTGCGGCATCTTGAAGGCCCAGCGGCGCTTGGCGTCCGTCTGCGGCTCGACGATGGCGGCCGAGGCGGCCAGCGCCACCATCGGGGTCTCGCCCTCGGCCACGGCGTCGAGCGCGGCGATCGCGGTGGGCGTGATGTTGGGGCCGACGATCACGTCGACCTTCTCCTCGGAGATCAGCTTGCGCACGTTGCGCACCGCGGCCGCCGGGTCGGTGCCGTCATCCAGGATGATGTAGTGCGCCTTCTGGCCGCCCAGCGTCGGCGGCCACATCAGCACGGTGTTCTTGGACGGGATGCCGATCGAGGCGGCCGGCCCGGTGGTGGACACGTCGATGCCGACGCGGATGTCGGCACGGGCGGCGCCAGCGAGGAACAGCGCGCCAGCAAGCAGCAGGGGGCGCAGGGGCAGCTTCAGCATGGTCTCCTCCGTTCTTATATGTGACGGGAAAGGATAGCCGAACTCGGCCAGCGGGGCACCGTTGCCCCTGCGGCGGCGCTAGCAGGCTTAGCGCACGCCCAGGCGCCAGAGCGAGGTGACTTCCGCCGAGCGCGCCGCGTGCAGCGGGTCGGCAGCATCGGCGGCGCGCGGGTGGCGCGGGCGGATGTCGGAGCGGCCCAGCACCTTCAGCCCGGCCGCCTCGATCCAGCCCGCGAGTTCGTCGCGCTGGCGCAGGCCAAGGTGCTCGGCCAGGTCGGACAGCAGCAGCCAGCCCTCGCCACCGGGTTCCAGGTGATCGGCCAGCCCTTGCAGGAAGCCGCGCAGCATGGCGCTGTCGGGGTCATAGACGGCGCGCTCGACCGGCGAACTGGGCCGTGCCGGCACCCACGGCGGGTTGCATACCACCAGCGGCGCCCGGCCGGCAGGAAACAGGTCGGCCTCGATCACCTCGACCTGCTCGGCGTAGCCGAGCCGGGCGATGTTCTCGCGCGCGCAGGCCAGCGCGCGCGGGTCCTGGTCGGTGGCGACCACGCGCTGCACGCCACGGCGGGCCAGCACCGCGGCCAGCACGCCGGTGCCGGTGCCGATATCGAAGGCCAGCGTCTTGGCCGGCAGCGGCTCGGCCGCGACCAGGTCGATGTACTCGCCGCGCACCGGCGAGAACACGCCGTACCACGGGTGGATGCGGTCTTCCAGCGCCGGGATCTCGACGCCCTTCCTGCGCCACTCGAACGCGCCGATCATGCCCAGCAGCTCGCGCAGCGAGGCCACGTAGGGCTCGCCGGCCGGGCCGTAGACCTGTTCGCACGCTTGCTGCACATCGGGCGCGCGGCGCAGCGGGATCTGGTGGCCGGCCTCGAACGGCAGCAGCAGCATGCCCAGCGTGCGGGCGCGCTGCGACTGCGCCAGCCGGTGCAGGTGGAAAGCCTCGGTGGGCGACGCCGCCTGGCTCTTGTCCCGGGCCTTGTGGCCGGGGCGGCTGGCCTTCTTGGGCTTGCGCTCGGTGCGGCGCGCCAGCGCATTCAGCAACTGGCGCGCGTTCTGGAAATCGCCCCGCCACAGCAGCGCGGTGCCTTCGCAGGCAAGGCGGTAGGCGCTGTCGGCGCTGGTGGTGTCGTCGGCGACGACCACGCGCCGCGGCGGCGGCAGGCCGGCCTCAGAGCGCCAGGCGGCGCTGTGCTCGACGCCGTTTTCGGTCCAGTGGATGCGGGGCAGGTCGCTCACAGAACCTCCGGACGGCAGGTTGGGATAGGCAGGGCAGGCATCGTGGATTGACTTCTTATATAGAGCGGGGCGGCAGCGGTGGCCGCCTCAGAGTTCGTAGGCTTCGTGTTCGCCGGACATGGCCTGCTCGACCAGCTTGCGGTTGAGCGTCGGCGAGAACAGTTCGATGAAGGTGTAGACAAAGCTGCGCAGGTAGGCCCCCTGCTTGACGGCCAGGTGGGTCACGTTGCTGCCGAACAGGTGCCCGGCGGCAATGCCGCGCAGGTTGCGGTCGCGCTCGGCATCATAGGCGACGCCGGCGACGATGCCCACGCCCAGCCCGATTTCCACATAGGTCTTGATCACGTCCGCGTCGATGGCCTCGAGCACGATGTCCGGCGTCAGGTGGCGCAGCGCGAAGGCCTTGTCGATCTTGGTGCGCCCGGCGAAGTTGGCATCGTAGGTGATCAGCGGGTATCCCATCAGGTCTTCCAGCGCCAGGTGCTTTTTATCCAGCAGCGGGTGCTCGGGCGGCGTAATCACCATATGGGTCCACTGGTAGCCCGGCAGCGACACCAGATTCTTGTCGCTGGAGATGCCTTCGGTGGCGATGCCGATGTCGGCCTGGTCATGCAGCAGCATGTCGGCGATCTGCGCCGGGTTGCCCTGCTGGATCGACAGCCGCACCTTGGGATAGCGCTTGGTGAACTCGCTGATCACGCGCGGCAGCGCATAGCGCGCCTGGGTGTGCGTGGTGGCGATGGTGAAGTTGCCCTGGTCCTGTGCCGCATAGTCCATGCCGACGCGCTTCAGGCTTTCCACCTCCTGCAGGATCTTCTCGACCGAGCTGAGGATGCGGCGGCCGGGCTCGGTCAGGCTGCGGATGCGCTTGCCGTGGCGCGTGAAGATATCGACCCCCAATTCTTCTTCCAGCTCGATGATGGCCTTGGATACGCCGGGTTGTGACGTATAGAGCGCTTTAGCGGCCTCGGTCAGGTTGTAATTCTGCCGGACGGCTTCCCGCACGAAGCGGAACTGGTGCAAGTTCATATATCTGCGGTCGTATAAACAAACAACTTCTTATTAGTTTGAGGTATGAGGCCAGTTTATTACGATTCTCGAACTTTGTTAATGAACGGCCTGCCCTCGGTGCGCCTTCCCGCCGCGGCCAGTTCCACGGCGAGATCCGCGGGCCACGCCACACCGAGTCCCCCATGTCCCTGGCCTATACCTTTTCCGGTCTGTTCGTAGGCGTCCTCGTCGGACTGACCGGCGTGGGAGGGGGCTCGCTGATGACGCCGCTGCTGACGCTGCTGTTCGGCTTCTCGCCCGCCACCGCGGTCGGCACCGACCTCGCCTTCGCGTCCATCACCAAGGGTTTCGGCACCATCGCGCATCGCGCCCACGGTCACGTGCAGTGGCAGGTGGTGCGGCGCCTGTGCATCGGCAGCCTGCCGGCGGCGGTGGCCGCCATCCTGGTGCTGAAGAGCGCCGGCGAACTCGACGGCCGGTGGCTGCATGCGATCCGCGTGACCATCGGCGTGTCGGTGCTGCTGACGGTGCTGTCGCTGCTGTTTCGCCGCCAGATGCTGGCCTGGCTGGAACGCAACCCGCGCTTCCAGCTGCATGGCCGCAGGCAGGTGGTTGCCACCATTATCGTCGGCGCGGTGATCGGCGTGCTGGTCACGGTCTCGTCGATCGGTGCCGGCGCGGTCGGCGCCACGCTGATCCTGCTGCTGTATCCCCACATGAAGCCGGCCGAAGTGGCCGGCACCGACATTGCCTACGCCGTCCCGCTGACGGCGCTGGCCGGGCTGGGCCACGTATGGCTCGGCACGGTCGACTGGAATTTGCTGCTGGCACTGCTGGTGGGTTCGATCCCCGGCATCTGGCTGGGCGCGCAACTGTCGCGGGCGCTGCCCGAGCGGCTGGTGCGTGCCGCCCTGGCGACGACCCTGACACTCGTCGCCATCAAGCTCGTTTCCTGAATTCAACGAATACTGAACGGACCCCGCCATGTATCAGTACGACCAATATGACCAGCGCATCGTCGCCGAGCGCGTCGCCCAGTTCCGTGACCAGGTGCGCCGCCGCCTGTCGGACGAGCTGACCGAGGAAGAATTCCTGCCGCTGCGGCTGCAGAACGGCCTGTACATGCAGCGCCACGCCTACATGCTGCGCGTGGCGATTCCGTACGGCCTGCTGTCGTCGAAGCAGCTGCGCAAGCTGGCCCATATCGCGCGCGAGTACGACCGCGGCTACGGTCACTTCTCGACCCGCCAGAACATCCAGTACAACTGGATGGAGCTGGAGCGCGTGCCCGACGTGCTGGCCGAGCTCGCCAGCGTCGAGATGCACGCGATCCAGACCTCGGGCAACTGCGTGCGCAACATCACCACCGACCACTTCGCCGGCGTGGCGCCGGACGAGTCGGTGGACCCGCGCGTGCTGGCCGAGCTGCTGCGCCAGTGGAGCACGTTCCAGCCGGAATTCGCCTTCCTGCCGCGCAAGTTCAAGATCGCGATCTCGGCCTCGAAGGACGACCGCGCCGTGGTGCAGATGCACGACATCGGCGTCTACGCCTACAAGAATGCCGACGGCGAAACGCGCCTGCGCATCCTGGCCGGCGGCGGCCTCGGCCGTACCCCGATCCTGGGCACGGTGATCAAGGACGACCTGCCGTGGCAGCACATGCTGACCTACATCGAGTCGGCGATCCGCGTGTATAACCGCTACGGTCGCCGCGACAACAAGTACAAGGCCCGCATCAAGATCCTGGTGAAGGCGATCGGCGCAGACAAGTTCGCCCAGGAAGTCGAGGAAGAGTGGCAGCACAGCAAGGACGGTCCGGCTACGCTGACGCAGGCCGAATTCGACCGCGTGGCGCAGTACTTCACGCCGCCGGCGTATGAAAAGCTGGCCGACACCGATGCCTCGTACGAAAAGCACCTGCTCGAGGACAAGGCCTTCGCGCGCTGGGTCAGCCGCAGCGTGCACGGCCACAAGGTGCCGGGCTACGCCGCGGTGACGCTGTCGACCAAGCCGGGCGTGGCCTCGCCCCCGGGCGACGCCACCGATGCGCAGATGGAAGCCGTGGCCGACCTGGCCGACCAGTTCGGCTTCGGCGAGCTGCGCGTGGCGCACGAACAGAACCTGGTGCTGCCCGACGTGAAGAAGCAGGACCTGTACGCGCTGTGGCAGCTGGCGAAGAAGGCCGGCCTGGCGACGCCCAACATCGGCCTGCTGACCGACATCATCGCCTGCCCCGGCGGCGACTTCTGCTCGCTCGCCAATGCCAAGTCGATCCCGATCGCGCAGGCGATCCAGGACCGCTTCGACGATCTCGACTACGTCTACGACCTGGGCGAGATCTCGCTGAACATCTCGGGCTGCATCAACGCCTGCGGCCACCACCACGTCGGCAATATCGGCGTGCTGGGCGTCGACAAGGACGGTTCCGAGTGGTACCAGGTCACGCTGGGCGGTGCGCAGGGCAACCAGACCGCGCTGGGCAAGGTGATCGGCCCGTCGTTCAGCGCCGAGGAAATGCCCGACGTGGTGAGCCGCATCATCGACACCTTCGTCGCCAACCGCATCGAGGACGAACGCTTTATCGAAACCCTGTCCCGCATCGGCATCGCCCCGTTCAAGGAGCGCGTCTATGCCGACAAGCAGCCGCGCGAGCGCGCCGAAGCCTGAGGACCGGAGAGACTGAACATGGCAAAGATTATTCAACTGCAACGCCAGGATGCAACCGGCAGTGCCAACGTCACCCCGGTGATCGTCGAAGACAACTGGACCGTGCTGCGCGCCACGGAAGAGCAGCCGCTGACCGAAGAGCGCATCGCTGCCGCCGTGCAAGGGCAGGACGCGGTGCTGTTCCCGCTGTCGGTGTGGAAGGCCAATGAAGCGCTGCTGGCCGGCCGCGACGCGGCCCGCACCGGCGTGTGGCTGGCGCCGGAAGACGAGCCGGGCGATGCCGCCGCGTACTTCGAGCGGGTCTCGCTGGTGGCGGTCGACTTCCCGGTGTTCCGCGACGGCCGTGGCTTCTCCACCGCCTACCTGCTGCGCACCCGCTACCAGTGGCAAGGCCAGCTGCGCGCCATCGGCGACGTGCTGCGCGACCAGCTCAACTTCATGAAGCGCTGCGGCTTCGATGCCTTCGCCGTCCGTGCGGACAAGAGCATCGACGACGCGATCAAGGGCTTTACCGAATTCACCGTGACCTACCAGGCGTCGGTCGACGAGCCGCTGCCGCTGTTCCGCCGCGCGCGCGCCGACGTCGGCGCGCAGCCGAGGGAAACGGCATGAGCACCGTGCTGAGCGATATCCCCGTGGTCGAGGCCGGCGCGGTATCCGCGCTGCGGCCCCCCGCGCTGTGGGTCGCGCCCGAGTACACCGGCAGCATCGAAGCGCTGGAGCAGAAGGAGCGCGAGCTGGCCGAGCGCCTGGCGGGCATCGCCGGCCGCTTCTTCCGCGCGCGCTTTGCCTCGAGCCTGGCGGCCGAGGACATGGTGCTGACTGACGCGATCCTGCGCGGCAGCGAAGCCGTGCGCGCGGGCATCCGCGTGTTCACGCTGCAGACCGGGCGCCTGCACGCCGAGACCCTGGCGGTGCTGGACAAGGTGCAGGCGCACTACGGCTACACCATCGAGCAGTTCACGCCGGATGCCGAGGCGGTCGAGAACTACCTGAAGAAGCACGGGCTGAACGGCTTCTACGACAGCATCGACGCGCGCAAGTCGTGCTGCGGCATCCGCAAGGTCGAGCCGCTCAACCGCGCGCTGTCGCACGCCGATGCCTGGCTGACTGGCCAGCGCCGCGAGCAGGCCGTGACCCGCGCCGAGCTGCCGTTCGAAGAGCTGGACGAAGCCCGCGGCATCCCCAAGTTCAACCCGCTGGCGGACTGGAGCGAGGCTGAAGTGTGGGCCTACCTGAAACGGCACCAGGTGCCGCTCAACGACCTGCATGCCAAGGGCTATCCCAGCATCGGCTGCGAGCCGTGTACGCGCGCGGTACGCGCGGGCGAGGACGTGCGCGCGGGACGGTGGTGGTGGGAGAGCAAGGACTCGAAGGAGTGCGGGCTCCACGAACAGAACATCAAGCATTGAGGCCGGAACAAAATGGGCATCATGAACGACATCGCAGAAGCCACCTCGGGCGTGGCGCACCTGTTGCAGGTACAGAACGACCATCTCGACCGCCTCGAGGCGGAATCGATCTACATCATCCGCGAGGTGGTGGCCGAGTGCCGCAACCCGGCGCTGCTGTTCTCCGGCGGCAAGGATTCGATCGTGATGCTGCACCTGGCGCTGAAGGCGTTCCGCCTGGGCGAGCGCAAGATCGAGCTGCCGTTCCCGCTGGTGCATATCGACACCGGCCACAACTACCCGGAAGTGATCGCGTTCCGCGACCAGCGCGTGGCTGAGCTCGGTGCGCGCCTGGTGGTCGGCCATGTCGAGGACTCGATCAAGCGCGGCACCGTGCGCCTGCGCAAGGACACCGATTCGCGCAACGCGGCGCAGGCGGTGACGCTGCTCGAAACCATCGGCGAGCACCAGTTCGACGCGCTGATGGGCGGCGCCCGCCGCGACGAAGAGAAGGCCCGCGCCAAGGAGCGCATCTTCTCGTTCCGCGACGAGTTCGGCCAGTGGGACCCGAAGGCCCAGCGCCCCGAGCTGTGGAGCCTGTACAACGCCCGCATGGCGCCGGGCGAGCAGATGCGCGTGTTCCCGATCTCGAACTGGACCGAGCTCGACGTGTGGCAGTACATCGCCCGCGAGAACCTGGCGCTGCCGCCGATCTACTACGCGCACCAGCGTGAGGTGGTGCGCAAGAACGGCCTGCTGGTGCCGGTCACGCCGATCACGCCCAAGCAGGACGGCGACGTCAGCGAGGTGCTGTCGGTGCGCTTCCGCACCGTCGGCGACATCAGCTGCACCTGCCCGGTGGCCAGCGTTGCCGATTCGCCCGAAGCGATCATCGCCGAGACCGCGGTGACCGAGATCACCGAGCGCGGCGCCACCCGCATGGACGACCAGACCAGCGAAGCCTCGATGGAGCGCCGCAAGAAGGAAGGCTACTTCTAAGCCGCACGCAGCAAAGGATCCAGACATGACTCACCAAGCAACCCACCAAGGCCTGCTGCGCTTCATCACCGCGGGCTCGGTCGACGACGGCAAGAGCACGCTGATCGGCCGCCTGCTGTACGACAGCAAGGCCGTGCTGTCCGACCAGCTGACCGCGCTGGCCAACGCCAAGAACAAGCGCACCGCCGGCGAGCAGATCGACTTCTCGCTGCTGACCGACGGCCTGGAAGCCGAGCGCGAGCAGGGCATCACCATCGACGTGGCCTACCGCTACTTCTCGACCGCGCGCCGCAAGTTCATCATCGCGGATACGCCGGGCCACGAGCAGTACACCCGCAACATGGTCACCGGCGCCTCGACCGCCGATGCGGCGATCGTGCTGGTCGATGCCACGCGCGTGACCGTCACCGACGGCCGCGCCGAGCTGCTGGCGCAGACCAAGCGCCACTCGGCGATCCTGAAGCTGCTGGAAATCCGGCACGTGATCGTCGCCGTCAACAAGATGGACCTGGTCGACTACAGCGAGCAGACCTTCAACGAGATCCGCGCCGCCTACGCCGAACTGGCCGAGCAGCTGGGCCTGAAGGACGTGCGCTACGTGCCGGTCTCGGCGCTGCGCGGCGATAACATCGTGCACGAGAGCGATGCCATGCCGTGGTACCAGGGCGAGCCGCTGCTGCCGCTGCTGGAAGACCTGCCGGTGGAAGAAGCCGCGCCCGAGGACGATGCCGCGCTGCGCTTCCCGGTGCAGCTGGTGATCCGCCAGGACGGTTCGCAGTCGGACGACTTCCGCGGCTATGCCGGCCGCGTCGAAGCCGGCACCGTGCGCGTCGGCCAGAAGCTGCGCGTGCTGCCGGCCAACCGCGAAGCCGTGGTCGCCGAGGTGCTGACGCCCAACGGCGCGGCCGAGTCGGCCAATGTCGGCGACACCGTCACCGTGCGCCTGGCCGAGGACGTCGATGTATCACGCGGTGACATGTTCGTTGCCGCCGACGCGGGCACGGCTTCCGCGAAGAAGCTGCAGGCCGACCTGTGCTGGTTCGACGACGAATCGCTGAACCCGGCGCGCAAGTACGTGCTCAAGCACACCACGGCGAGCGTGTTCGCGCGCGTGTCGGCGGTGGACCGCGTGCTGGACGTGCATACGCTGTCGCACGAGACCGGCCGCCACGAGATCCGCCTGAACGACATCGGCTCGGTGCAGATCTCGCTGCAGAAGCCGATCGTGTGCGATGCCTACGGCGATAATCCGGCCACCGGGGCGTTCGTGCTGATCGACGAGGCGACCAACCACACGGTGGCCGCAGGCATGATCCGTGCGTTCTCCTGATCGGTAACGAACAGGATCGCGCGGACAAGGGGCTGGAGATGGGCAAGCAGGCACAGAAGACTTTCGGCAAGGTGTACCTGATCGGGGCAGGCCCCGGTGCGGCAGACCTCATTACGGTGCGTGGTGCACGGCTTTTGGGCGAAGCCCAGGTGGTGCTGCACGACGCGCTGGTGTCGCCGGAGATGCTGGCCTGGTGTCCGCACGCCGAGCTGGTCGAGGTCGGCAAGCGCTGCGGCCAGCGCTCGACCGCGCAGCTGTTCATCAACCGCCAGATCGTCGACCTCGCCGGCAAGTACCAGCGCGTGGTGCGTCTGAAGGGCGGCGACCCGATGCTGTTCGGCCGCGCCGACGAGGAGCTGCAGGCGCTGGAAGCGGCCGGGATCGAGTACGAGGTGGTGCCCGGCATCACCGCCGCGCTGGCCGCCGCTTCGGCCATCGGCAAGCCGCTCACCAAGCGTGGCGTGTCGCGCAGCGTGGCCTTTGCCACGCAGGCCAAGGCCGCGGACGGCGAGGGCTCGGCCGATATCGAAGCAGCGGTCAAGGCCGACACGCTGGTCTACTACATGGGCCGCGACCAGGCCGCATCGATCGCCGCGCAGCTGATCGCGCACGGCAAGCCCGCATCGACGCCGGCCTGGGTGGTGGAAGCCGCCACCACGCCGCAACAGCGCAGCCGCGAATTCACGCTCGGCCAGATGGCGGCCGGTGAAGCGGCGGCGTGGATCGATCCGGTGCAGCCCAGCCTGCTGATGATCGGCGCCGCGCTGGCCGCGCGTGCGACCGAGGCGCCGCGGGAGGATGCGGGCGTGACTGAAGTGCGCACGCCGCGCGCTGCCTGAGGGTTTTCTCCCCTCTCCCATTTATGGGAGAGGGGCGGGGGAGAGGGCAGGAGCTTCCACGAAGTGAATGCCGTCGTTCTTGCCAGCGCCGGCCCTCTCCCCCAACCCCTCTCCCGCAAGCGGGAGAGGGGAGCAGTGCAGCGGTCATTGATGTCTTGCAGAAAAAACTAACCCCGTGGCGGATACTCCGGCACGGGGTTTTTCGTTGACGTCGCCAGTACCTCAGGCTTCCGGCGCAGCCCCAGGCAACGCCGCCACGCAATATGCCGCAATCGCGTCCAGCACAGCATCCGACTCGCCCACTGCGGCGGCGCAATGGATGCGCAAGCCGGGATGGGCCTGCCGGCACTGGTCGATCAGCGCCGGCAAATCACGCCGGATATGTCCGCCCTGGCCAAAGAACACCGGCACCACGGTGACCTCGGTCACGCCTTGCGCCGCCAGTTCGGCCAGCGCATCCGGCAGCAGCGGCGACATCAGCTCCAGGAACGCCAGCCGCACCGCGCAGCCGGGCAGGGCGGCCACCAGCTTCTGCTGCAGCCGCTCGAACGGCTCCCGCCAGCGCGCATCGCGCGCGCCGTGCGCGAACAGGACCAGGGCTCGGTTTGAAACTGTCATGGCCGTGCTCAGTGCCGGTCGACCCAACGCAGCGCCAGCAGCGCCACCATCAGGTAAAGCGTGCCCGGCACCAGCGCCGAGATGATCGGCGGCCAGGTATGCAGCAGGCCGACGTGCGAGAACAGCGTGTTCGACAGATGGAACGACAGCCCCAGCATAATGCCGCCGAACACCTTGACGCCGACCGCGCCGGCGCGCGCGTGCAGGTAGGCGAACGGCAGTGCCAGCGCCACCATCACGAACAACGTCAGCGGGTAGATCACCTTCTTCCAGAACGCGATCTCGTAGCGCTGGGTGTCCTGCTTGTTGTCGCGCAGGTGGCGGATATAGCGGAACAGGTCCAGCGTCGACATCCGCTCCGGCGTGACCAGCAGCACCGACAGGATCTGCGGGGTCAGCTCCGAATGCATGGCCACGCGCGGGAACTTGACCTGCTCGGCGCGGAAGTCCGGCGCCAGCGCGTCGCGCGCCGGCGCGCCGGGCGCGGGTTGCGCGCCCTGGGCCTGGGGCGCCAGTTCGACGAAGCGGGTCTCGCTGACGTTCTGCAGCTCCCACGACTGGCCACCCTGGTAGCGCCCCTCCTGCGCCACGCGGATCACGCGCAGCCGGTACTGGGGGTCGAACTCGTACATGGTGATGCCGGTGATGGTCTGGTCCGGCCGCAGCCCCGCCACGTTGACGAAGCGGGTGATCTCGCCATCGCCGGCGGCATCCTTGTCGCGGTCCTTGACCCAGACCCCGGAGCGGAAGCCCGACGACACCGTCGCGCCGATCGCCTCCAGCTTGACCTTCTGCGCATACTGCTCGGCGCGCGGGCCGATGAACTCGCCGAACAGAAAGGTCACCAGCGCCAGCGGCACCGCCAGCTTGAACAGCGAAAACAGCGCCTGGCGCGTGTTCAGGCCGGCCACGCGGAAGATGGTGTACTCGGACTGGCTGGCGAGCTGCGAGAACACATAGATCGCGCTGATCAGCACCGCGATCGGCAGCACCTCGTACACCCGCGTGGGCGCCTGCAGCAGGACGTGGAACAGCGCCACCAGCGAGGTGTACTGGGCGTTGACGTTCTCCAGCTCGTTGAGCATGTCGAAGAACACGAACAGCGACAGCACCGCGAACAGGATGAAGGCGAACACGCTATAGACCAGCCGGCCGAAATAGCGTTCGTAGACGCGCAGGATCCTCATGCCCGGCCTCCGGCGGCGGCGGCATCGCGCTTGCGCAGCCCGAACACGGCGCGCCAGCCACCCAGGCTGC
This sequence comes from Cupriavidus phytorum, assembly GCF_003254285.1. Taxonomy (NCBI): domain Bacteria; kingdom Pseudomonadati; phylum Pseudomonadota; class Betaproteobacteria; order Burkholderiales; family Burkholderiaceae; genus Cupriavidus; species Cupriavidus phytorum. The sequence continues at coordinate 327,267 of NZ_QKZN01000004.1, forward strand.
GGTTCTGGCGATAGCGGAACAACAGCAGCGCGCCCAGGAACACGGCCAGGTGGATCGGCCACCAGGCCAGCCAGAACGGGATCGAGCCGTTGCGCACCCAGGACTGCGACAGGTTGATCAGGTTGCTGTAGGTCAGGTAGATCAGCACCGCGAACACCAGCGGCGTGTAGCGGCCCAGGCGCGGGTTCACGTAGGCCAGCGGGATCGCGATCATGACGAAGTTGAAGGCCAGGATCGGCAGCGAGATGCGCCAGATCAGCTCGCCCAGGTTCTCGCGCGTGGGGTTGCGGATCAGCTCGATGGTGTCGCGGCTCTTGGGTGGCAGCTTGGCCTCGGACTCGGGCGGCTTGTTGTCCACCTTGACCGCGTAGCGCTCGAACTCGACGATGCGGTAGTCGATCTGGCCGGGCGTGCCGGAGTAGCGGCGGCCATTCTCCATCACCACCAGGCGGTCGCCGTTGGGCATGGTCTCGAACTGGCCCTGGTGCGCCAGCGCCACGCCGATCTTGTCGGCTTCGGCATTGGCGACGAAGACATTGCGCGCATGCTTCATGTCGGCGTCGATGCCCTCGATGAACAGCACGTAGTTGGCCTTGGCCGGCTCGATGAAGCGGCCGGCGGCGATCATCGACATCACCCCGCGCTGCTCGAAGCGGTCACGGAACAGCGCGCTCTGCTGGTTGGCCCACGGCCACGCGAACAGGCCCAGCAGCAGCGCCAGCACGATGAAGGGCGCGGCGAACTGCAGCACCGGCTTGACCAGGTCGCGCAGCGAGATGCCGGCCGAGAACCACACCACCATTTCCGAATCCTTGTACCAGCGCGTCAGCACGATCAGGGTGGAAATGAACAGCGTCGCGGACAGCAGGATCGACAGGTAGCCGATGGTGGCCAGGCCGATCAGCATCAGCACGTCGTTGGGGCTGGCCTTGCCGTTGGCGGCCATCCCCAGGATGCGGATCACGAGCGAGGTGAGCATGAAGGTCAGCATCACCAGGAACACCGCCCCGGCGGTGTAGGCAAGCTCGCGTCGCAGGGCTTGTTGAAGGATCATGCGGGTTCGGTTCCGGGCTGCCGGCCGGAGCGGGCGATGTGCCGTGCGAGGTGCCTGGCAGAACAGCTGGCTGACGGCACAGCGTGCTGTCAACGTGACCGGGGCGTATCAGCGGCGGCAGGTCGCGGGGTAAAAATCGCGGATAATGGAGGCTTTCGTGTCTAACGAGCCCCTGGAAGGAAGCGCGATGGAATTTAGCACAAAAGCCCTGGATTGGAGCAAAGCCGGCCAAAATGGTTTCCTGGCGACCAAGACCGACTGCCTGGTGGTCGGCCTGTTCGAAGGCCAGAACCTCGGCGGCGTAGCCAAGGCCCTCGATGTGGCCACCAAGGGCTTGGTGGGACGGCTGGTCAAGCAGGGCGACTTCGAAGGCAAGCGCGGCACCCAGCTGATGCTTCACGAAGTGGCCGGCGTAGGCGCCGCGCGCGTGCTGCTGGTGGGCCTGGGCAAGGAAGCCGATTTCACAGACAAGGCCTTCGCCGACGCGGTGCGCACCGCGGTGCGTGCCTTGTCGTCCACGCGCGCGGCCTCGGCGCTGTGGTGCCTGGCGCAACAGGCGCCGCAGCAGCGCGACGTATCGTGGGCCGTGATCACCACCATCACGCTGGTGCGCGAAGCCGGCTACCGCCTGCTCGAGCGCCATCCCGGACTGAAGCGCGCCAACGCCCAGAATGCGGCCAGCGGCAAGCCCAACGGCAATGACAAGTCCTCGCTGCGCAAGGTCGTGATCGCGGTCGACAGCGGCGACGCCCGCGCCGCGACCCAGGCCGCGGTGCGCGGCACCGCCATCGCCAACGGCATGGAGCTGACGCGCGACCTCGGCAACCTGCCGTCCAATATCTGCACCCCGACCTACCTGGCCAATACCGCGCGCAGCATCGCCAAGCGCCACAAGCTCAAGGCCGAGATCCTCGGGCGCAAGCAGATCGAGGCGCTCAATATGGGCGCGTTCCTGGCCGTGACCAAGGGCAGCGCGGAGCCGCCCCAGTTCATCGTGCTGCGCTACGACGGCGCCGGCGCCAAGCAGGCGCCGGTGGTGCTGGTCGGCAAGGGCATCACCTTCGATACCGGCGGCATCTCGCTCAAGCCGGGCGAGGGCATGGACGAGATGAAGTACGACATGTGCGGCGCCGCCTCGGTGCTAGGCACGATCCAGGCCGTGGCCGAGATGGGCCTGAAGCTCAATGTGGTGGCGGTGGTGCCCACCTGCGAGAACATGCCCAGCGGCATCGCTACCAAGCCGGGCGACGTGGTCACCAGCATGTCGGGCCAGACCATCGAGATCCTCAACACCGACGCCGAGGGCCGCCTGATCCTGTGCGACGCGCTGACCTATGTCGAGCGCTTCAAGCCGGCCGCGGTGATCGACGTGGCCACGCTGACCGGCGCCTGCATCATCGCGCTCGGCCATGTCAACAGCGGCCTGTACGCGCGCTCCGACGCGCTGGCCGACGCGCTGCTGCAGGCTGGCCGCCGCGCCATGGACAGCGCCTGGCGCATGCCGCTGGACGACGAATACCAGGACCAGCTCAAGTCCAACTTTGCCGACATGGGCAATATCGGCGGCCGCCCGGCCGGCAGCGTCACCGCGGCCTGCTTCCTGGCGCGCTTCACCGAGAAGTACGACTGGGCCCACCTGGACATCGCCGGCACCGCGTGGAAGAGCGGCGCGGCCAAGGGCGCCACCGGCCGCCCCGTGCCGCTGCTGACGCAGTTCCTGATGGACCGCGCGGCCTGAGCGCGGCGCAACGGAGCAGGAGCGGCAACCGTCCATGACGCGCATCGACTTCCACAGCAACGTGCCGGATGTGCTCGGCTATGTCTGCCGGCTGGTCCGCAAGGCCTACGGCGCCGGGCAGAAGGTGGTGATCCACGGCGCCCCGGCGCAGCTGGCGGACCTCGACGCGCGCCTGTGGACCTTCTCCCCGCTGGACTTCCTGCCGCACTGCGGGCTGGAAAGTCCGAACGCGGCGGTGACCCCGATCCTGCTGGCCGCCACCACCGAGGGCGTGCCGCACCACCAGCTGCTGATCAACCTGGCTGAGCAGGCGCCGGCGCAGTTTGCCAGCTTCGAGCGGCTGATCGAGGTGGTCGGCGCCGGCGACGCCGCGCGCGAGGCCGGCCGCCAGCGCTACCGCTTCTACCGCGAACGCGGCTATCCGCTGACGCACCACGACATCGGCCAGCCCAAGGGAGACGCCGCATGAGCGAACGCACCACCTCGCGGGTGATCCCGCGGCCGGAACCGCACGACAGCATCCCGCTGCTGACCGAGGTGGTCGACCTGCCTGATGTCGACACCGAAGCCGACACCGAAGCCGACACCGAAGCCGACACCAAAGCCGACACCAAAGCGCCGGCGCAGGCGGGCGCCGCGGCGGACGACGGCGTGATCGACACCTTTGGCATGGACGATGCCGGCATGGTGATGCAGGTCGGCGACACCGGCGACGCCGCGCTGGACGACGCGATCGTGCCGGCCCCGCCCGCCGCGCAGACGGACGCCGCCACCGATACCGACACCAACGCCGGCGACGACGACCTGCGCGCGGTGCGTACGGAACTGCTGAGCCGCGTGATGATGCGCTTTCGCACCGAATGGCCGCAGGTGGTCGCGGCCCACACCGAAGCCACGCTGCAGTCCCGGCTGGCGCCGCTGACGGCCCAACTGGCCAGCGAGCTGACCCAGTCGCTGGAAGCGCGGCTGGTCGAGTGGCTGGACGCGACGCTGGAGGAGATGGAGAAGGCGCCGGGTGGGGATTGAAGCCTGAGCCATCGCTCGGGTTTTCTCCCCTCTCCCTCTGGGAGAGGGGCGGGGGAGAGGGCAGGAGCTTCCACGAAGTGAATGCCGTCGTTCTTGCGTGCGCCGGCCCTCTCCCCCGGCCCCTCTCCCGCAAGCGGGAGAGGGGAGCAGACCGCCGGCATGCGAGACGCCTCAGTCCGTCACCGCCCCCTTGCTCGCCGTCGATGCCAGCCGCGCGAACTTCGCCAGCACCCCGCGCGTATAGCGCGGCGCCGGCGCCTTCCAGCCGGCGCGGCGCCGGGCCAGTTCTTCGTCCGACACGTTCAGTTGCAGCAGCAACTGGTGCGCGTCGATGGTGATCGAGTCGCCCTCCTGCACCAGCGCGATGGTGCCGCCGACGTACGCTTCCGGCGCGACGTGGCCGACCACCATGCCCCAGGTGCCGCCCGAGAAGCGGCCGTCGGTGATAAAGCCGACCGACTCGCCCAGGCCCTTGCCGATGATGGCCGAGGTCGGCGCCAGCATCTCCGGCATGCCGGGGCCGCCCTTGGGGCCGAGATAGCGCAGCACCAGGATGTCGCCCGGGTTGATGCGGTCGGCCAGGATCGCGTCCATCGCGCTCTGCTCGTCCTCGAACACGCGCGCCGGGCCGGTGATGACCGGGTTCTTCAGGCCGGTGATCTTCGCGACCGCGCCTTCCTCGGCAAGGTTGCCCTTGAGGATGGCCAGGTGGCCCTCGGCGTAGAGCGCCCGTTCGATCGGCAGGATCACGTCCTGGTCGGCGCGCGGGGCGTCGGGCACGTGCTCGAGTTCCTCGGCCAGGGTGCGGCCGGTGATGGTGATGCAGTCGCCGTGCAGCAGGCCGGCCCTGAGCAGGATCTTCATCACCTGCGGGATGCCGCCGGCGCGGTGCAGGTCGGTCGCCACGTACTGGCCCGAGGGCTTGAGGTTGCAGAGTACCGGCACCTTGCGGCGGATGCGCTCGAAGTCGTCGATGGTCCATTCCACCTCGGCGGCATGCGCGATCGCCAGGTAGTGCAGCACCGCGTTGGTGGAGCCGCCGGTGGCCATGATCAGCGCCACCGCGTTCTCGATCGACTCGCGCGTGATGATGTCGCGCGGCTTGAGGTCGCGCTTGACGGCCTCGACCAGCACGCGCGCCGATTCAGCGGCGCTGTCGACCTTTTCCTGGTCCGGGTTGGCCATGGTCGACGAATACAGCAGCGACATGCCCAGCGCCTCGAACGACGAGCTCATGGTGTTGGCGGTGTACATGCCGCCGCATGAGCCGGTGGACGGGCACGCGTTCCGTTCCACCCCTTCGAAGTCTTCCTCGCTCATGCGCCCCGCGGTGAACTCGCCGACGGCCTCGAACGACGACACGATGGTCAGGTCCTTGCCCTTCCAGTGGCCCGGCTTGATGGTGCCGCCGTAGACATAGATGCCCGGCACGTTGGTGCGTGCCAGCGCGATCATGCCGCCCGGCATGTTCTTGTCGCAGCCGCCGATCACCACCACGCCGTCCATCCACTGGCCCTGCGCCGCGGTCTCGATGCAGTCGGCGATGACCTCGCGCGAGATCAGCGAATACTTCATGCCCTCGGTGCCCATCGACATGCCGTCGGAGATGGTCGGGGTGCCGAACACCTGCGGGTTGGCGCCGGCGGCCCGGATCGCGTCGATGGCCGCGTCGGCCAGGCGCTGCAGGCCGGCATTGCACGGCGTGATGGTCGAATGCCCGTTGGCGATGCCCACCATCGGCTTGTCGAAGTCCTCCTTCTGGTAGCCGAGCGCGTAGTACATCGAGCGGTTGGGGGAGCGCGCCACGCCTTGCGTGATGTGCCGGGAGCGCTTGTTGAATGCCATGGTGGGGTCTCCGGGATCCTTGTTCTATGCCGCCGTGCGGGCGCGCGGCGGGCGCTGTGATGGGGCAAGAATGACGCGTGCGTTTTGGCGTGTCAATGGATTGTTCGGGCGCCGGCGCGCGCCGGCCCCGGGGTCCGCCGCGCGGTGCGCGCGGGGATTTGTGACATCATTACGGGCTACGATACGTGCACGGGTCAGGCGTTGGCATTGCCGTGCAACCTTCGCCGCACCCGCGCGTCATACCAGGCGCCGCACCGCCGGCGCCGCCGCTGCCCCACAACCACCATTCACGCCAACATGCTGATTCATCCCCAGTTCGACCCGGTTGCGATTCACCTGGGCCCGCTTGCGATCCGCTGGTACGGGTTGATGTACCTGGCCGGGTTCGTCATGTTCCTGTGGTTCGGGCGCCTGCGCATCCGCCAGCCGCATATCGCTGCCAAGGGCTGGACCACGCGCGACCTCGACGACATGCTGTTCTTCGGCGTGCTGGGCGTGATCCTGGGCGGGCGGCTCGGCTACGTGCTGTTCTACAAGCCGTCGTACTACCTGTCGCATCCGATGGAGATCTTCAAGGTGTGGGAGGGCGGCATGGCCTTCCATGGCGGCTTCCTCGGCGTGGTGGTGGCGATGTGGCTGTTCGGCCGGCTGCGCCGGCGCCACTGGATGGAAGTGACCGACTTCATCGCGCCGATGATCCCGTGCGGGCTGGCCGCCGGGCGCATCGGCAACTTCATCAACGGCGAGCTGTGGGGCCGCGCCACCGACCTGCCGTGGGGCATGATCTTCCCGCAGGCAGGCGACAACATCCCGCGCCATCCGTCGCAGCTCTACCAGTTTGCCGGCGAGGGCGTGGCGCTGTTTATCATCCTGTGGCTGTTCGCGCGCAAGCCGCGGCCGATGGGCGCGGTGTCGGGCGTGTTTCTGATCGGCTATGGCGCGTTCCGCTTCGCCGCGGAATTCGCGCGCGAGCCCGACAACTTCCTGGGCCTGCTGGCGCTGAAGCTGTCGATGGGCCAGTGGCTGAGCCTGCCGATGATCCTGGCGGGCATCGCCATGGTGATCTGGGCCTACCGCCGCCAGCCCGGCGCCGGCGCGCCGCAGCCGGCGGCCTGAGCCCCGCCTGCCCAGCGCGCGCTAGCGGCCGGCACGGCGCAGCGCGTCGATGCGCGCCTGCGTGTGCGGGTGCGTCGACAGGAAGTCCTCGCCACGCCCGGCCTGCGCTTCGTCGGGCTTGCCCTCGCGCTGCTCCAGCGCCACCAGCACGTCGGCCAGCGCCGCGGGCGGAAGGCCGTTGCGCTGCATGACGTCGATGGCATAGGCGTCGGCCTCGCGCTCGTGGTCGCGCGAATAGCGCAAGGTCAGCATGGCGGCGGGCACGCCCGCCAGCACCGACGAGATATCGCCGAACAGGTAGGCCGACAACGCGGCCAGGGCCGAGCCCTGGATCACCTGCTGCAGCCCGTGGCGTCGCGCCACGTGGCCCGCCTCGTGGGCCAGCACGCCCATCAGGCCGGCGCCGGTGCCCGCCAGGCCGACCAGCTCGTCGGTGACGATGATGGTGCCGCCCGGCAAGGCCAGCGCATTGGCGCCGATCTCCCCGCCCTGGCGGAACAGGACCTGGTATTCGTGCGCCGCATCGCGCGGGCGCCGCAGCGCCGCGAAGCCCTCGCGGATGCGGGCCTGCTCGGCGGCCGGCAGCTGCGTCGGCGCGAGCATGCCGTGGTCCAGGCTCTCCAGCGTCAGCTGGCCGAGCCGGGCCTCCAGTTCGGCCGGCACCGCGCGTGCCAGCATGCCCGCGCCCCACGGCAGCAAGACGTAGTAGCCCAGCACCAGCACCGCCACCAGCGCCGCCACGGCCAGGCCGGCGAGGCGCCAGCTGTTCTGCGCGCGCGTCACCAGGCCGTCGCGGTGGCCGGTGGCCGCCAGCAACTGGTCGAAGGCGGCATGGTCGGTGACCTCGCAGAAGGCCCCGTCGACGAAGGTGACCAGCCGCGGCGCGCGGCGCACGCGCTCCGACACGCGCAGCTGCGACAGCGGCGCGCGCCGCAATTCGGTGCCGTCGGCGTCGCGCAGCACGGCCTGCTGCGCCTCCACGGCCAGCGTGGCCGGATGCGCGCGCGACGAGCGCCCGTCGAAGAAGGTGACCGGGACCATGGCGCGTCAGAGCGCGATGTCGATGTCGTACCAGTCTACCGCCGCGTCGCCCAGCGCGCCCACCTGCTGCGCTTCGCCGGCGACGAAGCTGTCGAGCGGGCCGGCCGCGAGCATGGTCACGCACTGCAGCCGGTAGCGCGTGGCGCGCACGCGCGCGAACGGCAGGAACAGGCCGAGCGTCAGCGCGATCGCAATCAGGTTGGTGACAAAGATAAAGACCATGCGCGCGGCGCTGACCTCGCTGCGGAACGCGTGCGGCGCCAGCGTGGTGTGGCTCCACACCACGTTCTGCAGCCGCGCCATCAGGTAGGGGCTGACCGACAGCATGCCCAGGTAGAAGCCGGCGATGCCGAAGCCAAGCAGCGCCGCCGCGCCGAAATTGCCGATCCCCGGCGCCATCAGGAAGCCGGCCGCGGCCATCACCAGCGTGCCCGCCAGCACCACGCCGAAGGCGCGCAGGTAGGCCCGGTAGAAATCGCCTGCGCCGGCGTGGAAGCCGAACGGTGCCGTGCCGAAGCGGGTGTGGTTGTGCTGGTAGCGCTTGAAGCGCTGGTGCGCCAGCGGACCAAGCAGGCCCAGCGTGGCTACCGCGGCCAGCGGCCACAGCACGAATACCCGGTAGGCCTCGGCATCGCCGCCGGTAAAGCCGAAGCGCAGGCCGCGGTAGCTGGAGTTGGCCATGCGGAAGCGCAGCGAGCGTACCAGCAGCAACGGGAACACCGCCAGCAGCACCAGCAGCATCGCCAGCGCCAGGAACGGCGAGAAGGTCGACGCGAACTGGAACGCGAGCACCAGCCCGAATACGATGGCCCGGCCTTTCAGGATCGCCGACGGCTTGCCGTGATAGTCGAAGCTGGCGCCGTCCAGCCGCGTATTGCGATAGAAATACTGCAGCGTGCGCACCTTGGCCCAGGCGGAATAGATGCCCAGCGTGACGAGGGTCAGCAGCGCATTGACGATCCAGATGCGGAAATATTCCGAGCCCGACCCAGTGAAGCTCAGGCCCAGCGGCCGCAGCGCGGCGGCGCGAGGGCCGGCGGGCGATGCCGGTTCGGCCGGGGTGGCGGCCAGGGTGAAATCGCTGCTGCCAGCTTGCATGGCATGACCTCCAGAGTGATGTGCGATGGCTACAGGAAGCCGGCGGGGATATCCGCGGCGGCCGGCGCCTGTTTCAAAAACGCAACGATGGCAGGCAAGGCGATTGCGGCGACGGCCTCACATTCTGACACCGATAAATATCGCCGACGGCACAATTTGTATGGCCGCGCGCAGCCAGCCCATGTCGCAAGGTCCCCACCATGGAAAACCCTCGTAACACTTTGGAAACATCCTGTTACACTGATCTCATCCTGTAACAAATCGCGGTTCGGTGCCATCCATAAAATCAAGGGCTTAGCCCGACTGGCACGTAAATCGCTAGTGTCATTGTTACAAGATGAGCGGCGAGCCACAGCCGCCAACGGCAGTGCCAGGGGGGAGTACGGCTCTTCGGGTCGAGAGTTACGCTAGCCGCGCTGCACGGATCAAAGGGCACGGGAAAATCCACGCGCGTTGGCGCGTTTGCAACAGGGGTGGCGCGGGGCCAGCGCCAGGTCAATCCATGGACCCACGCGACGGATGCATTCGTATCCGCCAGCGATGAATCACGCAGTTCGGCAGTTCTTTTCAGGCGCGGGCGTTTCCTTGCGGGGAGGCAAGGGACGCCCGCCGCACCTCATCACATCATTCCCGCTGGACCTGCACGCACGACCTTGCAGTGCACCATCGAAAGTCCTTGTATCGTTCGCGCCCTAATCCATAATTATGAATTATGGGATCCGATGCACACGCCATTGGATTCTCCGTGCGATACAGGAGATGGCATGCGCATCGTCCAGCAGGCGCTGTACCTGGAAGTGGCAGACCGGCTGCGCGCCATGATCGACGCGCATACGCTGGTGCCGGGCGCTTGGATCGACGAAAGCGCGATGGCCGAAACCCTGGGCATCTCGCGCACGCCGCTGCGCGAGGCGCTCAAGGTGCTTGCCGCCGAAGGCCTGGTGCGGCTGGAGCCGCGCCGCGGCTGTTTCGTCAATGAACTGTCCGAGCAGGACCTCGACGAGATCTTCCCGCTGATGGCGCTGCTCGAAGGGCGTTGCGCCTATGAGGCTGCGCGCAACGCCACCCGTGCCGACCTCGACGCGCTCGACGGCCTGCACGCGGACCTGGCGCGTTATGCGCAGGCCGGCGATATCGACGCCTACTACGAGACCAACGCCCAGATCCATGAAGCGATCCAGCGGCTGGCGGGCAACCGCTGGCTGAGCGGGCTGATCAGCGACCTGCGCAAGGTGCTGCGGCTGTCGCGCCACAAGAGCCTGAAGCTGCCGGGGCGGATCCACGAATCGTGCGCCGAGCACCTGAGCGTGTTTGCCGCGCTCAAGGCGCGCGACCCGGAAGGCGCCGAAGCCATGATGAAGACCCACTTGCTGCGCCAGCGCGGCGCGCTGCAGGCGCTCGACGCCGGCGGCGCCGCGATGGCGCAGGACGTAACCGACCTACCCGAGGTAAAGGCGGGCGTGCGCGCCCCGCCGGCCTTGCGCGTGGCGGGCGCCGAAGACTGACTCCCGCACACCGCCACGCCAGCCACAGTTTCCCCACGTTCACATCGATGCATCAAAGGCAGGTACCGCATGAACTCCTTCGATACGGGTGACCAGAAGATCAGCGCGCCGCTGGGCGAGAGCGAGCCGTCCAGCTCCAATATCCTGTCGCGGCTGGGCCGCTGGTGGGGGCGCAAGGGCGAGGCCGACGCCAGGGCCAATGGCGACGCCAGGGCCGCCACGCCGGCCGATGGCGAGGCGCCACTGCCGGCGCGCGTGGTGCGCCGCCAGCGCGAGCAGTTGCGCCTGTGCTTCGATGCGCGCCTGACCGACGGCGCTGCCAATGCCGCCGCGCAGGCCTGGCAGGCCGAATACGAAGCCGCCGGCGAGGCCACGCGGCACGGCATGCTGGCGGTGCTGGCCGAAGTGGCCAGCAACGGCAGCGAAGAGGCCGCGGCCGAGGGCGACAAGGGCGCGCGCGCGGGCCAGGCGCAGTCCAACGCCCGCATCCGCTTCTTCAAGCGGCTGGCCGCGCTGCATGGCCAGCGCGGCAACAGCGCCTGCGGGTTGCATTTCCTGATCCAGCTGCGCGCCGACATGCTGCGCTGGCAGCGCCGCATGCCCGGGCTGCGCCCGCTCGACGACGACCTCGAGGGCTTGTTCTCGAACTGGTTCGACGTCGGCCTGCTCGAGCTGCAGCCGATCACCTGGGACTCGCCCGCGTCGCTGCTGGAAAAGCTGATCCGCTACGAGGCCGTGCACGAGATCGCCTCGTGGACCGACCTGCGCAACCGGCTCGATTCCGACCGCCGCTGCTACGCCTTCTTCCACCCGCGCATCCCGCGCGAGCCGCTGATCTTCGTCGAGGTGGCGTTTGCCCCCGAGATGGCCGCCGACGTCCATACCCTGCTGGACGAAGCCGCGCCGCTGGAAGACCTGCGCCGCGTCAAGTGGGCGATCTTCTATTCGATCAGCAATACGCAGGCGGGGCTGCGCGGCGTCAGCTTCGGCAACTTCCTGCTCAAGCGCGTGATCGAGGAAGTGCAGCGCGAATTCCCCAAGGTCAAGCAGTTCGCTACGCTGTCCCCGATCCCGGGCTTTGCCGACTGGCTGCGCAAGCAGGACGGCGAGGCCGTGGCGCGCGTGCTGGGCGACAAGCGGCTGGCGCGCTGGAGCGAGCGCCACGGCGACGCGCCCGTCGACGGCGCGGCGTGGCTTGAGGCGCTGGCGCCGGATGCCGCCGATGCCGTGGTGCGCGACACCGCGCTGACGCTGGCCGCGCATTTCCTGGTGCGCGAGCGCAACCAGTCGATGCCGGCCGACCCGGTGGCGCGTTTCCACCTCGGCAACGGCGCCTGCGTGGAACGGCTCAACTGGGGCGCCGACCTGTCGCGCAAGGGCCGCAGCCAGAGCTGCGGCATGATGGTCAATTACCTTTACGTGCCCGAGGCGCTGGATGACAATCTGGCACGCCTGGGCGCAGGCAACCCGCGCATCAGCCGCAGCGTCGGCAAGCTGCTGTGATCCTGGTCCGGTCACGGGGATTGTCCTTGCCCTTGCACCCGCGGCGCCTGGCGCGCCGCGACGTTTTGTCGGGAGCCATGTCGTAGAAGCAAAGCCAGCCGCTCAGTGCCCATGCGGGCGCGCGCGGCCATCAGATTGACTTTCCAGAAGAGAGAGGAGACAAAGATGAATCGTCGTCAGTTCAGCCTGGCCGCCTGCGCACGCGCAGCGGGCCTGGTCCTCGGCGTGGCCGGCATCGGTGCCGGCGCCATGCTCGCCGTCCCCGCGCACGCCGATACCTGGCCGTCCAAGCCGGTCACCGTGATCGTGCCGTTCCCCGCCGGCGGCGGCACCGACGCCTTCGCGCGCCCGCTGACCGCGCAGTTGTCCAAGCAGCTGGGCAAGCAGTTCGTGATCGACAACCGCGGTGGCGCCGGCGGCACGGTCGGCGCCAGCCTCGCATCCAAGGCCGCGCCGGACGGCTACACCGTGTTTATCGGCGGCGCCCACCACGCCATCGCGCCGTCGTTCTACAAGAAGCTGGACTACGACATCGAGAAGGACTTCATTCCGGTCACGGTGATCGCGCAGCCGCCGCAGGTGGTGGTGGTCAACCCCAACCGCGTCAAGGCCAACACGCTGCAGGAGCTGATTGCCTACGCCCGCGCCAACCCCGGCAAGCTCAACTACGGCTCGGCCGGCAACGGCTCGTCGCACCACCTGGCGGGCGAGCTGTTCAAGATCCAGACCAAGACCTTCATCACCCATATCCCCTACAAGGGCGCCGGCCCGGCACTGTCCGACCTGATCGCGGGCCAGGTCGACCTGATGTTCGACGGGCTCGGCTCGTCGGCGCAGCATATCCGCGCGGGCCGCATCAAGGCGCTGGCGGTGGCGTCGAACAAGCGCTCGCCCGCCTTCCCCAACGTGCCGACCGCGGCCGAGGCCGGCGTGCCCAACTACGAGGTGTCGACCTGGTACGCGATGTGGGTGCCCAAGGGCACGCCGAAAGACATTGTCGACCGCCTCTACGCCGAGACCGAGAAGGCGCTGAACACGCCGGAGCTGAAGCAGGTCTGGCTGAACAACGGCTCGGAAACGCCGGCGTTCACGCCGGAGCAGTTCGGCCAGTTCCAGCACGCCGAGATCCGCCGCTGGGCCCAGGTGGTGCAGCAGTCCGGCGCCAAGATGGACTGACGCAAGGTTATGCCCATGCCGATCCGAAGCCGGGGGACGCGCCCATGAGCGGCACCGTGCGATTTGCCACGCAGGGCACCACCGCCACCGTGACGCTGGCGCACGCGGGCAAGCTCAACGCCATTTCCGCGCAGATGTGGCGCGAGCTGGCGGCGGGCTTTGCGCGCCTGTCGGCGGACAACTCGTTGCGCTGCGTGGTGGTGCGCGGTGCCGACGGCAACTTTGCCGCCGGCGCCGACATTGCCGAGTTTCCCGCCGAGCGCGGCGACGAGGCCGCGGTGCGCCACTACCACATGGCCACCATCGCGCCCGCGCTGGCGGCGGTGGCGCAATGCACGCATCCCACCGTGGCGATGATCGAAGGCGTGTGCGTGGGCGGCGGGCTGGAAATCGCCTGCCATTGCGACCTGCGCATCGCCGCGTCGGACAGCCGCTTCGGCGTGCCGATCAACCGGCTCGGCTTCCCGATGGCGCCCGGCGAGCTGCAAGGCCTGCTGGCGCTGGCGGGCCGCGCCGCGACGCTCGAGATCCTGCTCGAGGGCCGCGTCTTCGATGCCGCCGAGGCGCGCGACAAAGGCCTGCTGACGCGCGTGGTCGAGCCCGCCGCGCTGGCCGCGGAGGTCGACGCCACGGTGCGCCGCATCGCCGCCGGCGCGCCCGCCGCGGCGCGCATCAACAAGGCCACCATCCACCGGCTCGCGCCGTCGCCGGCGCCGCTGTCGCCGGCCGACCTGGACGCGCATTTCGCCTATGCCGAAGGCGCGGACCACGCCGAAGGCGTCGCTGCCTTCCTGGCGCGCCGGCCACCACATTTTCGCGGGGAGTAGGGCGCGCCGACGGCACTGCTTCCCACCACCGATGTCTTCGATTTTTCAGCCAGCTTTTTTGAGCCTCTCGTTCGCTTCCTGCCATGAACGCCAACCTGTTCGCCCTGTTCGAATCCCGCTTCCCCGCTGACCGTACCGCCTGCTGCATCGAGACGCACGACGGCCTGTACTACAGCTGGGACGACCTTGACCGCGCCACCGCCAAGCTGGCCAACCTGCTGGCCTCGCTGCACCTGCCCGAAGGCGCGCGCGTGGCGGTGCAGGTGGAAAAATCGCCCGAAGCGCTGTTCCTGTACCTGGCCACGCTGCGTGCCGGCTACGTCTACCTGCCGCTGAACACGGCCTACCAGGAGGCCGAGATCGATTACTTCGTCGGCAATGCCGAGCCGTCGGTGGTGGTCTGCAGCAGCAAGAATTTCGGCTGGGTCTCCAAGGTCGCGTTCCGCCACGGCGTGAACCATGTGTTTACGCTGGACGACGACCGCAGCGGCTCGCTGCTGTCGCGCGCGGCGGGCAAGCCCGACACCTTCGAGACGGTGGCGCGCGCCGACGATGACCTCGCCGCCATCCTCTATACCTCCGGCACCACCGGCCGCAGCAAGGGCGCGATGCTGAGCCACCGCAACCTGGCCTCCAACGCGCAGACGCTGCACGAATTCTGGGGCTGGCGCAGCGACGACGTGCTGCTGCACATGCTGCCGATCTTCCATGTGCACGGCCTGTTCGTCGCCTCGCATGGCGCGCTGCTGGCCGGTGCCAAGATGATCTGGGCGCCCAGGCTGGACATGGCGCAAGTGCTGAAATTCCTGCCGCGCTGCACCGTGATGATGGGCGTGCCGACCTACTACGTGCGCATGCTGCAGGAGCCGCGCTTCGACGACGACACCTGCCGCCGCATGCGCCTGTTCGTGTCGGGTTCTGCGCCGCTGCTGCTGGAAACCTTCGACGCCTTCCGCGAGCGCACCGGCCATACCATCCTGGAACGCTACGGCATGAGCGAGACCGTGATGCTGGTGTCCAACCCCTATGACCCGGCGCTGGGCGAGCGCATCGGCGGCACCGTCGGCATGCCGCTGCCGGGGGTGTCGGTGCGCGTGGTCGACGGCGACGGCAAGCGCTGCGCGCCAGGCGAGATCGGCAACGTCGAGGTGCAGGGCCCGAACGTGTTCCAGGGCTACTGGCGCATGCCGGAAAAGACCCGCGAAGAGTTCACCGACGACGGCTGGTTCAAGACCGGCGACGTCGGCCGCTTCGGTGGTGCCATCGTCAGCCAGGCCGGCGAGCGCGCCGTGCCGGACTACTACCTGACCATCGTCGGGCGCAGCAAGGACCTGATCATCTCGGGCGGCTACAACGTCTACCCGAAGGAAATCGAGAGCTTTATCGACGAGATGCCGGGCGTGGCCGAGAGCGCCGTGATCGGCGTGCCGCACGTGGATTTCGGCGAGGCGGTGGTGGCGGTGGTAGTGCGCAAGCCCGGTGCGGACATCGACGAGCGCGCGCTGATCGGCACCCTCAAGGGCCGCATCGCCAACTTCAAGGTGCCCAAGCGCGTGCACGTGGTGGACGAGCTGCCGCGCAACACCATGGGCAAGGTGCAGAAGAACGTGCTGCGGGAGAAGTTTGCGGGGCTGTGAGGAACCGCGGAAGGCTGGGGGGTGCTCCCTCGCCCGCAAGCGGGAGAGGGAGCACACAAGTGGTCGATCGAACGCCAGCTTATTTCAGCATCTGCACCGACCCGTTGACCGACACCGTCACCTGCGTCTTGCCGCCCTCAACCGGCACCGGCACCGCGGCGTCGGCCATCATGGCCTTGGCGGCGCCGTACATGCGCGGCACCGGCGGCACCATGCCGGTCTCGTTCACGTTCACTTCACGGATGGTGTAGCTGTTGTAGCCGAACAGTTTGGTGGTGGCCTGCGCCTTGTTGCGGAACGAGGCAATGGCCTGCTCGGCGAGCTTGGCCTCGGCAGCCTCGCGCGCTTCGCGCGACAGCGAGAAGGCGATGTTCTGCACCTGCATCTGGCTGGCCAGCTCGCCCGCGAGCCTGGACACCGCCGCGAAATCGCGCGACTTCAGGATGACCTCGGAGCGCCCGCGCCAGGTGCTGATGCGGCCGTTGCGGTCGGTGCTGGGGTGGATGGTGAAGCCGCCGGATTCGGCGGTCACGCCCTGGACGCGGCGCGCCTGCGTGATGACGGCCTGGGTCCGGGTCGACAGGCCCGAGGAGATCGCCGCCGGTTCGGCGCCCTCCTGTTCCGCGGCCAGCGTCAGGTGCACGATGTCGGTCGGCACCTCGGTGACGGCCTGCGCGGTCAGCGACAGCACGCCCGACGGCGTTTCGGTGGGACCGCCGTGCGCCGAGGCGACGACGGCGGTGGTGCCGAGCAGGGTGGCGGCGAGCCATTGCTTCATGTGGTTCTCCCAATCAAGACGTGATGGGTATCAGACGTGGCCGCGAGGGCGATCGTTCCTCGACATTGCAAACGATTGTTGCGGTGGCGTCGCGCGAGCGATCTTGCTTCCCCCGTGCGGGTGACGTGGATCGTCAGAATGCCTGCCAGGCCTTCCACAACATATACGTGGCCAGGCACAGCAGCAGCACGGCAAAGACCTTGCGCAGCTGGCCCACATCCATGCGGTGCGCGGTGCGCGCGCCCAGCGGCGCGGTCAGCACGCTGGCCGCGGCGATCACCAGCAGCGCGGGCAGGTAGAGATAGCCGAGCGAGGCTGCCGGCAGTCCGGGCGCGTGCCAGCCGCTCCAGACATAGCCCGCCACGCTGGCCGCGGCGATCGGGAAGCCGAGCGCGGCCGAGGTCGCCACCGCATTGTGGATCGGCACGTTGCACCAGGTCATGAACGGCACCGAGACAAAGGCGCCGCCCGCGCCCACCAGGCTGGACAGGAAGCCGATCACGCCGCCCGCGCCGGCCATGCCGGCAAAGCCCGGCAGCTGGCGCCCCGGCTTGGGCCGGCGGTTGCGCAGCATCTGCAGCGCCGAAAAGCCGACGAAGCCCGCGAACGCCAGCGACAGCCAGCTGGTCTTCAGCGCCGCGAAGACCTTGCCGCCGCCGACCATGCCGCCGATCACGATGCCGGGCGCCAGCGCCAGCACGATCGGCCAGCGCACCGCGCCGCGCTTGTGGTGCGCGCGCACCGACGACAGCGAGGTGAACAGGATGGTGCCCATCGAGGTGGCGATCGCCATATGGACGATGGCTTCGCCGGCAAAGCCCAGGCTGGTGAACAGCAGCGTCAGGAACGGCACCATCATCATGCCGCCGCCCACGCCGAGCAGCCCGGCGCAGAAGCCGGTGAAGGCGCCCAGCGCGAGCAGGGCGGGGATCAGCACCGGCAGGTTGTCGAACGGCATCGTGTCAGCAAGTCGTTGTTTTTGTCGTCAGCCTTGCCGCGCAAGGCCTGCTTGGTTGCGGCTGCGCCCGGCCGGTCAGTCCATCAGCTTGCCGGTGATATAGCGCCATTCCGCCGGCGTCACCGGCGTGATCGAGAGCCGGTTGCCGCGCCGGAGCACCACCATGTCGGCCAGCGCTTCGTGCTCGCGCAGCTCGGCCAGCGGAATCAGGCGGCTCTTGCGTTCGAAGCGCACGTCGACCAGTAGCCAGCGCGGCGCCTCGGCCTTGGAGGCGGCGTCGAAATACGGGCTCTTCCGGTCGAACTGCGTAGGGTCGGGGTAGGGCGCGGAGCAGACCTCGGCCAGCCCGGCGATGCCGGGCTCGGGGCACGACGAGTGGTAGAACAGCACGCCGTCGCCGATGTGCATGGCATCGCGCATGAAGTTGCGCGCCTGGTAGTTGCGCACACCGGTCCACGGCAGCGTCCGTTCGCGGGCGAGGTCGTCGATGCTGGCCTCGTCGGGTTCCGATTTCATCAGCCAGTACTGGCGGGCGCGTTGGTTCTGGTTAGGGCTCACGGCGCTGCTCAGGAAAGGAAGGCCCGTGCGCAAGACACGGGCAAGCATGCGGGCAAAGAAAAGGCAAAGACAGAAGGCAAAGAAAAAGGCGATGGTTCAGAAAACCACCGCCTTTTAGGGGGTCCCCGCCTCGGCCGCTGGGTCGGCATCCTGAACCCAAGTGAGGTTCAGAGTGGCTGCGGAAGTCGCATTTCGGGTACATCATCCACTCAGGGAGTCCAGGCCAGGCCCGGACTATGAATGCGACGACGCGCTCGCCCACGCGACATAATCCCGCACCATGCAATGCATATCGGTTCAAGGAGTTTATGACCCTCACGAACCAGGCAGGGAAACTGTCAAACGTCTGACTGTCCACGTGCTGGATGTCAGACGTTTGCCGTTTCTAACAAGGATGGGATGAAAACGGCGGCCAGGCGCGGTAACCTGACCTGTCAGCTGCACTTCTGTGGTGCCTCGTGCAGTCTGGCTACACTATACACCGCGTTGCAGGGCATACCAAGTGTGCTCGCGCGTGTCGTTACATTTTGCGCGGCAGCGCGGCATCCGCAGCACATCCCAGCTTTGTGCTCAGCCGCGCGTACCGGTGCCCACGTGGGCATATTGGCGCAGCGCTTCGTCGGCGCGGTCGTTCAGTTCGCGGATGCGCGCGCGGATGGCGTCGACCGGGATCGCGCCCTCGGCCTGCTGCTTGCGCTGCAGCGACAGCAGGTCCGAGGCGATGCTGATCGCGGCCATCACCGCCACGCGCTCGACGCCCTTGGCCGCGCTGCCGCTGCGCAGCTTGTTCATCTGCGTGTCGACCAGGGCCACGGCCTCGAGCAGCGCGGCCTCGTTCTCGGGCGCTATGGCGAAGCGGTAAGCCTGGCCGGCGATGTTGACTTCGACTTGCTTGTTGCTCATGCGTGTTCTCCGGGGGCCTTGTGCGCCTCGGCCTCTTCGCCGAGCAGGTCGAGCTGGCGCGTGTCGCTGGCGGTCGGCAGCTTGTCAAGGATGGACTGGATGCGCAGCTGCGCCTCCTCGATCTTGATATTGAGCAGTTCGCGGTCGGCGGCCATGGCCTCGCGCTCGCCGCGCAACTGCGCGGCTTCGCCCTCCAGCCGCGCGATCTCGTCGCGCAGCCGCTGGTTCTCCGCCGCCAGGGTGTCCGCATGGTGCAGCACGCGCCCGATCTTGGCGGCCAGTTGTTCGAGTTCGGTGAGCATAGGGCCTGTCATGATGGGAGTAGTGTCAGGTATCGCGATTCTAGCCGATGCGCCGGCATGCACAATGCGGAGGAAAGGTTTGTGACCGGCCGCCCGCACGGAAGTTGCAGGCTTCTGCACCCAAGACGCCGCGAGAGTGTGACAAAACGCTACCACGCGGGCCATGCGCGCAGTGAGGTCGTCGCGTTGACGCGGGGGGCGAAACGCCATAGACTCGCGCACGTTCCAGGTGCTCGCCCTTTTCGTCCCTGGCGAAAGGGCAGTTCAACGGGAAACAGGGAGCCGGGCCGGCTGCGCGCCGGAGAGGCCAACCTGTGCTGCCCCCGCAACGGTAAGCGACCGCGGTGCGCATGCGCCAGCCACATCGCTGGCAAGGCCGATCCGTCATCGGATCTCAGGCCACATGCCCGCAGGACCGGCCACACGCCACTGAACCGCAGGTTCGGGAAGGCGCCGGTTCCGTGTCGCCAGCCCGGATACCGGCCTGAACGCGGGCTGCCGCCCGTGCGCGGCACGCCTCATCGCCATATGGCCCGCGGGGGAACGGGCCCGGCCGTTCCTATCCAGTCCTGCATCATGCGTTCATCGCTTCACAGGTCGACCCGCCCGGCAAGCCCGGCGGTGCGTCCGTCCGTGCCCGCCATCCTGGCGGCCATGGCCTCGTTCACCCTGGTTCCCGGTACCGCTTCCGCGCAGGCGGCGGACAGCCGCACCGCGCAGCTCGCGCCGGTGGTGGTCACTTCCTCCCGCACCGCGCAGTCGATCACCGAGGCGCTGCCGCACACCACGGTGGTCACGCAGCAGGACATCGCCAATGCGCAGGCGCCGGACCTGCGCACGCTGCTGCGCAGCCAGGCCGGCGTCGAGTTTGCGACCAACGGCGGCATGGGCAGCAATACCTCGCTGTTCATGCGCGGCGCCAACTCCAACCAGACCCTGATCCTGATCGATGGCGTGCGGGTGTCGTCGGCCAGCAGCGGCACCGCGCAGCTGGCCAATATCCTGCCGGACCAGATCGACCGTATCGAGGTGGTGCGCGGCAACGTCTCGGCGCTGTACGGCTCGGACGCGATCGGCGGCGTGGTGCAGATCTTCACCAAGAGCGGCGCGGGCCAGGCGCCGGCAGCCAACGCCGCGGTCGAGTACGGCAGCAACAATACGCGCCAGGGCACGGTCGGCTATGGCGGCCAGGTTGGCGACACCTCGTTCAACCTGACCGGCTCGGCGTTCAAGACCGACGGCTTTTCGTCGATCAATACGAAGCAGGCGCCGCGCGCCAACCCCAACGACAACCCGTACGAGAACCAGAGCGTGTCGGGACAGGTGAAGCACCGCTTCACGCCCGACTGGGATGCCGGCATCACCGGCTACTACTCGAAGAGCAAGCTGTCGTTCGACAGCGCCTTCGGCCGCCCCACCGACGAGAACCGCACCAACAGCGAGCTGTACACGCTGTCGGCCTTCGTCAACGGCAAGCTGGGCGCGGACTGGACCACGCATTTCAAGCTGTCGCAGAGCGAGGACCGCAGCGACACCTTCCTCAACAGCAGGCCCAACGGCACCTTCAATACCCGCAACCGCCAGTTCAACTGGCAGAACGAATACGCGCTGGCCGCCGGCCACACGCTGCTGTTCGGCACCGATTACCTGCAGCAGGAGCTGGATTCCAGCGCCTACGGCGCGCCCACGCGCAATGTGTTCTCGGTGTTCGGCGGCTATGACGGGCGCTTCGGCAAGCACCAGCTGCATCTCAACGCGCGCAACGACCACTATTCCGACTTCGGCAACCAGGGCAGCTTCTTCGCCGGCTACGGCTACAACCTGACCGATGCCTTCAAGCTGATCGCCAGCGCCAGCAATGCCTTCCGCGCGCCGACCTTCAACGAGCTGTACTACCCCAACTTCGGCCAGCCCAACCTGCAGCCCGAGCGTGCCAAGTCGGTCGAGGCCGGCGTGCAATACACCACCGCCAGCGCCGGCCTGCTGCGCGTGACCGCGTTCGAGACGCGCTACCACGACCTGATCGTGTCGGCACTGCAGCCCAACGGCATGTTCCTGGCGCAGAACGTCAACGAGGCCAAGGTGCAGGGCGTCGAGGCCTCGTGGCGTGCCAGCGTCTACGGCACCGACATCGGCGCCAGTGTGACCTTCCAGAACCCGGTCGACGAGCAGACCAACACCCAGCTGCTGCGCCGCGCGCGCCGCCATGCCGCGCTGGACGTGGGCCGCAATGTCGGCAACTGGCGCTTCGGCGGCGAATGGCTGCTGTCGTCGTCGCGCATGGACTCCGGCTCGCGCCGGCTGGGCGGATACGGTATCGTCAACCTCAACGCCCGCTACAACATCGACAAGCAATGGTTCATCGCCGCCCGCGTCGAAAACCTGTTCGACAAGGACTACCAGCTCGCCTACCCCTACAACACGCAGGGGCGCGCGGGCTTCATCACGCTGGGCTGGCGCCAGCGATGAGCGCGCGGGCGCGCCATGGCTGAGCGCCATGTCTGACTTCCGGCGCGCCCTGGCGATCTGGCTGGTGCTGGCGTTCGCGGCGCTGCTGGCGTTCGCGCTGTCGCTGGCGCTGGGCAGCGTTGCGCTCGATGCGCGCCAGCTGTGGCTGGCGCTGAGTGGCGCCGACACCGGCACCGCCGGTGCCATCGTGCATGAACTGCGCCTGCCGCGCGCGGCCGCGGCCTTTGCCTGCGGCGGGCTGCTGGCCCTGTCCGGGGCGCTGATGCAGGTGCTGCTGCGCAACCCGCTGGCCGAGCCCTACGTGCTGGGCGTATCGGGCGGCGCCTCCACCGCCGCGCTGCTGGCGATGCTGGCGCTGGCGCCGTGGTGGGGCGTGCAGGCGGCCGCGGCGCTCGGCGCGTTGCTGGCGATGGTGCTGGTGGCATCGCTGGCGCGGCGCGACCTGCTGCATCCGCAGGTGCAGGGCGGCCATCGCGAGGCCGGCGCGCGGCTGCTGCTGACCGGCGTGATCCTGGCCGCCGGCTGGGGCGCGGTCATTACACTGATCCTGTCAATCGCGCCGGAGTCGCGACTGCGCGGCATGCTGTTCTGGCTCACCGGCGACCTGGGCGGCACCGCCAGCTACGGCGGCGCGCTCGCCATGCTGGTGGCGGCGCTGCTGCTGGCCATGCCGATGGCGCGCGCGCTCAACGTGATGCTGCTGGGCGAGACCGTGGCGCAGGCGCTGGGCGTGCGCGTCGGGCGCGTGCGGCTGGCGACCTTCATGCTGGCATCGCTGTGCATTGCTGCCGCCATCACCACCGCGGGCTCGATCGGCTTTGTCGGGCTGGTGGTGCCGCACCTGGTGCGGCTCGCCTGGGGCAACGACCAGCGCATGCTGCTGCCGGCCGCGACGCTGCTGGGCGGCGCGCTGTTGATGGCCGCCGACCTGATCGCGCGCACCGTGGTGGCGCCGGCGCAGTTGCCGGTAGGGGTGATCACCGGGCTGCTGGGCGTGCCGACCTTCCTGTACCTGCTGTTGCGGAGGCCGCGATGAACTCGGGCGCGCACTGGTCGGTTCCGCTCGCTGCCTGTCCGCGGCTGGCGCTGCACGAGCTGCGGCTGCGCACCAGCCAGCGCGTGCTGGTGGAGCGCCTGACCTTGGCCATCGGCCCGGGCGAGCTGTGGTGCATCGCCGGCCCCAACGGCGCCGGCAAGTCCACGCTGATGACGGTGCTGGCCGGATTGCGCCACGCCGACGGCGGCAGCGTCGAGATCGACGGCACCGCGCCGGCGCTGGTCGATCCCGCGCTGCTGGCGCGCCAGCGCGCCTATCTGCCGCAAGCGGTGCACGACACCTTCCCGATGCCGGTGCTCGACGCGGTGCGGGTGGGCCGCCATCCGCACCTGTCCGGCTGGGGCTGGAGCGGGCGCGAGGATGACCGCATCGTGCACGACGTGATCCGCGCCATGGATATCGAGGCGCTGGCCGCGCGCGATGTGCTGACGCTGTCCGGCGGCGAGCGCCAGCGCGTGTCGCTGGCCGCCGCGCTGGCGCAGCAGGCGCCGCTGCTGTTGCTGGACGAGCCGGTCTCGCACCTGGACCTGCGCCACCAGATCCTGGTGCTGGAGCAGCTGGCCGCGCTGGCCCGCGCGGGGCGCCACGCCATCGTGGTGATCCTGCACGACCTGACGCTGGCGCTGCGCTACGCCACCCATGCCCTGCTGATGGCTGAAGACGGCACCGCGCTGCACGGCCCCGCCGCGCAGGTGCTGACCCCCGAACACTGCTCGCGCGCGCTGCGTACCGCGATCGTCAGCGTCAGCGACGGCGCGCATACCGCGCTGATTCCCGATGGCGCGCGCGCGACCACACCGAACTCACACCATGACTGAAAACCACAACCCCGCCGCACAAGATCCCGACCGCGATGCCCGCCACAAGGCGCGCATGGTGCGCAAGAAGGAGGTCGTCGACGCCAAGATCGCCGCCGCGCAGGACGAGCGCGGCGTGATCGTCATCACCACCGGCAACGGCAAGGGCAAGTCCAGCTCCGGCTTCGGCATGGTGGTGCGCGCGCTCGGCCATGGCATGCGCGCCGGCGTGGTCCAGTTCATCAAGGGCGCGCAGCCCACCGGCGAAGAGATGTTCCTGCGCCGCTTTCCCGACCAATGCGCCTTCCACGTGATGGGCGAAGGCTATACCTGGGAAACCCAGGACCGGTCCCGCGACGTGGCCAAGGCCGAGGCCGCGTGGGAGGTGGCGCGCGCCATGCTGCGCGATCCCGGCATCGGCCTGGTGCTGCTCGACGAGCTCAACATCGCGCTCAAGCTGCACTATCTTGATGTGGAGCAGGTCATTGCCGACCTGCGCGCGCGCCCGCCGATGCAGCACGTGGTCATTACCGGCCGCGGCGCGCCGCCGGCGCTGGTGGAGGCGGCCGACACCGTCACCGACATGACCCCGGTCAAGCACGCGTTCCAGCAGGGCATCAAGGCCCAGCGCGGCGTGGAAATGTAGCCCGTTTTTTTTCTGAGTACCCGATCCAGGCATCATGCAGTTTCCCGAAATCCCTCCGCTCGACGCTGCGCTGCGCCCCGTGCTGCAGGCCGCCATCGATGACAAGACCAAGCCGCTCGGCGCGCTCGGCCGGCTTGAAGCCTTGGCCCTGCAGCTGGGCCTGATCCAGGGCAGCGCGCGGCCGGTGCTGCGGCGGCCCACGGTAATCGTGTTCGCCGCCGACCATGGCGTCGCCGACGCCGGTGTCAGCGCCTATCCCGCCGAGGTCACGGCGCAGATGGTGCAGAACTTCCTGGCCGGCGGCGCGGCGATCAATGTGTTCTCGCGCCAGCACGGCATCGCGCTGGAGATCGTCGATGCGGGCGTGCGCGTGCCGCTGCCGGCGGCGCCGGGGCTGGTCAACTGCCGCATCGCAGACGGCACCCGCAATTTCGCGGAGGAGCCGGCGATGACGCCGGAGCAGGCCGCCGCGGCCATGACCGCCGGCATGGCGCGCGTGCTGCGCCATGCGCAGCAGGGCTGCAACGTGATCGGCTTCGGCGAGATGGGCATCGCCAATACTTCGGCCGCGGCGTGCCTGATGCAGCGGCTGACCGGCCTGCCGCTGGAGGACTGCATCGGGCGCGGCACCGGCCTGGACGACGCCGGCCTGGCGCGCAAGCGCGAGGTGCTGGCCGGCGCGCTGGCGCGGCATGCCGAGGCGCAGGCGCCGCTGGACGTGCTGGCCACCTTCGGCGGTTTCGAGATCGCGATGATGGCCGGCGCCTTCCTGGCGGCCGCGGCCAGCCGCATGGTGATCCTGGTCGACGGCTTTATCGCCACGGCCGCGCTGCTGGTGGCGCAGCGGCTGGACCCCAAGGTGCTGCAGTACTGCGTGTTCACGCACTGCTCGCACGAGCGCGGCCACCGCGCGCTGCTGGCGCAGTTCGACGCCGCGCCGCTGCTGGCGCTGGACCTGCGCCTGGGCGAAGGCACCGGCTGCGCGCTGGCGTGGCCGCTGCTGGCCTCGGCGGCGGCGTTCCTGAACGAGATGGCAACCTTCAGCGGCGCCGGCGTCAGCACCGCATCGCCATGAGCGCGCCGACCGACCCGGTGCCCATTCCCGAACCCGCCCACGAACCCGGCCCCGATCCCCGCGGCCGCGCGGGTGCGGCCGGCGAACTGCGCTATTTCCTGACGGCGCTGGGCTACTTCACGCGCGTGCCGCTGCCGGGCTGGCTGGCGCGCTGGGTCGGCTTCGAACCGCACTACCTGCATGCCGCCGCACGCTACTTCCCGCTGGTCGGGCTGTTGGTGGGCGGCGCGGGCGCGCTGGCCACCTGGGGTGCGGCGCTGTGGTGGCCGCCCGGCGTGGCCGTGCTGCTGGGCATGGCCGCGACGCTGCTGCTGACCGGCGCCTTCCATGAAGACGGGCTGGCCGATTGCGTCGATGCCTTCGGCGGTGCGTGGCAGCGCGACGACGTGCTGCGCATCATGCACGACTCGCGCATCGGCGCATTCGGCGCGATCGCGCTGGTAGTGGCGCTGCTGCTGAAGTGGCAGCTGCTGGTGGCGATCGCCGGGCGCGGCGGCATCGCGCTGTTGCTTGCCGTGCTGGTCGCCGCGCATGCCGCCAGCCGCGCGATGGCGGTCAGCTATCTCGCCACGCTGACCTACGTGCGCCCCGAGGGCAAGGCCAAGCCGGTGGCGCAGAAGCTGGCCGGCACGGGCCTGGTGTTTGCGCTGCTGTGCGGGCTGGTGCCGCTGTGGCTGGTATCGCCATGGTTTTGCGCGGCGGCCGTGGCGGCGTTGCTGGTGCTGCGCCTGCTGCTAGGCCGCTACTTCGTGCGCCGCATCGGCGGCTATACCGGCGACTGCCTGGGCATGGCCCAGCAATGCGCCGAAATCCTGCTCTACCTGGTGGCCGCGGCATGGACGTGGTCCTGATCCGCCATGCGCAGCCGCAGGTGCCGGCAGGAACCTGCTACGGCTGCCTCGACCTGCCGCTGCTGGCACCGCTGACGCCGCCTGCCGCGCGCATCGTTGCCGGCCTGCCGGCACCGGATCGCATCGTGGCCAGCCCGCTGGCGCGCGCGCTGGGCACGGCACAGGCACTGGCCCAGGCATGGCCCGGCGGCGTGCCGGACATCGACACCGAACCTGCGCTGCGCGAAATCGACTTCGGCAGCTGGGAGGGCGTGGCCTGGGATGCGATCGACCGCGGCGCGCTCGACCAGTGGGCGGCCGATCTTCTGCATGCGCGTCCGCATGGCGGCGAATCGCCGGCGCAGGCGATGGCGCGGGTCGCCGGCTGGGCCGCGACACTGGCCGGGGAGCGCGCGCAATGTCTCTGGGTGGTCGGCCATGCCGGGCCGATGCGCATGCTGGCGGCGCACTGGCTGGGTGTGCCGCTGGCGACCACGGTCAACTGGGAGCTGGGCTTTGGCGCCAGTTGCGGCTTCAGGCTGGAGCAGGGCGGGGCGCGGCTGGGCTGGTGGAACCGCGCCGGCTGATCAGCGCGCCGGCCGCCGGCTGCGCGCGGTGTCGAGGTCCTTGCACAGCTGCGCCGCACCTTGCACCACGCGCGGGCCGGCACGGTTGAGCAGGTCGCCGTCGATCACGAACAGGTTGTTGCGCGCCACCGCCGTGACCTGCTTCCAGCGCCGCCACATCTCGAAATCCGGCAACGGTTGGTCCGAGCGCGTGGCGCCCATGCCCGCCGTCACCATCGCTTCGGGATTGCCGGCGATCACCGCTTCGACCGATACGGTCGGCACCAGCGGCGCCTCGGCCGCGAACAGGTTGCGGCCGCCGCACAGCGCCAGCATGTCGCTGACCAGGTGCTGGCCGTTTAGCGTCATCAGCGGCTGCTGCCAGACCTGGTAGAACACCGTCACCGGCGGGCGCGCCGCATACGTCTTGCGCAGCGTTTCCACCTGCTGGCGGAAGCCATCGGCGGCGCGCCGCGCGGTGGCCTCGGTGCCGAGCAGCGTGCCGAGCTTCTCGATGTTGTCCGGGATCGCCGCCAGCCGGCGCGGCTCGCTGTAGAACAGCGGGATGCCGAGCGCGCGCAGCCGGTCGGCCTGCTTCTGCGCATTGCCGTGGCGCCACACCACGATCAGGTCGGGCCTGAGCGCGGCGATGCGCTCGAGGTCGAGCGCCTTGTTGTCACCGACACGCGCGATCTCGCGCGCCTGCGGCGGGTAGTCGCTGTAGTTGACCGTGCCGACGATGCGGTCGCCCGCGCCCGCTGCGAACAGCATCTCGGTGACGTGCGGCGCCAGCGAGACCACGCGACGCGCCGGCTGCGCCAGGGTCACGGTCTGGCCGGCGTCGTCGATGACCGAGACCGTGGCAGTGGCGGGCAGCGCCGCGAACAGCAGCACGGAAGCGATCAAAAGGATGGGGCGGTTCGGCATGGCAAGCGTCAGAGGATCAAACGGCGGCCGCCAGCGCGGCGTCCAGCCGCTGCCAGGCCAGCGGCTGGTCCGGCGGCAGGCCAAGGCGCAGGCTCGGCGCGCAGCCGCCGGCGGCATCGAAATAACGGGTCCAGACGCCGTGCTGCGCCAGGCCGTGGTGCAGCCGCGCGGCGTCGCCATGCGGGACCCAGCAGAACAGCGGGTGCATCACCGGCGCCAGGCCGTGGCGGTCCAGCACGGCGGCCAGCCGTGCCCCGCACGCTTGCAACCGGTCACGCGTGGCCTGCTGCCAGGGCAGGTCGGCCAGCGCGCGGCGCGCCACCTCGCGCGCGGGGCCTGCGACGGTCCAGTGGCCCAGGCGCGCGCGCAGCGCGTCGAGCAGCGCCGGCTGTGCCAGCACGAAGCCGCAGCGGATGCCGGCCAGCCCGTAGAACTTGCCGATCGAGCGCAGCACCACCAACCCGGGCCGCCCGCTGTGCGCGGCGACCGAACCGCCGGGCAGGCAATCGATAAAGGCTTCGTCGACCAGCAGCGTGCCGCCGCGTGCCGCCAGCGCGCCATGCCAGCGCAGCAGCGTGGCGGCGGGCAGCACGCGCGCGGTCGGATTGTTGGGGTTGACCACGACCAGATGGTCGAGCGCGTCGGCCAGATCAGGCCGGTTGAAGTCGGCTTCGTCCAGCAGCACCACGGTGTGCCCCGCGGCGGCGAACGCCGGCGCGTATTCGCTGTACCCCAGCGCGGCGATGCCGACGCGTCCCGGGCGCAGCAGCGCCGGCAGCGTGCGGATCGCGGCCTGCGAGCCGGCCACCGCCAGCGCATGGGGCGCGCCGCATGCCGCCGCGGCCAGTTCGGCCAGGCCGTCGTCGTCCTGCGGCAAGCGTTGCCATACCTGCGGCGGCAGCATCAGCACGGCATAGCCGTCGGGGTTGATGCCGGTGGACAGGTCGAGCCAGTCGTCAGCAGCGCGCCGGTAGCGCCGCACCGCGGCAAGCAGGTCGCCGCCATGGCGGATCGGGGGCAGCGCCGTGCTCATGCCGGTGCGGAAACCATCAAGGCGGCGAGCGCGCTGGCTGTCGCCAGCGCCAGCCATAGCCATAGCGTGCGTTCGACCAGCCGCAGGCAGGCCATCACATGCGCCGCCTGCGGCGCGGTGCCGGCGCCCAGCGGCGGTCGTGGCTCGATTTCACCGTGATAGCGCGCCGGGCCGCCAAGCCGCACGCCGACCGCGCCGGCTCCCGCGGCCATCACCGGGCCGGCATTGGGACTCGACCATGCCGGTGCCTGCGTGCGCCAGCAGCGCAGCGCCTGCGCGGTGGCGCCGAGCAGCGCATACGACAGCGCGGTCAGCCGTGCCGGCACCAGGTTGAGCGCATCGTCGAGACGCGCCGCGGCCCAGCCGAAATACACCAGCCGCGGCGTGCGGTAGCCCCACATCGCATCGAGCGTATTGGCCAGCCGGAACACGATCACGGCCGGCGCGCCGCCGACCAGGAACCAGAACAGCGCGCCGAACACCGCGTCGTTGCCGTTTTCCAGCGCCGATTCGCAGGCGGCGCGGGCCAGCGCCTCGGCGTCGGCATCGGCGGTGTCGCGCGAGACGATGCGCGCGGTCAGCGCGCGCGCGGCGGGCAGGTCGGCCGCGCCCAGCGCGTCGGCGATCGGGGCGATATGCTGGTGCAGGCTGCGCGCCCCCAGCGCCGCGTACAGCGCCAGCGCATGCAGCGCCAGCGCGGCCAGCGGATGCCAGCGCGCCGCCGCGGCCACCAGCCACCATGCCAGCGCGGCCGGGGCCAGCACCAGCACGCACCAGCCGGCAAGGCCGGCAAGGCGCCGGCGCCAGGGCGCAAGACGTTGCGAGGGAGGGTTGAGGCGGCGTTCCAGCGCAGCCGCGATGCGGCCGAAGCCCACCAGCGGATGCCAGCGGCGCGGCTCGCCCAGCCAGCGGTCCAGCAGTGTCCCGATCCATGCCGCTGCCACGCATGCCGGCCAGGCCAGCATCAGCATGCGGGATCGGGCCCCTTGACCGCCACCGGGATGCCCGCCACCAGCAGCCGCACGCAGTCGGCCGCGGCGGCCAGCTTCTGGTTCAGGCGACCCAGTTCATCGACATAGAAGCGGGTGATGGCGCCCATCGGGATCACGCCGAAGCCGATCTCGTTCGAGACCAGGATCACGTGGCCGGGCAGCGTCGGCAGCGCGTTGAGCAGCGCCTCGATTTCTTCGGTGAACGCCGCCGGCGGCGTGATCACGCCATGCTCGGGATAGCTGCGGCCGTTGGGGAAAAGCAGGTTGTTGATCCACAGCGTCATGCAATCGACCAGGATGCAGCCGTCGTGGCGCGCGTTGGCATAGAGCGCATCGGCCAGGTGCACCGGCTCTTCCACCAGGCGCCAGTCGGCCGGGCGGCGGGCGCGGTGCAGCGCGATGCGCACCTCCAGTTCCTGGTCGGCGTGGGCCGGGTCCTGGTGCGCGGTGGCGATGTAGGTGACCGGCCCGCCGGTGACGGTGGCGTGGTCGGTGGCGAGCTGTTCGGCAAAGTGGCTCTTGCCGGAACGTGCGCCGCCCAGCACCAGGGTGAGCTGGCGGCCGCCAGTGCCGCTGGCGGCAGCGCGCGGCTGCGCGGCAGGGGCGGTGCCGGACGCGTTGGCGGGTGCGATGGCCGGGGTTTCCATCCGCGTATTGTAGCCGCCGCATCCCGGCATGGCACGGCCCGCGTGCGGGCCGGTGCGATAATCCGGCGATGCAATCCGACTCTTCGCAATCCCTGCCGGCGGGTGCCCTGCGCGGCACCCTGATGGTCCAGGGCACCACCTCCGATGCCGGCAAGAGCACCATCGTCGCCGGCCTGTGCCGGGTGCTGGCGCGCGCCGGCACGCGCGTGGTGCCGTTCAAGCCGCAGAACATGGCGCTCAACAGCGCCGTCACCGCCGACGGCGGCGAGATCGGCCGGGCCCAGGCGCTGCAGGCGCAGGCCGCGCGGCTGGCGCCGCATACCGACATGAACCCGGTGCTGCTCAAGCCCAGCAGCGACACCGGGGCCCAGGTCATCATCCACGGCCGCGCGCGGCTGGACCTGGACGCGCGCGCCTACCACGCCTACAAGCCGCAGGCGATGCAGGCGGTGCTGGCCTCGCACGCGCGCCTGGCGCAGGCCCATGAGGTGGTGCTGGTCGAGGGCGCCGGCAGCCCGGCCGAGGTCAACCTGCGCGAGCGCGACATCGCCAACATGGGGTTTGCCGAGCAGGTCGACTGCCCGGTGGTGCTGGTCGCGGACATCGACCGCGGCGGCGTGTTCGCGCACCTGGTCGGCACGCTCGACTGCCTGTCCGAGAGCGAGCGCGCGCGCGTGACCGGCTTCATCATCAACCGCTTCCGCGGCGATATCGGGCTGCTGGAGCCGGGCCTGGACTGGCTGGTGGCGCGCACCGGCAAGCCGGTGTTCGGCGTGCTGCCGTACCTGCACGGCCTGCACCTGGATGCCGAGGACGCCATCATCGGCGCGCAGGCCGATGCTGGCCAGGCCGCGCAGCGCCTGCGCGTGATCGTGCCGGTGCTGCCGCGCATCGCCAACCATACCGACTTCGACGCGCTGCGCGCGCACCCGCAAGTCGACCTGCAGTTTGTCGGCCCGGGCCGGCCGATCCCGCCGGCCGACCTGGTGGTGCTGCCCGGCAGCAAGAACGTGCGCGGCGACCTCGACTTCCTGCGCGCCCACGGCTGGGACGCGGCGCTGGCGCGGCACCTGCGCTACGGCGGCAAGCTGATCGGCATCTGCGGCGGCATGCAGATGCTGGGGCGGCAGGTGCACGATCCCGATGGCCGCGAGGGCCCCGCCGGCAGCAGCGCGGGGCTGGGCTGGCTCGATTACGACACCACGCTGGCCGCCGACAAGCAGTTGCGCCAGGTGCACGGCCGGCTCGCGCCGGAGGCGGCCGACGCGCCGGTGCGTGGCTACGAGATCCACCTCGGCGTCACCACCGGCAAGGGCCTGGAGCGGCCCGCCGTGTGGCTGGACCGCGGCGACGGCACCATGCGGCCGGACGGTGCGCGCTCGGCCGACGGTCAGGTGCTGGCCACCTATGTGCACGGTCTGTTCGACGACCCCGCGGCCTGCCAGGCGCTGCTGCGCTGGGCCGGGCTGGACCAGGCCCAGGCGGTGGACCTGGACGCGCTGCGCGAAGCGTCGATCGAGCGCCTGGCCGACACCATGGCCGCGCACCTGGACCTGGGGGCACTGCTGGCGCCGCTGCGGCGCTGAGGTTGCGGCGCGGTCCATCGTGGCATGCGGCGGCAAGCAGCGGCCCTGCTAGAATCGCGAATCCTTCGCATTCGCATCGTGGCATGGAGATGGCTTTTCCGCCATATTCCGCGCCTTGCAGCGTCCGCTCAACGTACTTCACCCCGTCATGGTCACCGGCCGCCTGCGCGTCGTCCTCGTCAAGCTGCATCGTTATATCGGCCTGAGTCTCGGCCTGCTGTTCGTCCTGATGGGGCTGACCGGCATGACCATCGCCTGGCGCGATGAACTCGACGCCTGGCTCAATCCCGACCTGCTGGTGGCGTCCGCGCCGATGACGGCGCCGGTGACCCCGGACACGGTCCAGGCCGTGACCGAGCGGCTGGCTGCGCCGCCCTACGGCAAGCCCAACCTGCTGATGCTGCCGACCCACGCCGACGGCGTCTTTATCGCCTGGTATCCGGTCAAGGGCCCCGGCGGCGTGGTTCCGGGGCGCTCGCGCCAGGTCATGGTCGACCCGGTCACGCTGGCGGTGAAGGGCGAGCGCGTCTGGGGCGAGGCGGGGCTGTCGCGCCAGCTGCTGCTGCCCACGCTGTTCCACCTGCACCGCTACCTGCTGTCGGGCGATACCGGCAAGACCATCACCGGCGTGGCCGGCATGCTGCTGTTGCTGACCACGCTGGTGGGCGTGGCGGCGTGGTGGCCCAAGATGAAGCTGCGCTCGGTGGTGCAGGCGTTCCGCATTACGCATGGCGGTTCATGGTCGCGCTTCAACTATTCGCTGCACCGCGCCGGCGGCATCCTGGCCGCGCCGGTGCTGGCCGTGATCGCGTTTTCCGGCTGGTACCTGAACCTGCCCAAGTGGGTCACGCCGATCGTGGCGGGCGTGATGACGGTGACGCCACCGGCCAAGCACGTCTCGGCGCCGGCGCCGGCGGGAGCGCGGCCCCTGGAAGCGGGCGAGATCATGGCCGCGGCGCAGGCGCAGTTCCCGCAGGCGCAGGTCACCCGCATCGGCTTTCCGCGCAAGCCCGGCGACGCCTTCGAGATACGGCTGTGCCAGCCCGGCGAGGTGCGCCAGCACACCGGCGCGACGCGGCTCTGGCTCGATGCCTGGACCGGGGCGCCGCTGGGCGTGCGCGACCCGCAGCAAGCCCCTGCCGGCGACACGCTGCTGAACTGGCAGTTTCCGCTGCATACCGGCGAGGCCTTCGGCCTGCCGGGGCGGATCTTCGTCACGCTGTTCGGGCTGGCGCCGCTGGCGTTCGCCGTGACCGGCACGCTGATCTGGTGGAAACGGCGGCGCGGCCACCAGCGCCATGTGGTGAAGAGCGCGCAGCGCGCCGGCATGCGCCGGGCATGAAAAAAGGCAGGCCTGCGGGCCTGCCTTTTTCCTTGGCGGACGCGGCTGCGCCGCTCAGATTTCCAGGTTGTCGATCAGCCGGGTCGCGCCCAGTTTGGCCGCGGTCAGGATCACCAGCGGCTCGCCGGCGAGGAATTCCTCGCGCGTCGGCGCCTGCAGGTTGACGCGCTTGCGGATCGACACATAGTCCGGCTTCCAGCCACGCTGTTCCAGCGAGGCGCGGGCGCTGGCCTCCACCGACAGCAGGTTGGCCGAGGCGCGGTCGCCGCCGAGCACGGTGTCGCGCACGTCGTGCAGGGTGCGGTACAGCACCGGTGCCTCGGCGCGCTCGTCCGGGCTCAGGTAGCGGTTTCGCGACGACAGCGCCAGGCCGTCTTCGGCGCGCACGGTCTCGGCGGGAATGATGTCGATCGGCAGCGCGAACTGCTGCACCATCTGGCGCACGATCATCAGCTGCTGGTAGTCCTTCTTGCCGAACACCGCCACGCGCGGCTGCGCGCACGAGAACAGCTTCATCACCACGGTGCAGACGCCCTTGAAGAAGCCGGGGCGGAACTCGCCTTCGAGGATGTCGCCCAGGTCGTGCGGCGGCTCGACGCGGTATTCCTGCGGCACCGGGTACATGTCGCGCTCGGAGGGCGCGAACAGCACGTAGACGCCTTCGCTCTGCAGTTTTTCGATGTCGTCCTGCAGCGTGCGCGGGTACTTGTCGAAATCCTCGTTCGGGCCGAACTGCAGGCGGTTGACGAAGATGGATGCCACCACCGGGTCGCCATGCTGGCGCGCCAGGCGCATCAGCGACAGGTGGCCTTCGTGCAGGTTGCCCATGGTGGGGACGAAGGCCGCGCGGTTCTGGCCGCGCAACTGGTCCCGCAGCTCTTGGATGGAGGAAATGACTTTCATCTGCCTTGGTGTGCTGGTCGTGTAGGGGTAACCCGGACGCCGGTCCGCGGCGCGCGGCGGCTGCCGTGCCGGTCTGGGCCGGCTGTCGGCGGATTGTAGATCAACTGGGACGGGGCTGGCCTCGGCGGTTCGGACGGGTCAGCTGGGGCTGTACGCCAATCGCACATAAATCGGCGCGAACGGCTCGGCCTGGGTGATCTCCACCAGCGATTCGCGCGACAGCTCGAGCATGGCGATGAAGTTCACCACCACCACCGGCACGCCCTTGCCGGAGCGCACCGCGTCCTCGAACAGCTCGGAGAACTCCATGAAGCGCGCATGCTGCAGCCGGCGCAGGATCTGGCTCATATGCTCGCGCACCGACAGCTCCTCGCGCGAGATCTTGTGGTGCTGGTTGAGCTTGGCGCGCTTGAGCACGTCGGCCCAGGCCGCCTGCAGGTCGACGGTTTCGACCTCGGGAAAGCGCGGCGCCAGGCTCTGCTCGATATAGACCTGCGAGCGCAGGAAGTCGCGGCCCAGCTGCGGCACCGTATCCAGGCGCTGTGCGGCCAGCTTCATCTGCTCGTATTCCAGCAGGCGGCGCACCAGCTCGGCGCGCGGGTCTTCGGCTTCTTCGTCGCTGTCGGCCTTCTTGACCGGCAGCAGCATGCGCGACTTGATCTCGATCAGCATCGCCGCCATCAGCAGGTACTCCGCCGCCAGCTCCAGGTTGGTCTTGCGGATCTGCTCGATATACGACAGGTACTGCCGCGTCACCTGCGACATCGGGATGTCGAGGACGTTGAAGTTCTGCTTGCGGATCAGGTACAGCAGCAGGTCCAGCGGGCCCTCGAAGGCTTCCAGGAAGATCTCGAGCGCATCCGGCGGGATGTAGAGATCCTGCGGCAGCTTGAACAGCGGCTCGCCGTACAGGCGCGCGAACGCCATCCCGTCGACCATGTCGGCAGGGCCGGCCGGGCCGGCGGCGGCAGCGGGCGCCACCGCGGGCAGCTCCACGGGCAGCGGCAGCTTGTCCTGGTCGGCTGCGCTCATGCGCTGGGCTCGCGCTTGGGGTCGGGGGCGCGGATCAGTTGTCCTGCGAGTAGACGTAGGGCTTCTGCGCCACGCGCGAAGCCTGGGCGCGGGCGCGCTCTTCTAGGTCGATCGGTGCCTTGTCCCACAGCAGGGCGCGGCCGTCGCGCTGCTCGGCCTCCAGCGTCGGGCGCTCTTGCTTGAGCTGCTTCAGGAACTGGGTGATATCGGATTCGTAGAGGGCCATGTTCAACCGGGATGCACCCGTGCGGGCGCCATATAGGTACAGTGGGCCATGATTTTACAGTATCGGCCCCCCGGGATGCACGCCAGACCGTAGCCGGGGGCCGCGAGGGCACCGCAACGCGTGGGAAAGTTCCGGGCGCGCGGCCGGGTGTGGTCAAATACCGACTTTGTATGTGTGGACAATGGGGCGATGCCGCAAGACACCGCTAACACCGCTGACTCGGCTGGCCGTGCCGCCAGGCGCTTTGCCGCACGCGCACCGGGCGTGCTTGCGGCGCTGGTGCTGGCACTTGCCGCGGGTCCGGTCCAGGCCGCCTACAAGGTCGAGGTCGAGGCGCCCAAGCCGATCCGCGAGATGCTCGAGGAGCACCTCGACCTGGCCCGCTACAAGGACCGCGCCGACCTGTCGCCCGACCAGTTCGACTACATGGTCGAGACCGTCGGCGAGCAGGTGCGGGCCTTCACCTCGACCGAGGGCTATTTCGATCCGACCACCACCACCCGCGTCGAGGGCGAGGGCGACCAGCGCGTGGTCCATGTGATGGTCGACCCCGGCGCGCGCACGCTGATCCGCAACGTCGACCTGCAGGTGACCGGCCCGGCGGCGACCCAGTCGCCTGAACAGGTGGCGGAGATGAAGGCCAAGTGGGGCCTGCCCGCGGGCGACCCGTTCCGCCAGGACGACTGGGACAAGGCCAAGGAAGACGCGCTGGTGACGCTGCAGAGCCACACCTACTATGGCGCGCGGCTGGCCGCGTCGCAGGCGCGGGTCGAGCCGGACGAACTGCGCGCGGACCTGTCGGCGCACTATGTCAGCGGCCCGGCCTACCGCCTGGGCCCGCTCAAGGTTACCGGCACGCGCCGCTACCCGGAACAGATCATCGTCAACGTCAACCCGCTCAACGAGGGCGAGCCGTACCGGGTGGAGCGGCTGCTGGAGCTGCAGCGCGCGATCCAGAACCAGCCGTATTTCTCCAACGTGCAGGTCGACCTGGAGCCGCCGCCCGATGCCGAGCAGGCGCCCGACGGCGTGGTCACCGCGCCGGTGTCGGTGCGCGTGCGCGAATATCCGGTGCACCGGCTCAACAGCGGCGTTGGCTTCACCACTGATACCGGGGCCCAGGTCGAAGGGCGCTATTCCTACTACAACCTGTTCAACCGTGCCTGGACCTTCGATTCGCAGGCGCGCATCGAACAGAAGCGCTCCTACCTGTTCGCCGAGGCGGCGATGCCGCCGTCGCGCGGTGCCTACCGCAACAGCGTCTACAGTAGCTACGAGCGCACCATCGACATCGAGAACACCGACACCACCAGCCTGCGCGCGGGCCTGAAGCGCTCGCGCTCGCGCGAGAAATACGACGTGACCACGTCGCTGGATTTCTACTACGACAAGCTGCTGCCGGTGGGGCAGCCCGCGCAGATCAGCAAGGCGCTGGTGCCGGCCTTTGCCTGGACCCGGCGCGATGTCGACAACCCGGTGTTCCCGCGCCGCGGCAACGTGATCAACACCCAGATCGGGGTAGCCGCCAAGAACCTGCTCAGCGATGCCACCTTCCTGCGGCTGTACGGCCGGATCCGCCAGTACGTGCCGGTGGGCAAGCGCGACCTGGTGGTGGCGCGGCTGGAACTGGGCGCCGACCTGACCGGCGACAGCGCCAGCCAGATCCCGGCGACGCTGCGCTTCCGCGCCGGCGGCACCGACTCGATCCGCGGCTACACCTACCAGTCGATCGGCACGCCCAGCGGCGCCAGCATCCTGCCGGCCAAGTACCTGGCCACCGGCAGCCTGGAGTACCAGTACTGGTTCAAGCCGGACTGGGGCGTGGCCGTGTTCTGGGATGCCGGCACCGCCGCCAACGACCTGCGCGGCGTGACCATCTACAACGGCGTGGGCATCGGCGTGCGCTGGCGCACGCCGGTGGGCCCGCTGCAGCTGGACGTGGGCTATGGCATCCAGGAGCAGCAGTTCCGGCCGCATATCTCGCTGGGGGTGGCGTTCTGATGAACGTGCACGACCTGCCTTCCGTGCCCGGCGGCGGCGACGCCGCGCCGCCGCCGTCCGGTCCGGCGCCGCGCAAGCGCCGGCGGCTGTGGCGCGCGCTGGCCTGGCTGGCCGGCATCCTGCTGTTGCTGGTGGTGGTGCTGGCGGCCGCCGGCGTGGCGGCGCTGCGCACCGAGGCCGGCACGCGCCACCTGTGGACGCTGGCCACGCGGCTGTCGGCCGGCATGCTCAGCGGCCAACTCGAAGGCGGCACCGTGGCGCACGGCCTGCGCCTGCGCGACGTGGTATTCGAAAGCGGCCAGACGCGCGTGACGGTCGACCGCGTCGACGGCAGCTGGAACCTGAGCTGGCAGCCGCGGCGGCTGCATGTGCAGTGGCTGCGCATCGGCAAGGCCGAAGTGCGGCTCGGGCCGTCGGAGCCGAGCACCGAACCGATGCAGAAGCCCGCTTCGCTCGAACTGCCGCTGGCCATCGATGTCGATGCGCTGACGCTCGAACGCCTGGCGCTGGTGCAGGGCCCGGCGCCCACGGCCGAGCCGATGGTATTCGGCAACCTGGCCGGCGCGCTGCACAGCGACGGCCAGCGCCATCGCGTCAGCGTCGACAAGCTGGAAACGCCCTACGGCAAGCTCGCCGCCAACGCGCAGCTGGGCGCCGCCGCGCCGTTCGCGCTCAGCGCCGAAGCCTTGCTGGAAAGCAGCTGGCAGCACGAGGCCTTCGCCGTCAACGCGACCGCCAACGGCAACCTCGACGCCTTGCGCGCCGAGGTCCAGGCCAGCGGCGACCGCATCCACCTGCGTGCCGGCGCCGACCTGACGCCGTTCGGCAAGGTGCCGTTCACGCACCTGCTGGTCGACGGCGACCGCATCAACCCGCGCCTGTTCAGCCCGTCGGCGCCGCACGCCAACCTGACCGTGCATGCCGAGCTGCGGCCGGTGGATGGCGTAGCGGCCGGCAGCAACGCGGCGGGGGCCTCGGCGCCCGCGGCTTCCGCGCCGGCGGCATCCGCGCCGTCGCCGGCATCGGCTGCCTCCGCGCCCGCGGCCGCGCCGGAGCCGCTGGCGGTCGCCGGCGAGATCGAGATCCGCAACCTGGAGGCCGGCCCGCTCGACCGCGAACGGCTGCCGGTGCAGTCGGTGCGCGCCCGGGTCGAACTGAGCGAGGCGGCGCAGACGGTGTCGGACCTGCGCGTGGCGCTGCCGGGCAAGGCCGAGATCGCCGGCAGCGGCTCGCTGCGCGGCGGCCGCGGCGGCTTCGACCTGGACGTGCGCAGGCTGGACCCGGCGGCGCTGCATGGCTCGCTGACCAGCGCCAGCCTGTCGGGCCCGGTGGTGGTCCGCATCGAGCCGGGCCGCCAGAGCGTGGCGCTTGAGCTGTCCGGCGGCCAACTCAAGCTGTTTGCCGACGCCAGCATGGACGCCGAGACCCTAACCCTGGCCGCGCTGCGCGCCGTGGTCGGCACCGGCCTGCTGACCGCCGAGGGCAAGCTGGGGCTGAAGGACAAGCAGCCGTACAGCTTCAAGGGCAAGCTGTCGGCGTTCGATCCGTCGCGCCTGGCCAAGGTGGCCGCGGGCCGGATCAATGCGGATTTCAGCGCGACCGGCGAGCTCGCCCCGCAACTGGGCGTGGCGCTGGACTTTGCCGTGCACGAAAGCGAATACGCGGGCCTGCCGATGACCGGCGGCGGCAAGCTGCGCCTGGGGGGCGAGCGCCTGCTGCCGAGCGAGGCCGCGCTCAGCATGGCCGGCAACCAGGCGAGCCTGCGCGGCAGCTTCGGCGCGCGCGGCGATGCATTGAAGCTGGCGGTCGACGCGCCGCAGCTGGAGCGGCTGAAGTTCGGCGTGGCCGGCCAGCTCAAGCTCGACGCCACCATCACCGGCACGCTGAAGAAGCCCGAGGTGGTGGCCGACTACAACGCGCAAACGCTGGAAGTGGGCCCGCACAAGCTGGCCAGCGCCAGCGGCCGCGCGGAGATCCGCGGCGGGCTCGACGGCCCGCTGTCGGTGCAGCTGGCGGCGCGCGGCTACCGCGGCCCGCACGCCAGCCTCGCCACGCTCGACGCCACCCTCAACGGCACCCAGGCCAACCACGCCTTCGACGTCAAGGCAGCCGGCAGCCTGAACCAGCGGCCACTGCAGCTGGCGCTGGCGGGGCAGGGCGCGTGGCGCGGCCAGCAGGGCTGGAGCGGCACCATCCGCACGCTCGAAGAGCGCAGCACCATCAATCTGCGCCTGGCCGCGCCGACGCAGCTGCTGGTGGCCGACCAGCGCGTGCGCCTGGGCGCGACGCGGCTGCTGCTGGACCGCGCCACGCTGGCGATCGACAACCTGGACTGGGACCACGGCCGCATCCGCAGCGCGGGCAGCCTCGACGGCCTGCAGGTGGCGCGCGTGCTGGAGCTGATGGAAACCATCACCGGCGAGCGCCCGCCGGTGCGCTCCGACCTGGTCATCGACGGCCGCTGGAACCTGGCGCTGGCCGAGACCGCCACCGGCTTTGCGGAAGTGCGCCGGCGCAGCGGCGACCTGTCGGTCAACGCGGGCCGGGGCTTCACCACGCTCGGGCTGGGCGAGACCAGCCTGCGCGCCGACGCCGGCGGCAACCGCATCGCGCTGCGCGGCGGCATGGTGTCGGGCCGCATCGGCAAGGTGGTGGTCGATGCCTCGGCCGGGCTGGTGCAGGAGCAGGGGCTGCAGACCGTGGGCCCGGCCTCGACGCTGGGCGGCACCGTCACCGTCGACGTGCCGCGGCTGAAGTCGCTGGAAGCGCTGACCGGCCCGCAGTACGCCTTCGACGGCCGCCTGGCCGCGGCGATGCGGCTGGCGGGCACCGTGGCGGCGCCGCTGCTGACCGGCACCATCAACGGCGACAACCTCGCGGTCACGCTGTACGACCAGGGGCTGCGCCTGACCGACGGCACCGTGCGCGTGGTGCTGGACCAGAACACGGTCGAACTCAGGCAGGTGGAATTCCATGGCGGCGAGGGCAAGCTCACCGCCACCGGCAATATCAAGCTGGGCGAGGCCGATCCCAACCTGACCGGCCGCATCGTCGCCGACAAGCTGCAGCTGTTCGCCAGCCCGGAACGCACCCTGGTGGTGTCGGGCGATGCCAGCATCGCCAACGAGAACAAGCAGGTGGTGATCCGCGGCAAGTTCCGCGTCGACCGCGGCCTGTTCGACCTGCCCAAGGCCGGCGCGCCGGTGCTGGGCGACGATGTCGTGGTGATCCGGCGCAAGGACCAGCGCGCGGTCAAGACGGCGGCCACGCCGGTGCCGGAAAGCAAGCCCGCCAGCCGCTTCAGCCCGGTGATCGACCTGACCGTCGACCTCGGCAACAACTTCCGCTTCCGCGGCGCCGGCGCCGACCTGCTGCTGGCCGGGCAGATGGGCGTGAAGAGCGAACCGCTGGCGCCGATGAAGGCCACCGGCACGGTGCGGGTCACCGACGGCACCTACGAGGCCTTCGGCCGCAAGCTGGACATCGAACGCGGCATCATCAATTTCAACGGCCCGATCGACAACCCCAACATGAACATCCGCGCCATGCGCCGCAACCAGGAGGTCGAGGCCGGCGTCGAGGTCACCGGCACGGTGCGGCTGCCGCGCGTGCGGCTGGTGTCGGAGCCCAACGTCCCCGACGAGGACAAGCTGTCGTGGCTGATGTTCGGCTACGGCGCGGAAAGCGCCGGCGCCGGCCAGCAGCGCCAGCTGAGCGGCTCGGCGCTGGGCGGCGCCGCGCTGGGGCTGATCGGCGGCAGGGCCGGCAAGGGCATCGTCTCGCATTTCGGCATCGACGAATTCTCGATCGGGCCCAGCACCGCGGGCCTGAACGACCAGCAGGTGGTCAGCATGGGCAAGGCCATCACCGAACGCATGTCGGTGGGCTACGAGCAGAGCCTGACCTCGGCCTCGAACGTGGTGAAGCTGACCTGGCAGTTCTCGCGGCGCTGGTCGCTGATTGCCAAGGGCGGTTCCATCAACGGTTTGTCGGTCTTGTTCAACCGCCGCTTCGATACCTGGGCCAACCTGTTCAGCGGGGCCCCGAATCGCGGCACCAGGAGGAGCCAGCAGGATGAAAGCCAGCCACTCGACCCCGAAAGCGCCGCACAGGCGGCCTCGGCCGTCATTGCCGAGCCGGTGCGCCGGTGAATTTGCTGTGACCGTTCGCCCTTCGACCTTTGCCGCGTCGCCGCGACGCCTTGCCGCCATGGGACTGATTGCCTCGATGCTTGCGCTGTTCGGCTGCGACCAGCAGAAGGTCGACGAAGCCATGAAGAAGGCGGGCGAGACCGCGCGCAACACCTGGAACGCGATCAAGCCCGACAGCGAGCTGTTCAAGGGCATCGTGCCGGGCCAGTCGACCGAGGAAGAGCTGCGCCGCCAGGCCGGCAAGCCCGAGATCGTCTGGGAAGAGGCCGACGGCGGGCGCCGGCTGGAATACCCGCGCGGCCCCGAAGGCACCACCACGTGGATGGTCACCATCGGGCCCGACGGCAAGGTGGCGAAGATCGAGCAGGTGCTGTCGGCCGAGAATTTCGCGCGCGTGCGCGCCGGCATGAGCAAGGACGACATCCGCCGCCTGCTCGGCAAGCCCACCAAGGTGGAGGCATTCGCGCTGAAGAAGGAAGAGGTGTGGGGCTACCGCTGGATGGAAACCTCGACCGACAAGGCCTTCTTCAACGTGCATTTCAACAGCGACGGCAGCGTCACCACCACCTCGCGCAGCGACGATCCGTCGCGCATGCAGGGCGGCTGACGCAGTTGGCCGGGCCCGGCGGCCCGCGCCTGCCTGCTGCCGGCCTTCAGTGAAGCTTCACTGCAGCAGGTGGCAGGCGGCCTGGTGCGCCGGCATGGCAGCGCCGGCGGCCGGGTCGAGCCGCCGCATCGGCGGCACCTCCGTCGCGCACGCCGGCAGCGCGCGCGGGCAGCGCGGATGGAACTTGCACCCCGGCGGCGGGTGCAGCGCCGAGCCGATATCGCCCAGGATCAGGCCTTCGGCGGGCTGGTGGTCCGGATCGGGCCGCGGCGCCGAGCCCAGCAGCGCCTGCGTATAGGGATGGCGCGGCGCGCCGAAGACCGCGGCGCTGGGCCCGCTTTCCGCCATATTGCCCAGGTACATCACGCCCACCGCCGAGCTGAAGTGCTCCACCAGCGCCAGATCATGCGCGATCACCACGTAGGCCAGCCCGAAGCTGCGCTGGATCTCCGCCAGCAGGTTGACGATCTGCGCGCGGATCGACACATCCAGCGCCGAGGTCGGCTCGTCCAGCACCAGCAGCCGCGGTTGCAGCGCCAGCGCGCGCGCCACCGCGATGCGCTGGCGCTGGCCGCCGCTGAACTCGTGCGGGTACAGGTCGAGCGCGCCGGGCGGCAGGCCGACGATCTCCAGCAGCTCCAGCAGCCGGGCCCGTAGCGCGGCGCGGTTGCCGCCCTGGCCGTGCGCCAGCAACGGCTCGGCCAGCAGCATGCTGACCTTCAGGCGCGGATTGAGCGACGACGACGGGTCCTGGAACACCGCCTGCACCTGGCGCCGGTAGGCCAGCACGCCCTTGCGGTCCAGCGCCAGCACGTCCCGGCCGTCGAAGCGGATGGCGCCGGCGCTGGGGCGCTCGAGCAGCAGCAGCTGGCGCGCGATGGTGGTCTTGCCGCAGCCGGACTCGCCCACCAGCGCAAAGGTCTGGCCGGCATCGACGGCAAAGCTGACACCGTCGACGGCACGCACGGTGCCACCGCCGCGCGCGGGGAAATGCTTCTTCAGGTCTTGCACTTCAAGCAGCATGGCGCCTCCTGGCTTGCGCGGTCTCAGCCGGCCGAGGCCAGCCAGCAGCTGACCTTGTGGCCGGATTCCAGTTCGATCTCGGGGGGATAGGCGTCGTCGCACAGCGGCTTGCGGTGCGGACAGCGCGCGGCGAAGCGGCAGCCGTGCGGCGGGTCGACCAGGCTGGGCGGGCTGCCCGGGATCGCGTAGAGCCGCTCGCGCCGGTCGCCGAAGCGGGGAATCGCCTGCAGCAGCGCCTGGGTATAGGGATGGGCGGGGCGCTGGTACAGCGTGCGCACGTCGCCGGTCTCGACGATGCGGCCGGCGTACATCACTGCGACCCGGTGGCAGATGCTGGCCGCCACGCCCAGGTCATGCGTGATCAGGATGATGCCGACGCCGGTCTGCGCCTGGATCCTGCGGAACAGCGCCATGATCTGCACCTGGATGGTCACGTCCAGCGCCGAGGTGGGCTCGTCGGCGACCAGCAGCCGCGGCGCGCTGGCGATGGCCATGCCGGTCACCACGCGCTGGCGCATGCCGCCGCTGAACTGGTGCGGATAGTCGTCCAGCCGGGTCTCGGGCGAGGGGATGCGCACGCTGTCAAGCACCTGCACCACCTGGCGCCGACGCGCTTCGCGGCCGTTAGCCTGGCCGTGGTAAGGCAGCGGTGCGCCGACCTGGTCGCCGACCGAGAACACCGGGTTCAGCGAGGTCAGCGGGTCCTGCGAGATCATCGCGATCTTGCGGCCGCGGTACTGCGTGCTCAGGGTCTTTTCCGGCAGCTGCAGCAGGTCCACGCCATCGAGCAGCACCTTGCCTCCCAGGCGCACGCCGCCCTGGCGCGGCAGCAGGCGCAGGATCGACAGGATGGTCATGGACTTGCCCGAGCCGGACTCGCCCACCACGCCCAGGGTCTCGCCCTGGTTCACATGCAGGTCGACGCCGTCGACCGCGCGCACCATGCCGCGACGCAGTTCGAGGTGCGTGGTCAGCCCCTGCACAGATAGCATCGGCGCGCCGTGCGAGCACGTGTCGGGGGCGGCCGTTGGCAACGGGCGTTGGGTCACGTGCGGGTCCGGGCCGGTCATAGCTGCCTCCGTTTCGGGTCGAAGTGGTCGCGCAGCCAGTCGCCCAGCAGGTTCGACGCCAGGCACGTGGCCATGATCGCCAGCCCGGGCATGGTGATGGCCCACCACGCGTTGGTGATGTAGTTGCGCGCATCGGCCAGCATCAGTCCCCACGACACGTCGGGCTGCTGGATGCCCAGGCCGAGAAAGCTCAGCGAGGCCTCGAAGATGATCACCTGCCCGACCTGCAGCGTGGCCAGCACCAGCAGCGTGTTGAGCAGGTTGGGCAGCAGGTGGCGGCGGAAGATCGTGAGCGTGCCGCAGCCCGCCACGCGCGCCAGCGCCACGTAGTCGCGCTGCTTGAGCGACATCACCTCGCCGCGCACGATGCGCGCGTACCAGGTCCAGTAGGTGACCACGATCACCAGCACCACGGTCTCGAAGCCCGGCCCCAGCACCGCCGCCAGCACCAGCGCCAGCGCCAGCGCCGGGATCGACATCTGGATGTCGACCAGCCGCATGATCA
Source organism: Cupriavidus phytorum (assembly GCF_003254285.1). Classification (NCBI taxonomy): domain Bacteria; kingdom Pseudomonadati; phylum Pseudomonadota; class Betaproteobacteria; order Burkholderiales; family Burkholderiaceae; genus Cupriavidus; species Cupriavidus phytorum. The sequence goes on from NZ_QKZN01000004.1 coordinate 371,817, forward strand.
GCGCGTCCAGGCGCCCGCCGAAGTAGCCGGCCAGCATGCCGGCGGCGGTGCCGATGCCGCCGGAGATCAGGATGGCGTACAGCGCGACCACCAGCGAGATGCGGGTGCCGGCCATGATGCGCGTGAGCAGGTCGCGGCCCATGTTGTCGGTGCCGAGCGGATAGGCCCAGCTGCCGCCGGCCAGCCACGCCGGCGGCTGGAACGCGAGCCCGAGGTCGAGGCCGTTGGGGTCGTGCGGCAGCAGCGCCTCGCCGCCGATGGCGCAGGCCAGCAGCAGCGGCAGCACCGCCAGCGCAAACCACGGCAGGCCGCGCAGGTTGCGCCGCGGACGCTGGCGCACCGGCGCGGTGGCGCCGGCAGGGGGCATGGCGATCTCAGGCATGGCGGATCCTCGGGTCGATCAGGCCGTAGCTCAGGTCGACCAGCAGGTTGGACAGCACGAACAGCACGGAGGTGAGCATCACGCCCGCCTGCACCACGGGAAAATCGCGCGCGAACACGGCTTCGACCACGGTGCGGCCAACGCCGGGCCAGGCGAAGATGACCTCGACCACGAAGGCGCCGCCCAGCATCGCCGCGAAGTAGACGCCGAGGATCGTCACCAGCGGAATCGCCGCGTTGCGCAGCGCATACTTCCAGATCAGCACGCGCTCGGGCAGGCCCATGGCGCGGCCCATGCGGATGTAGTCGCTGTCGAGCACATCGAGCATGGCCGAGCGCACCACGCGGGTCTGCGCCGCCACCGGATACCAGCCCAGCGCAATCGCCGGCAGCACCAGGCTGTTCCACGATTCGCGCCCGAAGGCCGGCAGCCAGTTCAGCTGCACCGCGAACAACAGGATCAGCAGCAGGCCGACCCAGAAGTTGGGCATGGCCTGGCCCGCCATGGCGAAGACCTTGGCGAAGCGGTCGAACCACGAGCCGCGGTAGACCGCCGACAGCACGCCGAACGGCACCGCCATCGCGATCGAGAACGCCAGCGCGGCCAGCGCCAGCTCCACAGTGGCCGGCAGCCGCTCCAGGATCAGGCCTAGCGCCGGCTCCTGCCAGCGGTAGGAGTTGCCGAAGTCGCCGGTGACGGCGTTGCGCAGGAACACCAGGTATTGCGCCACCAGTGGCTGGTCCAGGCCGAGGTGCTGGCGGGTCTGTTCGATGACCTCGGGCGGCGCGTCGGCCGGCAGCAGCAAGGCCAGCGGGTCGCCGGACAGGCGCGAGATCAGGAAGATGATCACGCTCGCGCCAAGGATGCTGATCAGGCCGTGCAGCAGGCGTTTGGCTATGGGCATGGCGGGCTCCGTCGGGGGAGTCATCGGCGGGGATGCCGCGCCGGCGCGCAGGGATCGATGCGGCCGGGCGCGGCGACGGGTCAGCGGGGCTTCCAGCTGACTTCCTGGAACGAGCGCCAGTAGTCGCGGATCGGCCAGGGAACGTAGTCGATCTTGTTGTCGCGCCAGGCAAAGGTCACCAGCGGGCGGTAGGTGGGCAGGCCGCCCAGCACGCGCTCCTGCTTCAGGCGCGCGATCTGCTGCAGCAGCGCGGTGCGCGCGGCGGGGTCCATGGTCTGGCGCTGTTTTTCCAGCAGCGCGTCGACCTCGGGGTCGCTGGTGTACGAGTAGGTGCCCCAGCCGCCGCCGGCCTGGTAGCTGTGCAGGTGGCCCGACCACGCCAGGCCGGGATCGCCGGGCAGGCCCTGCGACCACATCCAGCTCAGCACGCCGTCCATCTCGGGCGGGCCGGAACGGCCGCGCTTGCCCAGGCTGATCCAGGCGCCGTACTCCAGGTTGCGCACTTGGCAGCGGATGCCTACCGCGCTCAGGTAGGCGTACATGGCTTCGCCGACTTCCTTCACGCCCGGCTCGCGCGGCGTGGTGAGGTTGTAGCAGGGGGTGTCGAAGCCATTGGGATAGCCGGCCTGCCTGAGCAGCTCGCGGGCGCGCTTCTGGTCGAAGGCATAGGGCTTGAGCGCGGGGTCGTAGCCGTTGGAGGCCTTGCCCACCTGCGCATAGCGCTCGCCCTGGCCGAACAGCACGCGCTTGATGATGGCGTCGACATCGATGGCATGCGCGGCGGCCTGGCGCACGCGCACGTCATTGAACGGCGATTTCGGCATCTGCGTGTTGAAGTTCAGGAACAGGTTGTTGCCGCTGACCAGCGTGACGGTCTTCACGCCGGGCATCTTCTTGAACTCTTCCACCATCGACGGCGGCACGTTGTCGATGAAATCCACCTTGCCGGTCTTGAACGCCGCCACCCGGGTAAGGTCCTCGGGGATCACCTTGATCGTCAGGTCCTTGATGCCGGGGCGCTTGTCCTTGTTCCAGTAGCCGTCGAAGGCTTCCAGCTTCAGTTCGTCCTTGACCGTGCGCGAGACGAACTTCCATGGCCCGGTGCCCACCGGCTTGCGGGCGAACTCTTCCTCGCCCACCTTCTGGATGTATTTCTTTGGCATGGCCCACAGCTGCATGTTGCCGACGATGAACTGCGCATCGGGCTCCTTGAAATGCAGCTTGAAGCGGTGCGCATCGACGATCTCGAAGCGCTCGACCGACGACACATAGTGCGAGAAGAAGCTGCTCTTGGGATCGCGCTGGCGCTGCCACGAGAACTCCAGGTCCTCCGACGTCAGCGGGTCGCCGTTATGGAAGCGCACGCCCTTGCGCAGCTGCACGTCGAGCACCGGCTTGCCGTCCTTGCCGGGGTCGAGCTTCCAGCTTTCCGCCAGCCAGTTCTCGTCCTTGAGCGCGGCGTTGCGGCGCACCAGCATCTCGAAGATCTGGCCGACAAAGTAGTGGTCGACGCCGGCCGAGATCTTGACCGGGTCGAGCGTGGTCGACTCCGCGCCAAAGGCGACGGTAAGGCTGCCGGTGGCGGGCGCGGGCGCGGCATGCGCGACCGGCACAATGGCCGCGGCGACGAGGCCGGCCAGCAGCCGGTGGCGGGTGGCGTCAGACAGTGTCTTCACTTGCATGGTGCTCCTCCGGTTGCGCCGTCTCGTGGCGGCGCTGTGGGTGTGAACAACGGGCGCGCTCAGCGCGGGAAGCTGCTCTCGAGCTGGCGCACCACCTCTAGCAGGCGCGGCCGCACTTCCTGCAGCAGGAACGACGGCGACAGCCGGAACGACGGCCCGCCCACGTTGAGCGCCATGGGCGGCATGCCCTGGCCGGGCTCGAAGCCGCGCGCGATGCCGTTGACATCGGCCTGCCACTCGCCCATCGAGCAGGTCACGCCGAGCTCGCGGTGATCGGCCAGCGCCTGTTCGATGCCGCGGCGCAGCCGTGGCCAGGCCATGTCGTCGACATCGCGCACCTGCTCCATGAAGGCTTGCCGCTCGGCGTCTGCGGCCACCGCCAGCCAGGCGCGGCCGATTGCCGAGGTCGCCACCGGAATGCGCGAGCCGGTATCGAGCGTCAGCGCAATCGCCGCGCTGCTGCGGCAATGTTCGACATAGATCATCGAGAAGCGGTCGCGCGTGCCCAGCGACACCGTGCCCCCGGAAAAATCCGCCAGCTCTTGCATCAGCGGGCGCGCCACCTTGCGGATATCCAGCCGCGACAGCATGGCGCTGCCCAGCCGCAGGCAGGCCGTGCCGAGGCTGTACTGCTGGCTGCCTTCGACGCGCGCCAGGTAGCCCAGCCGGGTCAGGGTCGAGGTCAGGCGCGAGACCGTGGACTTGGGCAGCTGGCAGCGCCGCGCGATTTCCTGGTTGCCCAGTGCGCGGTCGCTGGTGCGGAAGCACGCCAGCACCTCGAGCCCGCGCGCCAGCGCGGTGACGAAGTGGCGGTCTTCCCTGGTGTTGCCGGTGGATCGATCGTGCATGGCCGATGGCTCCATGGTTGCGCCGGGTCGGTACTGCCGGCCGGGCTTGCGCCGCCCGGGCTGCGCTCAGCCGCCGGCCTCGGTGTCCAGCAGCGCCTGCAGTTCCACCTTGCGCACTTTGCCGGTGGCGGTCAGCGGAAACTCGGGCAGGATGCGGATTTCGGGCACCTTGTAGACCGCCATCTGTTCGCGGCACCAGGCGTGCAATGCCTCGGCGCTGGTGCCGTCGGCATGCTCGGGGCGCAGGCGGATAAAGGCCACCGGCACCTGGCCCTTGTCGGGGTCCGGGCGGCCCACCACGGCCGAGCCCAGCACCGCCGGGTGGCGCGACAGCAGCACCTCCAGCTCGGACGGGAACACGCTCATGCCGCGCACCTTCAGCATCTCCTTGCGCCGGCCCAGGAAATGCAGGTAGCCGGCCTCGTCATACGCGCCGATATCGCCGGTGCGGAACCAGCCGTCGCGGAACACCTCGGCGTCGACGTCGGGACGGCCCCAGTAGCCCTTGAACAGCGACGGCGTGCTGACCACGATCTCGCCTTCCTCGCCGACCGGCAGCACCGCGCCGGTGTCGAAGTCGCAGATCTTGATGCGCGTGCCCGGCACCGGCAGGCCGACGAAGACCGGGCGGCCGCGCAGGTCCATGTCGTCGTCCTGCATGCCGGTGGTGAAGGTGTCGCTGGTATGGGTCTCGGTCATGCCCCACGCGCCTTCGGCAATGACGCTGCCGGTCAGCGCGTGCCAGCGCTGGCGGATGTCGGGCGTGATCTTGCGGATGAACGAGGCCGCGCGCGTATGCTGCAGCGAGCGCAGGTCGTAGCGGCCGCACTCCGGGTGGTTCATCAGCTCGACCGCGTTGTCGACCACGACGAAGGTGCGGTTGACGCGGTAGCGCTCGATCGCGGCCATCACCGCGACCGGGTCCCAGCGCGCCAGCAGCACCACGGTCGCGCCGCTGAAGATCGGGTAGATCAGGCCGAGGTTCTCGCCCGCGATCCAGAACATCGGCAGGAAGTTCAGCATCACGTCGTCCGAGCCCTCGGCCAGCCGCGCCGCGTCGACGCCGCCGGTCAGCGCATACGAGGCTGCCGCGGTGTACAGCATGTCGCGCTGCGTGTGCATGCAGCCCTTGGGCAGGCCGGTAGTGCCGCCGGTGTAGTTCAGCGCGGCCAGCGCGTCCAGGTCGACCGGCGGCAGCGCCACCGGCGCGGTCTCGCGCAGCGCCTGCAGCAGGTCGATGGCGCCATCGACGGCCAGCGCGGGCGCATCCAGCCCGGCCGGCAGCGGCAGTTCGGGCTGGGCCGGCAGCATGGCGCCGGCGCTGGTGGTGTAGACCGCCCGCAGCGCGGTCTGCGCGCGCACCGACATCAGCAGCGGCGCCAGCTGGTCCTGCACGATGATGGTGGTGGCGCCGGCATCGTTCAGTTCATACACCAGCTCCTGTTCCTTGAACAGCGGGTTGACTGGCACGTACACCGCGCCCAGCTTCAGGATGGCGTAGAACACCACGTGGAACTGTGGGCAGTTGCCCATCATCACCGCGACGCGGTCGCCCGCGCCGACGCCGCGGCCCCTGAGCAGCGCGGCGCAGCGCTCGGACAGGTCGTCGAGTTCGGCATAGGTGACGGTGGTGCCGTACCAGACCAGCGCGGCATGGTGCGGGCGCTTGCGCGCCCACGCGCGCAGGTAGTCGCCCAGCGGGACCTCGCCATGGGGGTAGATCGGTGCGTCGGGCAGGCCGGCTGGCCAGATCTTGCGATGCCGGGCTTCCAGGTCCGCGAAGAACGCCTGTTCGTCCATCTGCTGTCTCCTCTTGCTTGGCTCTTGTGTGGTCCGCTTGGTGTGGTCAGCCATCGCGCCTACCAGGCGTCGACGAAGGGGCGTATCGGTCGGTGCGATCGGTGCGGGTCGGCCGCGCCCGCTTCGAGGCCGCTGACCAGCCACTGCCGCGTCGCGGCGGGATCGATCACGGCATCGAGCTCCAGCGCCGCCGCGGCGTTGATGGCATGGCCGCGCTCGTACATCTGCGCCACCAGCTGCTGGTACAGCGCATCGCGCTGCGGCCCCGCCGGCAGTGCTTCCAGTTCCTTGCGGAAGCCCAGCCGCACCGCGCCCTCCAGCCCCATGCCGCCGAACTCGCCGGTCGGCCACGACACCGTGAAGCTGGGCGCGCGAAAGCCGCCCGCGGCCATCGCCATCGCGCCCAGGCCATAGCCCTTGCGCAGCACCACCGCCAGGAACGGCACGCGCAGCTTGGCGCCGATCACGAACATGCGCGACACGTGCCGCACCTGGGCGCGGGCCTCGACCTCGGGGCCGACCATGAAGCCCGGCGTGTCGATCAGCGACACGATCGGCAGCCCGTGCGCGTTGCACAACTGCATGAAGCGCGCGGCCTTGTCGGCGGCATCGGCGTCGATGGCGCCGCCGAGGTGGCGCGGATTGCTGGCGAGGATGCCCACCGGCCGGCCTTCGATGCGCACCAGCGCGGTATGGATGCCGGTGCCGAAGCCGGCGCGCAGCTCCAGCACGCTGCCGACGTCGGCCAGCCCGTCGATGGCGGCACGGGTGTCGTACACGCGCAGGCGGTTTTCCGGCACCACCTGGCGCAACGCCAGCGGGTCGGGCGCCTGCCATGCGTCGATGCGGCCCTGGAACATCGACAGGTAGTGCTTGGCTGCGGCCACGGCCGCGGCTTCGTCGTCGACCAGCAGGTCGGCCACGCCGTTGTGGTACTGCACCGCGGCCGGACCGATGTCCTCGGGCCGGAACACGCCCAGGCCGCCGCCTTCGATCATGGCGGGACCGGCCATGCCGATGTTGGCGTTGCGCGTGGCGACGATCAGGTCGCAGCAGCCCAGCAGCGCGGCATTGCCGGCGAAGCAGCGCCCCGACGCGATGCCGATCACCGGCACCTCGCCGCTCAGCTCGGCGAAGGCGCCGAACGACGGCTGGTACAGGCCGGCCACGGTGGGGAAGTCGACATCGCCCGGGCGCCCGCCGCCGCCCTCGGCAAAGATCACCGTGGGCAGGCGGTTGCGCAGTGCCACCTCGAGGATGCGGTCGGTCTTGGTGTGGTTGCGCTTGCCCTGGGTGCCGGCCAGCACCGTGGCGTCGTAGGCCAGCACCGCGCAGCGCGCGCGTTCCGGCGCGAACAGGCTGCCGTTGACGGTGCCGGTGCCGGTGATCAGGCCGTCGGCGGGGGTGTTGGCGATCAGGTCGGCCTCGCTGCGCCGGCTGGCCTGCGCCGCCAGCGCCAGGCCGCCGTATTCGCGGAAGCTGCCGGCATCGCACAGGTCGTCAACGTTCTCGCGCGCGGTGCGCTGGCCGCGCGCACGGCGGCGCGCCACCGCCTCCGGGCGGGCCGCGTCGTACAGGAAGGCATGGCGGTCCAGCACGCGCTGCAGGTCCGGGCGGATCGCCGCGGGGTCGGCGCGTTCGGCGTCGGCGCCGGCATGCGCGCCGGCGTCGGCGGGCTCCAGCACCAGCAGCACCTGGCCTTCGGCCACCTGCTCGCCGGATGCGGTGCGCAGGTCGATCACGCGTCCCGCGTGTTCGGCCACGATGGCATGTTCCATCTTCATCGCATCGAGCACCGCCACGGTTTGGCCGGCCTTGACCACGTCGTTCTCGCGCGCCAGCTCGATCACGCGGCCGTTCATCGGCGCGCGCACCGCGCTCAGGCCTTCGCCCAGCTGCTCGTCGAAGCTGGCGCTGCTCGGCGAGGCCGCCACCGGCGCCACGGCGGCGCCCGCGAGCGCGTGCCTGGCCGCGTGCTGCGCGCCGATCTGCGCGGCGCATTCCAGCAGCGCGGGCAGCGCCGTCTCCATATAGCGGGTATGCACCTGCTGGCTGGCAAAGTCATCGCGCTCTGCCAGCGCGCGCAGCAGGTCCAGGTTCGTGGCGATGCCGGCGATATTGAATTCGGCCAGCGCGCGCTGCAGGCGCCGCACCGCGTCGGCGAAGTGGTCGCTGGCCGAGGTCACGATCAGCTTGGCGAGCAGCGTGTCGTAATGCGCGGACGGGGCATAGCCGGTATAGCCATGCGTGTCGACGCGCACGTCCGGCCCGGTGGGCGGATCGAAGCGCTCCAGCCGGCCCTGTGCCGGCCGCGCCAGCCCCTGCGCGTCGGTGGCTTCGGCATTGACGCGCACCTGGATCGCAAAGCCGCGCATGCGCGGCGGGTGGCGCGGGTCCAGCCCCAGCTCGGAAAGGCGCCGCCCTTGCGCCAGTCCCAGCTGGACGGCGACCAGGTCGATCCCGGTGACCTGCTCGGTGACAGTGTGCTCGACCTGCAGGCGCGGGTTGGCCTCGATAAAGACGAAGGGCAGGGCCGCACCATCGCGGCCGGCGTCATGCTCTGGCGCTTCGACCAGGAATTCGAACGTGCCCAGGCTGCGGTAGCGCGCCTCGCGCGCCAGTGTGCAGGCCGCGTCGACGATGCGCTGGCGCAGCGCCGCATCGAGCGCCGGGCTGGGCGCGATCTCCACCACCTTCTGGAAGCGGCGCTGCAGCGTGCAGTCGCGCTCGCCCAGCGCGATCACGCTGTCGCCGTCACCGGCGATCTGCACTTCGATATGGCGCGCGCGCGCCACCAGGCGCTCGGCGTAGAGGGCGTCGATGCCGAACGCCGAGCGTGCCTCGGAGCGGCAGCGCGCATAGGCTTCGGCCAGGGCGTCGCGTTCGCGCACCACGCGCATGCCGCGCCCGCCGCCGCCGCCAACGGCCTTGAGCACCACGCCGGCGCCGTCCTGCTCGTCGAAGAAGGCCGTCACCGCATCGAGCGTGGCGCCGCCCGGCGTGGCCGGCATGACCGGCACGCCGCAGCGGGCGGCCAGCGCCAATGCGCGGCCCTTGTCGCCGAACAGGGCCAGGTGTTCGGGCTCGGGCCCGACAAAGACGATCTGTGCCGCCGCGCAGGCGCTGGCGAAGTCGGCGCGCTCGCTGAGAAAACCGTAGCCGGGGTGGATGGCATCGCAGCCGGTGGCCCTCGCCGCGGCGAGGATGGCGTCGATGTCGAGATAGGCCGCCGCACCTTCGCCCTGCAGTGCGACGGCTTCGTCGGCAAGCAGGCGGTGGCGGCTGTTGGCGTCGTCGCTGGCGTAGACGGCCACGGTGGCGATGCCGAGATCGCGGGCGGCGCGCTGCACGCGCAACGCGATCTCGCCGCGATTGGCGATCAGGAGCTTCTTCACAAATGTCCCCTTCCATGCGAAGCGGCGGCACGCAAGCGCGCAAGCGGTCTGCGCCGCCGGCTTCTTGTTTTTGTGGTTTGTGATTCTGCGAGGTGGAATCTACGCGGCCAGCCTGGGGGTCACAAGCGCGATGCGCCGGAACCATGTATGACATGCCGCGTGTGCATAGAGCCGGGGAGAGGACGGGGATTTGCCGCTGTATTGTTCTGCATTGCAGAATTCAGGCGGCTGTGGCGGGCGCGTTGGCGCGCCCCGAGGGATGGGATGGCGATTCGCCACCGGGAGTAACCGCGTCACGAGCGTGCCGCGGGATGGCACCCTCTCCCGCGTGTCGGGAGAGGGAACGATACCGGACGATCAGCCGATGCGCATGCCCGGCACCGCGCCGCTGTGCGGCTCCAGGATGTACAGGCCGGGCGCGGCCTTTTCATCCGCGGCCGAGGCCGCCAGCACCATGCCTTCGGAGACGCCGAACTTCATCTTGCGCGGCGCCAGGTTCGCCACCACCACGGTCAGCTTGCCCACCAGCTGCTCGGGCGTGTAGGCCGACTGGATGCCGGAGAACACATTGCGGGTGCGGCCTTCGCCTAGGTCCAGCGTCAGCTGCAGCAGTTTGTTCGAGCCTTCCACCTTCTGGCATTCGACGATTTTTGCCACGCGCAGGTCGATCTTGGCGAAGTCGTCAATGGTGATGGTGTCGGCGATCGGCTCGATCGCGGCGGCGTTGGCGTTTGCGTCAGCGTTGGCGGCCGGCGCCGCGGTCGCCTGCAGCGATTCGCGGTTGGCGGCCAGCAGCGCGTCGACCTGCTTGGCATCGACGCGCGTCATCAGGTGCTGGTAGGGCTGCACCGGGCTGGCGGCCGACAGTTGCTGGTCGATCGCGCGCCAGTCCAGCGGCGCGACGTTGAGGAAGCGCTCCACGCCCGCGGCCACGTTGGGCACCACCGGCTTCAGGTAGATGGTCAGCAGGCGGAACGCCTCGAGCGAGACCGAGCACGCCGCATGCAGCGCGGCGCGCTTGCTGTCGTCCTTGGCCAGCTCCCACGGCTTCTCGGTATCGACGAAGGCGTTGACGGCATCGGTCAGCTCCATCACCAGGCGCAGCGCCTTGCTGTACTCGCGGCTTTCATACAGGTGCGCCACCTGCGGCGCGGCCTGGCGCAACTGCTCCAGCAGCGGATGGGCCAGCGCGGCCTCGTCGACCTTGCCGTCGAAGCGCTTGACCAGGAAGCCCGCGGCGCGGCTGGCGATGTTGACGTACTTGCCGATCAGGTCGCTGTTCACGCGCGCGATGAAGTCGTCGAGGTTCAGGTCGAGGTCTTCCATGCTGGCGTTGAGCTTGGCGGCGAAGTAGTAGCGCAGCCACTCCGGGTTCATGCCGGTGTCGATATAGCTCTGCGCGGTGATGAAGGTGCCGCGCGACTTGCTCATCTTGGCGCCGTCGACGGTCAGGAAGCCATGGGCGAACACATTGGTCGGGGTGCGGTAGCCCGAGAAGCGCAGCATCGCCGGCCAGAACAGCGTGTGGAAGTACAGGATGTCCTTGCCGATGAAGTGGTACTGCTCGGCGGTCGAGTGCGGGCCGACCCAGGCGTCGAAATCGATGCCGCGCTGCTGCGCCAGGTTCTTGAAGCTGGCGTAGTAGCCGATCGGCGCGTCCAGCCACACGTAGAAGTACTTGCCCGGCGCCCCCGGGATCTCGAAGCCGAAGTAGGGCGCATCGCGCGAGATGTCCCAGTCGGACAGGGTCGAGGCCTCGCCCTCGGCGCCCAGCCATTCCTGCATCTTGTTGGCGGCTTCGGGCTGCGCCAGGTCGGCCACCCACTCGCGCAGGAAGCTCTCGCAGCGCGGATCGGACAGCCTGAAGAAGTAGTGGGCCGACGACTTGCGCACCGGGGTGGCGCCCGACACCACCGAGTAGGGGTTCTTCAGGTCGGTCGGCACGTAGGTGGTGCCGCATACCTCGCACGAATCGCCGTACTGGTCCTTGGCGCCGCACTTCGGGCACTCGCCCTTGATGAAGCGGTCAGGCAGGAACATGTTCTTGACCGGGTCGTAGAACTGCTCGACCTCGCGCTCGGCGATCAGGTCCTCGGCCTTCAGTGCCAGGTAGATCTTTTCGCACAGCTCGCGGTTTTCCTCGGCGTCGGTGCTGTAGTAGTTGTCGAAGGACACCAGGAAGCTGTCGAAATCGCGCTTGTGCTCGGTCCAGACGCGGTCGATCAGCTGCTTCGGGGTGATGCCTTCCTTCTCGGCACGCAGCATGACCGGGGTGCCATGGGTGTCGTCGGCGCCGACGTAGTAGACCTCGTTGCCCATCATGCGCTGGAACCGCACCCAGATATCGGTCTGGATGTACTCCACCAGGTGGCCGATATGGATCTGGCCGTTGGCGTAGGGCAGGGCGGATGTGACGAGGATGCGACGTGCGGTCATAAACAGGAGCCGGTCAGGAGCGGGGAAATCGAGGGGGACGGCGCCAGCCAGGACGGGCGGGCGCTTGCCGGGAAGGGGCTATTTTAACAACTGGCCGGCCGCCGCGCGGCGGTTCCGCATCGCGGAATGGGACACACGCCGGCTGCTCGCGAGCAAAAAAAAAGCGCCGGTCAGTGCCGGCGCAGCTTTCCACAACGGAAAAGGAGGAGAAATCAGGTACCGCCCGGGAGGTCAGCCACCCATCGCGAGCCAGCAACGGTGGCAAGCGGCACCTGTTTCTATGACAGGGTCACCCTTGAATTGGTTTCAAAAAAATTTCGACGCGGCGATTTTGTGCCCGTCCGGCCTCGGTCGCGTTGTCCGCGACCGGCTGGCTCTGGCCGCGGCCTTCGGCGCTCAGCCGGTTGCGTGCGACGCCGCGATCACCCAGGTAACCGGCCACGCTCTGGGCGCGGCGCTGGGACAGCTGCATGTTGTAGTTGGGGTTGCCGGTGCTGTCGGTATGGCCCACCACGTTGGCGCTGACGTCCTGGTGCTGGCCCAGGGTCTGCGCGACCTGGTCGAGCACCGAGCGGAACGACGGCTTGATGGTGGCGCTGTCGGTGTCGAAGGTGACCTGGCTGGGGATGTTGACCTTCAGCGAGCCGTCCGGCTGCTCGGTGATCTGCGTGCCCGTGCCCGCGGTGTCCTTGTTCAGCTTGCCGCGGATCGCGTTCCAGTTGTAGCCGGTCGCGCCGCCGATGGCGCCGCCGACGGCCGCGCCCACCAGCGTGCCGGTGGTGTTGCCGCCGATCAGGTTGCCAAGCCCCGCGCCGACCGCGGCGCCGACGCCGGTACCAACCGCCGTGTGGGTTTGCTGTTCGGTGGCGCAGCCAGCGGCCAGCAGCGTGGCGGCGGCGAGCGAAACGGTAACGAGCTTGATCTTCATGCTTTCTCCTTCTGATGTTCCCGTAAATGTTCTTGGTACCGCGTCGCGATGGTAACGCCAAGGCAAGCGGCAGGTAACCCATTGTGCGCGTCGGCCCGGCCGGGCGCGGCACCGCTGGCGGTGTCGGCATGCCGGGCCGTCCAACCGCACTACAATATGGATATGGCGGCGCGCGCACAAGTGCAAGCTTGTGAGATTTGTAATTGTCTGTAATCCCCCACCCAACAGAGGGGATTGCGCGCAGATTTCCGGCGTTCATGGCCGGTGCTGCATACTTTGATACATTAGGCGCAGGCCATCATGCGCCCGTTTCCCACATACCAAGCGGAGTTTGTCTTGAGCCTCAGCACTGAGCAGGTTACCGAAGCCCTGCGCACCGTCATCGACCCCAATACGGGCAAGGACCTGGTCTCCACCCGCTCGGCCCGGAACATCCGCGTCGATGGCGGCGAGGTATCGCTCGAGGTCGAACTCGGCTATCCCGCCAAGAGCCAGTTCGATCCGATCCGCAAGCTGGTGGTGGCCGCGGTGCGGCAGCTGCCGGGCGTGACCAATGTCAGCGTGGCCGTCAGCATGAAGATCGTCGCCCACGCGGTGCAGCGCGGCGTCAAGCTGCTGCCGGGCGTGAAGAACGTGATCGCGGTGGCGTCGGGCAAGGGCGGCGTGGGCAAGTCGACCACGGCCGTGAACCTGGCGCTGGCGCTGGCTGCCGAAGGCGCGCGCGTGGGCATGCTCGACGCAGACATCTATGGTCCCAGCCTGCCGATGATGCTGGGCATCGACGGCCGCCCCGAATCCGCCGACGGCCAGACCATGGAGCCGCTGGAGGGCCACGGCCTGCAGGCCAATTCGATCGGCTTCCTGATCGAGCAGGACAACCCCATGGTGTGGCGCGGCCCGATGGTGACCTCGGCGCTGGAGCAGCTGCTGCGCCAGACCAACTGGCGCGACCTCGATTACCTGATCGTCGACATGCCGCCGGGCACCGGCGACGTGCAGCTGACGCTGTCGCAAAAGGTGCCGGTCACCGGCGCGGTGATCGTGACCACGCCGCAGGACATCGCGCTGCTGGATGCCAAGAAGGGCCTGAAGATGTTCGAGAAGGTGGGCATTCCCATCCTCGGCATCGTCGAGAACATGGCGGTCTATTGCTGCCCGAACTGCGGCCATGTCGAGCATATCTTCGGCCACGGCGGCGGCGAGAAGATGTGCGCTGACTACGGCGTCGACCTGCTCGGCAGCCTGCCGCTGAACCTGAGCATCCGCGAGCAGGCCGATTCCGGCCGCCCGACCGTGGTGGCCGAGCCCGACAGCCCGGTGGCCGAGATGTACCGAGCCATCGCGCGCAAGGTGGCGATCAAGGTCGCCGACAAGGCGCGCGACATGACCAGCAAGTTCCCCAGCATCGTCGTGCAGAACACCTGAGCGCCCGCCTGCCGCCATGGACAGCCAGCCCACCGCCAACCTGCCGCCGCCCGGCGCCCGCCCCGCCGTCACCATGGCCGTGGTGATGCGCAAGGTGGCGCTGGCGAATCGCTGGCAGCCCTGGAAATGGCAGCTGGACGCGGTGCTGCCCGACCTGGGCGAGTTCGGCACGCAGCCGGTATGCCTGGAGCACGATGCCCACGGCGCGCGCTGGCTGTACCCGGGCTACGAGGTGGAGCTGTTCCGCGACCAGGGCGAGGGCTATTACCTGAACCTGACCTCGGCCACGCCCTGCTGGTTCGTGCTGTGGCGCATGCCCGAGGATGAAGGCAAGGGCGACGCAGAGGATGCGCATCCGGTGCCGGTCACCGTGGCGCTGTCGTACAACGAGGCCGGCCGCTGGCTGGATGCCGGCGAAACCGTCGAGAACGTGCCGCTGGCGCCGGAGCAGCGCGACTGGCTGCAAGCCTACGTCAACGAACATTACCGGCCCGAGCCCAAGCAGCGGCGCCGGCCCGAGTCCTTCAAGGCGCCCGACCAGCGCGCCCGCTACTGATCCCTGACACCATCGACAAGCGGCCCTGCCCATGAGCGAATCGTCCTTCCTGTCGCGCTGGTCGCGCCGCAAGGCCGCGGTGCGCGAAGGCGTGGCCGTTCCCGCCGAACCGCCGCAGCCGCTACAGACCGACAGCGAGCCTGTCCCTGCGACCGTCGAAGCCGCTGCCGAGGCGCCGCGGGATCCGCCGCCGACGCTGGCCGATGTCGCGGCGCTGCGGCCCGGTGACGAGATCGCCCGCTTCGTCGCGCGCGGCGTGGACGAGTCGGTCAAGCGCGCCGCGCTGAAGACACTGTTTGCCGATCCGCACTTCAATGTGATGGACGGGCTCGATATCTATATCGACGACTACAGCAAGCCGGACCCGATCCCGCCCGAGATCCTGCGCCAGCTGCGCCAGGCGGAGACGCTGGGCCTGTTCGAGCCGACCGACGAGGAACGCGCCGCGGCCGAAGCCGCGGCCCGGCTGTCGGAGCCGGAACAGGTACCGCCGGCAGCGCAAACGGTCGCGGAGCAGGAACCGCAGCAGGCGGCCGCAGCACCAGGCGAAGACGCCGACGCGCCGCTGGTGCAGGCCGATGCACCGGCAGGCGCCGAAACGCCGCCGCCGCACGCCAGTCAAAGCGAACAACAGGGCCAGCAAGACCCGCGGCAATATCCGCATAATCGCGCGTAGCCCCCGGCGGCAGCGCAGCCTACAATAGGCATCCCCACAATCCGCCGGCCCGCAGACCCCCGCCAAGAAGGGACGTCCGGACCGGTCAGCCGCATTCGCCATGCCGACGCTGATCTGCAATTGCAACGACACCATGCCGCTGGACGGGGCGGCATTGTCAGACGCAACCCGCGACGCCAGGCAGGGGCCGCTCAAGGTCCATCGACTGCTGTGCCGGCGCGAAATCGGTGACTTCACCGCCGCGCTGGACGGCACCGAGGACGTGATCGTCGCCTGCACGCAAGAGCGCCAGCTGTTTACCGAGGTGGCCGCGCAAGCCGCGCAGGGCCGCGATGGCCAGGCGGTCGTGACCGCGCCGGTGCGCTTCGTCAATATCCGCGAAACCGGCGGCTGGTCGCAGGGTGCCCGGCGCGACCCCAGGACCGCCAATGCCAAGATCGCCGCGCTGCTGGCGGTGGCGGCGCTGCCCGAACCCGAGCCGGTGCCGGTGGTGGACTACCGCAGCGACGGCGCGGTGCTGGTGCTGGGGCCGGCCGCGCGCGCGCTGCCCTGGGCCGAGCGGCTGGCGGCGATGCAGCTCGAAGTCACGGTGCTGCTGACCGGCGGCGACCCGCGCGACGGTACCGCCGCGCAGCCCGCGGCGCGCGCCTATCCGGTCCACAGCGGCCAGCTGGCCGCGCTGACCGGCTGGCTCGGCGCCTTCGAGGCCAGCTGGGAAACCGGCGCGGGCCGCAGCAACCCGATCGACCTAGACCTGTGCACGCGCTGCAATGCCTGCATCGATGCCTGTCCCGAGGGCGCGATCGACTTCAGCTACCAGATCGACCTGTCGCGCTGCCGCGCGCATCGCGACTGCGTGCGCGCCTGCGGCGCCGCCGCGGCGATCGACTTCGACCGTCCGCAGGGCACCGGCACGGGCCGCTTCGACCTGGTCTTCGACCTGTGCGATACGCCCGCCTTCACCATGCACCAGCCGCCGCAAGGCTACCTGCATGCCGGCGCCGACCCCGCCCGGCAGCAGGCCCAGGCGCTGGCGCTGGCCGGCCTGGTGGGCGAGTTCGAGAAGCCCAAGTTCTTCCGCTACAAGGACAGCCTGTGCGCGCACGGTCGCAACCAGACCACCGGCTGCACCGCCTGCATCGATATCTGCTCGACCCAGGCCATCACCTCTCGCTGGCATGACGGCAAGGGCCGCATCGAGGTCACGCCCAACCTGTGCATGGGCTGCGGCGCCTGCACCACGGTCTGCCCCAGCGGTGCCATCAGCTATGGCTACCCCGGCCCGGAGACCACCGGCGCGCGGCTGCGCACGCTGCTGTCCGCCTACCGGCAGGCCGGCGCGCGCGACCCGGTGGTGCTGCTGCACGGCGAGGAATCCGGCACGCCCGCGCTGCTGGCGCTGGGCCGCGCCGCCCGCGGCGGCAAGGCGCGCGGTGTGCCCGCGCAGGTCATGCCGCTGTCGCTGTTCCATCCGGCCTCGGTGGGACTGGAGCTGTGGCTGGCCGCGCTGTGCTGGGGCGCGAGCCGCGTCGCGGTGCTGCTGACCGGCGACGAGGCCCCGCAATACCGCACGGCACTGCTGGAGCAGATGGCGGTCGGGCGCGCCCTGCTGTCGGGCCTGGGTTATGACGACGAGGCGCTGTCGCTGGTCGAGGCCGCCGACACGGACGCGCTCGATGCCGGCCTGGCGGCGCTGCGTCCGGCGCGCAACGCGCTGCCGCCCGCGCCCTTCGGCCCGGTCGCGGCCAAGCGCGAGCTGCTCGACTTCGCGTTCGACCACCTGGTGCGCCATGCGCCGTCGCCGGCGCAGAGCGTGCCGCTGCCGGCGGGCGCGCCCATCGGCGCCATCGCCGTCGATACCGGCAAGTGCACCTTGTGCCTGGCCTGCGTCGGCGCGTGCCCGTCGCAGGCGCTGCGCGACAACCCCGAGCGCCCCGTGCTCAGCTTTATCGAGCGCAACTGCGTGCAGTGCGGGCTGTGCCAGAAGACCTGCCCGGAGGACGCCGTGACGCTGGTGCCGCGCCTGCTGGCCGGCGACGCGGCCCGGCGCCCGGTCACGCTCAACGAGGCCCAGCCGTTCCATTGCGTGCGCTGCGCCAAGCCGTTCGGCACGGCGCAGATGGTCGAGTCGATGCTGGTGCGCCTGGCCGGACATCCGGCCTTTGCCGGCGCCGCCGCGGAGCGCCTCAGGATGTGCCCGGACTGCCGCGTGGTGGACATGATGGAACACGACCCCGGCGCCGTCACCGGCGCCACCCTGCGCTGAGACCCGGCCCGGGGCCACCGGGCACAATTCATCACGACATGACAGATTTCCAGCCGATCCAGCTCACCGCCGCGCCGCCCGCCGACCCCACGGACAGCGAAGACACCGCCCGCGCCGACCTGTACGGGCTGCTGGCGACGCTGTTCTACCGCGCCCCGGACGCCGCCTTGCTGCATCACATCGCGGCCAACCGCGCCGTCGGCGAAGACGCGCAGACCGTGCTGGGCAAGGCGTGGAATGCGTTGTGCGACGCAGCATGCGAGACCACCGCGGCCGAGGCCGAGGAGGAGTACCGGCAATTGTTCGTCGGTGTGGGGCGCCAGGACGTGTTCCTCTACGGCTCTTTCTATATGACGGGCTTCCTCAACGAGCGCCCGCTGGTGGCGCTGCGCGAGGACCTGGCCCGCTACGGGCTGGAGCGCCACGAAGGCGTCAGCGAGACCGAGGACCACATCGCCACGCTGTGCGAGGTGATGCGCTTCCTGGTGGCAGGCGACGACCTGTCGGTGTCCAACCTGGGCGAGCAGCAGCGCTTCTATGCGAAGCATCTGCAGCCCTGGATCGAGCCCTTGTGCGAGGCGGTGGCGGCGCATCCGCAGGCGCGCTTCTATCGCAGCGTGGCCGGACTGCTGGGCACCTTCGCCGGGGTCGAGGCGGTGGCGCTCGAAATGACCTGAGCGCGGGACCGATGCGGCGCAAGGCGCAGGTTTCTTAGCTCAAGTTGGAGCAGAAGGTAAGGAAAAACCCGTGCTTGTCATGGTCTTTCCTTCCAGTTGATTCTAGAATATGCATAACAACGCATAACGGCACAACCATCGGGCTTTGACAACCGAGGAGCCCCCACATGAGAGAGAAGCCAACCAGGGTCGCGCGCCGCACGTTTCTCGCGGGCGCCGGAGTTGTAGCCGCCGCCACCGGTGCGGCAGCGCTGAGCACGCGCACACCCGCCATGCCGGGCCAGGCTGCAACCCTGCCGGAACCCACCGATCCTCCGTCGGACAGCAAGGGTTACCGGGTCTCCGACCACATCCGCAAGTATTACCGGACCACGCTGGTGTAACTGCCACGGCGGCGTGGTCTGGCGCGCCGCCTGCAACCGGACGCTATCCAATCGTCCGTTTCTGAGGTGAGACATGATCTTGACCCGCAAACGCGCGGCGCAGGGCGCATCCGCCCGCCTCGCTGACGGCCTCGTCAATCGGCCGGAATCCGCCGGCGCAAGCTCCGGCCGGCTCTCCCAACGACTCGCGGCCAGCCTGGCCGGCGCCATGCCGACCATGGACCGCCGCAGCTTCCTCAAGCGCTCCGGCATCGGCGTCGGCGCCGGGCTCGCGGCCTCGCAGCTGACGCTGCTGCGCAAGGCCGACGCCGCCGACGACAAGAAGGCCGCCGGCGACGGCAAGACCGGCATCGTGGTCAGGCGCACCGTGTGCGGCCACTGCTCGGTGGGGTGCGCGGTCGACGCGGTGGTGCAGAACGGCGTGTGGATCCGCCAGGAGCCGGTGTTCGATTCGCCGCTGAACATGGGCGCGCACTGTGCCAAGGGCGCGGCGCTGCGCGAGCACGGCCACGGCGAATACCGGCTCAAGTACCCGATGAAGCTGGTCAACGGCAAGTACCAGCGCATCGGCTGGGACCAGGCGCTCGACGAGATCACCGCGAAGATGAAGGAGATCCGCCAGCAGAGCGGCCCGGACTCGATGTTCTTCGTCGGGTCTTCCAAGCACAGCAACGAGCAGTCCTACCTGATGCGCAAGTGGGTGTCGTTCTTCGGTACCAACAACACCGACCACCAGGCGCGCATCTGCCACTCCACCACCGTGGCGGGCGTGGCCAACACCTGGGGCTACGGTGCGATGACCAACTCGTACAACGATATGCAGAACGCCAAGGCGGCGCTGTATATCGGCTCCAACGCGGCCGAGGCGCACCCGGTGTCGATGCTGCACCTGCTGCATGCCAAGGAGAACGGCTGCAAGGTGATCGTGGTCGATCCGCGCTTCACGCGCACCGCGGCCAAGGCGCACCATTACGTGCGGATCCGCTCGGGCACCGATATCGCTTTCCTTTTCGGGGTGCTGTACCACATCTTCAAGAACGGCTGGGAAGACCAGAAGTACCTGAACGACCGGGTCTACGGCATGGACAAGGTCAAGGAAGAGGTGCTGGCCAAGTGGACCCCCGACAAGGTCGAGGAGGTCACCGGCGTGCCCGAGGCGCAGGTCTACCTGGTGGCCGAGACCATGGCCAAGAACCGGCCCAGCACGCTGGTGTGGTGCATGGGCCAGACCCAGCACACCATCGGCAACGCGATGGTGCGCGCCTCGTGCATCGTGCAGCTGGCGCTGGGCAATATCGGCGTGGCGGGCGGCGGCGCCAACATCTTCCGCGGCCACGACAACGTGCAGGGCGCCACCGACGTGGGGCCCAACCCCGATTCGCTGCCGGGCTACTACGGCCTGGCCACCGGCGCGTGGAAGCACTACGCGGCAGTCTGGGGCGTGGACTACGAATGGATCAAGAAGCAGTTCGTGTCGCAGGCGATGATGGAGAAGTCCGGCACCACGGTGTCGCGCTGGATCGATATCGTCACCGAGAAGAACGAGCTGATCGACCAGGACAACAACGTGCGCGGCGTGTTCTTCTGGGGCCATGCCCCGAACTCGCAGACGCGCGGCCTGGAAATGAAGAAGGCGCTCGACAAGCTCGACCTGCTGGTGGTGGTGGACCCCTACCCGTCGGCGACTGCGGCCATGGCCAACATGCCGCCGGCCGAGGGCGACAAGGTCAACCCCAACCGGGCGGTGTACCTGCTGCCGGCGGCGACGCAGTTCGAGACCTCGGGCTCGTGCACGGCCTCGAACCGCTCGCTGCAATGGCGCGAGAAGGTGATCGAGCCGCTGTTCGAGTCGATGCCCGACCAGACCATCATGCAGGCGTTCGCCGACAAGCTCGGCTTCGGCAAGGAGCTGTCGAAGAACTACAAGATGATCGAGGTCAAGCGGGCAGGCCGGACCTGGATGGAACCCGAGCCGGAATCGATCCTGCGCGAGATCAACGCCAGCAACTGGACCATCGGCTACACCGGCCAGTCGCCCGAACGGCTGAAGTCGCACATGCGCAATATGCAGATGTTCGACGTCAAGACGCTGCGCTGCAAGTCGGGCAAGGACCCGGTCACCGGCTACGACCTCACCGGCGACTACTTCGGGCTTCCATGGCCATGCTATGGCACGCCGGAACTGAAGCACCCGGGCTCGCCCAACCTGTACGACACCACCAAGCACGTGATGGACGGGGGCGGCAACTTCCGCGCCAATTTCGGCGTGGAGCGCGATGGCGTCAACTTGCTGGCCGAGGACGGCTCGCACTCGCTGGGCGCGGAGATCACCACCGGCTATCCCGAGTTCGACCACGTGCTGCTGAAGAAGCTGGGCTGGTGGGACGACCTGACCGATGCCGAGAAGGCCAAGGCCGAGGGCAAGAACTGGAAGACCGACCTGTCCGGCGGCATCCAGCGCGTGGTGCTGAAGAACCATGGCTGCCATCCGTTCGGCAATGCCAAGGCGCGCGCGGTGGTATGGAACTTCCCGGACCCGATCCCGCAGCACCGCGAGCCGCTGTACTCCACGCGTCCCGACATGGTCGCGAAGTACCCGACCCACGACGACAAGATGGCGTTCTGGCGGCTGCCGACGCTGTACAAGTCGGTGCAGCAGCGCAATCTCGAGAACAAGGTGGCCGAGAAATTCCCGATCATCCTGACTTCGGGACGCCTGGTCGAGTACGAGGGCGGGGGCGAGGAAACCCGTTCCAACCCGTGGCTGGCCGAGCTGCAGCAGGAGAACTTCGTCGAGATCAACCCGCGCGCCGCATCCGACCGGGGCATCCGCAACGGCGACTACTGCTGGGTCAAGACGCCGACCGGCGCCAGGCTGAAGGTGCGCGCGCTGGTCACGGAGCGGGTCGGGCCGGATACCGCCTTTGTCCCGTTCCACTTCTCGGGCTGGTGGCAGGGCAAGGACCTGAAGGACTACTACCCCGAGGGCGCGATGCCGGTGGTGCGCGGCGAAGCAGTCAATACCGCCACCACGTATGGCTATGACGCGGTGACGATGATGCAGGAAACCAAGACCACCATTTGCCAGATCGAGCGGTTTGCCTAAGCGCAGAGGAACACCATGGCACGCATGAAATTTATCTGTGACGCCGAGCGCTGCATCGAGTGCAACAGCTGCGTCACTGCCTGCAAGAACGAGCACGAGGTGCCCTGGGGGGTGAACCGGCGCCGCGTGGTCACGGTCAACGACGGCATGGTCGGCGCCGAGAAATCGATCTCGGTGGCCTGCATGCACTGCTCGGACGCGCCCTGCATGGCGGTCTGCCCGGTCGACTGCTTCTACCGCACCGAGGACGGCGTGGTGCTGCACGACAAGGACGTCTGCATCGGCTGCGGCTACTGCTCGTACGCCTGCCCGTTCGGCGCGCCGCAGTTTCCGTCGACCGGCACCTTCGGCGTGCGCGGCAAGATGGACAAGTGCACCTTCTGCGCGGGCGGTCCGGAGAAAAACGGCAGCGAGGCCGAGTTCGAGAAGTACGGCCGCAACCGGCTCGCCGAAGGCAAGCTGCCGCTGTGCGCCGAGATGTGCTCGACCAAGGCGCTGCTGGGCGGCGACGGCGACGTGATTGCCGACATCCTGCGCAATCGCGTGATCAAGCGCGGCACCGGCGGTGACGTGTTCGGCTGGGGCACCGCCTATGGCAATGCCCAGGCCGGCACGAAGCCCGCGGCCCCGGCGCAGCAGCCCGCGCCGGCACCAGCCGCGCCCGCCGCGCCGACCGCGCCGGCCGCCACGGCACCTGCAGGGGGGAAAGCGTCATGAACCGCATCCGCGTCGTTGCACTGGTGTCGCTGTGCGGCGTACTGCTGGCCGCGTGCGGCGAGAAGCCGCAGACCATCGGCCCGTCGCACCGCAAGGCCGACGCCCAGGCGTTCCAGGGCGCCCCGGACGATCCGTTCGTGGCCAAGGGCTGGACCGCGGGCGACCGCAACAGCTGGAATAACCAGATCCGCCAGCGCAACCAGTTGCAGAACGAGTACAACCGGGTGCAATGACCGCGCCGCCGTGTGGACTTCCCGCCAGCCGGGAACTGAAGGAGGGGCTATGACGCCGTCGCACAATCGATGCCGCGCCGGAGGCTGGCGTGGCTGGCGGGGTTGGCTGACTGCCGGCGCGCTGGCGCTGGCCGCGGCCGGCAATGCCGTGGCACAGGCCCCGGCACCCGCGCCGGGGCCGCCGACCGGACCGGCGACCGCATCGGCCAACGCCGACGCCAACAACCCGGCCACGCATCCGGCCCAGCCGCTGGCCGGCATCGCGTCCGAGAACATCTTCAATATCCCGCCGCGCGACATCGCCGCCGAGGCCAGGTCGCAGCAGCAGCGCAGCGTCACGCAGCCCGGCAACAACGCGCCGATGTGGCGCGAGGTCAATTCCGACCAGCGCCACTACAGCAGCCTGCCCGACAAGGAAGCGGGGGTGCTGATCCAGCGCACCGGCCAGTCGTGGCGGCTGTTCCGCAACGGCGTGATCACGGTCTGGGGCGGCTGGCTGCTGCTGATCGTGCCGGTGGTGATCCTCGGCTTCTTCCTGTGGCGCGGCACCATCCCGCTGCGCACGCCCAAGACTGGCCGCATGATCGAGCGCTTTACCCCGCTCGAGCGCATCGTCCACTGGACCATGGCGATTTCCTTCGTGGTGCTGGCGGTGTCGGGCATCGTGATGCTGCTGGGCAAGCATTTCCTGCTGCCGCTGATGGGCCATATGCTGTTCGGCTGGCTCAGCTACATCCTGAAGAACCTGCACAACGTGGTGGGGCCGATCTTCACGCTCTCGGTGATCGTCGCCTTCGTGGTGTTCCTGCGCGACAACCTGCCCAGCCGCGACGACGTCCGCTGGGTCACCAGCCTCGGCGGGCTGGCCTCGGCCAAGCACGTGCCGAGCGGGCGCTTCAACGCCGGCGAGAAGATGTGGTTCTGGGTGGGCGTGTTCGTGTTCGGCCTGGTGCTGTCGGTGTCGGGCTGGGTGCTCGACATGATCGTGCCGGGCATGGACTACTACCGCGCCACCATGCAGATCGCCAACGTGATCCACGGGATCTCGGCGGTGCTGATGACTGCCATGGCGTGCGGCCATATCTATATGGGCACCATCGGCATGGAAGGCGCGTACCGCGCCATGCGCGATGGCTGGGTCGACGAGGCCTGGGCCAAGGAGCACCACGAGCTCTGGTACGACGACATCAAGTCCGGCAAGATCCCGGCCCAGCGTTCGGCCAGCCCGGATGCCACCGCGGCCCGGCCGGCGCGGCAGAGTCCCGGCGAAGCCTGATGCAGGCCTGGCGAGCGAATCCCACGACACAGCAGGAATCCACAACCATGACACGCATCCTGACGCTGATTGCCGTTGCCGGTGCCGCCTGCACAGCCTTCGCCCCGAGCGCGCTGGCCAAGCTGCCCACGCCGACCGAAGCCCAGCAGGCCAAGGCCGCCGAGACCAGGGCGCGCGCCGCCTGGTCCGACAAGGTTGCGGCGTACCAGCTGTGCCGTGCCCAGGACAAGATCGCCGCGCATTACCTGGCCGACCGCAAGGCGCACGGGCAGCAGGCGCGCGAGCCGGTGCAGACCGCCGCCTGCGCCGATCCGGGACCGTTCGTGGCGCCAGCCCCGGCCATTGCCAGCACCGCCGGTGCGCCCGCGGCAGGCGCGGTACAATCCCCCGCAAAGGCGCCGTAACTTCCGCCCCCAGCGTGTGCCGCTCGGGGCCTCACCCGCAGCCCCGAGTCCCTCGTCATGACCTTGCGTCCCGAGCTTACCCAGGCAGCCGTTCCCCTGATCGAAGAGGTTGAAGTCGTCGACGAGCAAGGGCGCGTGCGCGCGGCCTACCTGCCGGGCGAGCGGCCGCTGACGGTCTATCTCGACAAGCGCGAGCTGGTCACGCTGATGACGCTGGGCGGCGCGCCCGAACACCTGGTGCTGGGCTACCTGCGCAACCAGCGCCTGGTGGAATCGATCGAGGACATTGCCGCGGTGCAGGTCGACTGGGAAACCGAATCGGCCGCGGTGACCACCCGCACCGGCGTCGACCGCATCGAGGAGCGCACCGCCCGCCGCGTGGTGACCACCGGCTGCGGCCAGGGCACCGTGTTCGGCTCGCTGCTGGACGAGGTCGACAGCATCCGGCTGCCGGTTGGCGCGACGCTGGACCAGGACACCCTGTACGGCATCATCGACACCATCCGGCTGCAGCAGTCGGTGTACAAGCAGGCCGGCTCGGTGCATGGCTGCGCGTTGTTCCAGGGCACCGAGCTGCTGATGTTCGTCGAGGACGTCGGCCGCCACAATGCCGTCGATGCCATTGCCGGACGCATGTGGCTCGAAGGCATGACTGGCGGCGACAAGATCTTCTACACCACCGGGCGCCTCACTTCCGAAATGGTGATCAAGGGCGCGCAGATGGGCATCCCGTTCCTGCTGTCGCGCTCGGGCGTGACGCAGATGGGCTACCAGATGGCCCGGCGCGTCAACCTGACGCTGTTCGCGCGCTGCACCGGCAAGCACTTCCTGCTCTATACCGGGCGCGAGCGCTTCCGCCACCGCCAGCCCGAAGATGTGGTGGCGTAGCGGCCACTTGCACGGCCTGCTGCGGGCTTGAGGGGTGCGCCTCGATTGGTTGTACAATGCGGCGCACTCCGAGCCGTCTATCCTCCCAACCTTATGAGCATCAAATCCGACAAATGGATCCGCCGCATGGCGGAGCAGCACGGCATGATCGAGCCGTTCGAGCCAGGCCAGGTCCGGGAGGCCGACGGCCGCAAGATCGTGTCTTACGGCACCTCGAGCTACGGCTACGACATCCGCTGCGCCGACGAATTCAAGATCTTCACCAATATCAACAGCACCATCGTTGATCCCAAGAACTTCGACGAGAAGTCGTTCGTTGATTTCAAGGGCGAGGTCTGCATCATCCCGCCCAACTCGTTCGCGCTGGCGCGCACGATGGAATACTTCCGCATCCCGCGCAGCGTGCTGACCATCTGCCTGGGCAAGAGCACCTACGCCCGCTGCGGCATCATCGTCAACGTGACGCCGTTCGAGCCGGAATGGGAAGGCTATGTGACGCTGGAGTTTTCGAACACCACGCCGCTGCCGGCCAAGATCTACGCCGGCGAGGGCTGCGCCCAGGTATTGTTCTTCGAGAGCGACGAGATCTGCGAGACCTCGTATGCCGACCGGGGCGGCAAATACCAGGGCCAGCACGGTGTCACACTGCCGAAGACCTGAGCGCATTACAATCCGGCGTCTGCCGGCACGGCGAGCCCGCCAGGGCCGCCAAACCTGACGTGAGAGCCACATGCCGCCGTCGCAGGGAACCCCTGCCGGCCATGTGGCTCAAGTCCTTTATGTCCTGCTTTCCCATCAAGGATGCCCGATGAAATTCCGCTTCCCCGTCATCATCATTGACGAAGACTTCCGCTCCGAGAACATCTCCGGCTCCGGCATCCGCGCGCTGGCCGAGGCGATCGAGAAAGAGGGCATGGAAGTCATGGGGCTGACCAGCTACGGCGACCTGACCTCGTTCGCCCAGCAGGCCAGCCGGGCATCGACCTTCATCGTGTCGATCGACGACGACGAGTTCGCCAGCGACAGCGAGGAACTCGAGGCCGCCGCGATCGAGAAGCTGCGCGCCTTCGTCGCCGAAGTGCGCCGCCGCAACTCCGACCTGCCGATCTTCCTGTACGGCGAGACCCGCACCTCGCGCCATATCCCCAACGATATCCTGCGCGAGCTGCACGGCTTCATCCACATGTTCGAGGACACGCCCGAGTTCGTGGCGCGCCACATCATCCGCGAGGCCAAGGTCTACCTGGACACGCTCGCGCCGCCGTTCTTCAAGGCGCTGATCGACTACGCGCAGGACAGCTCGTATTCGTGGCACTGCCCGGGCCACTCGGGCGGCGTGGCGTTCCTGAAGAGCCCGGTGGGCCAGGTGTTCCACCAGTTCTTCGGCGAAAACATGCTGCGCGCCGACGTCTGCAACGCCGTCGACGAGCTGGGACAGCTGCTGGACCACACCGGCCCGGTGGCCGCGTCGGAGCGCAACGCCGCTCGCATCTTCAACTCCGACCACATGTATTTCGTCACCAACGGCACCTCCACCTCGAACAAGATGGTGTGGCATGCCAACGTGGCGCCGGGCGACATCGTGGTGGTGGACCGCAACTGCCACAAGTCGATCCTGCACGCGATCATGATGACCGGCGCGATCCCGGTGTTCCTGATGCCGACGCGCAACCACTACGGCATCATCGGCCCGATCCCGAAGAGCGAGTTCGATCCGCAGACCATCAGGAAAAAGATTGCCAACCACCCATTCGCCAGCAAGGCGAAGAACCAGAAGCCGCGCATCCTGACCATCACCCAGGGCACCTACGACGGCGTGCTGTACAACGCCGAGCAGATCAAGGAAATGCTGGCGGCCGAGATCGACACCCTGCACTTCGATGAAGCCTGGCTGCCGCACGCGGCGTTCCACGACTTCTATCGCAACATGCACGCGATCGGCAAGGACCGCCCGCGCAGCAAGGATGCGCTGGTGTTCGCGACGCAATCCACGCACAAGCTCCTGGCCGGCCTGTCGCAGGCCTCGCAGATCCTGGTGCAGGATTCGGAGACGCGCAAGCTGGACCGCTACCGCTTCAATGAAGCGTACCTGATGCACACTTCGACCAGCCCGCAGTACTCGATCATCGCCTCGTGCGACGTGGCCGCGGCGATGATGGAAGCGCCGGGCGGCACCGCGCTGGTGGAGGAGAGCATCCAGGAAGCGATGGACTTCCGCCGCGCCATGCGCAAGGTCGAGGGCGACTACGATGCCGGCAACAACGGCGACTGGTGGTTCAAGGTGTGGGGCCCGGACGCGCTGATCGAAGACGGCATCGGCGACCGCGAGGAATGGATGCTGAAGGCCAACGAGCGCTGGCACGGTTTTGGCGACCTCGCCGACGGCTTCAACCTGCTCGACCCGATCAAGGCCACCATCATCACCCCGGGCCTGGACGTCGACGGCGAGTTCAGCGAGCGCGGCATCCCGGCGGCGATCGTCACCAAGTACCTGGCCGAACACGGCATCATCATCGAGAAGACCGGGCTGTACTCGTTCTTCATCATGTTCACCATCGGCATCACCAAGGGCCGCTGGAACTCGCTGGTGACCGAGCTGCAGCAGTTCAAGGACGACTACGACCAGAACCAGCCGCTGTGGCGCGTGCTGCCGGAATTCGTCGCCAAGTATCCGCAATACGAGCGCATGGGCCTGCGTGACCTGTGCGATGCGATCCACAGCGTGTACAAGGCCAACGACGTCGCGCGCGTGACCACCGAGATGTACCTGTCGGACATGGAGCCGGCGATGAAGCCGTCGGACGCGTGGGCCATGATGGCCCACCGCGAGATCGAGCGGGTGCCGGTCGACGACCTGGAGGGTCGTGTCACTGCCATCCTGCTGACGCCGTACCCGCCGGGCATTCCGCTGCTGATCCCGGGCGAGCGCTTCAACCGCACCATCGTGCAGTACCTGAAGTTTGCGCGCGAGTTCAACAAGCTGTTCCCCGGCTTCGAGACCGACATCCACGGCCTGGTGGAGGACGAGGTCGACGGCAAGAAGGCGTACTTCGTCGACTGCGTGAAGCAGGGCGCCTGAGCGCCAGCCGGCTTCCGTGGATGCAGAAAGGGCCCCGCCAAGGCGGGGCCCTTTCTATTTGTCCTGGCTGAACGGATTGATCACCATCGTGCCGGTGCCGCGGAAGTCCGCGACATTGCGCGTCACGATGGTGAGGCGGTGGATCAGCGCGGTGGCGGCGATGAACTTGTCCAGCGCGTGCTCGGGCCGTGCCGCGCGCAACTGGCCCCAGACCTGCGCCACCTCGGCATCGACCGGCAGCACCTGCCGGCCGAAGTCCTCCAGCACATGGGCCAGCCAGCGCTCCAGCAGCGCCGCCTGCACCGCGTCGCCGCGATGGCGGATCAGTGCCACGCCGCGCTGGAGTTCGCCCACGGTCAGCGCCGACAGGTAGAGCGCGGCCCCATCGCGCGCGGCCTGGCGGAAGAAGGCACGGACGCCGGGGTTGGCGCGCTCCCGCTTGCGGGTCTCGCTGATGACGTTGGTATCAATCAAATACACGCGGCGCCTCGCCCGTATCCTGGATGCGCTCGAAGTCGGCGTCGTGCCCGACGTCGGGCATGCCGGAGAGCACCTCGGCAAAGCTGCGCCGGGCCGTGCCGCCCAGCGCCTGCGCCAGGATGGCGCGGTGTTCGGCCTCGGCGCTGCGGCCATTGGCGACGGCCTGCTCGCGCAGGCGCCGGACCAGCGCTTCATCGACGCCACGAACCAGTAGGGTTGCCATCGTGAACTCCTCACCGTTGGATGGCGTGATGATAGCATTGTTATCATTACGGCGGTCACGTATCGATGGCAGGCAATAGATCGGGGTCGCGGCGAAGTGCCCCGCGCATTTGGTGCTCGGCATGGTGTTCTCCTGGGTCATGGGCTGAACGCAGGAACCAGTCTGGGCCGTGCCGGCCCGCCGGTCGATGAGCCGATTCGCAATTGCGCGGGTTGCCTCGCCGCGACGCCGATGCCTGTCGCATCAGCGCTGCGCCAGCACTTCCTCCAGCGTCACGTGACCCTGGAAGCCGCCCGCGCTTTGCGCCGGCGCCTGGCGCTCGATGGCATGGGCGAAGCGCACCGCCGGATCGGCTTCGAGCTGGTTGTAGAGGCGCTGCAGGTTCGGGAAGTCCTCGACGTTCAGCACCTTGTGGTACTTCGACCAGCGCGCGATGCCGCTGAAGTAGGCGTCGGCCACGGTACGGTGCTCGCCCAGCAGCCAGGGCCGCTCGCCCAGCATGGCTTCGAGTTCCTGATGCACGTGGCGGACCTGCTCCGTGCCGTAGCGCACCAGCGCCGGCCGGTCGGTCGCGTCCACGCCCTCCAGGGCATGCCAGAGCGGGGCAAAGGCGCCGAAGTAGCTGGTGTTGAGGTAGGCCAGCTGCTGGTTGAGCCGGTCGAAATCGCGCGTGCCCTGGGCAAAGCCAAGCTTGCGCTCGATGCCGCGCGCGCCGATGTGGTTCAGGATCGCCATGCTTTCGCTGAGGAAATTGCCTTGCGCGTCCATCAGCGTCGGCGTTTCGCCGACCGGGTTGATCTGGCGGTAGGCCTCGCTGGTCACGACTTCGGGCATTTCGATGCGGCTCAGGCGATAGGGCTGGCCAAGCCATTCCAGCGCCACGATCGAGCCGAACGAGCAGCCGGAGGGAACGCCGTAGAAGAGGGTGGGGGTAGTCATGGGTAGTTCTCCTGGATTCGGTTGGGGCCCGCCGATCGGGCACAGGTGAACTGTAGATGCATGGACTTTGCGTGAGTAGTACGCAAAAATTCGACCTATCGTCCACACCCATAGACTTTGCCTGCGATGATCAACCTCAATGACCTGCGCTTCTTCGTCGTCGCCGTGACCCATGGCGGTTTTGCCGCCGCGGCGCGGGCGCTGGGGGTGCCCAAGTCCACGGTCAGCAAGCGCGTGGCCGAGCTGGAGCAGGCGCTGCAGGCGCGGCTGCTGTACCGCAGTTCGCGCAGCTTCACGCTGACCGATGCCGGCCGGGACTTCTACGATCACGCGCATGCCGCGCTGATCGAAGCCGAGGCCGCGCAAGAGGCGGTGCAGCGGCGCGTGGCCGAGCCCAGCGGCACGGTGCGGATCACCGCCGCGGTGCCCACCGCGCAGCGCTACCTGGCGCCACACCTGCCGGCGCTGGCGCGCGCCTATCCGCGCCTGCACGTGCAGCTGGAGGTGTCCGACCGCATGGTCGACCTGGTGCAGGAAGGTTTCGATATCGCCGTGCGCAGCCATTTCGCGCCGCTGCCGGACTCCGGCCTGGTGCAACGCCAGCTTGCCGTCGAGGACATCGTGCTGGTGGCGTCGCCCGGCTACCTGGACGGGCGCGGCACGCCCGAAGCGCCCGCTCAGCTGGCCGGCCACGACGGGCTGCTCACCGGGGCGGCCGCGGGCACGTGGCGCCTGTGGGGGCCGCAGGGGGCGCGCGCGGAAGCCAGTCCGGTGCCCCGCATGACCGTGAACGAATCCACCGTGCTGCTCGGCGCGGCCATCGCGGGACTGGGCATCGTGCCGCTGCCGCACGAGCTGTGCCGCGCGGCGCTGGCGGCCGGGCAACTGGCGCGCGTGCTGCCGCAGTGGACCGCCGGCAGCGTGACCACCACGCTGCTGCTGCCGGCACGGCGCGGGCAGTTGCCCGCGGTGCGGGCCACCGTCGACTTCCTGGCGCAATGCCTGGCGCCCGGCGGCGCCGGCACTGCCATGCCGCAATGAAAAAGCCCCGCATCGCTGCGGGGCCTGGCGTTGCCTGAGACTGCCGCTGGGGCAGGCTTATTTCTTCTTCTCGAACTCGAACTGCGGCGCGGCCGATTCGCTTTCCGCCGGCGGCTGCGTCGGCAATTCGAGCGAGCCGGACTCGGCCGGCGCGGAACCCGGGCCCGGAATCGACAAGCCCGGCGTGGCGGGTTTGGGGCTGCTGCCTTCCAGGTCGATGTTCAGGTCGCGCGTGATGCTGCGGTCCTGCGCCTTCTGCGTGCCGGTGCTGACCAGGCCGGGGAACACGATGATCAACGCCACCATCACCAGCTGGATCACCACGAACGGTACCGAACCCCAGTAGATTTCCGAGGTCTTGACTTCGCGCGGCGCCACCGAGCGCAGGTAGAACAGCGAGAAGCCGAACGGCGGGTGCATGAACGAGGTCTGCATGTTCACCGCCAGCAGCACGCCGAACCAGATCAGGTCGATGCCGAGCTTGTCTGCCACCGGTCCCACCAGCGGCACCAGGATAAAGGCCAGCTCGAAGAAGTCGAGGAAGAACGCCAGCAGGAAGAACAGCACGTTCACCGCCACCAGGAAGCCGGTCTGGCCGCCGGGCAGCGCGGTCAGCAGGTGCTCGACCCAGATATGGCCGTCGACGCCGTAGAACGTCAGCGAGAACACGCGCGCGCCGATCAGGATGAAGATCACGAAGGCCGACAGCTTGAGCGTGGCTTCCATGGCCTGCCTGGTCAGGCCCAGGTCGAGGCGGCGCTTGACCATGGCCAGGATCAGCGCGCCCAGCGCGCCCATGCCGCCGCCTTCGGTCGGCGTCGCCACGCCGATGAAGATGGTGCCGAGCACCAGGAAGATCAGCGCCAGCGGCGGGATCAGCACGAAGGTGACCTTCTCCGCCATCTGCGACAGCAGGCCAAGCTTCAGCGTCTTGTTGATCACCGCCAGCACGAAGGCGAACAGGATCGCCGCACCCACGGAGACCACCAGGCGCTCGTCCAGCGGCGCCTCGGGCTTGTAGAACATGTCCACCAGCACGCCCACCGCCACCGCCAGCGCGGTCAGCACCAGTACCGAGGTGGCGCCGCTCTTGCCGCTGGGCTCGCGGAAGGTGCGCGCCTCGAGCGGCAGCGCCGGCGCGGCTGACGGCTTGATGATGGTGACCATCAGCACATAGAGCATGTACAGCCCGGTCAGCACCAGGCCCGGCACGAACGCCCCCTTGTACATGTCGCCCACCGAGCGGCCGAGCTGGTCGGCCAGCACGATCAGCACCAGCGACGGCGGGATGATCTGCGCCAGCGTGCCCGACGCCGCGATCACGCCCGAGGCCAGCCGCTTGTCGTACTTGTACTTGAGCATCAGCGGCAGCGAGATCAGGCCCATCGAGATCACCGAGGCCGCCACCACGCCGGTGGTCGCCGCCAGCAGCGCGCCGACGAAGATCACCGCGTAGGCCAGGCCGCCGCGGATCGGGCCGAACAGCTGCCCGATGGTGTCGAGCAGGTCTTCGGCCATGCCCGAGCGTTCCAGGATCAGGCCCATGAAGGTGAAGAACGGGATCGCCAGCAGCGTGTCGTTCTCGATGATGCCGAACAGCCGGCTCGGCAGCGCCTGCAGCAGCTCGGGCGGCAGCATCCCCAGCTCGATGCCGATGAAGGCGAACAGCAGCCCGTTGGCCGCCAGCGCAAAGGCGATCGGGAAGCCCGACAGCAGGAATACCACCAGCGAGGCGAACATGATCGGTGCCATGTTCGCAATCAGGAATTGCGTCATCGTGCGCGCCTCTTATCGTTTTTCAGACGCGGCGGTCTGGTTGGCCTGCGCGATCGCGGCGATCTCCAGCGCCGGGTCGACCGCGTGCTTGCGGAAGGCCGAGAACGGCAGATCCCCCTTCAGGTAGGCGAAGCGCTTGATCAGCTCCGACAGGCCCTGCAGGATCATCAGCGCAAAGCCCGCCACGATCAGGAACTTGGCCGGCCAGCGGATCAGGCCGCCGGCATTGCCGGACATTTCATGGCCGGCGTAGGACAGCCAGAAGTAGGGGATCGACAGCCACAGAATGATGAGCGAGATCGGCAGCAGGAAGAACAGGATGCCGAAGATATCGATCCAGACCTGGGTGCGCTCGGAGAAGCGGCCGGCGATCACGTCGATGCGCACATGCTCGTCGCGGCGCAGGGTGTACGGGGCGCCCAGCAGGAACACGCCGGCGAACATATACCACTGCAGTTCGAGCCAGGCGTTGGAGCTGATGCTGAAGGTGTAGCGAATGATGGCGTTGCCTGCGCAGACCAGCACGGCCAGCAGGACCAGCCATTTCGCCCACTGCCCGATGAAAGCATTCACGGCGTCGATAAGCCGCGAGATCCTCATGAGGGAAGACATGTGATCGTCCTAGGGATGGGGGATACAGGGGTGGCGCGTTAGTCTACGGCGTCGGCGGCCCTGCATCTTTAGGGTGAATCCCCAGTGCATCACATTTTTCGGTGAATTTGCACCAGTTATGTGCAGATTCGTCGGCCATGCCATGCCGATTCGATATTCCCGATGTGAAATCGACGCGGAAATCGACGCGCGGCCGTGTCCGCTTCATGCAATACGCAACAGTCGTCGGTGCGCCGGCGGACAGAAAAGAAAAACGGGAGCTCGCGCTCCCGTTGCGGCTTGCCGGATTACCCCGGGAGCGAGGGTCAGCCGTTCAGCGCGGTGCGGGCCGCGGCGATGGCCGCGCGCACCTGGTCCGGTGCGGTGCCGCCGATATGGTTGCGCGCCGCAACCGAGCCCTCCAGCGTCAGCACCGCGTGCACGTCGTCGCCGATCAGCGCGGCCTGGTCGCCCAGGCCGGAGACCTCGCGCAGCTCGGCCACGGTCAGGTCGGCCAGGTCACACTGGCGGCCGTCGCAGGCGCGCACGGCGTGGGCCACGGCTTCATGCGCGTCGCGGAAGGGCAGGCCCTTCTTCACCAGGTAGTCGGCCAGGTCGGTGGCGGTGGCATAGCCCTGCAGCGCGGCGGCGCGCATCGCTTCGGGCTTGACGCTGATGCCCGGCACCATGTCGGCGAAGATGCGCAGCGTGTCGACCACGGTATCGACCGTGTCGAACAGCGGCTCCTTGTCTTCCTGGTTGTCCTTGTTGTACGCCAGTGGCTGGCCCTTCATCAGGGTCAGCAGGCCGATCAGGTGGCCGTTGACGCGCCCGGTCTTGCCGCGCGCCAGCTCGGGCACGTCCGGGTTCTTCTTCTGCGGCATGATCGAGCTGCCGGTGCAGAAGCGGTCGGCGATGTCGATAAGGCCCACGCGCGGGCTCATCCACAGCACCAGCTCTTCCGAGAAGCGCGACACGTGGGTCATCACCAGCGCCGCGGCGGCGCAGAATTCGATGGCGAAGTCGCGGTCCGAGACGGCGTCCAGCGAGTTGCGGCAAACGCCGTCGAAGCCCAGCTGCTGCGCGACGAACTCGCGGTCGATCGGGTAGCTGGTGCCGGCCAGCGCGGCGGCGCCCAGCGGCAGGCGGTTGACGCGCTTGCGGCAGTCGGCCATGCGCTCGGCATCGCGCGTGAACATCTCGTTGTACGCCAGCAGGTGGTGGCCGAAGGTGACCGGCTGCGCCACCTGCAGGTGGGTGAAGCCCGGCAGGATGGTGTTGGCGTGCTGCTCGGCCAGGTCCAGCAGCGAGGTGCGCAACGCGCCCAGCAGCACGATGATGTTGTCGATCTCGCTGCGCAGCCACAGGCGGATGTCGGTGGCGACCTGGTCGTTGCGCGAGCGGCCGGTGTGCAGGCGCTTGCCGGCATCGCCCACCAGCGCGGTCAGGCGCGCCTCGATGTTCAGGTGGACGTCTTCCAGGTCCAGCTTCCATTCGAAGCTGCCGGCCTCGATCTCGCCGCGGATCTGCGCCATGCCGCGCTCGATCTCGGCGCGGTCGGCGTCGGCGATGATGCCCTGCTTCGCCAGCATGGCCGCGTGGGCCAGCGAGCCCTGGATGTCGAACAGGGCCAGGCGCTTGTCGAAGAACACCGAGGCGGTGTAGCGCTTCACCAGGTCGGACATCGGTTCGGAGAAGCGGGCGGACCAGGCTTCGCCTTTCTTGGCAAGTTGGGAGGTGGACATGGACGTCGGCTGCAGTGGCTCGCGCGGCAGGCGGCCGGCGTGCGGACGGCGGCGGGCGCGAAAATTGGGAAACGGCGATTATATCGCCCGGCGGCACGCTGGCGGTGCGGGTCGCGATGGCGGGGCGGTGCTCAGGGCCGGCTGTGGATCACGGGTCCCTTGAACACCACCGGGCCGCTGGGCCCGTCGGCACTGGGCGAGCCGCCGGCCGGTTCGATGCTGGCGGCCAGCGCTGGCACCGCCGTTGGCGGCTGCGCCAGCGCCAGCCGCGCTTGCGGCACACGGCCGATCAGGCCCAGGGACTGTGGCTTGCCGCCTGCCGGCAGCGCCCACAGCTGCAATACCTGCCGATCGTTCAGCTTCAGGTGATCCAGCCGGCGCACCACAAGCTCGCCGCTGGCTGCATTCCATGACACCAGCATGGCCGGCTGCGCGCGGTCGTCGTTGAGTACGGCGATGACGTCGGCGGGCGCCGCCTCGCGCTGGTGCGCCAAGTACATGCCGATGCCGATGGCCAGCACCGCCACCACCGCCATCGCCGCCGCGGTGCCGCGCCAGAACACCGGCGCCGACCACAGGCGCTGCCACCAGCCGCCGGCGGCGGGGCCAGCGGCGCGGGGTGCGGCCAGCGAACGGCGCTCCTCGGCCGCCTTCCAGCCAAGCCGTTCCTCGATCCCGCACCAGACCTTGTCGACCGGCTCGGCCGCCGCCTGCAATTCGGCCACGCCGGCAAGGCGCGCCTGCCAGCGGTGGATCGCCGCGCGCACCGCCGGCTCTTCATGCGCCAGCCGCTCCAGGCGCCGGCGCGCGCCGCCGCGCAGTACGCCCAGCGCGTACTGGGCCGCGATCCGGTCGAGCAGGTCGGGATGGCTGGCCA
This sequence comes from Cupriavidus phytorum, assembly GCF_003254285.1. Taxonomy (NCBI): domain Bacteria; kingdom Pseudomonadati; phylum Pseudomonadota; class Betaproteobacteria; order Burkholderiales; family Burkholderiaceae; genus Cupriavidus; species Cupriavidus phytorum. Next base: position 407,550 of record NZ_QKZN01000004.1, read on the forward strand.
GCTTCATGCCGCGCCCTCCATGCAGCTGCGCAGCCGCTCCAGCCCGCGCCGGATCCATGACTTGACCGTGCCCAACGGCGCGCGCAGGCGCTCGGCCAGCTCGGCGTGGCTGAGGTCCTGCAGGTAGGCCAGCATGATGGCCTGGCGCTGGGACTGCTCCAGCCGCTGCAGGCAGCGGTTGAGCGCGCGCGCCTGCTGGCTGGCCTCGGCCAGTTCGGCGGGCCCGGCGGCGTCGTCGGCCAGCCATTCGGCCAGGTCCTGCTCCGGCTCGGCAGTCTGCGGCACGCGCGCCGCCGCCGCGCGGCGCAGGCAGTCGAGCGCGCGGTTGCGCACGATCGCGGTCATCCACGTCATCGGCGCGGCCAGCTGCGGCCGGTAGTCGCCGGCGTGGTGCCAGATGCTGACAAAGCTTTCCTGCACGACGTCCTCCGCCCAATCGCGCCTGCCGGTAATACGCAGCGCAAGGCCAAACAGTTTCGTTGCGGTGAGGTCGTAGAGTGCGCGCAGTGCCTGGCGCTCGCCGACGGCGACGGCCTGCAGCAGTCCCTCCAGCCGGTCGGGGCTGGCGGGCGCGGCATAGGACGGCTGCGGGGAGGGCGGCACCGGGACGGATCCTTGCAAGGAGGCTTTGCCGGATTATAGGTAGGGCCGCATCCAAACGCCCGGCAGCTGCGTAGATGTCGACAGGCGCAAGCCAGGCACCCCGTACCAGGGGCACCACGTTGTCATCCCTCACAGGAGCACACCATGGACCGCATCTACCAGACGCCGGCGCGCGAGCCCGGCTCCATCGTCACGCCGCCGGACGCGCGCCGGCGCGGGCTGCTCAAGGCGCCCGGCCTGTTCGCGCTCGGCTCGCTGGCCGTCATCACGCTCGGCGAATCGATGCCGGCGTGGGCGCAGACGCAATCGGGCAGCACCAAGGACGACATCAATATCCTCAATACCGCGCTGGGGCTTGAATACCAGGCGATTGCCGCCTACCAGGTCGGCGCCGAGAGCGGGCTGCTGCAGAAACCGGTGCTGGCCACCGCGGTCAAGTTCCAGGACCACCACAAGGCGCATGCGCAGGTGCTGGCGGGGACCGTGTCGAAGCTCGGCGGCACGCCGGTGGTGGCGAAGAAGACGTCGGCGTATGAGTTTCCGACTGACAAGCTGAAGACGCAGGCCGATGTGCTGCGCTTTGCTGCGGGGCTGGAGAAGGGCGCGACCGCCGGCTACCTGGGCGTGCTGCCGAACTTCTACAACCGCGAGCTGACGCGCGCCGCCGGCAGCATCCTTGGCGACGAGGCGATGCACTGGGCGGTGCTGCTGCACGCGCTGGGTGAAGATCCGGTGCCGGGAGCGTTTGTGGGGTGAGGCGGCGGTCGAATCTCGCCGAGGGTTTGCTCCCCTCTCCCGCTTGCGGGAGAGGGGCGGGGGAGAGGGCAGGCGGTGGCAGAACTGCAGGGTTTCAAATCTCCGCAGCAGCCGGTAGTGGCGATCCGGGCGGCGTCATGCTGGCAAGCGCCTGCCCTCTCCCCCGACCCCTCTCCCATAAATGGGAGAGGGGAGCCAACCGGCAGCCCTGTCAAGCGCACAAGGACGCTCAACCCGTATTGCGCAACCCCGCCGCCACCCCATTGATGGTCAGGTGAATCCCGCGCCGTACGCGGATGTCATCGCCGTCCTTGCCCGAGCGGAAGCGCTTGAGCAGCTCCACCTGCAAGTGGTTGAGCGGGTCGAGATACGCAAAGCGGTTCTTGATCGAGCGCGCCAGCAGCGGGTTGTCCGCCAGCCGTTCCTGGTGGCCGGTGATCAGCGCCAGCATGTCGCAGGTCAGGTGCCATTCCTTGCTGATGCGGTTGAACACGTTGCGGCGCAGCGCGGCGTCGTCGCACAGCTGGGCGTAGCGCGAGGCCACCGCCAGGTCGGTCTTGGCCAGCACCATGTCCATGTTGGACAGCAGCGTCGAGAAAAACGGCCAGGTCTTGACCATGCGCCGCAGCGTGGTGACCGCCTGCTTGCGCGCCTTGTCGTCCGGCGCGCTGTCGAGCAGCGAGCGCACCGCGCTGCCGAAGCCGTACCAGCCCGGCAGCAGCAGGCGGCACTGGCCCCACGAGAAGCCCCAAGGGATCGCGCGCAGGTCTTCGATGCGGCGGTTCTTCTTGTCCATCAGCTTGCGCGAGGCCGGTCGCGAACCCAGGTTCAGGTCGGCGATCTCGGTGATCGGCGTGGTGGCGAAGAAGTAGTCCTTGAAGCCGGGGGTTTCGTAGACCAGGTCGCGATAAGCGGTGTAGGCGCGATCCGACAGCTGCTGCATCACGGCCTCGAAGGTATCCAGATCCTTGGGCGCGTTCTGCTGCGGCAGCAGCGAAGCCTCCAGCGTCGCGGCGACCACCGTTTCCAGGTTGCGCCGGCCGATCTCGGCATTGGCGAACTTGCTGTTGATGATCTCGCCCTGTTCGGTCAGGCGGATCTGGCCGTTGACCGTGCCCGGCGGCTGCGACAGGATGGCCTGGTAGGTCGGGCCGCCGCCGCGGCCGACGGTGCCGCCGCGGCCGTGGAACAGGCGCAGCTTGACGTTGCGCTGCTCGAACAGCTGCACCAGCTCCAGCTCGGCCTTGTACAGCTCCCAGGTGGAGGTCAGGAAGCCGCCGTCCTTGTTCGAGTCCGAGTAGCCGAGCATCACCTCCTGCTCGACCCCATGGTGCGCGAGCACCGCATCGAAGCCCGGCAGGTCCAGCAGCGACTGCATGATGCCGGCGGCGTTGCGCAAGTCTTCGATGGTCTCGAACAGCGGGATCACCATCAGCTCCATGCGCGCCGGGTCGGTCTTGCTGCCGAGCGTGCCCTGCAGCATGCCGGATTCCTTCTGCAGCAGCATCACTTCGACCAGGTCCGACAGCGTCTCGGTGTGCGAGATGATGTAGTTGCGCGCGACGCGCTTGCCATAGCGCGCACGCAGCTCGCGCGCGGCGGCGAAGATGGCCAGTTCCTTGCGGGTCTGCTCGGAGTACTGGTGCCACGGCAGCGTCAGCAGGCGCGGCTGGCGCAGTTCGGCCAGCAGCAGTTCCAGCTTGCGCTGCTCGGGCAGCGCGGCGTAGTCGGGGGCGATGCCGGCGGCGGCGAACAGTTCGGCGATGACCGCCTCGTGCACGTCGGAGACCTGGCGCATGTCGACCGAGGCCAGGTGGAAGCCGAACACGGCGATGGCGCGGGCCAGCGCGTCGATGCGGTGGCTGGCCAGGGCCTGGCCGTGGTGCGCGCGCAGCGAATCGATCACCACCTGGATGTCGGCGCCGAAGGCCTCGGCGCTGTCATAGGGCTCGGCCGGCGCCACCGGGCGGCGGGTCGCGGTATGTCCACTCAGCGCCTTGCAGGTGGCGGCCAGGCGCGCATAGATGCCGATCAGCGCGCGCCGGTAGGGCTCGTCGGCGCGGTGCTCGGAATGGTCGGGCGAGCGCTCGGCCAGCGCCAGCAGCTCCGGGCTGGCATCGACCATCAGCATCGACATCGACAGCTCGGCACCCAGCGCGTGCACTTCCTCCAGGTACCAGTCCAGGATCAGCTGCGCCTGCTGGCTGGCGGCATGCTCCAGGGTCTCGGCGGTCACGTTGGGGTTGCCGTCGCGGTCGCCGCCGATCCAGGAACCCATCTGCAGGAACGGCGCCAGCGGCGCGGCCTGCGTGCCCGGGGCGCCGGAGGCGCCCTTGCGCTTGCGCGTCGCGGGGAACACCGCGGCGATGTCTTCTTCCAGCTCGCTCATCAGCTGCGGGATGCCGCGCAGGAAGGTGGTGCGGTAGTACGACAGCGCGTTCTCGATCTCGTCGGCCACCGTCAGGCGCGCGTCGCGCAGCATGCGGGTCTGCCACAGCGTGGTGACCTTGGCGCGCAGCTGCGCGGTGTTGTGCTCGCGCTCGCGCGCGGTCATCGGCAAGTCGCGCTCGGCCAGCAGGCGGGCGATCTCGCGCTCGGCGTCGAGGATGCTCTTGCGCTGGACTTCGGTCGGGTGCGCGGTCAGAACCGGCACGATCAGCGCCTCGTCGAGGAACTTGCGCAGCTGCTTGCCGGTGACGCCGGCGGCGTCGATCTTTTCCAGCGCGTGCTGCAGGCTGCCGTCCTGCGGCGGCGAGCCGGCCAGCGCGTGCACGCGGCGGCGGCGGTTGTGGTGCTGGTCCTCGGCGATATTGGCCAGGTGCGAGAAATAGCTGAAGGCGCGCACCACCTGGTTGGTCTGGTCGCGCGACAGGCGCTTGAGCAGGCGGTCCAGTTCCGCGCCGGCGGCGCGGTCGTTCTCGCGGCGGAAGCGCACCGCGGTCTGGCGGATAGTTTCGACCACCTCGAAGGCGGCATCGCCTTCCTGCTCGCGCAGGCAGTCGCCCAGCAGGCGGCCCAGGAAGCGGATGTCGTCGCGCAGCGGCACGTCCTTATCGGTGGTGCGGGCGGTGCGGCGGGCAGGGGCGGCGGCGATGGTGGTTCCGTTGCTCGACACGATCGAAAGCCTTGGCTGGGGGGAGCGCTTGGCTGCGCGGGGGGCGGGGCGGGGCGCTTTGGCGCTGGTTACGCTGGTTGCGCCGCTTGCGTCACCTTTTGCGGCGGCCGAATCCTTGGCGGCCGCAGCGGTCTTCCGACCGTTGGGCCGCGCAGCATGCTGCGTCATGCAATCTCCTCTTGCTTCTCTAAGCTTATCTAATGGTGCGGAGGGGCGATTGGGGCGCGTGCTACCATTGACGCATGTCGTCCGCCACCCCGTCTTCCGCTACCGCTGTCGTGTCTCGCAACCTTCCGCAAAAGCTCGTCATTGCCTCCCGAGAGAGCCGTCTGGCGCTGTGGCAGGCAGAACATGTGCGTGCTGCATTGCAACAATACTATCCCGCGTGCGACGTGTCCATTCTTGGCATGACCACGCGCGGAGACCAGATTCTAGACCGTACGCTGTCGAAAGTCGGCGGCAAGGGTCTGTTTGTCAAAGAACTGGAGTTCGCGATGGACGAAGGCCGGGCCGACCTCGCGGTGCATTCGCTCAAGGATGTGCCGATGGAGCTGCCGCCGGGCTTCACCCTGGCCGCGGTGATGGAGCGCGAGGACCCGCGCGACGCGCTGGTGTCGTCCACGTATGCGTCGCTGGACGAGATGCCGGCCGGCACCGTGGTCGGCACTTCCAGCCTGCGCCGGGAGGCCGCTTTGCGCAGCCGCTACCCGCACCTGGTGGTCAAGCCGCTACGCGGCAACCTCGACACGCGCCTGGGCAAGCTCGATCGCGGCGAATATGGCGCCATCATCCTGGCCGCCGCGGGCCTGAAGCGGCTTGGACTGGGCCAACGCATCCGCGCACTGATCCCGGTCGAGGCTTCGCTGCCGGCCGCGGGGCAGGGCGCGCTGGGGATCGAGACCCTTTCCACCCGCCCCGAACTGGCCGAATGGCTGGCGCCGCTGAACCACCAGCCGACCGCGCTGGCCGTGACCGCCGAGCGCGCCGTGTCGCGCCGGCTGGGCGGCTCCTGCCAGGTCCCGCTGGCGGCGCACGCGCGCTGGGACGGCGACCAGCTGCGGCTGGAGACCTTCGTCGCCTTGCCCGACGGCAGCCGCGCCATCCGCGCCGCGGCGACGGGCCCGGCCGCCGACCTGGCTGCCGCCGAAGCGCTCGGACAGGCCTGCGCGAGCGACCTGCTGGCGCAGGGCGCCGAGTCGATCCTCGCCGCGCTGGCCGATTCAGGCGACGCCGCTGCGCCATCTCCCGCCTGAGGCTGCCCGATGCCCCGCCCGACCGTCGTTGTGACACGACCCGCCGGGCAGTCCCGGCAACTGACCGAGGCCCTGCAGGGCGCCGGTCTGGATGTACTCAGCTTTCCGCTGCTGGCGATCAGCCCGGCCGCTGACGACGCGCCGCTGCGCGCGGCGCTGGCGCGGCTGGACACGTTTGCGCTGGTGGTGTTCGTCAGTCCCAATGCCATTGCCTTTGCGCTGGACGCGCTCGCCGGCGTGCAGGCCTCGGCCGTGGCGCGCTGGCCGGCTCAGGTCGCGGTGGCGGTGGTGGGTCCGGCCAGCGTCGCCGCTCTGGCCGAGCGCGGCATCGCCGCACCGGCGTATCGCGTGATCGCGCCCGCCGGCGCCAGCGGCAACGGGGCGGGCCATGACGATACGGTGCCCGATGCCGAGGCGTTGCGCTTCGATTCCGAGGCGCTGTGGGCGCAGCTCGATCCCGCCGCGCTGGCCGGCAAGCCGGTGCTGATCATCCGCGGCAACGGCGGGCGCGACTGGCTCGGCGACCGCCTGCGCGAGGCCGGCGCCCAGGTCGAAGCCGTCGAGGCCTACCAGCGCACGCTGCCTGAGCCGACCGCGATGCAATGGCAGGCCGTGCGCGACCACCTGCGTCCCGGCGCCGCCCCGCACGCGTGGCTGCTAACCAGTTCCGAGGCGGTGCGCAACCTCGATGTGCTGGCACGGCAGCATCTGTCGCCCCAGGAAGACGCTTCCCTGCGGCAGGTGCAGTGCATCGCGCCCCATGCGAGAATCGCCGAACAGGCGCTGGCGCTGGGCTTTGCCCATATACAGCGCGCCGCGCCGGGCGATGCCGGCCTGCTGGCGGCGTGCCTGCAGTGGGCCGATGCTTATGCTGGTCCTGCACCTGCCGGTCCTGCGCCATCGAGCCTGCCGACGCCGTCCGCACCGGCGGCCGCGAAGCCGGCCGAAGTCGCGGCCCCGCCGGCCGCCAGCGCGCCTGCCGCAGTCCCTGCAATGTCAACGAAGGTCGAACGCGTGACGCAAGAAACCACGTCCTCCTCCGCTACGCCGCCGCCCGGCGCCGCGTCTGTCCACACGGCGCAGTCCGCGCAAGCGGTGCCGCCGCAAGGCGCCGGCTCCGGCGCTGCCCGTCCCGCCGCGCGCCGCTCCGCCGCGCTATGGGCGCTGGTCGCCGTGCTGGTGGTGGCGACCGCCGGCGGCTTCTGGTGGCTGCAGCAGCGGGTCGACCACCTGACCGGCGAGCTGGCGCGCCGCCAGCAAAGCAATGACGCGCTGGTGCAGGAGTCGCGCGTGCTGACGCGCAACGCGCAGGACACAGTCAAGGAACTGCAGGCCAAGGTCGGCGCGCTCGAGAACCAGGTCGGCGAGACCCGCGACAAGCAGGTGGCGCTGGAGCAGGTCTACCAGGACCTGATGCGCAACCGCGACGACTGGGAAATCGCCGAAATCCAGCAGTTGCTGACCAGCGCCGGCCAGCAGTTGCAGCTGACCGGCAACGTGCAGGTCGCGCTGGCCGCGCTGCAGAGCGCCGACGCCCGCCTGGCGCGCACCGACAAGCCGCAATACAACCTGCTGCGCCGGGCCATCGCACGCGACGTGGCGCGCATGAAGGCGGTGCCCGACACCGACCTGACCGGCGCCGCGATAAAGCTGGACGAAGCCATCAACCAGGTCGACGCGCTGCCGCTGTTGTCCAGCGAACGCATGCTCGAGCGCAGCGAGGCCGATGCCCGCAAGGGCGCCGCCGCCAATGGTGGCAATGGTCCCCAGGGCGCCAGCGCGCCAGCCGCCGCCAGCGGCACCGGCCCAGGCTGGTTCACCCGCTTCTGGGACTACCTGCGCGAAGAGCTGGCGCAGGTGATCCGCATCCGCAAGGTCGACGATGCCGAGGCGCTGCTGCTGTCGGGCGACCAGGGCTGGTTCCTGCGCGAGAACGTCAAGCTGCGCCTGCTCAATGCGCGCCTGGCGCTGCTGTCGCGCAACGAGCCCGTGTTCCGCAACGACCTGGCCGCGGCGCAGGCGATGATCGGCCGCTATTTCGATACCAAGTCGCGCCGTGTGCAGGGCGTGCTGACGCTGCTGCGGCAGGCGCAGGCCGGCGCGGTCTCGGTGCAGCTGCCGACCATGGCCGAGAGCCTGGGCGCGCTGCAGGCCCTGAAGAAGGAGTAAGCCCATGCGCCTTCTGTTCTGGGTTGCGGTCCTGTTTGGCGGCGCCGTCGGGCTGGCCCTGTTCACGCAGTTTAACCACAGCAATGTGGTGCTGTTCTATCCGCCGTACCGCGTCGAGCTGTCGCTGAACCTGGCGCTGGCGCTGCTGCTGCTGATCTTCTTCGTGGTCTGGACGGTGATGTCCACCATCCGCCATCTGGCCGAGATGCCGCGCCGCGCCGCCGCCTACCGCGAGCGCAGCCGCATGAGCAAGGCCCAGGCGGCGCTGCGCGAGTCGATCGAGAACCTGTTCGCCGGCCGTTTCGCCCGCGCCGAGCGCTGCGCGCGCGAAGCCCAGTCGTGGCACGACCAGGCCCAGACCGCCGCGCTGATCGGCGCGCGCGCCGCCCACCGCATGCAGGAAACCGAGCGGCGCGACGCCTGGATGGCGCAGGTGACCGACCCCGAGCGCGAGCAGGCCCGGCTGGTGTCGATGGCCGAGCTGCTGGTCGATGCCCGCGACGCCGACGGCGCGCTGGAAACCATCGCCCAGCTGCAGTCGCAGGGCGCGCGCCAGATCCACGTGCAGCGCATCGCGCTGCGCGCGCACCAGCACCTGAAGAACTGGTCCGAGGTGCTGCGCCTGGCGCGCTCGCTGGAGAAGCGCAACGCGCTGCATCCGGTGCTGGCGCTGCGGCTCAAGCAGATGGCGGTCGAAGCCATGCTGGAAGAGCGCCGCCACGATGCCGAAGCGCTGTCGGAGTTCTGGCGCTCGCTGTCCGCCGACGAGCGCCGCGCCACCCGCATCGCCGAACCGGCCGCGCGCTACTTTGCCGCACTGGGCCGCCAGAACGAAGCCCGCCGCATCATCGAAGACGCGCTCAAGGTCAACTGGGACAGCCGCCTGGTGCTGCGCTATGCCGATTGCGCCGTGCCCGGCCATGCGCTGCCGCAGATCCAGCAGGCCGAGAAATGGCTGGCCGCGCATCCCGCTGACGCCGACCTGTATTACACGCTGGGGGTGCTGTGCCTGGGCGAGAAGCTGTGGGGCAAGGCCCAGTCCAGCTTCGAGCGCGCGCTCAAATATGCCGACCCCGACCAGCAGCGCCGCCTGCGCGTGCGTACGCACCTGGCGCTGGCGCGGCTGTTCGAGGAAACCGAGCGCTTCGAAGACGCGCAGCGCCACTATCGCGAAAGCGCGATGCTGGCCGCCTGAGCGGCACGGGGGCCGGCGCGTTCAGTCCTCCGCGCCGGCCCCCGTCACCTTCTGCTTCTCCACCTGCTTCACCACTTCATAGCGCCGCAGCGTTTGCTGGCGCGCCACGTCGTGCTGCACCAGCGGGCGCGGGTAGTTGCCGCCCAGCCGCACGCCGGCCTCGGCCAGCACGGCTTCCGGCGCGGTCCACGGCGCATGCAGGTACTTGTCCGGCAACGCCGCCAGTTGCGGCAGGTATTTGCGGATAAAGCGGCCCTGCGGATCAAACTTCTGCGATTGCGTCACCGGATTGAAGATGCGGAACCACGGCTGCGCGTCGCAGCCGGTGGACGCGGCCCATTGCCAGCCGCCGTTGTTGGCGGCCAAGTCGAAGTCATTGAGCTGGTCGGCAAAGTACTGCTCGCCGCGGCGCCAGTCGACGCCCAGGTCCTTCACCAGGAAGCTGGCTGTGACCATGCGCAGGCGGTTGTGCATATAGCCGCTTTGCCGGATCTGCAGCATCGCCGCGTCGATCAGCGGATAGCCGGTGGCGGCGTCGCACCAGGCGCGGAAATAGCGCTCGCCGGTGTCGCCATCCTGCCAGCGGATCGCGTCATAGGCCGGGTGGAAGGCCGCGCCGGCAGCGACGCGCGGATGGTGATGCAGGATCATGAAGTAGAAATCGCGCCAGATCAGCTCCGACAGCCAAACCGCGGCGCCCGCGCTGTCGGCGCCGCCGCGCAGCACGGCTGCGTGCGCCGTGCGCGCCAGCGTGCGGATCGAGATGGTGCCGAAGCGCAGGTGCACCGACAGGTAGCTGGGGCCGCGCAGGGCAGGGTAGTCGCGGCGGCGGCCGTAGTCGCCCATGCGCTCGGTGAATTCCTCGAACAAGGCCTGCGCACCGGATGCGCCGGTGGGCATTGCGATCTCGGCGAGGTTGCTGGCGTCGAATCCGAGCTGCGCGAGCGTCGGCACCGGCTGGCGGTACGCGGCGGGCACCGGGGCCAGCGCCTGCAAGTACGGGTCGACGGGATAGGGGCGCAAGTCGAACGGCTCCACGCTCCTGAGCCAGGCGTTCTTGTACGGCGTGAACACCGAGAACGGCTTGCCCTGGCCGTTCAGGATCTCGTCGCGCTCGAACACCGCCTGGTCCTTGAAGGTAAAGAGCGCGCAGGACTGTTCCGACAGCGCCTGGCGCACCGCTTCGTCGCGGGCGTTGGCGGCGGGCTCGTAGTCGTGGTTGGCGAAGACCGCCTCGGCTTCCAGGGTGTGCGCCAGCGCGGGGATGGCGGTCCGCGCGCGGTCGTGCAGCACGATCAGGCCGCCGCCGGCCGCGGCCAGTGTCCCGGCGAGTTCCATCAGTGATTCACGGATGAATTCGACCCGCCGGTCCGCCCGCAGCCCGCGCGCAAGCAGCGGGTCGAGGATGTCGCGGTCGAACACGAACACGCACCACACCTGCGCGCAGTGCCGCAAGGCATAATGCAGCGCCGCGTGGTCGGTGGCGCGCAGGTCGCGCCGGAACCAGACCAGCCCGCGCGCAAAGGTCTTGCCGATCCGGTATGGTGGCCGGGACGTAGCCGGGTTGGCTGTTGCCTGCATGTTCGCTTGCCTGTCTGACGGGTTTGCCGGGCCTGGACTGTTGCGGAACGCCGGGTCGATCGCGCCGATACCCTAACATAGCGGTACAAGAGCCGGCACGCCGGCCGCCATCCCTATTCTCTACAGAAGCTCATGACTCTCGACCGTATTCTTCAATCCCAGGGCTTTGGCACGCGCCGGTACTGCGGCGACCTGATCGCCGCCGGGCTGGTCGAGGTCAACGGCGAACTGTGCGAAGACCCGCGCGCGCAGTTCGAAGTGGACGGCCTGCGCCTGACCGTCGACGGCGAGGAATGGCTGGCCTGCACCAAGGCCTACCTGATGCTGAACAAGCCCGCCGGCTACGAATGCTCGCAGCGCCCGCGCCATCACCCCAGCGTCTACAACCTGCTGCCGGTGCCGCTGCGCCAGCGCGAGGTGCAGGCGGTGGGGCGGCTCGACCACGACACCACCGGCCTGCTGCTGCTGACCGACGATGGCCAGTTCATCCACGCCCAAACCTCGCCCAAGCGCAAGGTGCCCAAGGTCTATGAAGTGACCACCGCCGAGCCGGTCACGCCGGAGCAGGCCGAGGCGCTGCGCAACGGCGTGCAGCTGCTGGACGAACCGGCGCCGATCGCGGCGGAAGCCTGCGAGATCACCGGCGAACGCAGCCTGCGGCTGACGCTGGTGCAAGGCAAGTACCATCAGGTCAAGCGCATGGTCGCGGCCGCGGGCAACCACGTCGACGCGCTGCATCGCAGCGCCATCGGTGGCCTGCAGCTGGATCTGGCGCTGGCCGAAGGCGAATGGCGCTGGCTGACGGCCGGGGAACTGGCCGCGCTGACCGGCAAGGCGTAAGCCGGCCAGCGCTCGCGGCGCCTCGCGGAGCGCCCATTGCTGCACTGGAACGTCCGCCAATCTTTTCCGGAAGACCCCCGGCGATTTGATAAAATGCAAGGCATGGCGAAGCCCGAAGCACCCATCAATCTGACCAATCAGTTCCTGATTGCCATGCCCGGCATGGCAGATCCGACCTTTTCGGGTTCCGTCGTCTACATCTGCGAACACAACGAGCGTGGCGCGCTCGGGCTGGTGATCAACCGGCCCATCGACATCGACATGGCCACGCTGTTCGACAAGATCGACCTCAAGCTCGAGATCCAGCCCGTGGCGCATCAGCCCGTCTACTTCGGCGGCCCGGTGCAGACCGAGCGCGGTTTCGTGCTGCACGACCCGGTCGGCGTCTATGTCTCGTCGCTGGCCGTGCCCGGCGGGCTGGAGATGACCACCTCCAAGGACGTGCTGGAAGCCGTGGCCAATGGCAGCGGCCCGCACCGTTTCCTGCTGACGCTGGGATATTCCGGCTGGGGCGCCGGCCAGCTCGAGGAAGAACTCAGCCGCAACGGCTGGCTCACGGTCCAGGCCGATCCCGAGATCATCTTCAGCGTGCCGCCCGACGAGCGCTTTGCCGCCGCCATCCGGCTGCTGGGCATCGACTTCACCATGCTGTCCGGCGAGGCCGGGCATGCCTGATGCCGTGGGGCGTGAACTGCCCCGCGACGGCACGGTCCTGGCATTCGACTACGGCGAGAAAAAGATCGGCGTCGCGCTGGGCAACTTCATCACGCGCGAGGCGCGTGCCCTGACCATCGTTCCCAATATCACCGTCGAAGGCCGCTTCGAGGCCGTGGCCGCGCTGATCCAGGAGTGGAACCCGGTGCAGCTGATCGTCGGCATGCCGGTCAACCCCGAAGGCGGCGAGCAACCGTCGATGAAGCTGGCGCGGCGCTTCGGCAACCAGCTCAACGGCCGCTTCGGCCTGCCGGTGGAATGGGTGGACGAGCGCTATACCTCGCGCGCCGCGTCGATGGCCGGCGCCCGCCGCGGCGAACTCGATGCCGAGGCCGCGCGCATCATCCTGCAACAGTACTTCGACCAATTCCCGCTATGACGCAGATTCCCGTTCCCGACGCCGAGTCGCTGTACCGCAAGCTGCTGGACCAGGCGCAGGCGCTGATCCCCCAGGCCGAGCGCGCGCGCTGGTCGGTGGCCGGCATCCATTCCGGCGGGGCCTGGATTGCCGCGCGGCTGGCGGCGGACCTGCAGTTGCCCGAGCACGGCGTGATCAACGTCGCCTTCCATCGCGACGACTATGCCAAGAAGGGCCTGCACAGCCAGGCCCAGCCGACCACGCTGCCGTTTGCCGTGGACGAGCGCAACATCCTGCTGATCGACGACGTGCTGGCCACGGGCCGCACCATCCGCGCCGCCGTCAACGAGCTGTTCGACTACGGCCGCCCCGCGCGCGTGGCGCTGGGCGTGCTGGTCGACCGCGGCGGACGCCAGCTGCCGATCGCCGCCGACCTGTGCGCGGCCGAGATGGCGCTGCCGCCCGGCACGACCCTGGTGCTGTCGCGCCAGGGCGAAGGCGCCGCCGCGCAATTCACCTTCGCCACCGAACCCACCGATTCCGCCACCGGCTGAACCGGCACCGAGGGGCGCGCCCGGCGCGCCCGAACGCCGGAAAGCCCGAAAGCCTGCCCCGAGACCAGACCACCTCCCGTTTTTTGCCCGCGCCCGACCAGCCATGACCAAGACGTTCCGCAACCCGCAGCTCACCAAGAACGGCGAACTGAAGCACCTGCTGTCGATCGAGGGGTTGTCGCGTGACATGATCACGCACATCCTCGACACCGCCAGCCAGTTTGTCTCGCTGTCCGACTCTGACCGCGATGTCAAGAAGGTGCCGCTGCTGCGCGGCAAGAGCGTGTTCAACCTGTTCTTCGAGAACTCCACCCGCACCCGCACCACCTTCGAGATTGCTGCCAAGCGGCTGTCGGCGGACGTGCTGAACCTGAACATCAACGCCTCGTCGACCAGCAAGGGCGAGTCGCTGCTGGACACCATCAACAACCTGTCGGCGATGTCCGCCGACATGTTCGTGGTGCGCCATGCCAGCTCGGGCGCGCCTTACCTGATCGCCGAGCACGTCGCCCCGCACGTGCACGTGATCAACGCCGGCGACGGCCGCCATGCGCACCCGACGCAGGGCCTGCTGGACATGTACACCATCCGGCATTTCAAGAAGGACTTCACCAACCTGACGGTGGCCATCGTCGGCGACATCCTGCACTCGCGCGTGGCGCGTTCCGACATCCATGCGCTGACCACGCTGGGCGTTCCCGAGGTGCGCGCCATCGGCCCGCGCACGCTGCTGCCGTCCGGGCTGGAGCAGATGGGGGTGCGCGTGTTCCACAGCATGGAAGAGGGCCTCAAGGGCGTCGACGTGGTGATCATGCTGCGGCTGCAGAACGAGCGCATGAGCGGCGCGCTGCTACCCTCGGCGCAGGAATACTTCAAGGCCTACGGCCTCACGCCGGAGCGCCTGGCGCTGGCCAGGCCCGACGCCATCGTGATGCACCCGGGGCCGATGAACCGCGGCGTCGAGATCGACTCCGCCGTGGCCGATGGCTCCCAGTCGGTGATCCTGAACCAGGTGACCTTCGGCATCGCCGTGCGCATGGCGGTGATGGGCATCGTCGCCGGGAACAACGACTGATGCCGGCCAGCCCCACCTCGCACGCCAGCCAGAACACACCGAACCAGCCCAGCGACACGACAAGCCAAGCTATGAAGATTCACATCCAGGGCGGCCGCCTGATCGATCCGGCCAGCAACACCGACGCCGCGCAGGACCTCTATATCGCCGCCGGCAAGATCGTCGGCGTCGGCAGCGCCCCGGCGGACTTCACCGCCAACAAGGTCATCGACGCCAGGGGCCTGATCGTGTGCCCCGGCCTGGTCGACCTGTCCGCGCGCCTGCGCGAGCCCGGCTACGAATACAAGGCCACGCTCGAATCCGAGGTCGCCGCCGCCACCGCCGGCGGCGTGACCAGCCTGGTCTGCCCGCCAGACACCGACCCGGTGCTGGACGAGCCCGGCCTGGTCGAAATGCTGAAGTTCCGCGCGCGCACCCTGAACCAGACCCACGTCTACCCGCTGGGCGCGCTGACGCTGGGCCTGAAGGGCGAGACCCTGACCGAGATGGGCCAGCTGACCGAGGCCGGCTGCGTCGGCTTCAGCCAGGCCGAGGCGCCGGTGCGCAACACCCAGGTGCTGCTGCGCGCGCTGCAATACGCGCAGACCTTCGGCTTTACCGTGTGGCTGCGCCCGGAAGACCCGTTCCTGGGCGGCGGCGTCGCCGCCAGCGGCGCGGTGGCATCGCGCCTGGGCCTGTCGGGCGTGTCGGTCATTGCCGAGACCGTGCGCCTGCATACCATCTTCGAGCTGATGCGCAGCACCGGCGCGCGCGTGCACCTGTGCCGGCTGTCGTCCGCCGCCGGGCTGGAACTGGTGCGCCAGGCCAAGCGCGAAGGCCTGAAGGTGACCTGCGACGTCAATATCCACCACGTCTCGCTGACCGACATGGATATCGGCTACTTCAATTCGCAGATGCGCTTCTCGCCGCCGCTGCGCAGCCCGCGCGACCGCGACGCCATCGTCGCCGCGCTGGCCGACGGCACCATCGACGCGCTGTGCTCGGATCACACGCCGGTCGACGACGACGAGAAACTGCTGCCCTTCGCCGAAGCTTCCCCGGGCGCAACCGGCCTGGAGCTGCTGCTGCCGCTGACGCTGCGCTGGGCCAGCGAGCACAAGGTCCCGCTGGCGCAGGCGCTGGCCCGCATCACCGCCGAGCCCGCCCGCGTCATCGGCCTCAAGGCCGGCACGCTCGCTGTCGGCAGCGCCGCCGACGTGTGCGTGTTCGATCCGAAGCAGGTGTGGAAAGTCGAGCGCCGCTCGCTCAAGAGCCAGGGCAAGAACTCGCCGTGGCTCGGCTACGAAATGGAAGGCAAGGTCCGCATGACCCTGGTCGGCGGGCAAGTCGTCTACGGCAACCACGCCCAGGCATGATCTGGCTGCGCAAGACCGCACTGGTCCTGCACCTGCTGCGCGGCTTGCTGACCTGCGCCTTGCTGTTCCCCTGGCTGGGCGCACGCTCGCGCGCATGGCATATCCGGCGCTGGTCGCGGCGCCTGCTGCGGATCTGCGGGGTGGAAGTGGAGGTGGTCGACGCGACCGGCGCCGCGCATACCGGCGCGGCGCGGCGGGGGGCGATGGTGGTGTCCAACCACATCTCGTGGCTGGACATCTACGTCATCCACAGCTGGCAGCCGATGCGCTTCGTCGCCAAGTCCGAAATCCGCAGCTGGCCGCTGATCGGCTGGCTGTGCGACAAGACCGGCACCATCTTCATCGAACGGGCACGCAAGCGGGACGCGCATCGCGTGCTGCATGACATTACGGATGTGATGCTGCAGGGCGATCTGGTCGGGGTGTTTCCGGAAGGGACGACCACGGACGGGACCAGCGTGCTGCCGTTCCATGCCAATTTGATGCAGGCGCCGATTTCGGGCGGGTTGCCGGTGCAGCCATTGGGCCTGAACTACCTCGATGCCGCCACCGGCCAGCCGACGCTGGCCGCCGCCTATATCGGCGACACCACGCTGCTGCAATCGCTGGAGGCGGTCCTGCGCGCGCCGCGGATCAAGGCGCGGCTGGTGCTGGGGCCGGCGCTGGTGCCGGCCTCGGGCGACCGCCGCGAACTGGCGGCTTCCGCCAGGGAAGTCGTCGCCCATCTCAGCCAAGGTGCCGCAGAACACGCCGCCACGGCCGCGCAACGGCTGAATCGGCCCTCAGAACCGGGCGGGGCGGCACAGCCGGCATCCGCTGCCATCGGCTAGCCGCCCTGTCGTCCCCGCCAACGCGGGATAGCGGGTCACGCCAGCGGATCGCAATATTGCGGGCAATCCACCTGGATCACGGTCCGCTCGGCCGGGTCCTGCGCCAGGCGCGCCGCCGTCAGCTTGCCACCCCAGACGCAACCCGTATCCAGCGCCATCAGGTTCGGGCGCATGACCAGGCCGAGCGTCGACCAGTGCCCGCAGACCACCGTCACCGCCTCGGTGCGCCGCCCCGGTACGTCGAACCATGGCATGAACCCTTCCGGCGCCTTGCCCGGGCCATCCTTGGTCTTGAAGTCCATCACCCCGTCGGTCGTGCAGTAGCGCAGGCGCGTGAGGGCATTCACCACCACGCGGAGGCGGTCGATGCCGCGCAGGCCGTCGTGCCAGCGGTCGGGGGTGTTGCCGAAGATGTCGGCGAGGAAGCCCTGCCAGTTGGGGCCTTGCAGTTGTTCTTCGACTTCACGGGCGAGGTCGATGACCTGGGCTGCGGTCCATTGGGGTAGGACGCCGGCGTGGACCAGCAGGAAGTTATTTTCCCGAAGGGCCAGGGGGCGGTGGCGCAGCCAGGTGAGCAGGTCCTCACGGTCGGAGGCGGCGAGGATGTCGTCGAGGGTGTCGTGGCGGCCCTTCTTGCGGACACCGGATGCTACGGCCATCAGGTGGATGTCATGGTTGCCGAGGACGGTTTCGGCACGGTCGCTCATGGCGCGGATGGTGCGCAGGGTTTGGAGAGAAGCGGGGCCACGGTTGACGAGATCGCCAACCAGGCGCACGGCCGGCTGCGCCGGCATGCGGGCCAGCAGGGCGTCCAGCGAAGGTCCGCAACCTTGCAGGTCACCGATGGCATAAAGTGCTGAATGTGTAACTTTATTGTTGGGCATCTGGTCCAGGGAGAACAAATTCGCTTCTATTTGTAGTTTTGTGACCGATATACCGTGGCACGGTTACATGAGGCTACAAAAAGGCGCCGCCGCCACGTAGGCTGGGGCATTCCGTCGGATAGAATACCGCCACTTCTGCAGGCACTTACGGCCCCGCCGTCCAAAAAGAGGACAAGGTGGGCGCTCGGCTTTTGCCGGGTCATCGAAACATATCGAGGCAAGGAGCAAGTTTTGTCCCATATTCTGGTCACTGGGGGCGCCGGATTCATCGGTGCCAATTTCGTTCTCGCGTGGTTGAGCGACAAGTCCGCGGACGGTGTGGTGAACGTCGACAAGCTCACCTATGCGGGGAATCGAAAGACCCTGGCATCGGTCGAGGACGACCCCCGCCACGTGTTTTCGCAAACCGATATCTGCGACCGTGCCGGACTGGACCAGCTCTTCGCCACCTACAAGCCGCGTGCCGTGGTGCACTTTGCCGCCGAGAGCCACGTTGACCGCTCCATCCACGGGCCCGGCGAGTTCATCCAGACCAATATCGTTGGCACCTTTACGCTGCTCGAAGCCGCGCGCGCCTATTGGAGCGGCCTGGAAGAACCGGCCAGGTCCGAATTCCGCTTCCTGCATGTGTCGACCGACGAGGTGTTCGGCTCGCTGAGCGAAACCGACCCGCAGTTTTCGGAAACGACCGCCTACGCGCCCAACAGCCCGTATTCGGCATCCAAGGCCGCATCGGACCACCTGGTGCGCGCGTATCACCATACCTATGGCTTGCCGGTTCTGACGACGAACTGCTCGAACAACTACGGTCCCTACCATTTCCCCGAGAAGCTGATCCCGCTGATCATCGCCAATGCACTGGCAGGCAAGCCGCTGCCGATTTACGGCGACGGCCTGAATGTGCGGGACTGGCTGTACGTGCGCGACCACTGCTCGGCCATCCGCGAGGTACTGGCACGCGGCCGCCTGGGCGAAACCTACAACGTGGGCGGCTGGAACGAGAAGACGAATCTCGACGTCGTCCACACGCTGTGCGACCTGCTCGACGAACTGTCGCCCAAGGCCACCGGCTCGTACCGCGACCAGATCACCTTCGTCAAGGATCGCCCGGGGCATGATCGCCGCTATGCGATTGATGCGCGCAAGCTGGAACGCGAACTGGGCTGGAAGCCAGCCGAGACCTTTGAAAGCGGGCTGCGCAAGACGGTCCAGTGGTACCTGGATAACCAGGCTTGGGTGCAGGACGTGATGTCGGGGGAGTATCGGAACTGGGTGGCGAAGCAATATGCAGCGTAACGCCGCCATTCCCACTTTTCTTGTAACCGGCAGCAACGGCCAGGTCGGATTTGAACTGCGCCGCAGCCTGGCGCCACTGGGAAAGGTCGTAGCGCTCGATCGTTCGAGCTGTGACTTGAGCCGGCCCGACGACATCCGTCGCGCGGTGCGCGAAAACCAGCCCGATGTCATCGTCAATCCGGCCGCCTATACGGCGGTCGACAAGGCGGAGTCGGAGCCGGAGCTGGCTTACGCCATCAACGGCACGGCTGTGGGCGTGCTGGCGGAAGAGGCAAAGGCGCTCGGAAGCCTGCTGGTTCACTACTCCACCGACTACGTCTTTGACGGCACCAAGGCAGGCGCCTATGTCGAAATCGATGCGGTGAACCCGCAATCGGTGTACGGCAAAAGCAAACTCGCGGGCGAGCAGGCCATTGCCGCGGCCGGCGCAGCCCATCTCGTATTCCGCACCTGCTGGGTTGCCGGCGCGCATGGCAGCAACTTTGCCAAGACCATGCTGAAGCTGAGCCGCGAGCGCGACAGCCTGCGCGTGATTGCCGACCAGTTCGGGGCCCCGACTACAGCCGCGCTGATTGCCGACGTGACCGCGCAGGTGGTGGCGCGACATTGGCTGTCGGCTGACCGGACATCGTTCGCCTCCGGCATTTACCACCTTGCCGCGGCTGGCGAAACTACCTGGCACGCGTACGCCAGCGAAGTGCTGCGCTACGCCGCCGCAAAAGGCATCGAACTGAAGGTAGACCCGGCCCGCATCGAAGCGATCCCTGCGACGGCGTATCCGTTGCCTGCACCGCGTCCGGCCAACTCACGCCTGGATACGAGCAAGCTGCGTCAGACCTTCGGCATCCATCTTCCAGACTGGCAGCAGGGCGTGCACTACCTGTTGGACCAGATTTTCTCCTGAGCTAGACACCATGCGTAAAGGCATTATCCTGGCTGGGGGTTCCGGCACCCGGCTCTACCCGATCACGAGATCGGTGTCCAAGCAGTTGCTGCCGGTATATGACAAGCCGATGATTTACTATCCGCTGTCTACGCTGATGCTGGCTGGCATTCGCGATATTTTGATTATTTCCACGCCCGAGGATACCCCGCGTTTCAGCGAAATGTTGGGTGATGGCAGCAAGTGGGGTATCAATCTCCAATATGCTGTGCAGCCCTCACCGGACGGACTGGCCCAGGCGTTCATTATCGGCCGTGACTTTGTCGGCGGCGATCCGAGCACGCTGATCCTGGGGGATAACATTTTCCACGGTCACGATCTGGTGGCGCAGTTGCAGCGCGCTTCGGCCCAGCAGACCGGGGCTACCGTATTCGCCTATCACGTACACGATCCGGAACGCTACGGCGTGGTGGAGTTCGACGAGAATTTCCGCGCCCTGTCGCTCGAAGAGAAACCGGTGAAGCCGCGCTCCAACTACGCGGTGACGGGCCTGTATTTCTACGATAGCCAGGTCTGCGATATTGCCGCGGATATCCGGCCTTCGGCGCGCGGGGAGCTGGAGATCACCGATGTGAACAAGCGCTACCTCGAGCTGGCGAAGCTTGACGTGGAGATCATGGGGCGCGGCTACGCCTGGCTCGACACCGGTACGCACGATTCGCTGCTCGAGGCGGCAAGCTTTATCGCGACCTTGCAAAGCAGGCAGGGTCTGATGGTGGCGTGCCCCGAGGAGATCGCCTTCCGCAACAAATGGATTTCTGCAGAGCAGGTTGCCGAACTGGCGACGCCATTGTTGAAGAACGGCTATGGCAAGTATCTCCAGCAAATTATTTCGGAGCCGATTAAATGAGTGTGACAGTTGTTCCTACTTCTCTGCCGGAAGTACTGATTATCGAGCCCAAGGTATTTGGGGACGAGCGCGGTTTTTTCTTCGAAAGCTTCAATGCCAGAGAATTCGAGCAGGTTACGGGCCTGCAACGGCAGTTCGTCCAGGACAACCATTCGCGTTCCGCGCAAGGTGTGCTGAGGGGCCTGCATTACCAGATCCAGCGCCCGCAGGGCAAGCTGGTGCGAGTCGTCTCGGGCGAAGTGTTTGATGTTGCGGTCGACATCCGGCGCAGCTCGCCTAATTTTGGCAAATGGGTCGGGGTTAGCCTGTCTGCCGAGAACAAGCGCCAGATATGGATTCCGGAGGGTTTTGCCCACGGCTTTCTTGTGATGTCGGAGTCTGCAGAGTTTCTCTACAAGACCACGGATTACTACGCGCCGGAGTTTGAACGCAGTATCCGCTGGAACGATCCCGATATCGGCATCGAATGGCCGATCGCAGGAACGCCCGTGCTGGCGAAAAAGGACGAGGCTGGCAGTCTGTTGAACCAGGCTGAATTGTTTGACTGAGCGAACGCAGGCGCGACGGTTCGGTATGGCAGAAGGAAGGAGTGCCCATGCACAGTGACTTATCCGTACTTATTCCATTCAAAGACAAGGCGGAGATGACTTTGCAATGCGTCGACTCCTTGTACCGGTTCGGCCCTGCGTGCCGCGAAATCCTGCTGATCAGCAACAATTCATCGGCAGCGGAGTTGAAGGCGGTCGAGCAAGGCTTGGCGAAGTATGACAACGCGCGCGTGTTGATCTACGACCAGCCCTTCAACTACCAGAAGCTGAATAACTGGGCCGTAGCGCAGTCGCAGGGAAGCGACCTGCTCTTCCTGAACAACGATACCGAACTGGTCGAGCAGTCGCGCGGGTTGCTGGAATCGATGGTGGAGCGTGCGCACGCGCCCGAGGTCGGCGCGGTAGGGTGCGTTTTGCTTTACGGCGATGCCAAGACCATCCAGCACGGCGGGGTGTTCCTGGTATCCGGCGGGCTTGCCGATCATTTGTATGTCGGGCGTCGATTGGCCGACGTACTGGAAGACTGCAAGGCCGGCCGCGTCGAACCGGATATTCGTGGCGACGTACGGCTTAGCGCCGTAACTGGCGCTGTCACCGTGGTGCAGCGATCAAAGTTTGCCGAGATCGGGGGGTTCGACGAGGGCTTCATCATCTGCGGTGGTGACGTCGACATGTGCATCCGCCTCGAGAAGCTTGGTTATCAGACCGTGTTGGCAGGAGCCGACTCCGGCTTCATCCTGCACAAGGAAAGCCAGTCACGGGCGCACAAGCCGATCCCGTTCAACGACTTCTACCGCTCGTATCTGTCTTATCTGGAAAGTTACGACCCGAAACGGGGGGACCGCTTCGTCCCGACGAAATACAAGGCCGCTCATACATGAGTCAACGAATTTTCCTGCTACGTGTCATCCGACGCCTGGTCTTTATTGGTCGCAAGGCTACCAACCGCCTGTATCAGCTGACCTCGGATACTGAGCATCGCCTGAGCGCCATGATCGAGTCGCGACCCGTGGTTGCAGGGGACGGGATGGTGGCGAAGGCAAGGCAATTTGCCGAGGTCTATTACGGCGCCAACGCCGCTGTCACGCCGGTCATGCCGGCGCTTCCCAGGGCGGGCCGCGAGCCGGCCGTGGTGCTGCTGCTGCCAACCTTGTCGAATTCATCGCTGTTCGGCGGGGCTGCCACGGCGCTGATATTTGCCGCATTGCTGAGCCAACGGCGCGGCATGCCGCTGCGCGTGGTGCAGACTGTTGTCAACGGCGAAGCCAGCCGCCTGCAAGGGTTGTTCGACAAATATGGCATCCCGGTCAACGCCGCAACGGTGGAAGTCCTGAGCGTGGCGGAGCGCCGCCATAACTTCTATGGCTACCTGGACCTGCATCCCGAGGATCAACTGGTGGTCAGCGCGTGGTGGGATGCCGCACTGGTCGCAGCCTTCCCGCTGCGTCGCAAGTTCATCTATCTGGTGCAGGACTACGAGCCGATTTTTTACGCCAACAGCGATCAGAAATTGCTGGCTGAGCAGAGCTACGCCAGCGGCAATTTTGTCGCGGTCTGCAATACGGTATTGATGGCGCAGTGCATTAGTGAAAGCGGAAAGCTGGCGAAGGACACGCCGGTGCTACATTTTGAGCCCATGGTGGCCAGGCTGCCGAGGACGCAGCCGCAGGGCACGGCTCGCGCAAAGCGCACGCTGTTCTTCTATGGGCGTCCGAGCGTGGAGCGCAATCTGTTCTATTTTGGCCTGCGCATCCTGAACGAGGTGTTCTCGCGCAACCTGTTGCGCGCTGAAGAGTGGGACGTGGTAATGGCCGGTGAAGGTTCGGCGCCAAATATCCAGCTCGAGTCCGGGGTGGTGATCCGTAATCTGGGCAAGCTGACGCTCGATGAATACGACGCGCTGAAGATGAAGACCGACGTGGCGTTGTCGCTGATGATGGCGCCGCATCCCAGCTATCCGCCGCTTGAGCTGGCGTTGGCCGGTGCTGCCGTTGTGACGTCGCGCTACGGACCCAAACATAGCCTTGGCAGCTATTCGGAGAACATCCTTTGCGTGCCGGCCGATTTGGAAGCGATGATCGAGGCCGTGGTGAAGGCGTCGCAGATGAGTGAATCGGAGCGGTTGGCCAACGTCAAGCGCAGCATTCTGCCGCTGGACTGGCAGTCGGCCTTTGCCGCGTGCTTCGAAGAACTGGATCTGCTTCTCGACCGTCCTGCGCCCGGCCAGACCGGCACGCCTGCGCTGGCGGCCAGAACTACCGCGTAAGCGCCTTGGTCCTCAATCGAAGTTCCTGCATGTATCCCTGCTCCCCCAGCGCGCAAACCACTGACGCCGAGCGCGATTCGGCCCGCAGCCTTAGCACTGGGGTTGCCATGTGCACCTGCAATGCAGGAGCCTTTATCCATCAGCAGCTCGAATCCATTGTCAATCAGACCGTGGTGCCGGATCAGATCGTTATCAGCGATGATCGGTCGGACGACGACACCTGGACGGTACTGCAGTCCTGGGCAGCAGCGACCCAGGCACAGCGCGGTATCAGCGTTACGCTGCTGCGCAACGATCCGCGCCTCGGCGTGACCCGGAACTTTGAACAGGCGATCCGGGCGCTGGATACCGACATCATCTTTCTCGCTGACCAAGATGATGTCTGGACGCCTGGGAAGGTCGGGACGCTGCTCGCATGTTTCGGGGCGGATCCGGAACTCTTGCTGGTGCACTCAGACGCGGAGCTGATCGATGAGCAGGGAAACGATCTGGGCAAGTCGCTTTTTGCCGCGCTGAGACTGTCGGAACGGGAACAGGCGCTGGTGATGCAGGGCAAGTTCTTCGAAGTGTATTGCCGGCGGAACTTGGTGACGGGCACGACCGCCGGGTTCCGCAGGCAACTACTGGACGTGGCCCTGCCGTTCGCCGAGGACTGGATCCACGACGAATGGCTGGCGGCGTGCGCGGCATCCGAAGGTAAGGTAGCCATGCTCGCGGACAAACTTACGCAGTACCGCCAGCATCGGTCTAACGTGATCGGCATTCCCGTCGGCACCGTCTCGCGTCTTACGTCATATGCGATGCGGGTGGCACGAACGCCTCGCAACGAACACTTGCACTACAAATTGCGCCGCTTGCAGGCGCTGCGCGGGAGGTTAGTCGCAACGAATCCTGGGGCGGCCGACAAACTTGCGCTGGTCGACGAGGCGATCGCCCACTATGTCCGGCGTATCGGCTTCGGACGCGGCCCGGTGTCGCGGCTGACCAGCATCCTGCACGAATACAAGGCGCGGGGCTATCACCGATTTGCCGACGGCTTTGCCGGCATGGTACGAGATGTCATTCATCTCTGAGGACGCGGCCATGCATCCATCCACCACATGGACGCCGCGGCTGACCGTGTCGGTCGTGAGCCATGGTCAGGGTCGCCTGCTCGCGCCGTTGCTGCACCAGTTGCGTGATGCTTCGCGACAGGTGCGGATGCAGGTCATTGTCACGCAGAATCTGCCGGAACCGGTTATTCCGGTCGAGGAATCCGAGGATTTTCGGCTGACGTGGATCGTCAATACGGGGCCGATCGGCTTTGCCGAGAATCACAATGCTGCATTCACGTATTGCCGTGCGCCGTTTTTCTGCGTGATGAATCCCGATGTGAGGCTGGAGCCGCAAAGCCTGTTGCCGCTGCTCGACTGTGCTGCGCAATGGCCGGGGGTGGCTGGCCCGCGCGTGCTGGCGCCTGATGGACGCGTCGAAGACAGTGCCCGGCGTGTCCCTTCCGTTATCCGACTTTTGCGCAGGACCCTGAAGAAGCGTTGCGAAGCCGACTATGCGGTTTCGCAGAAGATCCAGCAGGTCGACTGGCTCGCGGGAATGTGCATGGTGTTCCATGCAGATATCTACCGCAGCGTTGGCGGATTTGACGAGCGCTTTCATCTTTACTGCGAAGACGTCGACATCTGCTTGAAGATCCATTTGTCTGGCGCTTATGTGTCGTGGGTGCCGAATGCCGTCATCATCCACGATGCACAGCGCGCTAGCAGGCGCAACTGGCAATATTTGCGCTGGCATGTAGGGAGCTTGTTGCGGCTGTTCGCTTCCGGCACTTACTGGCGCTTCCGGTTCTTTGCTTCAGGTCACGACAAGAGGGCCATGCATGTTTGATTTCTTCTGGGTGCCATGCTTTGTATTCCTGGTATGCGCCTTTGCCATCATGGCGCTGCGCCCGCTGGCCCCGATCATGGGGTTGATGGACCGTCCCGATATGCGCAAGCGGCATCAGGGCGAAGTGCCCCTAGTGGGCGGCATCGCTATCACGCTGGCCGTCTGGATCGGCGCGCTGATGTTCATGCGCACGCAGGGCTACTATGTGGCACTGCTCGCCGGTTTGTCAGTTCTTGCGCTGGTGGGCATGGTCGACGATCTGAAAGGCATGTCGCCTGCAGCCAAGCTGGTGGTCCAGTTGTTTGCCGCGATCCTGATGACTTCGTGGGGCGGCGTCTACCTGTCCTCGCTGGGCGATCTGTTTGGGCGCCGCGAGATCGAGTTGCTCAACTGGGGCATCCCACTGACGTTGTTCGCGGTGGTCTCGGTGGTAAACGCGATGAATATGAGCGACGGGCTCGATGGCCTTGCAGGCGGCCTGGCGTTTTTTATCTTTGTCTGGCTCGCGGTGGTAGCGGGCGAGTTGGGCAATAACGCTGCTCAGCGTATCTGTGTAATTTTCTGCGGCGCCATTCTGGGTTTCCTGGTTTTCAACATTCGCAATCCGCTGCGCGGCAAGCGACGGGTCTTTTTGGGAGACGCCGGCAGCCTGATGCTCGGTTTCGGCATCGTATGGTTTGCAGTGGAGCTTTCACAGCCTGTCTATAACAGCGGGGCCCGGATTCCCCCCGTGGTGATGCTGTGGATTCTCGGTTTTCTGCTGATCGATTTGCTGGCAGTGGTAGTGCGGCGTGCGATGAAGGGCAAGAATCCGCTCGCGGCGGACCGCACCCATCTGCACCATATTTTGCTGCGGCTGGATATTGGCCACGGCACTATCGTGTGGCTGATCGTGCTGAGCAACGCTCTGATGGGTTTCGTCGGTGTGCTCGGTTGGAAAATGGGGGTCTCGGAACAGGCCTTGTTCCTGGCCTTTCTTGCAGTGACGGGCGCGCATCTGATGGTAACCCGCAATGCATGGCGGTTTATCCGGATTGGGCGCCGGATGTTGAAGGGCCGCAAGCCGCGGCTGCCGGCGCCATGAGGGCGTGCCGAACCTGCGTCGAGCGGCTCGCACTGGGCCGCCGCGCCCGTCGCCCCATGGGCTGCCTTGGTGGCTTGACGTCAAAATCTTTATGGTATCGTGGCGCCTTTCGCGGCGAGACAGAACTCGCCGGCGAATTCGTCGCCGCGTTGGTTGATTCCGCTTCACCGCTCCGGGAAACCGGCGCGGCATCGTACTTTCTTGGTATTCCCTATGCTTTTGACTGCAATCGATGACCTCCGGGAGAGCGTCGCCTCCTGGCGCCTTTGGTCGTTACTTGGCTGGATAGAAATTCGCCAGCGTTACGCGCGCTCGGCGGTTGGACCGTTCTGGCTGACCATCAGCATGGCGATCATGATCGCTTCGATCGGTGCCGTGTACGGCACCTTGTTCGGCCAGGAACTGCGTGAGTACCTGCCATTCCTCAGCATCGGGCTGGTGATGTGGTTCCTGCTCGCGACGATCGTGAACGAGGGAGCGGTCGTCTATATCCATAATGCCCACTTCATCCGGCAGGCCGCCACTCCGAAACTGCTATACGTGCTGCAGGTGATGTGGCGCAACGTGATTATCCTGGGCCATAACTTCATTATTGTGGTGGCGCTGCTGATCATATTTGGCGTGAAAAATTGGGCGACGCTGCCATTGTTTATTCCGGCGCTCCTGCTGTATGTGCTGAATGCAATGTGGATGGCGATGATTTCGGGCTTGTTGTCTGCGCGCTTCCGCGATCTGCCGCAGATCATTTCGTCGCTGTTCCAGGTGGCTTTCTATGTCACGCCGATCATGTACCGGCCAGATGCGCTGGTCCGGTTTTCCTGGATCGTTGACTACAATCCGCTCTCTTATTTGCTGCATCTGGTGCGCGCGCCGCTGGTGGGCGAGTTTCCGTCAATGCTTACCTGGGGGGTTTCGCTGGGCATGGCTGTGGTGGGCTGGACCGCCGCACTGTGGCTGACCGGGCGTTATCTCAAGCGCATTCCGTACTGGGTGTGAACGAATTCAGTAACATGGCATATATAGAACTTCGCAATGTCCGCCTCGAGCTTCCGATTTACGACGTCCAGGGCCGTTCGCTGAAGAAGCGCGTACTGCGACTCGGACGGCGTAACCAGATCGCGGAAGAAGCTACCGGTGTGGTCGTCGTCAAGGCACTTGACGGTATCGATCTCCGGCTCGAGCCAGGCGATCGCGTTGGCCTGATCGGCCACAATGGTGCCGGCAAGTCGACTCTGCTCAGGCTGCTGGCGGGTATCTACGCGCCCACCTCGGGAAGCTATGACCGTCAGGGCAAGGCGGTGCCGCTGCTCGACATCAGCCTCGGGATGGACGAGAACTCGACGGGCTACCAGAACATCCGCTTGCGCGGCTTGCTGCTCGGCATGAGCGACGCCGAACTGCGCGCCAAGGAAAAAGACATCGCCGAATTCACCGACCTCGGCGATTCGCTCGACCTGCCGCTACGCACTTACTCCAGCGGCATGCGCATGCGGCTGGCTTTTGCGGTGTCTACAGCTGTCGACGCGGATATCCTGCTGCTTGATGAGGTGATCGGCGTTGGCGATGCATCGTTCCAGGATAAGGCCAACGCGCGCCTGCATGATCTGCATAATCGCGCCCAGATCGTGGTGCTGGCCATCCATTCGAACGAAGTCATTCGCAGGATGTGCAACAAGGTAATCTGGCTGGAACACGGAAAGATCCGCATGGCCGGATCGGTAGAGGAGGTTTTGCCCGTCTACGAAGCCAACCATTAGCCTCGCTCCGGGCCATGGCCGAATCAAATTGATCAAGATGTCTGTATGACGGTTGATATCTCTTGCATCGTTACGCTGCACCACGAAGGCATTCTTGCTCACAAGACCCTGGCCAGCATCGCGCGTGCGATGCGTTTTGCGGCTGCCAACGGAGCGCGTACGGAACTGCTACTGGTAGCGGACCAAGCCGACGGCGAAACGCTGCGCTATCTGCAGCGTAGTCCGCACCTCCCATCGGATGCGCGGATTCTGTCGACCGACTTCGGCGACCCGGGCCTTGCGCGTAACCACGGCGCTCGACATGCCCGCGGCGAGTACATTGCAATCCTTGACGGGGACGACCTCTGCTCGGAGAACTGGCTGGCCATTGCACTGCGACAAGCCCGCGAGAACCCCGCCTATATTGTCCATCCCGACTACAACGTCTACTTCGGCGCCGAGCGCTGGATTCTGCGGCATCCGGACCAGCGCGATACCGGCTTTCGCGCGTCACAGTTGCTGGTCGAGAATGCCTGGACCGCATTATGTGTGGTGCGCCGCGAGACGCTTTTGGCGATTCCTTATCGCGACACGCCGGCGCACTCCGGGTTCGGTTACGAAGACTGGCATTGGAACTGCGACACGATTGCCGCAGGCCTCATGCATGTCGTTGCCGCCGATACGGCGCACTTCATCCGGCTGAAGGCCTCGGGCAGCCGTAACGCAGCGGCGATCGAGCGCTCGCGGGTCATCCGGCATTCAACCCTGTTTGACCATGCGGATTTGCTGGGGCTGGAAGGCAAATCGGCATCAGCGCCGGACCAGCTTGCCGTGGGTGTCGTCGACGCTGAATGGGACGAGGAAGCCTATCTTCAGGTCCATCCCGACGTCAGGGACGCTGTGCGGGCGCGAAGCATGAAGTCCGGCAAGGACCACTGGCGGCTGTTCGGCCGTGCGGAAGGTCGCCTGCTCCCGACTCCGGCGCAGCGCGTCACAGTCAAGGCGTGGTCGGAAGAAGCTTACCTGGATGCCAACGAGGATGTGCGGGCATCGGTAACTCAGGGAAGAATCGCGTCCGGACTGCATCACTGGCTGCGCTTCGGCGACCGGGAAGGCCGCGATCTCAAGGCTCCGGAAGTGCCGGCCTGGATCCGCAACGAGATGCACGCGCTCGCCGCGTATGAGTTGCAACTGTTCCCGTCCCGCCAGTTCTTCAGGGAAGCACGGCGCCGCACCTTCCGCGCCAGCATGGCTGTGGGAAACGCCTATCGCGATATGCTGGAGGTGGTAGGGCCAGGGCCGGTCACCCACGTCTTCATGCTGCCGTGGCTCAAGCGCGGCGGCGCGGACTTGGTGGCCCTGCATCACATCCATGCCCTGGCGCGTGATTTTTCGGCGCAGGTCCTGGTTATCACCACCGAGAATACAGAGTCGCCCTGGATGTCGCGCCTGCCGCCGGAGGTTCGCGTGCTGCCGTTCGGCACCACCCATGCGCCGCACCTGCAGCCAATTGAGCAGCGGCTGCTGTTGTCTCGACTATTGTTGAAGCTACGCCCTCGCGTGGTTCACAACGTCAACAGCGCGACGGCGTGGGACCTGTACGTGCGTCATGGCAATGCCTTGTCGGAGGACAGCGGCCTCTATGCCTCGCTGTTCGGTTTTGATTACACCGAAGAGCTTGAGCCATATGGCTATGGTGGCGCCCTTGAGGCATCGTACCGTTACCTGACCAAGGTGATGACCGATAACCAGGCTTTCGTCGCGCGTCTGATCTCGATGTACGGCCTGCCACCGGACTTGTTCGAGCGTTTCCGTTATCCACAGCCCAGCCGTCCGCGCTTCGAGTTCGATACCCGGCAAAAACCGCGAATTCTGTGGGCAGGTAGGTTCGACAGGGAGAAGCGGCCAGACCTGTTGCTGCAGATTGCCCAACGCTTGCCGGAGTGCCATTTCGACGTCTACGGTTCTCCCACGCTGTCCACGCCGCCGGAGATTCTTACCGTGCTGGCGGCGTTGAAGCGCATGCGCAATGTTTCCGTCTTGGGCGCTTACGAAGGCTTCGACAGCGTGCCGGCAGAAAACTATGCGCTACTCCTCTATACGACGCAGTGGGATGGCCTTCCCAACGTGGTGCTGGAGGCTCAAGCTTCGGGCCTGCCGGTACTGGCCCCCGACATCGGCGGTATCGGCGAAGTCATTCCTGCCGACAGCGGTTTCCTGCTGGAGCATTTCGACGACGTCGAAGGTTATGTTGCCCGTATTCGCCAGTTTCTGAGGGCGCCAGCTACCCTCTTGCATGAACGGGCTCGCGCATTGAGCATGATCGAAGAAAACCATTCCCTGGAAGCATTCCGGGAGCATCTCGCGAGCCTGCCGGCATACTCGGGAGGCTAGCGGACGAGCAGCCATGCCGTCGTCGCAAACCGAGCTAGTAACGCGGTGAGCATGGTGAAGTGCCGCAGCGGTTGTGCCGGTCAAACAGGCATCGCCGTGCAATCAGTGGGGTGCTCTCTCGCCCAGCTCTCGAAAGACATCATCATAGGTGTCCATCATCAGCTGGCGGCTGAAGTGCCGCTCCGCATACTGACGAGAGCCTTGCTTGAATCGTGTCAGTTCAGCCGGATTTTCGCGCCACGCGGAGAGAATGCCCAGGATTCGCTCTGCCTCCGCAGGGTGTGCCAGGAAGCCATTCACTCCCTCGGCAATCAGTTCAGGAACACCGCCCACCGGGGCCCCGATAACGGGGACGCCGCAGGCATTGGCTTCCATCACAATATTGGGCCGCCCATCCAGCTTGGACGGTAACACCAGTACATCGAGGGTCTGTAGTACGGCTCTTACATCAGCCGCGTAGCCGCGAAACTGTAGCTGGCTGGCTGCCGGACTATTTCGAACCCGACGCCGGACCTCATCCGTTTGGGCGCCGTCGCCCGCAAGCACAAAGCGGGCGTCCGGCAATTGCGGATATATCCGTTCTATCAGGTCAATAAAGCCGAGCGGGTTCTTTTCCGGCGACATCCGCCCCACGTAGCCCACCACCAGCCCGTTTTCGGAGGAAGGCTTAGCCGCAGGTGTCAGCCAATCGGTGTCGATGCCATTCCGAACGATCCGTACCCTTGCGTCCGCCTTTGCCGAATTCCGTTCCACGAACCGCTTCATGTGCTCGGTTTCGACGATCACCCCGTCGAAACATTGCTCATACAGAAAGTGGTTCAGGGTATGGCCGATCTCGTTATACAGCGTATCGACAATGCGTAGCGACGGATTACGCTCCTTCCAGTAAGGAAGGTGATGGTAGAGCAGCGGCGCACCGATCTGCAGCACCAGGCCGGTAGCCCGACGCTGCATCTCTCGCCAGACAACATCAAGGGTGTCGTGGTGCGGCACGGCGCTCAGGTCAAGCAATCGCTTGTCGGCGCGAAAGTCCTCCATATCGTCCGGCGTGTAGACGGACGAAGCGTCGGAGCAAAACGCCACCGTTACGTCGAAATTGCGGTGGCGCATCTCACGTAACACCTGAAGAGACAGTGCTCCTTTAACCAGAAACGGAAGAAGAGCCAGGATTCTCGGATTACTCATCTTTCTTTTTGCTTTCTTCTAATGCTTGCAAGTATCGAGTTTGCTTCGAGTGCACGTCCTGCAAGTTGTCAAACGAAGCCTTCCAGTTAGCTGCCTGCGTCTTGTACCACTCTGCGTTGGTTGCAGCTGTGCAATCCGCATACCACAGCTGCATCAGGTGCGTAAGCAGTCTGGGGCTGCCGGTTTTCTCGATGAGCGGAGGCAGGGCGAGGATGCGTTCAGGGCTAGGGCGGAACGAGTGGACTACGTGGTAGGCCACGTTCACATTGCTCTCCTGCTCAGTCAGTCCAGCCGGGGCTTCCTGTCTCATGCAGCGGAACAGATGTTCGACCCTGGCAAAAGTCCCCGGATCACCTGCGAGGGCACCGATGTAGGTTGAGCTATAGCCTTTGATGTCTGATTCAAAGCCGGTGAAGGTATAGCCGGGAAAGCTGCCGAGCAGGGTTTCGATACCTCGAATGGTCGGATAGTAGATATGCTCATACGATCCTTCCAGCCAATCCTTGTTGTCGCGCGTTTGCGACATCAACGGAATTTCGAAGATCAGCACGCCTTCCGGCTTCAGCGCTTCCAGACAGGCATGGAAGGCGCCACGCAGGTCCAGCACATGCTCAAACGTTGCAATCGACGTGATCACGTCGAAGTGCCGCCTGAAGTGACCGTGTCTCAGGTCCGCCAGCACATCATTACCAATGATCGTCACGCCGCCTTGGCGCGCGCGTTCGGCAGCGTGCGCATTGACCTCGATGCCGTAAGTCTCGTAGGCGGGCCCCAGGCCGCGTAGCATGAAGCCATCGGCACAGCCCACATCCAGTACGCGACCGCTGTCGATCAGTGCCTGCACCAACAGCCTGGCCCATAACAGAGCATGCTCAGCGGTAAAGGCATAATCTGCGTAGCCGACTTCCAGGTGAGCTTCGCCGCCGTAATAGCCGTCCTGATAAAAGACACTGGTATCCGCGGGCGGGTTCTCGATCATTCCCATGCCGCAACTTGCGCAGAACAGGACCCGTCTACCGTCGCCACGCCTTGCAGTATGAGAATAGTGCCGGTCGGCGCATACATTGCATTGGAAAGCGCCGCTCTGGCCTTCAATACTTTGTGTCATCGGTACCCATCAAGTTTCCGCAATAACTCAGGCGCAATCTTGGCCCGCCGCAGCAAGGCTGCGGCGATTCTCCGCGGGGTGTATCGGGTCCGCCGCATGTGATAGACCCGTTCCCAATGCTCGGCCTGTGCTTGCCAGTAATTCCGCGCATGGATGAACTCGCCAATATCCCGCTCCAGTTTAGTGGCATAGGCGAACCCTGGCGAACCTTCCCGGTAGGTGGTGAGCGCACGCCGTCCAGCGCGCACCAGGACATTGTCCGGTTCGTCGGACAGCACCTCGCTGCGAAAAGCCGTAAAGTCAGGAAATTCAGGTGTTGCCAGGACAATACCGAGCAGCCGATAGGCGTGCCTGGGTTCTAGCTTGCACAGCTCCCCGTGGCGCGCTACCCACGCGATGATGCTCTCGACGGTGGGGTGAAGGGCGCGCGCTTCGGCCAGCGGGACCAGGTTGCGCATCATGGCGTAACTGAGTTCAAGGAACTGTCCGAGCGGGTCGGCGTGGGTGACGCCGCGCTTGTGCAGCCGCATGAAGGTCAATTGCTGAGGCACGACGGCGAATTTGCAGCCCATTCTCAGGGCGCGCGTCCACAGCTCGTAGTCGGGGGCGCGTACCATGGCCGGGTCATCCAGGCCGATACGAAGGTGCGCTTCGCGGCGTACCATGCTCGATGAGCGGCACAGCCAGTTCATGCCAACCCAATTTTGTACCAGGTTGAGGTCGTGAGGCTGATTGATGCCACCTTCGAGGGAG
Source organism: Cupriavidus phytorum (assembly GCF_003254285.1). Lineage (NCBI taxonomy): Bacteria > Pseudomonadati > Pseudomonadota > Betaproteobacteria > Burkholderiales > Burkholderiaceae > Cupriavidus > Cupriavidus phytorum. The sequence goes on from NZ_QKZN01000004.1 coordinate 440,876, forward strand.
GGCGCATCGGGGTGCGGTTTGCCCTCGTGATCCAGGATTTTGACGTGGGTGCCAATGATGTCGAGGCGAGGATCTTTCTGGGCGGCGCGCAACTGAATTTCTGCCTTGTTGGGCGCAATCCAGTCATCGGCATCCAGGTTGACCAGCCATGTTCCGCGGGCCGCTTCCACCGCGCGGTTGTAGCTGCCTGCGCCGCCGAGATTGTGTTCGTTGACTATGAGCCGGATGCGGGGGTCATTGAAGCTGCGGACCACCTCGACCGACCGGTCACGCGAGCAATCATCCACCACCACGATCTCAAAGTCCTGGACCGTCTGTTCCAGGATGGAGCGCAGTGTCGTACCGATGTACTCTTCGTAGTTATATGACAGGACGATATAGGAAAGCAGCGGCTGGCCGTTCATTTCAGGCATGCTGTGATCCGGTCGAGGTCGGCGTCGGAAAGGTTGTCATGGAAGGGCAAGCCAATCACGCGGGCGGCCAGCTTGTCGGTGGCGGACAGATCTGCGCGCGGCACGTCGGCAAATGCCGGATGACGGTGGCAGCCCAATCCCCACCATCGACGCCATTCGATGCCTGCGGCATCGAGCCGCTCTATGGTGCCAGCCACGTCTTGCTCGGGAATTGTCACATTCAGCGTCATGGTCACCCACTTCTCGCCAACGCCGCGCTGCAGCACGGCTGCCTTGCCCTCGAGCCGGTGCTGATAGGCTTCAGTGAGATCGCGCAGCGCGCGCAGACGTTCCGGCAGGGCGTCCAGTGCAGCCAGGCCCACCGCGGCACTGTATTCCGAGATCCGGTAGTTGCCGCCGCGGATGCTCGACAGCCGCTCGACACCCATAAAGCCGAAACCGGTCATCGCCGTCGTCCGGGCCGTCAGCTCGGTGTCGGCTGTCAGAATGGCGCCACCCTCTCCGATACCGAGAACCTTGGTGGCATGGAGGCTTACGCACGCGGGTTGTGCGCCTACGTCGGAAATCGCGGTAACCGCGGCGGCGGCATCGAATACCACCGGTATGGCATGTCGCGCCTCGAATGCGGCCCAGGCCTTGAAATCAGGCGGCGCACCGAAGGCGCTCACCACCAGCACGGCCGCCGGCGGCTCGGGCACCGTGGCAAGCGCTGCTTCTGCGATTTCCGGCGTAAGGGCGAGACTGTGTGCATCAACTTCAAGCAGATAAGGCGTAAGCCCGGCATTGCAAACGGCATGGGCGCTTGCAATAAACGTGTAGGAAGGCATCAGGCAATAGCGCCGGCCCGGCGTTGATCGCGAGCGCAAAGCAAGCTCGATGGCGGTCGTGCCGTTACTCGTGATCGTTACTCCTTTTGCACCGGTCAGCTCGCTTAGCCGAGCAACAAATTCGCGATACAGTGGGCCGTAGTTGCTGTAGCTGCGGTTCTCATCGATACGTCGCAGATAGGGCAGCAATGCTGCGACTTCAGGCAAGTGGGGAACCAGTACTTTGATTGGGGCCTGCGACGCGGGAAGATGATTAGCCATGGAATGAAGCAAGGAGCTGAACAATGTCAGGAATGACGCGAGCAACGCTCACGTCGGAATTTAAGAAGCTGCCGCCGATGCGGCACGCCGCACAAGCGGACGTGCCGGGACGCCCACCACGGTAGCGCCGGGATCCACGTCACGGATGACGACGGCACCTGCGCCTACGATGGCGCCGGCGCCAATCGTGCAGCGAGGCGCCACCACGGCACCAACGCCAAGATCCGCGCCTTCCCCTACAGTGACCCCGCCAGCCAGGGATACACCGGGTCCCAGATTTGCGAACGCCCCGATCTTGCAATCATGCGAAATCACACAACCAGGATTGATCAAGGCATGTTCGCCGATTTCGACGTCCGTGGTCATGCTGGCCGGCCCGAGAAATATTGCTCCTTTTCCGATTACCACGTCGTGCCCCTTGATTACTGCGGGATGCATCAATGTGGTGAAGTGGCGGGTATGCAACTTACTGGCAATGCGTTTGCGCGCCCTGCAGTCTCCCACGGCGATGACAAAGGAGACGTCTGCGCGGGCGAGCCACGGTTCGATGTTGTCGAAGACTGGTACGCCACGGATCGGCTGCGCCGCATAGCCCGGCTCGACGACGAATGCTAATACGTTATGTCCGGTGAGCTGCAGCGTCGCAAGCACCTCGCGACCAAGGCCGCCGGCCCCGAAGATCACAATCGACATAGCTGTTAGGGCGCCATTTGGCAGATTGTTGGGACATCGAAGTATCGCATACTGTCTGATGGCTCCTGACGTTAACGGCAACCTCCCGGTAAACGACAGAGCGCGGTATTCGCGGTGGTGTCGCCCAAGGGGAAAGCCAACGCGCCGGCTCGGCTGGTGAGCAAACGCTTAACCCGCCATGGTACTGATGCAACGGTCCCCGGCGGCTATATGTGCGCTTTTGAAACAAAAGAAACTTTGACGAAACAACGTCGAGGCTGAGGCTTGCCGGGTGTTGGTCGCGGCGCTGGTCATCACGCGGTGTCGCGATAGCGCGCATCGGCAAGTTAATGCGACGTATGCGTGCGTGGAAGCCGCCAGATCATGCCGGCCGGCAGGAAATCCGGCTACTATCAGGTTGCCCAAAGAACGAAAAAGGGCGCATGCCCATTTTAGTGCTTCAGAACCCTGGAGCGCGGCGTGGCGCGGGCCAGGCTGCGTTCCACGCCATGTTTGGCGTTGCTGGCTTACACCCGACCGACACAGCTACCTTGGGGTCTGGCGGGCATGGGAAACTTCGCGGGTCCGCTGCCGATGAAACTGAATAGATGTCGGGGCACGCCTACATTGTCCGGGCCCAGCAGGGTTGGCATGTCCGATTCTATCAAAGTGATGTGCGAATACCTGTTAAATATGCTGTCGACCCGGCTTACGGGAATCGCGGCGAAGCATTGTCGCCACATGGTTAGAGAGGGCACAGGCGTGACATGTGACACGGAGCGATAACCGAGTCCGTTCAGCGTGGCTCCGGAAAAACCGTATGCGGCGAGAACGCCATCATTGGCCTGCGCCTGCCTTGTGAGCTGATGCAGTATCACGGTATCGGGCACGTTGAATATGGGCCAGGCCGATTGCACTGGATTGAACGGGAAGAACATCATGGCTCCGCTAAATGCGGCGAGCCCTGAAATGCAAGTCAGCGGCTGCAGACTGCGCACTTTCCGGATGAGGATGCACAGCAGCACGGCCGGAACCACGTACAGATCGTTCCAGTAGCGCGGGTGAAAGCCATATCTCGATGCCTTGAACAAGAGCCACGAGGCAATGGCGACGCCAATGAAAACCAGCGCCCGTTGGGTTGACCATGCCAGGCCCATTACCCGCACCAAGGCCAGCGCAATCAAAGTGAGCAGCAGGCCTGCAGCGAAAACCATGCGCTCGGGCTGCACGTGATTCCACAATAATGGTTTGCCAAGCATCGCTGGAACCGGCAGCAGCATCCAGCTCGTCATCAGCACAAGTGCGGCGAACAGGACAGCCACCGGCACCCACTGACGTCGGGCGGCCAGTGCATTGCGCAGGTTGCGGTAGTCGAGGAAGCACAGGCACAGCACCACGAACCACGTTCCTACGACGCCGATCTCGGAGATGTTCGCCCCGATCAGCGAGTTGTATGACCGGTCAAAGGTACTGGCGGGAAAGAACTGCGAGAGCCAGCGCTCCACCGGCAGCGCGCCGCCCGAGAAGTTTCGCTGGCCCGGATAGAGCGTCTGCATGGTCCCTAGCAAATAGTTCTTCAGGTAAAGGACCACAGTCGCGGCAGCCAGCAGCGACGTGCCGGCTAGCCTGGCAAGGCGTGCCGGTCGCCACCACTCCCTGCCGTAGCACAGTAGGAAAACGGCCCCTGCGAAGGCCAGAGATATGAATAGCGGCGGATAGAAATCAGTCATCAGCCAGCTTGTTGCCAGCCAATAGAAAAGAGCTAAGCGCACTACGATGGGGGCCTCGATGAAAAGTACGGCCAGCGCGCCGGCAAACAAGGCAATGATCGGCCCTTTTTCATTCCACCAGAATTGTGAAAATCCGGTGAAATAGAGCGTTAGGGCAAGCAGGTACGATTGTGGGGGCGTGGTTCCGGCAACGCGGAAGAGCTTGCTGTAGCCGACGATAAAGACCGCAAAAATGGCGAACCAGTGAAACGAAAAAGCGTACGCGGCATTGACCAGCGGATACAGCCACATGGTTGGCTTGAATATTAGGCCCCAGTCCGCTATCGGCAGACCATAATTGATGCGCAGATCCTCCTGGTACAAAGAGGTGGCATTGAATCGTTGCAGGCCATTGCGTACGGTGGCCTGGGTGAGCGGCGTGACGACCGACCACTCATCGCTGCGAATCGCGCGCGGCTTGCCAAAGTGCAGCCCCTCGCCCTTGGCGCCGATGCGTTCGAGCACGACTCCGTACGACGATGGGGACCAGGTATTCCCGACATAAATCGCCCCGAGAGAAAGCAGCACGCACCAGACCAGATATTTGCGAATCAGCGCAAATGGAAGCATATTTTGCTTATCGGTATAACTCAGGCGGAAGAGGTCGCGACTACCGGTTTCCGCCCGGAGACAAGAATCATTGCGAGACCGAATATGACGGCGACTGCGTTGCCCACAGCGTATCCCAGGATAGCGCCCCTTGTGCCAAGGCTTGGCACGGCAATTAGGTTGACAGCCACGGTGGTGATGAGCACCAGAGCCCATTTCGCCGCCACCCAGCGCGGCTTGCGCAAGTAGACCGGCAGCAGCCCTAGTCCGACATCCGCAAAAATCAGCGCCGATGCCAATGCGGCAAGTTGCAGCAGCACAACCGCCTGCGCAAAGGCATGGCCATAGAGCAGGCCGACGATCCACTCGGCGCAGATAGCGATAAGGCCCGCACCGCAAAGCCCAACTGCCGCCATGCCCATGGCGACGCGAAGCACGTTGCGACGTGCGGCCGCCCCCGATTTCTGCGCAAACACATAGATCGGCGCCACTCCAGCCGCCAGAATGGTCGCGATGGTGGTGAAGTTGTCCAGTACCTGCATCGTGGCCGCATAGGCGCCAAGCTCGGAAAGCGGCACGACCGGCTTGAGGATTAGTTGATCGGAGCGGCGAGCTGCGACCATCAGCATGAAGCTGATCCAGAACAGCGCGCCGTCGCGGACCAGTTCGCGCGCCACCGGTGGCTGGTACGATGGAATGGCGCGCGGCGAGCGGTATAAGTAGTACCAGGCCAAAAGCAACGCCGCAACCAGTGGCTCGAAGGCAAAGGCGGTCGCGTAGGCCGGAACCGCTTTCACGCCGCCAATGAAAAGCATTGCTATCAATCCGGTTTTTAGCGCCAGCGCGAATAAATTGAAAACGACATTGGGCCGGTTATGCGTGCGCGCCTGCATCCACGCGATCACGATGCCGAACGGTTCGCGCAGCATGATGGCGGTGCCAAGCAGGATGGCCGGAATCCACGTGTCAGCCGTTTGCCGGGTGAGTGCAAGCCAGGCACACATGAGCGCGTAGCCGGAAATGCCGGCGACAAGCCGGATCACGAAAGCATGGGCGACCAAGGTATGCCGATCCTCGGTGGTCGCGGCCGCCACCAACCGCGGCACCACCACCTCCGCCGAACAGATCAACGGTATCGACGCCGCAATAAACACCAGCGACTGCGCATACTGAAAATGCGCGAACCCCTCGGTGCCCAGCGCCCGCGCCAGCATGGCCACCACGCCGATGCCCACGACCACCTGCAAGCCACGGTCGGCCAGCATCCAGAGCAGGTTGCCTGCGACTTTGCGGCGCATCAGGGTTGTTTCCTCAGGCTGCGGTAATGCGCCAGCCATTGCCGCGCCACACCGTTCACGTCGAAATGGCCGACGATGCGCTGGCGGCGACGGTCGCGTTCGGTTTCGGTGCCGGGCAGAGCTGCGATGGCGTTGCGCAAGGCGCTCGCCAGGGCTTGCGGATTGCCCGTGGGCGTCAGCGTGGCGGTGTCTCCCGCCAGTTCGGAGACGCCTGCCGCGGCAGTCGCCACGACCGGCAGACCGCTGGCCAGCGCTTCACCCACGACCAGCGGCATGCCTTCGATACGCGACGACAGCACGAAGACATCGGCGGCGCGCAGCAGCTCCGGTATGTCGCTCCGGGCGCCGGCCAGCAGTACGACATGATTCAGCCCGTGCCTGGCGACCTGTTGCGCCAGTTCATCGCGCAACGGACCATCTCCGGCAATCATGAGCCGCGTCTTGGGCAGATCGCGGCAAACTTCGGCGAAGGCCTCGATCAGCATGGCCTGGTCCTTCTCCGGTACCAGCCTGCCGACATTGAGGACCAGCACGTCGTCGGGGCCCAGGCCGAGGTCGCGTCGGGCCTGTTCGCGCGAAGCCTGGTCCGGGTGAAAGCGGCTGGTATCGATGCCGTTGGGCATCACGATCACGCGCTCGTCCGGCACGGCGCCGCTGGCTACCATCGCCATACGGCCGGCGTCGCTGACATGGGTCGTCAGGGCGCACCAGCGGTCCGTGACGCGGTAGGCGAGGGCGCGCAGGCGGCCGCCTTCGCGCGCGCTGTGCGCCGAGCAGATGACTGGCGGCATGCGTCCCGTTCTGGCCAGCACCCGTGCGAACAGGTTGGCGTGGACCATATGGGCGTGGATGACATCCGGGCGCCACTGCCGCACCAGCAGGCGGGCCTTGCGCTGCGCCGCCAACATCGACAGCGGAGTCTTGCGCATGTCCAGTTCGGTGACGGGGATGGCTGCAGGCAAGTCGATTTCGTGCCCCTGCGTCAGGCTGAGGACGGCGACCTCGTTGCCCAGTGCCAGGAAGGCGCGCGCCAGCGCCGCGATCTGCTGCTCGGCGCCGCCGAGCTTGAGGCCTGTGGTGATGACAAGGATGCGCAATGGCGCCGGCGCGGCAGTGTCGTCGACGCTGCCCATCAGCGGGCTCCGTAGCCGGTTGCGAGGGTCCTGAGCGTCTTCACCCCGATCAGCAGGTCCAGTGCCAGCGAACAATGCTTGACGTAATAGAGGTCATAGCTGAGCTTGGTCACGGTTTCCTCGTGGCTGCCGGCGTAACCCTGTTGCACCTGGGCCCAGCCGGACAGGCCGGGCCGCACCAGGTGGCGGTACGGGTAATAGGGGATGGTTTCGGAAAACCGGTCGACCATGGGCGCCTGCTCCGGCCGCGGGCCGATCAGGCTCATATGCCCGAGCAGCACGTTCCACAGCTGCGGGATCTCGTCCAGGCGGTACTTGCGGATAATGCGTCCGACCCGCGTCACGCGCGGATCGCGGCGTGCCGCGAACAGGGCGGGCGCGTTGGCGTCGACCCCCATGCTGCGGAACTTGAGCATGACGAAAGCCTTGCCGAACAGGCCTACGCGTTCTTGCCGGAAGATGGCGCCCCCGGGCGTTTCGAGTCGGATAGCCAGCGCAACGGCCAGCCCCAGCGGCACGGCCACAGGCGCCAGGCAGGCGACGGCCACGATATCGATCGCGCGCTTCAGGTAGCCATAGAGGTAGTGCGCGGCGTAGTCGTCCAGGAAGTTCTCGTCGATATGCGCCAGGCCGACGCGGCCGGTCAGCATTTCGCCGACGCGCTCGACCGAGTACATGCGGACATGGCTCATCTTGTAGTGCGCGAGCAGCCGCGTGCGTTCGGGGTCCCCGGTGGCGCTGCGCTCTACCATCAGGCCGTCGAAATGCCTGGCGTCCTCCAGCGAGCCCACCGGTTCGAAGCGGATGCGGGCCGGCGCCGCGGCGCCGGGCATGGCAAGGATGGCGTCCAGCTGCGCCAGCGTGCCCGGATCGGTATAGCCGAACAGCGGCACGTAGTTCTGCACGAAGCGTCGATAGCCGGTCCAGAGCCACGCCAGCGTGATCAGGTAGGACAGCAGCAGCGCGCCGCGCGAGTATTCGATATGGAAGGCGGCAAACACGAAGAGCAGGCCGCAGAACGGCAGCGTCGCGGCAAGTCCGGCCAGGCTGTTGCCCTCCATCGCCGGCAGGTGCAGCGAGCGATGCAGCAGCATGAACGCGACCAGGTACGGCACTACCGACCATAGCAGCGTGCGCGTGAACACGTAGGTCACGATGCCGGCGCGGTGCGCCATTTCGGCGCCGACCGCGCTGAGCGCGAACAGTGCCAGGCCGAGCACCGCCCACGCCACCATCCGGCTGACGCGGCGCACGGTCTCCGAGCCGCCGGTGCGCATGCGCAGGGCGCGGTGCCGCATGCTGTCGGCCTTGATGGTCATGATGTCGGCACCCGCGCGGTGCGGGGCGTTTGGGCGAGGGCGTCGCGGTAGACGGACCAGGTGGCGTCGGTCATGCGTTCCAGGCCATAGCATTGCTCCCACCGCTGGCGCGCGCCTTGGCCGAGCGCAGCGCGCAGGACGCTGTCGTCGGCAAGGCGGCGCAGCGCTGCGGCGAACGCATGCTCGTCATCGTGATCGACCAGCAGTCCGTGCCGGTTGTCTTCGAGCTGCTCGCGAATGCCAGGCAGGTTTGAGGCGACCACTGGCAGTCCGGCCCGCATCGCCTCTAGCACGGACAGCGGAAAGCCTTCGTGATCCGACGCCAGTACAAAGGCCTGGGCCGAAGCTAGCAGCGCCGGCACTTCCGTGACGTTGCCGGGAAACTCCACGCGCCCCGGTGCAAGCTGTTGCGCCAGTTGCTGCATGGCATGCCGCTGCGGGCCGTCTCCGACCAAAGTCAGCACGCACGACTCCAGCCCTGCGCGCGCGAACGCGCGGATCGCCGCGTCCTGGCGTTTGGGCGCGGCAAAGCGCGCCACCATCACAATCCTTCGCAGGGGGGCTTGCGGGTCGGCGCGATGGGGTGTATCGGGGATGCCGTTGGGAATGACCGAGATGCGTTCGGCGGCAAGCGGAAGCGAGCGGGCCAGTTGTCGTTCCGCTTGCGCGACGCAGATTACGCGCGCGGCCAGCGGTGCCAGCAGCCATTCCGCCACGCGCGCGGCCAGGCGCTGGCGGGGTGGGGCTTCGGCCTTGAAGGCAAAGCCGTGAACGGTATATACCACGGGTATGCCGAGTAACAGTCCGGCGATGCGGCCCAGGGCGCCTGCCTTGGCGCTGTGGGCATGGATCAGGTCCGGCGCGGCGTGTTTCAATGCCCCGACCAGTTCACGCAAGGCATGGATGGCGCGCCAGGGCGACAGGGCATTGTCCAGCCGTGTCAGCCGGATGGTCTGCGCGCCGGTGCGTGCGGCGATCTCGAAGAGGGGGCCTTCGCCGCCCGCCAGCAGCACGGTATCCGCCTTGCCGGCCGTCGACCGCAGCAGGTCGGCGACATGCGACTGCGCGCCGCCGATCTCCGCATTGGTGATCAGGTAGGCAATGCGAGGTCGGGACGACGGTTGCGCGGATGGCTTCAAGGCTGTGTACGTTTCGTGACGGATCGGGTCCGCCGCGGGTGCCGCGGCAGGACAAAATACCCCTGAGCGCTGGGCAGGGCACCGCCGGATGTAGGACAGACTCCGAAAATTGTGTCCATCCGTGATAATGCGGCGATTATACCGCCCGGACCCGCCGCAATCCGGCAAAATAGCTGCCTTTGGGGCGCCGCATCGGCCTGCTGGCAAGGTGTGGCGCGGACGACAAGCAACTCAGGACCCTACATGCAAATCGATCCTTCCATCTTCAAAGCCTATGACATTCGCGGCATCGTGGGCAAAACGCTCACCCGCGACGTCGCGCGCCAGATCGGCTTGTCGTTCGGCTCCGCCGCCGTGGAGCTCGGCGAGACTTCCATCGCCGTCGGCCGTGACGGCCGGCTGTCCGGCCCGGACCTGATCGGTGGCCTGGTCGAGGGCCTGCGCGCCACCGGGCTGGACGTGCTGGACCTGGGCATGGTGGCGACGCCGATGGTCTATTTCGCAACCAATATCGAGATCGACGGCGTGCGCCCCACCTCGGGCATCATGGTCACCGGCAGCCATAACCCGCCCGACTACAACGGCTTCAAGATGGTGCTGGCGGGCCGGGCCATCTACGGCGAGCAGATCCAGGACCTGCGCAAGCGCATCGAGGCCGGCGCTTTCACCCAGGGCGCAGGCGCGTACAAGGAAGTCGATGTGCGCGCGAAGTATCTCGATCGGATCCTGGGAGACGTCAAGCTGTCCCGGCCGATGAAGATTGCACTCGATGCCGGCAATGGCGTGGCCGGTGCCTTTGTCGGCGACCTGTTCCGCGGCCTGGGGTGTGAAGTGGTCGAGCTGTTCTGCGAGGTCGACGGCAACTTCCCCAACCACCATCCCGATCCCGCGCATATCGAAAACCTGCAGGACCTGATGAAGACCCTGCGCGAGACCGACTGCGAGCTGGGCCTGGCCTTCGATGGCGACGGCGACCGCCTGGGCGTGGTGACCAAGGACGGGCAGGTGATTTTCCCGGACCGCCAGCTGATGCTGTTCGCCGAGGAAATCCTGTCGCGCAATCCCGGTGCGCAGGTGATCTACGACGTCAAGTGCACCGGCAAGCTGGCGCCGTGGATCCGCCAGCACGGCGGTGAGCCGCTGATGTGGAAGACCGGGCATTCGCTGGTGAAGGCCAAGCTGAAGGAAACCGGAGCGCCGATCGCCGGCGAAATGAGCGGCCATGTCTTCTTCAAGGACCGCTGGTACGGTTTTGACGATGGCCTGTACACCGGCGCGCGGCTGCTGGAAATCCTGTCGCGCCATGCCGATCCCAGCGCGGTGCTGAACGCGCTGCCGAACGCCAACAACACCCCTGAACTGCAGCTGAAGTGCGCCGAGGGCGAGCCCTTCACGCTGCTCGACAAGATCCGCGCCAACGCCAGGTTCGACGGCGCGCGCGAAGTGATCACCATCGACGGCGTGCGGGTGGAATATGCCGACGGCTTTGGCCTGGCGCGTCCGTCCAATACCACGCCGGTGGTGGTGATGCGTTTCGAAGCGGACAACGACGCCGCGCTGGCGCGCATCCAGGCAGAGTTCAAGCGCGTGATCCTCGCCGAGAAGCCGGATGCTCAGCTCCCGTTCTGAGGGCGCGACGGTGCCTGCGGCATCGTCTGACGCGGCCGGTGTGGCACAGCCCATGCCGGCCGCGGTGCCTTTTGCGCTGCCGGAGCGGCCGCGCATCCTGCTGGTCAAGGTTTCGTCCCTTGGCGATGTGGTGCACAACATGCCGCTGGTGCACGACTTGCGCGCGCGCTGGCCGGGCGCCGAGATCGACTGGGTCGTCGAAGAAGGCTACGTGGAGCTGGTGCGCCTGTTGCCCGAGGTGCGCCGCGTGATCCCGTTCGCGCTGCGGCGCTGGCGCAAGCGTCTGATGCAGGGCGGCACCTGGCGCGAGATCGGCGTGGTGCGCGATGCCTTGCGCCAGCAGCGCTATGACGCCGTGATCGAAAGCCAGGGCTTGCTCAAGACGGCGGTGGTGGCACGCGTCGCCGCGCGCGCGCCGGGCGCGCCCATCATCGGGCTTGGCAACGCCACGCAGGGCTCGGGCTATGAACCGGCGGCGCGGCTGCTCTATACCGATCCCGTGGCCGTGCCGCGCCAGACCCATTCGGTGCGGCGCTCGCGCTTGCTGGGCGCGGCGCTGACCGGGGCCGCGCCGGCGGAGCCGCCGTTGTTTTTCGGGGAGGGTGGTCGGACGCTGTCCGTCGACGATCCGCTATGGGCGGATTTGCCGGCACGCTATGCCGTGTGCTTCCATGCGACCGCGGGAGCGCGCAAGAAGTGGGCGGTGCAGAACTGGCACGCGCTGGGCAAGCGACTGGTTGAAGATGGCCTGGTGATGCTGTTGCCATGGGGCAATGACAAGGAGCGCCAGGCTGCCCAAGCTATCGCTGCCGGTGTGCCGGGCGCCAGGGTGTTGCCGCGCTTCTCGGTGATGCAGGGCTTTGGCCTGATCAATCGCGCCGAAGTCGTTATTGGCGTCGATACCGGGCTGGTCCATATCGCCGCGGCGCTGTGCCGGCCCACCGTGGAAATCTATACCGCCACCTGGCGCTGGAAGACCGAAGGCTATTGGTCGGAACGCATTGCCAATGTCGGCGACGACGGCGTGGTGCCGTCGGTCGATGAAGTCTACGAGGCGGCCTGCCGCGTGCGCGGAGAGGCTGCCTGATGTTGCGTCTCCTGTACAGCTTGTTGTGGGTGGCGGTGCTGCCGCTGGCGCTGCTGCGCCTGGCCTGGCGCGCGCGCAAGGAGCCGGGCTACCTGCAGCATGTCGGCGAACGCCTCGGTGCCTATGGTGGCCTGCCAAAGCCGGGGCCGTGGCTATGGGTCCACGCCGTGTCGGTGGGCGAGACCCGCGCCGCGCAACCGCTGGTCGAGGCGCTGCTGGCCGCGCATCCGCATCACCGCCTGCTGCTGACGCACATGACGCCAACCGGCCGCCAGACCGGCGCGCAGCTGTTTGGCAACGAGCCGCGCGTGGTCCAGTGCTACCTGCCGTACGACCTGCCGTGGCTGGTGCGGCGGTTCATGCGGTATTTCCGGCCGCAGGTGGGCATGCTGATGGAGACCGAGGTCTGGCCGAACCTGGTGCATGGCGCGCGCAAGGCAGGCGTGCCGCTGTATCTCGTCAACGCCCGCCTGTCGCCGCGCAGCTACCGGCGCACGGCCCGCTTCGGCCGCGCCGCGGCGGCGATGTACCGCGACTTTGCCGGCGTGCTGGCACAGACGGCGGGCGACGCTGAGCGCTTTCGCGCACTGGGTGTGCCGGCGGTGCAGATCACCGGCAACCTCAAGTTCGACATGCAGCCGGCGGCGGCCGGCGTGGCGCTGGGCGGGCAGCTGCGCCAGGCCTTCGGCGCGCGCGCGGTGCTGGCGGCGGCGAGTACGCGGGAGGGCGAAGAGGCGATGCTGCTCGACGCCTTCTCGCGCTGGGAATCCCTGGCGCCAGGCGTGCCCCGGCCGGCGCTGCTGCTGATTCCGCGCCATCCGCAGCGCTTCGATGAAGTGGCCGCGATGGCGGCGCGTACCGGGTTTTCGGTCGAACGCCGCAGCAATCTGGATCTCGATCGCATGCGGTCACCGTTGACGGCCGACATCGTGCTGGGCGATTCGATGGGCGAGATGGCCATGTACTTTGCCGCGTCGGACCTGGCATTTATCGGCGGCAGCCTGTTACCGCTTGGGGGGCAGAACCTGATCGAAGCCTGCGCCGTCGGCACGCCGGTACTGATCGGGCCGCACACCTTCAACTTTGCGCAGGCGACCGAGGATGCAATTGCCGCGGGCGCGTGCCTGCGTGTCGACAATGCCGACGTGCTGATGCGTACCGCGGCCAGCGTGCTGGCCGATCCGACACGCCTGGCTGAGATGCGCGCGCATGCACAGACCTTCGCGGGCCTGCATCGGGGCGCCACGGTGCGCACCTTGGCTGCCGTCGCCCCGGCGTTGGAAGGCTGACTGGAGACTAGCTCGGCGCCCTGACCAGGGCATCCCACTGTTGCGCGATGTGTTCCACCGCGAACTGGCTGGCCTTCTGGCGGCCGCGGGCGCCCAGTGTTGCGGCCAGTTCCGGTTGGCGGATCACTGCCAGCAGCGCCTGGGCCAAGGCATCGGCGTCGTCGGTGGCAACCACCAGCGCGTCCTGGCCCGGTTCCAGCAATTCGCGCGGTCCGGTCTCGCAATCGGTCGCTACGATCGGCAGCCCGAAGGCCATCGCTTCGATCAACACCAGCCCGAAACCCTCGTAGCGCGAACTCAGGCAGAACACCGAGGCGTTGCCATAGGTTTGCACGGGGTCATTGCAGATCCCGGGCAGGCTGGTGTTGTCTTCCAGTTTCAGTTCGCGTATCAAAGCCGCCAGGGCGGGGCGCTCCTCGCCTTCGCCATGGATCACCAATTGCCATTGCGGCGCCTGTGCCGACACTATTTTCCAGGCGCGCAGCAGCACATCGAAGCCCTTGGCCGGGACCAGCCGGCCCATCGCCAGCACCGTCCTTTGCGTGCGTGGCGCCGGCGCATCGGGTAACGCAAACGGCAGCGGGTTCGGCAGGCAGACCACCTCGCTGCGCGGCCGCAGCGCTTCCAGCCAGCGGCTGCGGTCGCGCTCCGTCAATACCACCACCTGGCGGCAGAAGCGCGCCGCCAGCCGGCGTGCCAGCTTGCGTGCGGGCTTGCCGAGGTCCTCGTCGAAGTGACAATGCTCCCAGGCGATATGGTGCAGGCCAAGGCCGAGCGTGGCAGGCAGCACGAACAGTTCCAGCATGGGGTCCACCTGCACCAGCACATCGACGCGATGCGCGATGCAGTGCCGGCGGATGCCGGCAATGGTGGCGAAATAGGCGCACTTGAACGAGGGGCGTTGCGGGAACACCGCTTCATGGCGCACCTCGGGGTGCAATGGAAACTGGCTGGACGTGTCCCAGAGGCTTAGGATGGTGACGCGGTGTCCCAGTGCCGCCAGCGCGTTGGCGATGGTGGCGGTCATCCGCTCCGCGCCGGCCATCGCATTCAGGGTGCCGGTCAGGAAGCAGATATGGCGCCGCGCGTCCGGGTTCAAGGCGTTGCGGGTGCCGGCAGTTTGCTTTGGCGCGCGACGACGTAGGCAAAGCAAAACGCCATGACCAGGCTGTAGAAAGCGTTGACCAGCGTCGTGGCGAACATGACCTCGGTCAGCCCGAACACCATGAAGCCGCAGCACAGCGCCAGGCCCATCGCGCTGGCGACTCTGGTGCCGCGGTCGGTCCCGCGCAGGTGGCGCAGGAAGAAGACGGCGGGCACGAGGTACAGCGCAAGGATCGCGAGCAATCCAGGAATGCCAAGCGTGGCTGCGGCATGCAGCAGTTCATTGTGAGAATGCGGCATGGTCGCCGCCAGCGGCGTAATCACGTGCTGGGTGGCTAGGGTCTGCAGGGTCGTTTCGAAGTGTTCCGGCCCAACGCCGGTCCAGGGGTGGGCCTGGAACAGTTCAAGCGACGCGCGCCAGAGCTGAAGGCGAACTCCGACCGAAGTGTCCGACGTTACATGCTGAACAAATTGAGACACTTCCGATACAACGGCAGCCGTCCTCTGCTGCACCATCGCGCTGCTGAACCACCCCAGCGCCATCAGCCCGGCCAGCCCCACCAGCACTCCGGCCTTGTGCAGCCGCGTCAACCTGCGCGAGGCCGCCAGCGCGATCAGCGCCAGCACCGGAATCCCCAGCCAGCCGCCGCGGGTGCCGCTCATGTATGAGGCGTACAGGCCCCCGAAGCCGCCCAGCAGTTTCAGGCCGGCCAGCCAGTGATCGCCTGGGCGGTTCCAGCCGATCGAGATCACGGCGAGCATGCCGGTCAGCAGGGCGAGGTTGCCGAAGGGGATGACGTTGGAGAAACCGACATGGCTGGGACGTCCCGCCGCGGCGACTTCGTGCAGCCACAAGGCGGATATCAGCGCACAGGCGACGAAGCCCCACTGGATGCTCTGCATGCCGCGTCGGCCCAGGCGCAGCATGCCCGGGACCAGAACGATGAACAGCGCAAAACGCAGGTAAAGATAGGGGACATGCGGATCTTCGGCCCCGGTCAGCAGCTGCTGGACCAGCACCGCCAGCGGCAGCGCCGCCATGGCCAGCATGAAGGGCCAGTACCGGCGCAGGATGCAGCCATATTCGGCCAGGGCGGCGCGGCCGCCGGCAGCCAGGGCGATGACGCTCCACCCCAGCAACAGCCCGTAGCAGGTGTTGCTGAGCGACGGCTTGACGAACATCAGCGCGGGAAACGCAGCCAGGACAACACAGGCGCTCAGGTACAGAGCTTTGTCGATCCCCAACGGTAGGGACCCTTGCAATCTCGTCATCAAGAGCATGGAGAAAGGTTTCCGGAGGAAGGTGATTGCATGGGAGATGCGTGCCGTTCCGTCCGTCTTATTATTGTCGCCGTCTCCTGAGGAGCGGTGCCCTGCGCCGGCATTGCGGCTCGAGGCGAAGCGATTATATCGGATGGCCACGGTGGCATTTCCAGGAGTTCCGCATCCTAGCCGGGCGAGCGTGACTACCCGTTACAGGATGTATGTGGAGGGCCAGGCGCTTCGGAAGCCTTGCCGGGTCGGCTTGCTAAACTGAAGGTCTATGGCCGGGGTGCACTTTCCGGCATGCTGCTTGTCACATGCATCATGACATCGCTATGGGCGCCCCGGGGCAGCCCTGCAACAGGAGTTCTTATGCATAGCCGAAACCGCCTGATTCCCTTCGCGCTCGCCGGGCGCGGCGCGGCCGCCGTGCTGGTCGCCGCAGTGCTCGGTGCCTGCACCACCGCGACCGCGCCCAACCTTCCGTCGGCCGGCACCAACCTGAACCAGACGCAGCCGTCCGGCCCGAGCCGCTGGGAACTGGTGCGCTGGCAGCAGCCTGATGGCTCGCTGCGCGAGATTCCGCACGGCGACAATGGCGAGCCGATCAATTTCGAGTTCAACGAGGGTATCGATGCCGCGCAGGGCACGGTCAGCGGCACCAGCGGCTGCAATCGTTTCAGCGGCAGCTATGGCAAGACCGAGACCGGCATCCGCTTCGACCGCATCGCCGGCACGCGCATGGCCTGCCCGCCGCCGCGCATGGAGCTGGAGTCGGCGCTGCTGAAGGCGATGCAGACGCCGTTCGCCACCGTGGGCACGCAGCCGTCGGCGGCCAGTACCGGCCGGCAGATCATCTGGAAGACCGTGGACGGCGACCTGCTGCAGTTCGTCGAGCGCGAGGGCGTGGGCAAGCGCGGCGCGCGCGTGGAGGCCGCGGGCGTGGAGAAGACCGTCTATATCGACTCGCAGCGCGTGGAATGCACGGGCGTGGGCAAGATGATCTGCTACCGCTGGCGCGAGTCGCCAGATGCGCCGTGGCAACTCTGGTACGGGCCGATCGAAGGGCTGGATTTCGAGCCGGGCGTGTCGTACCGGCTGCGCGTGCGCGAATACCAGGTGCCGAACCCGCCGGCGGATGCGTCGGCGATCCGCTGGCAGTTGCTCAACGTGGAGTCGCGTACGCGGGCGAAGTAGGGCGCAACGCCTCCATGCAAAACGGGCCGCGATTGCGGCCCGTTTCCCTTTACAGGTGCAAGCGGTAGGTCAGGAGCGCGGCGTGCCCGCGGGCGTGGCTTCGCGCCGCGTGCCGCGGCGCTCGGCCGACGACGCGCGCGGGTTTGCCGGCGCCTTCGCGCCCGCCTGCGCCTGCGCCTGCGCCGGCACCGGCAGCTTGTACAGCGACCCCGGCACCGACGTCAGCAGCGTATTGATCTGCACCACGTCCGCTTCCTGCAGCACGCCGGTGGAGGCCTTCAGCCGCAGGCCGTTCATGATGGTGTCGTAGCGCGCCTTGGCCAGGTCGCGGCGGGTGGAGAACAGCTGGGCTTCGGCGTTGAGCACGTCGATATTGATGCGCACGCCCACTTCATAGCCGAGCTGGTTGGATTCCACCGCGCTGGTGGCCGAGCGTTCGGCCGCCTCCAGCGCCTTGACCTGAGCCAGGCCGTTGGAGACGCCGGAGTAGGTCTGGCGCGCGGTCTGGGCGGCGGTGCGGCGGGCGAACTCGAGGTCGCTGGCGGCCTTGTCGGCCAGCGCCAGGGTTTCGCGCACGCGCGACTGGATCTGGCCGCCGGCGAAGATCGGCAGGGTCAGCTGCACGCCGATCTGCGACGCGTTGTAGTGCGTCGAAATCGCCTGCGTGGCGCTGCCGGTCTGGTTGTTGAAGCCGTACGAGGCCACCAGGTCCACCGACGGCAGGTGCCCGGCCTTGGCCTTGTTGGTCTCGCGTTGCGCGGTCTCGAGGTTGTAGCTGGCCAGGTTGACCTGCAGGTTGCTGGTCTCGGCCTGCGCCGCCCACGCGTTGACATCGGGCGGCTGGGGGCCGGGAATCGGCGCTTCGGCGCGCAGGCCCATCAGTTCGTCGACCGGCTTGCCGGTGATCTGCTGCAGCGTGGCGCGCTTGATTTCCAGGTCGCTCTGCGCGGCGATCTCGGTCGAGGTGGCCAGGTCGAAGCGGGCCTGGGCGTCGTTGGCGTCGACGATGGTGGCGGTGCCGACCTCGAAATTGCGCTTGGCCTGTTCCAGCTGCTCGGCGATGGCCTTTTTCTGCGCGCGCGCCAGGTAGAGGTTGTCCTGCGCGGCCAGCACGTCGAAGTAGGCCTGCGCGCTGCGCGTGATCAGGTCGAGCTCGGCCTGGTGGAAGGTGACTTCGCCCGCCTGCGCGGCCAGCTCGCCCTGCTTGTAGGTTTCCCAGCGGTCCCAGCGGAACAGCGGCTGGCTCAGTTGCAGCTGCCAGTTGTTGTTGTTGAAGAAACGCGTGCCGGAGGCGCTGGGTGCGCCGCCGATCGGCAGCGACGCGGTCTGGTCGAGCTTGGTGCGGTTGGCGCCGGCGGTGCCCACCACCTGCGGCAGCAGCCCCGCGCGGCCCTGCGGCAGCTTCTCGCGCGTGGCCAGCAGTTGCGCGCGCGCGCTGGCGAACTGGGCGTCATTGGCTTGCGCATCGCGATAGACCTGCAGCAGGTCGGCCGCGCCGGCCGGCGCCGCGGGCATCATCGCCAGCAGCGGGGCAAGCAGGGAAGCCGCGATCGCCAGGCGCGTCCGGATCGCTCCGGGCTGGGCGTTGGGCGCAAACGTCATGACACCTCCAGGTGGGCCCGGCGGGTGCCGTGGCCGACAGTCGTTTCTTCTTCGTGTTGTTGCGCTGACCTGCCGCGTCAGTATTTCGGCATGGCGGGGTCGACCTGGCTGGCCCAGGCGTCGACGCCGCCGGTCAGGTTGTAGACCTTGCCGTAGCCCTGGCGCTCCAGGTAGGCCGCCACCTGCATGCTGCGTGCGCCGTGATGGCAGATGCAGACGATGTCGGCGTCTTCGTCGAGTTCGGCAGCGCGCGCCGGGATGTCGCGCATCGGGATGTGGGTGATGCCGGGCAGGGCGCAGGTCTGCACCTCCCAGCCTTCACGCACGTCGAGCAGGACCGGCCTGGCGCGGCTGGCGTCGGCCAGCCACTGGGCCAGTTCGGTCGCTTGGATGACCTGCATGGCGTACGTCCTCAGAACTGAAATTGCGAGGGCCGGGCCGCGCCCTGCAGGGGCTTGACCGCGGTCTCGAACAGGTTGACGACCTGGTACTCGGTCTCGGATACGCGCGTGACCAGACGCGCTTCCATCACCGGCAGTTCGCCGACGAAGGCGGCGATGCGCCCGCCCACCTTCACCTGCGCCAGGATCGACGGCGGGATCGCCGGCAGCGAGCCGGAAATGCAGATCACGTCGTAGGGCGCGGCGGCGGCCCAGCCGTCGGCGGCATTGCCTTCGGCGACCTCGACGTTGGTCACGCCGGCGTTGGCCAGGTTGGTGCGGGCCAGCTCGACCAGCTCGGGCACGATGTCGACCGTCAGCACGTGGCGGGCGCGGTTGGCCAGCAGCGCGGCCATGTAGCCGGAGCCGGCGCCGATTTCCAGCACGGTCTCATGCTTGCGCACGGCCAGGTCCTGCAGGATGCGGGCTTCGACGCGCGGCGCCAGCATGTTCTGCCCGGCGGGCAGCGGAATCTCCATGTCGACGAACGCCAGCGAGGCGTACGCGGACGGGACGAACTGCTCCCGCTTGACCACCGCCAGCAGGTCCAGGATTTCCTGGTCCAGCACGTCCCACGGGCGGATTTGCTGTTCGATCATATTGAATCGGGCTTTTTCGAGATCCATCTTGCCATTCCTTACCAATGCCAACCGCTGTCGGTCTGTGCGCCGGCCGCGCGGTGCCACGGCCGGACAGTCTTATCAAACCCGTTATTTTAACCTTGCGGGCGCCTCCGGGCTCATTCCGCGCTGGCTCCGCCAGGGGCCGGGTGCTCGGCCGCCGCGGGCCGGCCGGTCCCAGCCTGGACCGGCGCTGCCGGCGCGGTACGCGGCTTGCCTTGCCACAGCCGGTGCAGCCACGCGCCGAAATCATCAAGATACGTATAGATCACCGGCACCACCACCAGCGTCAGGATCGACGAGGTGATGATCCCGCCGATCACGGTCTGTCCCATCGGCGCGCGCTGCTCGGCGCCTTCGCCCAGGCTGAAGGCCAGCGGCACCATGCCGAAGATCATCGCCAGCGTCGTCATCAGGATCGGGCGCAGCCGCACGCGCGCGGCTTCGACCAGCGCGGCCTCGCGCGACAGCGGCTCGCGGCCGTCGACCCCTTGCCGCGCCTGGTTAGCAAAGTCCACCAGCAGGATCGCATTCTTGGTCACCAGCCCCATCAGCATGATGAAACCGATGATCGAGAACATGTTCAGGGTCGAGCCGAACAGCAGCAGCGCCGCGAACACGCCGGCCAGCGTCAGCGGCAGCGAGGTCATGATGGCGATCGGCTGGAAAAAGCTGGCGAACTGCGAGGCCAGGATCATGTAGATGAAGATCACCGCCAGCGCCAGCGCCGACACGGCGTAGCCGAACGACTCGTTCATCGACTTGGTCGAGCCGCCGAAGCGATACTTGTAGCCGGCCGGCCAGTTCACCCCGTCCAGCGCGGCCTTGATGTCGCGCGCGACTTCGCCGGCCGAGCGCCCGGCCACGTTGGCGGTCAGCTCGACCTCGCGGTTCAGGTCGCGCCGGCTGATCTGGTTGGCGCCGGTGGTGGGCACCAGTTCGGCAATCTGGCGCAACGGCACCATCTTCGGCGAGCCGTCGGCATTGGCGTGGCTGCTGGCGATCATCAGCGCGCTCAGGTCGGCCATGCCGGTGCGCGCGTCCTTCGGCAGGCGCACGCGCACGTCATAGTTCTCGTCGTCCGGCCCGCGCCAGGAGCTGATGGCGTCGCCGGCCAGCAACGGCCGCAGCGCGTTGCCGATCTGCGCCACGCCCACGCCCAGGTCCGAGGCCAGTTCGCGCCGGATGCGGACCTCGATGGTGGGGCGGTCGTCCTTCATGCTCGAATCCAGGTCGGTCAGGCCGGGAATCGCCGCCATGCGCGCGCCGGCGTCGCGCGACAAGCGCCGCAGCTCGTCCAGGTCGTCACCCTGGATCGACACCTGGATCGCCTTTTGCCCGCCGGCGCCGTCAGGCATGCCGACCATGGTCAGCGTGATGCCGGCGATGCCGGCCAGGCGCTGGCGGATCAGCGGGTTGAGCTGCGCGGTGGTCAGAGTGCGCGCGCGCCGCTCGGTCAGGCGCACCGACACCAGCGCGTTGTTGCGGCCCGAGGCGTTGCCCGAGTTGATGGTGGCGTAGGTGTAGGCGACTTCGGGGAAGCTCTTCAGCGCGGCTTCCACCTGCCGCACCTTGGCCTCGGTGATGTCGAGCGAGGTGCCGACCGGCGTGGTGAAGCCGACCTGGGTCTCGCCGAGGTCGGCATTGGGCACGAACTCGGTGCCGATCAGCGGCACCAGCGCAAAGCTGCCGAAGAAGGTCGCGGCGGCGATGATCGCGGTGGCCAGCCGGTGCTTCAGCGCCCAGCCCAGCATGCCGGCATAGCCGTCGCCAAGCCGGTCCATGCTGGCCGAGAACCAGTCCAGCAGCCGCCCCACGGTGCGCCCGTACCAGCTGCGCTTGTTGCCGGTGCCGTGCAGGTCGGGGTCATGCCAGACCGAGGACAGCATCGGGTCCAGCGTGAACGAGACGAACATCGAGATCAGCACCGCCGCCACCACGGTGATGCCGAACTGGTGGAAGAAGCGCCCGATGATGCCGCCCATGAAGCCCACCGGCAGGAACACCGCGACGATCGAAAAGGTGGTGGCCAGCACCGCCAGCCCGATCTCGTTGGTGCCGTCCAGCGCCGCGCTGCGGTGGTCCTTGCCCATCAGGTTGTGGCGCACGATGTTCTCGCGCACCACGATGGCATCGTCGATCAGCAGCCCCACGCATAGCGACAGCGCCATCAGCGTGATCACGTTGAGGGTGAAGCCGCACAGGTACATCACGCCGAAGGTGCCGATCAGCGCGATCGGCAGCGTCAGCCCGGTAATCACCGTGCTGCGCCACGAGCCCAGAAACAGGAACACGATCGCCACGGTCAGGAAGGCGCCTTCCAGCAATGTCGAGCGCACCTCCTTCACGCTGCTGCGGATGCCGCGCGCGGTGTCGTTGACCACGGTGAGCTGCACGCCGGCCGGCACCAGCTTGCGCACCTCGTCGGTCATGCGCACCAGGCCGTCGACGGTATCGACGGTGTTCTGGCCCTGCGCCTTCACCACCGACAGGAACAGCGCGCGCTTGCCGTCGAGCAGCGCCAGGCTTTCCTGCTCTTCCTGGCCGTCGCGCACGTCGGCGATCTCGCGCAGCGTTACCGGCTGGCCGGCGCGGCGCGCCACGATGATCTGGCGGAACGCATCCGGCGTGGGCACCCGGCCCTTGATCTGCACCACGGTCTCCGTCGCCGCGGAACGCAGCTCGCCCGCGGGCAGCTCCTGGTTCTCGTTGCGGATCGCGTTCATCACCTGGTCGACGCCGATTCCCAGCGCCTCCAGCTGCGCCGGCCGGATGCGGATCTCGACCTCGCGCCTGGTGCCGCCGACGAGGTTGATGGCGCCGACGCCGCGCACGGTTTCCAGCCGCTTGCGCACGATCTGGTCGGCAATGGTGGTCAGCTCGCGCTGGCTGCGGCTGGCGCCCGGCGCGTTGGAGACGGACAGGTAGAAGATCGGCGCGTCCGAGGGGTCGTAGCGCAGCACGCGCGGTTCCTTGACCTCGTCGCGGAACTGCGGGCGGATCAGCGCGATCTTGTCGCGCACGTCCTGCGCCGCCTGGCCGACATCGACGCTCAGGTCGAACTTGATGACGACGACCGAAGTGCCCTGGTACGAGTGCGAAAAGATCTCGTCGATGCCGGAGATGGTATTGACGATCTCCTCGACCTTGCGCGTGACGTCGGACTCGACCGACTCCGGCGCGGCGCCCGGGTATTCGGTCTGCACCACCACCACCGGGAAAGTGATGTCGGGAAACTGGTCGACCGGCAGCCGCTGGTACGAGAACAGCCCGACGACGATGAAGGCCATCATCATCATGGTGGCCAGCACCGGGTTGCGGATCGACAGGCGGGTGAACCACATGGCGCGCGTCCCCTACACCGTCAGGCCTTGACGCGCCTGACCTGGCTGCTGCTGCGCAGCGTGCCGAGGTTGTTGCGCACGATCTCGGCGCCGGCGTCGAGGCCGGAGACGATTTCCACCATGCCGCCGGCTTCGTCGCGCAGGCCCAGCTGCACCGGGCGTTCCGCCAGCGTGTCGCGCTCGATGGCATAGACGAAGGCGCGCTCGCCCTCGGTGCGCACCGCCGACACCGGCACCGCCACCACCGCGGCGCGCTGGCCCAGCACCAGGGCGCCGCGCGCGAACATGCCCGCGCGCAATACCTGCTCGGCATTGTCGACGCGGACATAGACCATGATGCTGCGCGTGCCCTCGCTGACCGCGGGGTTGATGCGCACCAGCTTGCCGGCAAAGCGGCCGGCGCCTTCCACTTCCAGCGCCACCGGCTGGCCCACCGCGGCCCGCGCCACGTCGGCCATCGGGATCGGCGCTTCCAGTTCCAGCACGCGCAGGTCGACCACGTCGACCAGGCGCGTATCCGGCGACACCTTTTCGCCCGGCTGCACCGCGCGCGCGGCCACCATGCCGTCGAGCGGTGCCTCGACCACGGTATCGGCCAGCGCCTTCTGCGCCACCGCGAGCCCGCCCTGGGCGGCGTCGAGGTTGGCGCGCGCCACCGCCAGGTCGGACTGGTACTTGTCGAAGGCGGTCTGCGAGATAAAGCCCTTGTCGACCAGCTCGCGGTTGCGCTCCCAGGTCTGGCGCGAGTTCTCGAACTGGCCGCGCGCGGCCAGCATCTGCCCGCGCGCCTGCGCGACGCGGGCCTCGTATTCGGCCGGGTCGATGCGCACGATAACCTGGCCTGCGCGCACCGGCTCGCCTTCGCGCACCAGCACCTGCTTCACTTCGCCCGAGACCTTGGCCTTGACCGAGGCCTGGTTGAGCGCGCGCAGGCTTCCCGACAGCGGCAGCGACAGCTGCAGGTCCTGGCGCGCCACGCGCACCAGGTCGGTGTGCAGGAACTCGACGATATTGGCGGCCGCAGCGGCTGCCGCCTGGGGCTGGCGCGCGCTGCCGGCCTTGCGCACGGCAACCGTGGCGCTGAGCGCCAGGGCCAGGCAGGCGGCGGTGATCAGCAGGGTCTTGCGCTTCATGTCGGGGTGCCGGGTCGCGGCGCGGCAGGGGCGGGATCGCCATCGGTGGCCATCGCGGCGGCGCGTTGCGCCAGCATCTCGTCGCGGATCACTTCCCAGATATAGGGGCCGTGCTGCGGCGGCAGCGGGCGGTCGCGGGCCTCGCCGGCGGTCAGCCCGAACAGCAGCGTGTCAAGCAGGCCGTCGAGGAAGGCCTCGGGGTCGATGTCCTTCTCGGCGGTGGCGCGCAGCGCGCGCTGCCACATCATCAGAAACACCAGCGGCGCGCAGATCAGCGTGGTGGTGGGGTTGGCCGGCAGCGGGCGGAACTCGCCGCGCGCCACGCCGCGCGCCAGTACCTTGGCGAACAGCTCGTCGCCCGGCACCATCACTTCCTGGTTATAGAAGCGGGCGATGTCCGGGAAGTTGGCCGACTCCGCCATGATCAGCTTGGTCAGCCCGGCCACCGGCGTGGCGCCGATCAGTCCCCACCAGCCGCGCAGCAGTTCGCGCAACAACTCGGGCGTGCTGCCCTGGTAGGCATCGACCAGGTCGGCGCCGCGCGCCAGTGCCGGCACCAGGTTCTCGCGCACCACCGACTTGAACAGCTCTTCCTTGTTGGCGAAGTACAGGTAGACCGTGCCCTTGGACACGCCGGCCGCCGCGGCCACGTCTTCGAGGCGCGTGGCGGCATAGCCGCGCTCGACGAACAGGTCCAGCGCCGCCGCCACCAGCTCCTGCGGCCGCGCCGCCTTGCGCCGGCTCCAGCGCGGGCTGTCGGCGTCCTTGTGCGGATCGGCGGGTGGCTTGGTCACGGCGGGCTTGCGAAGACTGCGGGGCACGAGGGAGCGTTGGAAAGTTAATAACTTGTGGGTCAGTAATGTAGATGAGGCCCCACAGGGGGTCAAGGGCGGGCATGTACCAAGCGGGGTCCAACAAAAACCCATTCGCGTCATGTGATTGATGGGGCACGAATTTGCCTGCGGCCTAATGCCGCGCTTACGGCGTTTTCCTTTTCTTACAGGAGGCCCGCGGCCCTTCGGGCACAATGTCGGCTTTGTGCTGGCAGCCTCAACGGCTGCCGATCCCGAACCATCGTCATGAGTTGCCGGTCAGACCTTTCCTGCCGCGCGGGCTGCGGCGCCTGCTGTATCGCGCCGTCGATCGCATCGCCGCTGCCCGGCATGCCGGACGGCAAGCCGGCGGGCGTGCCGTGCGCGCAGCTGCTGCCGGATATGCGTTGCGCGGTGTTCGGCAGCCCGGACCGGCCCGCGTTCTGCGGCGGCCTGAAGCCGTCGGCCGAGATGTGCGGCGATTCGCGCGAAGCGGCGCTGCAGTGGCTGGCCCGGCTAGAGATCCTGACCGCGCCGCGAGCGCACGCCTGAAAGGCCCGGCGCGGCATGGCGCCCGGCATTCATTCCTGACATCCCGCAATCGGAGGCAATATGATCCGGACTTCCCGACGGCGCTGGCTCGCCGCTGCCACCGCGGCCACCCTGGCCGTGGGGCTGGCCGCCTGCGGCGCCTTCCGCAGCGAGTACACGTTTTCGCAAAGCCAGCTGCAGGCGGCGCTGGAGCGCAAGTTCCCGTTCAACAAGCGCTACATGGAGCTGTTCGACATCCAGCTGACCAACCCGCAGCTGACGCTGGACTCCGTGCGCAACCGCGTCAACGTGCAGTTCGACGCCACCATCGACAACAAGCTGTTCTTCAGCCAGGCCCTGAGCGGCCGCTTCGCGCTGGACAGCGGGCTGCGCTACGACGAGCCCACGCGTTCGGTGGTGCTGCAGGATCCGGAAGTGAAACGCTTCGACGTGCAGGGCATGCCCGCGCAGTTCTCGCGCCAGCTCAATGCGCTGGGCGGCATCCTGGCTGAGCAGCTGCTGCAGGGCTATCCGCTCTATACCTTCCGCGAAGACCAGCTGCGCCTTGCCGGCACGCACGTCGAGCCCGGTACAATCACCGTTTTGCCCGACGGCATCAACGTCAAGATCAACCGCCCCTGACCGGGGGGCGCATCGAACAACAATGCGGGCGGTCCGGCACCAGGCCGGACAACGCCCGTGACTACGTCTCTTTCGTTCCGCATGGAAATCGCACTAGCGCTGAAGGCCGTGATCCTCGGCATCGTCGAAGGCCTGACCGAGTTTCTTCCTATTTCCAGCACCGGCCACCTGATCCTGGCCGGGCAGCTGCTCGACTTCAACGACGAGAAGGGCAAGATCTTCGAGATCGTGATCCAGTTCGGCGCGATCCTGGCGGTGTGCTGGGAATTCCGTGCGCGCATCGGCAAGGTGGTGCGCGGGCTGCGCGACGACCCGCTGTCGCAGCGCTTTGCCGCCAACGTGGTGATCGCGTCGGTGCCGGCGATCGTGCTGGCGTTTATCTTCGGCAAATGGATCAAGGCCCACCTGTTCAATCCGATCTCGGTGGCGCTGGCCTTTATCGTCGGCGGCGTGGTGATCCTGCTGGCCGAATGGCGCGATGCGCGCCGCGGCACGGTCTCGCATCCGCAGGGCAATGCGCTGCTGGAAGCCGCCAAGGCCGGCGCGCCGCGCATCGAGTCGGTCGACGACCTGAACTGGCGCGACGCGCTCAAGGTGGGGCTGGCGCAGTGCTTCGCGCTGGTGCCGGGCACCTCGCGCTCGGGCGCCACCATCATCGGCGGCATGCTGTTCGGGCTGTCGCGGCAGGTGGCCACCGAGTTCTCGTTCTTCCTGGCGATCCCGGTGATCTTCGGCGCGACGGTCTACGAACTGTACAAGGCGCGCGCGCTGCTGAACGGCGACGACCTCGGCATCTTCGCGGTCGGCTTCGTCTTTGCCTTCCTGTCGGCTTTCTTGTGCGTGCGCTGGCTGCTGCGTTTCGTCGCCACGCACGACTTCAAGCCGTTCGCGTGGTACCGCATCGCCTTCGGCATCGTGGTGCTGCTGACCGCGTACACCGGGCTGGTGTCCTGGCACGCCTGAGCAGGCGCCATACCGCAGGCAATAAAAAAAGCGTGGCAGATGCCACGCTTTCTTGTTTGCGGACCCGCCGCGCTCAGGCGCGCTTGCGGAACACCACGTCCCACACGCCATGCCCGAGCCGCACGCCGCGCCGCTCGAACTTGGTCACGGGCCGGTAATCCGGCCGCTCGGCAAAACCGTCCGGCGCCGACGAGGTGTTCTCCAGCAGCGGCTCGGCCGACAGCACTTCCACCATCTGGTGCGCGTACTCTTCCCAGTCGGTGGCGCAATGGATATAGCCGCCCGGCTTCAGGCGCGCGGCCAGCAGCTTGACCAGCGGCGACTGCACCAGCCGGCGCTTGTTGTGGCGCTTCTTGTGCCACGGGTCCGGAAAGTAGATGTGCACGCCGTCGAGGCAGTTGTCGGTCAGCATATGCGCGATCACTTCCACCGCGTCGTGCTGCAGGATCCGCACATTGGAAAGGCCGCGCTCGTCGATCAGCTTGAGCAGCGCGCCCACGCCCGGCTCATGCACCTCGCAGCCCAGGAAGTTGTCCTGCGGCCGGAGTCCGGCGATATGCGCGGTGGTCTCGCCCATGCCGAAGCCGATCTCCAGGATCGACGGCGCCTGGCGGCCAAAAGTCGCCTCCCAGTCCAGCGGCTGCGGCGCGTAGGGCACGATCATGCGCGGCCCGACCTCGTCGATGGCGCGTTGCTGCCCGGTCGACGTCCGGCCCGCGCGGCGCACGAACGAACGGATGCGGCGCGGGTGCGCAACGCCTTCAGGATCGGCAGGAGAGGGGGCGGACGCAGGCACGGCGGCGCGGTCTGCCGGCTCGGCGTCGTCGGCCGGCCCGGTGCTGGGGTCTTGGGGAAGCATGGCAACAAAAAAGCCGCCGGGCGGATCACCGTAACGGTGGCAAAGGCGGCTTGTCTCGACTGGAAGTGGAGCGGGCGATGGGAATCGAACCCACGTCTTTAGCTTGGGAAGCTAAGGTAATGGCCATTATACGACGCCCGCTAAGGCATACTGGGAGCGGATTCTAGCACGGTTTGGCGGCACCGCAATGCTCCGCAATCCTGCGCCTGCTCCGCAATCCATTATTTTGTCGGCGCCACACGCTTGCCTCGCCGGAGGTAGTGCCGCTTGGTCGTGCGCACGTCAGCATGGCCCAAAAGATCGGCGGCCGCTGCGTCCCCCTTCTTGTCCGAAGTGTCGTCTGCTGCCTTCGCCCGCAGGTCATAGAGCCAGAAGTTGGCGATGGCTTCCTTGCGATCCTTATGCTCTTTCGTCGCGGCTTCCTTGGCCTTCTGGAAGTGCCAACGCAGCGCGGCCTGCGTCATCTTCCTGCCGCCATCTCCGACGAGCAGGTAATCCGACGCGCTGCCGATTTCTTCCTTGCGGGCTGCGATCCGCTCGAGCAGGGCGGAGAACTCCCCGATGACGGCGATCCGTAGCGGTGCCTTCGTCTTCGACTGCTTGATGACCAGATGCCCGTCCCAAATGTCGGTCGCAGCCATCTGTAGCGCATCCCCCGGGCGCTGGCCGGTCAGGTAGATCAGATCCATGGCGTCCCGGAGCGGCTGGGATGCGTGCTCATAGACGAGCCGGTATAGGTCGTCGCCCACATATACCTCGCGCTTGTCCAGCGAATGCCCCTTGATGCCGTCTGCCGGGTTCGGCAACTTGGTATAGCCCCACTCGCGCGCCATGTTCCAAATGTGCGAGAACAACCTTTTGCACCGGTTGGCGGTCGTTGGCTTGTCCTTCATCTTGGTTAGGAACATGCGTAGGTGCGTCGGCTCGATTGACTCAAGCGGGGCGGGCGGGTCTCCGAAGAAGGCCAGCAGATGCTTTATGTCCGACATTT
This sequence comes from Cupriavidus phytorum, assembly GCF_003254285.1. Taxonomy (NCBI): domain Bacteria; kingdom Pseudomonadati; phylum Pseudomonadota; class Betaproteobacteria; order Burkholderiales; family Burkholderiaceae; genus Cupriavidus; species Cupriavidus phytorum. Next base: position 469,762 of record NZ_QKZN01000004.1, read on the forward strand.
GCACGGACTGCGTGCTCTTGGCCTTGTTCGTGATTTCCTCGACCTGATAGCGCTTGGCCACATCAACGAACAAGGTGGACGGCAGCGCCGGCGCATTGATATGCAACTCGGCGTATTTCTTCACCGCCAGGATGAAGTCAGGCCCGAGCGGGATTTCCTTCCGCGGTCTGCCGCCCTTGTCGTAGTAGTAGTACACCTTGCCGCTGCGCTGCTTGCGGGCGCGCATGTTCTGCGGCAGATTTGTGTGGACTGTCGGCTTGCGCCCCATTATCGCCTCACGCCGGAATTACCCGAGGCATCCAGCCGCGCTGCGCTGGCTCTGCCTTCGCCTTTTGCCCTTCGACAACGGACCGCACCACGACGGCGCGGCCCGATGCGTTGACGTAGAAGGGTACGCCCATTTTCTTGAGCTGGTCGATCTGCTTGCTCTTGACCTTGCGGCCGGTCAGTGCGGCCAGTTCGTCGTCACTCAGGAACGTCCCGCTCACATCGACCTCCCGATCTCCGCGGCAGCCCGCACAATGGCGCGGCGGGTGGCTGCGCCGAGGTTATCCCCATATGGCTCGTAAATGGAGCCGACCTTGCTGGCAACCACTTCGATCCGTTGTGCGCTCTGCGTCAAAGACGGGACATCCACCAGCATGCGCAACTTCACCGCCAGCCGCAGCGCGTCGCCGTCGTCGGTCAGAGGGTTCCACAGAACGCGCCCTCCGGTGTCGATTCCCTCATACCACTCGTCCCCATAGGGATGGTACCCACGCCGCCAACATCCACCGATGCCGGCCGCCTTCGCCGCCAGTGCCAACAATTCGCGGTCAGTCATCCTTATCTCCCAGCCACGCCCGTCTAGTCGTGGCCAATACGTGTTCAATTTGCTGCTGCATACAGGCGATAACTTGTAAATCGTGATAACAGGCTATGGCCTGTCACTCCCGAGGCTGGGGCGCGGCGGGCCGGAAACTGACGTTCTTCTGGCTGCCTTTGTTCTGCATGCACATTGACGTGATCAGGTAGTAGTTGCGGCGCATGTTGTAGATGATTTCTTCCCTGTCTGTTCCGGGGTCAAGAACATCCTTCACCGTCTCGGTGTACTGCTTGTCACCGATGGTGAATTTCAGCTTGTCGCCAATGGATACCTGACCAGGCGCGGTGATCGGCTGCCACCCCTCCGGCAGCGCTGCTGGCTGGGGTGCGGCGGCTAGTGCGGCAATAGCCTGCGGCACAAGATTTCGCAATTCCAGCAGATCCGTGAATCCCGGGCCGAGTTCCACAACAGCATCCGGCCTCATCCGATCCTCTGGATACACACTTACCTTCTCGTAGGCGGCGCGCAGTTTTCCGATCAGATCAACTGTCTCTCGCGCCTCCCCGGCGTGCTGGGCGCGCTTGTTCCAGGCGGCGATGGCGTGTTCGATAGCGCGCCGGTCATCACCAGTAGGTGATTGGAAGCGCGCCGTTTCAGCGCAGCATCCATCGCACATCACGAAGTGATCTGCACCAACCGATTCCAACGCAGCGCTGTGCCCGCAGAACGGGCACGGTTTCAGTTTCTCACTCATCGCGTCTCTCCATTCGGTGCGGTGGGGCGCAGGGCTGCGTTCATTGCGTCGCCAGCTTTCGACAAGACAGCAGCGGTCTTTCCGAATGCGGGCTTGCCATCGTAGGCGGTGCTGGGCAACGTAGCCAGATCGGCAATGACTGCTGCCGGGCTGATTGCTACGGCGACGGCTGCCTTGAATGTGTTGGTCAGAGCGGCGAGCATCACGATCCCTCCTTGCCCATGGCGGCGTCGATCCACTCCCAGTGCAGCCAGTTTTTCGCTTCGGGGTCTTTCGACACGCGAATCAGCATCTTCCGGTCAGGCAGGCTCTTGGCGCATTGCACTCGAACAATGGACTCGTCACCAGCCATCATCCCTTGACTAGCAAAGCTCTCCGCGAAATCCTGTGCGGTGGACGACGGCGGAGACTCAGGGTCGTCGTAAGCCCACAGCATGTCCGGCTCCTTATCCGCCTCGGCAGCAGCGGGCGGCTGGGCGGCGAGACTATCCCGCATCTGACGCCATTCCCGCTCCAAAACGGCGCGCTCCTTCGGCATTCCGTCACTTGTGCGATAGCTTTGTGACTCGCCTTCTTCAGTATGGATTCCGCGTCCAGCCGTAGAATTCGCATGCCCGGTAAACGTGCAGTGCGATGCGTCTTCCGAGTTCGGTTTGTCCGAGGTAATAGGCGCGACGCTCGGCAGCAACGTAACGTTGGATTGCTTCAGGCATTTCATTTCTCCTTTTGAGATAGGGGCGACAGGCGATGCGGCGAGCAGGGCGCGGGCAAAGTTAATAGTCTGCTGGCGATACCGATTCGCCCAGATGGGCAGTCGGCTGGTTTGGAAATGAACTTCATCCCACAGCGCAAAAATCTGCTCATCCGTCAGCGCTGCAGGCGATGCGCCATCCTCGAACGAAATCGGCGTCTCGCCTCCGCCGTAATGCACCATCGTCTCAGGCGATGCGCTCGGCTCGTCGTCATCTTCCAGATCAACAACCTTGAAGCCGTGCTCGGCCAGCGTGCAATTCAGCGCGTCCAGCAACACGTCCACGTCTCGCGGGTGAGCCTCCTTTGCGTGGCACTTCTGGAATTCCGCGCCGATCAACTCCACCGGGTTGATGTCATCGGAATCAGGCGATGCGCTCGGCGCAGTTGCCGCCGGGGCGGATTGGGCGAGGGCTTCCCGCACCGCAACGCGGATTGCTGTCTTCATGTCGCCAAGTTCAGTGCCGTCTTGATGGAAATACGCTTTGGCGATTTCCTCAACGCGCTGGCTCGTCAGCCCCTTCGCCCCGGTAGCGGCGATCAACTGATTCAGTCGTTCGACCATGAAGTAGTCGCAGTCAGCACTGCACATATCGCAGTTGCTGGAGAAAACGCCATGCGCGAGGGTAACCACCGTGTGACCTTCGCCGCAGTGCTCGCAAATGTGTCCGTCCAGCGCCACCGGCTCGGCGCTCTGGCTGGCCACCATTTCGGCGGCAGCAGCGGAATGGTTGGCAACACGCTTCATTGCATCTACGTGGTCGGAGTAGCGCACCCATTCGCCGTCTACGTTTGGAGCCATGCCATCCTCGTGCTTGTTGCTCGGGTCAAATCGGTTCATGCTGCTTGCTCCTGGATCTGCTCAACGGTTTTCCCGTGATTCTCGTGGTAGCCCAATCGGACTTCCGCAGCCTTCCTGGCCGCTATCGCCTCTTCTCTTGTCTTAAACGATCCGAGTTCAACTGTGGCGCCTTTCTCATGAATTTTCGCCCTCCATCTATTCCACTTGGCATCCCAGTGCACGCCAAAAAGCCCACTTCGGCCCACACGGCCCGGCCTAAGGTTCCTTGAGTTTTCGACTGGCGGGACGGCTCTAAGATTGGCGATTCGGTTATCGGATCTGATTCCGTTGATATGGTCGATTTGGAGATCGGCTCCCGGCCACTCTCCATATACGTACAACCATGCAAGTCTGTGCGCTTTGTATGAGCGCTGGTGTATTACGATCTTGCGGTAACCCTTCACGTCCACATTACCCGCGGCCGTTCCTGGGAACCTCGTGTTCCAAATCTTCGCTGCGTGCTCTGTTTTGAATAAACAAAACCCGCGAGGCTTCCACCTGAATTCTCCGGTGTCCTTGTCATAGGACAGGAGTTCTTTCAAATATTCCTGCGTGATCTCTTGCACTTATAACTCCAGACATCCGAAAAAAAGCGAACGCACCGGCCGGGGTGGTAGCGCGTCGCAAAGTCGCAGTATTAGATCGGCAGCTTCGAGCTGCGCGGAGCGAACGGTATATCGTCGCCTCCGTCGAACGGATCACCGCCGCTTCGTTGTTGTTGGCGCTGCTGCGTCTTCTGTTGCTGCTGCTGGCCGTCCTTGCGCTGAGGCGACAGGCTCATGTACTTGGCGCCGTTCTTGTCGGTCTTGATCCAGGCTGACAGCCAGTAGTCCACGCCGTCGATGTTGATCTTGCCCTTGTAGTCCGGATGGTTGTCCGATTCCTTGCGGTCGTTCTTGAACAGGGCGCCGCGATTGGTGTCGTCGTATTGAGTCATGGTTCCGTAGGTTCCGTTGGTGGTTAAGCTGCTTGCAGTTCTGCGGAGTGGTCTTCCGCGATCATTTCCGTGACCAGATCGAAGTAGAGGCGGGCGGCCTCGACCTTCTCCTTGATCTTGTCTTCCAGCGCCTTGTCTCGCTCGAAAAAGACGCCAGTCACGCGCAGGGAAGGGTCGATGTGGTCGACGTAGTGCAGGTTCGGGTCTTCGTATCCGATCAGTTCGTCGGGCGTGTTGACCAGGCAGTAGTTCACCTCCGCTACGTCTACGTTCCACAGCCACATGTAGGCGCGGAGTTGCCAGTCATAGCCGGCCTTCTCTGCGTCCTTCAGCGCCTTGATGCGGGTAGCCGGGAACGTTGCGAGGGACCACGACGATTTGATGTCGATGATTCCTGAGCCGGTGAAGATGTCGCACTCGCCGGTGACCCAATCGTTTTCGCGGCGCTCCGTGTTCTTGCTGTAGTCCGTGAAGAACACGTCATTGCGCAGGTCGATAGATGCCTGCTCGACTAGGGTTCCCTTCTCCATATACTTGCTGGAGATTTGCTCCTTGAAGCCGTAGACGAATTCCTTCGCCATGTCCTCGATGAACGTCTTTGCGCCGACCGACAGGATTTCGCCCTTGCCTTTTGGCTCAGTCATGATTTCGGCGATGGAAGATGCGCGAAACTTGATCATGCTTCCTCCTTCTGCTTGGTTGCCTCTTTCAGTTCCTTGCGCTGCTCCGGCGTCAGGTCAAACTGATCCGACAGCTTGCGCGCCGGGTACGTGCCGCCCTTGACTGCTTCGATTGCCTTGGCGAACCTGGCGGCCTCGATCTTCGGCTTCTTGCGGGCCGTGACGTTCGGACGGATGCGCAGGCACTCGACCATCTCGCCGGCCAGCTTCGTGGTGCTGGCGTAGAGCGTGATGTCCTTGCCGGCCCAATCCTCGATGTACGGGCCGTAGAGCTTGTGGACGCTCTTGGAGTTGGTCACGTTCAGGATCATCGGCTTGTGGCCCTTCAGGTGCGCCACGGTGCAGACTTCCTTCTTGCCGCCGCTGCCGGTGACTTCCTCAGACTGGACATAGTCGATCGTCACCGTCAGGTCTTCGCCGTCCGGCAGGGCGTATGCCCCGATGTAGTCCGGATTGATCAGCGTCTTCCAGTGCGTCTTGCTGTTGTTTGAGTCGCTCATCTCGCTGCCTCTCGTATGCTTGTAAACAATCCGCCGCATCTTCGTTGTCGGCGTCTTTCATGTCACACCGCCAGCAAGGCGCCAGTCAGCGGGTTGTAGCTGGCACGCTTCGGCGCATTCTTCGGATGCAGCAAGTAGGCGTCGCCCAGCTCGCGGATCTGCTGCATGCGGCGCGATTCGAGCACTGCCAGCTTGATCTCGTCGCCGCTCAGGCCGGTGTTCCATGCCTTGATGTCCTGCATCTTGGTCGGTGTCATGCTTGCTCCTTCGGGTTGTTTGCGAGGCCGCGCCATGCTCTGTCTTGCGTCAAGCCGCGCCAATCTCGTCTATCGAATGCTTCATCTACCGAACGTCCGCACGTTCCCCACCGCCCATCAAAGTGGCAGTAGAAAACGTAGTCCGTGCCATTGACCGTTTCAACCTCGTACACACCTTCGCGCACCGGAGTCACATCCTCCGGAAACCACGGCGTTAGTTCTTGGCTCATCGCAGCACCATCACGATCGGGTAGGCCACGACGAAGGTAGCCAACAGCACCACCAGCGCCAAGCTGAACCAGAACACTGGCCCCGGCTCCTCATCCAACTGCCTGGCGATCTCCTCGCGCGTGTCCGGGGAGAGATGGCGCAGGAATTGCGGGTCGATTTGCGGAAGGTTGGTCATTGCTGCTCCTTGGTGGCGCGCATTGCCTCGATTGAGCGGCGCGACGATTCGGCATCCGCAGCCGCCTTTGCCTCCAGCTTGGTAATCTCGGCGTCGCATTCAGCGTCCGTAAGTTCTCTCCATGCGCGGGGCACGTAGTAGACGTACATGCTCATGTCGGGAAAGAAGAACAGATTGCCCATGCGCTTCAGTGGCTGCTCATGGCCGCCGCTGTCACGCGTCATGACGACTTCACCCTCTGGCGGCACTGTGTCCAGCGACATGTCGACCCAGCCCGTATTGCTCATACCCGTTGCTCCAACATGCGCTCTTCGCGCTTCCACTCCGCCGCCTGCTCGCGGGCGTATTCCTGTTCGCCTTCGACAGCCTCCAGCGCAAGAGCCTCGATCTCGCAAAATGCGGCGTTGCTCACGATGTCGGTAATGTCGACACCAGCCTCGGTGATCGTGTAGACCTCGAACGATTCCGGCTCGCCTGGGTCAGTCCACGTTGCGCTGTAGCCGCGGTGGTGTTCGCCGGTCACGACCAAGGCTCGGTCGTCGAAAGTGAGGGTGAGTTTCATGATTGCTGCTCCTTGGCGCGGGCGAGCGCGGCCGAAGCGCGCTTTGTCATTTCAAGCACTGCGGCGCGTTGCCATGCACGATCATCGACACCACCGTCAGCGCGGCCAGAAAGCGTGTCTGCGCCGTATTGGTAGATGCTCTCCAGCGCTCCCACCAGCTCGTGCACCAGATTCTCGTGCGCCGCCTGGCGCGCTACGGCTTGGTCGGTGGTCATGCTGCCTCCTGCACCGGGGTGTGTTCGATGCAAGTCAGATTGGCGATGCGGTCGTTGATCTGCTTGATGCGAGCGTTGAGTTCGGCCCGAACGTTCTCGCGCTCTTTCTCCAGCGCGGCAACTTCTGCGGCAACCGGATTGAACGAGTCCGGCACCTCTGCGACGATCTTGTGCGGGCACACGTACAAGTAGCCGTGCTCCTCCATGCCGTCGAACGTGAAGAACGTGTAGTTGAGGCTGTTGTCCCACGCGTTGCGCTGGGCGTAGATGTGGCCGGTGATCTCGATGGTTTGCATTGATCGCTCCCTCTATCCAGCCCGGTGCGGGCCGGGGTGGTTAGGCGGCAAGAGCCAGGAATTCCTTCGCCTCTTCGTGGCCGAACTCACCTTCGTCATCAGCCACAGCGTCCACGAAGTCCTCGAACGAAGCCTCTCCGCCCTGATCGGCCTGCGTTTGGCGAAGGAAGGTTTCCAGTTCTGCTTTGCGTTGTGCGCTCATCTCTCTGCTCCCGTCTGTTGTCCGCACCGTTGTGCGTTCGTCGTTGGAAGCATAGTAGCAAGTGCTACCAGACAAAGCAAGTAGCAATTGCTTCTAGTTGAGAGATTTTTTTAGAGGGGTGCTGCTACCACGTAGCAGAAGGGCAACAAAAAACCCACCGAGAGGGTGGGCTTTAGCTTTGCGTAAGGGAGTTACGCTAGGGCTTGCATGCAATTACCATCGACCGGCTAATCGTGGAGCCGCCGACGAAGCTGGCGTTCTGCCTGGTGGCGCTGCCGGCCGCGATAGATCCGGTGTCCCCAGACGTGGAAATAACGTTGTAGCCCTTCTCGCCGCAAATTTCGCCCGCCTTCTCATAGCACATGCCCCAACTGAGCGCGGTACCGGAGCAGCCGATGGAGTGAGCGACCTCGCCATTCGGCCCGTATGTCTTGGATGAAGTAGCGCACCCTGCCAGTACAAGCGCAGCGGCAGCGCCGATAAGCAACCGCATATGAACCCCTCTCCTATATTGTTCTTTAGAGGTCGAACCCGGCGTGGCGCACCACCCCGATGTACCGATCCCCTTTCTGCAGGCGCTGGTAACGCTCCGGCCAGTCAGGATTGAGCGCCTCCAGGTACAGCTCGCCATCAACCTGAGTCAGCTTCTTGAATGTCGCCATGTTTTCGCGGGCGACGATCACGAACTTGCCTGGTAGCGCCTCAGTGTCTGGGCTAACAAACAGCTTCATCCCCTCCGGAAAAGAATACTGCGCCCCCGCAGGCGCCGTCATTGATGGGCCGCGCACAGTGACCACGAAGCCGCAAGGCCCAAGATCAATGTGGCAGGTATGCCAGATCGTATGTTCATCCGGCTGGAAGTTCTCGCACAGATCAGACCACATCCCCGCTTGTATCCAAGAAATCTCGGGGTATCGCCTTGGTTTTATGTCTGGGCCAAGGTCGAAGTTTTCCCCCGCGTGAGGGACATTGTAAGCACCGGCTGAATGGGCTCCGGCATTCTTGATTAGGGGTTGTCCCTGATGAATCTGATTCTTGACTTCCCCGCTGCTAGGTGCATCGAACCAACCCTCCATCCCAGGAAGCGCCTCAATCGCCCTTACGGTGTCCTCGCTGATGCTCCTTGTCTGTGCACGGAGTTGGCGCACAAATGCGCCGTCCTTGTAACCAAGTAACCGTCCAAAGGCGGAAACGTTGCCCTCTGTGAGCTTCGTTAGGGCAGCCTCAAGGCGCTCTAAGCGCCATTTCTGTAGTTCTAGTTTGTCCATATCAGAAGCGTAGCGCGTGCTACTCGTAGCTTGTGCTGCTAGATTCCGGTTGACAGTAGTAGCAGATGCTCCTAGAATGCGTTTCATGGACATCGACCAATACCTCTCTTCACCTGGCGCACTGAGCGTAACGGAGCTTCGACTCCGCATGAGTGCGCTCGGGTACGAAGTTAAGAGTAACGCTCAGATCCGCCAATGGCGGACAGGTTTCCGCTCCCCCAGCGAAAAAAACTGCGTCGGCTTGGAGAAGGCGACCGACGGTCGCATCCGCCGTCAAGACCTGCGGCCGAATGACTGGTGGCTGATCTGGCCGGAAATGCCCGGCGCAAAGAATCGATCGATCAAGAAGAAGTAAGCGGGTCATTGCTTTATGAGGCGTCCGTAGTGACGCCTTTATTTGAGGTCACGTCCAACCGGTTATTCAACCATGTACGTGATTGATTGTGCCTAAGAGCCAAGGGAAGGGGAGCGAGAGATGGAAGAACTGAAGCTGTTTGGAGGTGTGGTCAACGGGCCTGCGTTCCTGCCGGCAGACGTTGTCGCTGCTTGCTCTACGTACCGCGAAGCAGTGCGCGCATCGTGGGCGCATCGCCGGATCAAGGGCATGACGCAGCGGACTTTGGCCGAGCTGGCGGAGTGTTACCCGTCGCACGTTTCCGACTACCTGGCGGCCGACGACAAGCCGAGCCGCCGCGATCTGCCGGCCGGGAAGCTGAATGCGTGGGCGTCGGTGGTGGGCAACTGGGGTGTGCAGCAGTGGCTGATGCAGCAAGCGAAGTTGACGGTGATGGAAGAAGTCATCGCTCGCAAGGCCGCTTGACCGTAGAGCGCGTATGCGCCGCGGAGTTGTTCGAAGTCTTAACCGGAAATCCGGGGGTATTCAGATGGAACAGGTATTCAGCACGACGGGCCGGCGCGTGTCCGGCACCCAATTCGACAGCTATCACTCTCTGACGGTCAAGCAACTGTCTGCCAAGCAGCAGATGGTGATGGACTGCTTTGACACCGGCGCGAAGCTGACCCGCGAGGAAATCTCGCGCCGCACCAATCTGAAGCTGTCCAGCGTGTGCGGCCGTGCGCGTGAACTTTTGGATGCCAAGCGGCTTGCTGTGGTCGGCAGCGTCCGTGACATCGCAACCGGGAAGCGCCAGGAATTGCTGGGGGTGCCGGCATGAACGCCCCCATCCCATCCCAAGTAGCGCAGCGCGCCTGGATCAACGAATTGCTGCATCGCATGACTGTCGCGGAAGCGCGCGAAGTGCGGATGCAACTGTGCGCCGAGCTCAGGCGCGAGATTGCGGCATATCTCGAGCAAGCGGGGGGCAAGCAGTAATGCGCGACTACGGCAAGGTCAGCCCGCAGTTCTGGATGGGCAAGACTGGCAAAGAGCTTCGCAAGCGTGGCCCCGAGGCGCAGCTGGTCTCGCTGTATCTGATGACCAGCCCGCACGCAAACATGCTGGGCCTGTACTACGTGCCGGAAATGTTCATCGCTCACGAAACAGGATTGGGCATGGAAGGGGCTTCGAAGGGGCTTCGAAGGGCCATCGAAGCACAGTTTTGCGGTTACGACGAGGCTTCGGAGGTGGTCTGGGTGTACGAGATGGCGCACTACCAGATCGCAGAGCGGCTGAGCCCGGCAGACAAGCGCTGTGCAGGGGTGCAAAACGAGTACAACGCGCTGCCTGAAAACCCTTTCCTGGGGCCGTTTTTCGACAAATATTCGGTCGATTTCAACCTCACGAAAAAGCGCGATTCCGGAAGCCCCTTGCAAGCCCCTTCGATGGCCCTTGGAAGCCAAGAGCAGGAACAAGAGCAAGAACAGGAGCAGGAATCTAGTAACTCTAAAGAGTTACTCGTCGACAGCGATGCTGCCGACCCGTTCGCCCAGTCGTCGGCTTCGCCGTGCCCGCATCAAGAAATCATCGCGGCCTATCACGAACTGCTACCTGCTTGCCCGTCTATCCGCGAATGGACGCCGGCAAGGCAGAAGGCTCTGCGCACGCGCTGGGCTGAAGACAAGAGCCGCCAGAGCGTCGAGTACTGGCGCAAGTTGTTCGCCTACATCGCTGAAAGCCGGTTTCTGACTGGCCGCGTGCAGGGCAACAACGGGAAGCCGCCGTTCACTGCCAGCCTGGACTGGATCGTGAAGGCCGAGAACTTCGCAAAGATCCGTGAGGGTCGTTATCACAAGGAGGGGGCGTGACTGCGCGCGACGAATTCACTGTGCCTCATAGCATTGAGGCCGAGCAGGCGGTGCTAGGTGGCTTGCTTCTCGACAATGACGCTGTGGACCGCCTAGACGGCCTACAGCGCGCTCATTTCTACCGGGCTGACCATGGGGTAGTGTTCGATCAAATAATCGAACTGGTGGCCTCTGGTGCGGGCGCGGACTCGATCACGGTTTATGAGCGTCTCGCAGCAAAGGGGCAGGCCGAACACATCGGCGGGTTGGGCTACCTGACTGACCTTGCTGTCCGCACCCCGAGCTCGGCAAATATCAGCCGCTATGCGTCGATCATTCGTGACCGCGCAATCAAGCGCCAACTGCTGACGCTGTCGTCTGATGTGCCGACGATGGTGATGGGCGCCGACGAGGCTCGAGTGCTAGTCGATCGCGTCCAGTCTCGCCTCGAGCTCATGGCGCAAGAGCGCGTGAAGTCGGAGCCGGTGCGCGCCGCCGATGACCTTGGCAACTACTTCGACCAGTTGCAGGCCGAGGCTGAAGGCACTGTGAGGGCGATCCCCACCGGCTTCCGCGACCTCGACGAAAAGCTGGGCGGTGGGTTGCGGGGCGGCGAGCTCGTGATTGTTGCTGGCCGGCCCGCCATGGGGAAGACCGCTTTCGCACTGAATGTCTCGAACAACGTCGCTCGAGACTACGCCTCTCTGGTGCTGTCGATGGAAATGCCGAAGGCGCAACTGCACCAGCGCAACGTCGCCATGCTCGGGAGGATCCCGCTCGGCCGCCTGCGCCAGCCGGACAGCATGGCCGACGAACACTGGAACAACCTGACGGCGGCGACCGCCAAGATTGCCGAGCTCAACCTGTTCATGGACGACCAGCCGGCCCTGACGCTGCTCGAGGTGCGCAGCAAGGCCCGCATCGTGAAGCGTCGCCATGGACTCAACCTGCTGGTGGTCGATTACCTGGGCCTGATGACTGGCGGTCCCAGCGAAAACCGCAATCAGGAAGTCGGCAGCTACTCGCGCGGGCTGAAGGCGCTCGCCAAAGAGCTCGACATTCCGATCATCGCGCTGGCCCAGCTTAACCGCGGGCTCGAGAGCCGCCCGAACAAGCGGCCGACGATGGGCGATCTGCGCGACTCGGGGGAAATCGAGCAGGACGCCGACATCATCATGTTTCTCTACCGGGATGAGGTCTACAACCCGGACTCGCAGGCCAAGGGCATCTGCGAGGTGCTGATCGAGAAGCAGCGCCAAGGCGAGACCGGCATGGTGCCGCTGTCGTATCAGGGCGAATTCACCCTGTTCGGCGACCTGGCTCGAGGCTACACGCCGCCAGAGCCCAAGGCGCTTCCCCGCAAGACCTTCAGGGATGACCTATGAAGCCCGCATACATCACCGGGGCTGAGCGCCTTAGCGAGCGGTTCAACAAAATCCGTGACGCCTATGCCTACCACGCGCGCATGGTCGCGGCTGGCGAGGAAAGTTGGATGCATGGCGACCCTTATGCCATAGCCGATTCTTCGTGGACTTCGGCAACCCGGTAATCAAGATCGCCATCGAGTGCGACGGCGCGCAATACCACGACGCCGGGAAGGATGCGAAGCGCGACGCGGAATTGCTTGAGATGGGCTGGCGCGTGATCCGCATCCCTGGTTGGAAGTGCCTGAAGACCGGCGAGGACGCCAACGAAGAGGACACGACGATACCGATCATTCGCGCGCTCCATTGCTACTTCGAGGGGCGGCATTGAAGTGGGAGCGGATCAGTGAATACGCCATCAGATCCGGTCCATGGCGGATAAGCAAGGCGTACGTGATGGGCAAGGCCAGATACCTACTCTGGCACGGCGACAAGGTGCACAGCGGGCCGTATGACACGGCGGACGAAGCAAAGGGGAGAGCGAGATGAGCGAGATCCACAACGAGAACAAGGTAGGCGAGCCACTGAAGGCCGCATTCCTGCGCGGCGAGACGGTAATCGCCAGCCACTTTGCGGCGGCGCTGGGTGTTTCGCGTCAGGGCGTGACCGATGCACTCAAGCGGCTGAGCAAGCGCGGCTGGATCAAGGGCGTGCGAATCCGGCCGGAGGGCAGGGGGGGCAGCCAGGTTGCGTGGACGTGCGTTGACCCGGCTGGGATTGCTGCTTACGTGCCGAAGCAGGTCAAGCCGATCGTGCGCAAGGAGGTTCCTGCTCACCAGTTCACGGCGCTGATGGACGTATGGGGCGTGCAAGTCGCAGACATTCCGCTGCCCCTCTCGCACAAGCATGAGATTTGGATTCGCGATGAACTGGAGGCCGCCTGATGTACCCCATAAACCAAATCATAGCCGGCTGGCTGTCGCTGCTGTTCTGCGCTGTGCCTGAGCCCGACTACATGGGCCACTGGATGGCTCAGACGATGCGCAGCGATGTGCTGCCGTACACGCCGGGGATCTGACGATGCAAACCTGGCACCCCTACACCACCCCGCCGCAGACAGTCGGACTTGTGCGCTACCGCGACAAGAGCCAGACCATCGAGTTCATGGCGCAGTGGGACGGCAGGATGTTCCGGTACGCGTCGGGGCTGCTGACCGGCATGCCGCTGGTGCCGATGAGCGGCGACGAATGGCGCCAACCGGAGAGTAATCATGGTCAACGTAATCGCGCTACTCACCGCGCTCGGCTTCTTCATGTTCTACGGCCTGACGACGCTGGTGCTCATTCCGCTGGCCCTGCTGTCGTGGGCGCTGAAGAAGGTGATCGCGGGCATCAAGTGGGTTCAGGAGAGCATCGTATGAAACACGCATTTATCGGTCTGGTACTCGCCATGACCTTCGTTTTCCTGTTGTCTGTTGTAACGCCGTGGCTCATCAACCAGCGTAGCTCGCTGACGATGGCTGCGGTGCCGTTCCTGTGGCTGGCGTTTGCCGGCGTCATCAAGTTCATCTACTTCAAAGGAAGCAAGCAATGAAAAAACTCTTCGCACTTCTGGTGCTGCCGTTCGTGCTCATGCTGACCGGCTGCGATAACGTGCCGGCCGGCTTTGTCGGCGTACAGGTCGATAAGTACGGCGGTGACCGCGGCGTCAACATCGAGGTGAAAGGTCCGGGCCGCTACTTCAATGGCCCGAACACCGACATGTTCCTGTTCCCGTCGTTCACGCAGAACTACGTCTGGGACAAGAAGGATGGCGACGAGTCGTTCACCTTCCAGACCGTGGAAGGGATGTCTGTCAACACTGACATCGGCATCAGCTACTTCATCCCGACCGACAAGGTTGCGGGCGTCTTCCAGAAGTACCGCAAGGGCGTGGACGAGATTACCGGTACCTACCTGCGTGCCATGGTGCGCGATGCCTTGAACCTCGCCGGCGCTGGCATGGCGGTTGAGGATGTCTACGGCAAGGGCAAGGCCGCGCTGCAGGAAAAAGTCGAATCTGAGGTGAAGCGCCAAGCAGCGTCGGTGGGCGTGACGGTGGAGAACATCTACTTCGTCAACGAGATGCGCCTTCCGCCGCAAGTGCTGCAGTCGATCAACGCCAAGATCGCCGCGACGCAGGTTGCACAGCAGAAGGAGAACGAACTGCGCGCTGCAGAGGCTGACGCAAAGAAGGAGGTAGCCAAGGCGCAAGGCGAGGCCCAGGCGCTGGAGATCAAGGCCAAGGCGCTCCGCGAGAACCAGCAGATGCTGCAGCAGATGGCCGTCGAGAAGTGGGACGGCAAGCTGCCCCAGTACATCGGCGCCGGCACTCCGGTTCCTTTCATCAACGTGAAATAAGGGCGGGTATGAGGCGAGCAGCAAGGGTTGACGCGAACCATTCCGAGATCGTCAAGGCGCTGCGCAAGATTGGCGCGACGGTCACGTCCACGGCAGGGGTAGGAGGCGGGTTCCCAGATCTGGCCGTTGGATGGCGCGGCATGACCCTGCTGCTCGAAATCAAGGATGGGGCCAAGCCGCCCAGCGCCCGGCAACTGACCGACGACGAGCGCAAGTGGCACGCGGAATGGCGCGGTCATGCGGATGTAGTGGAAAGCGTGGAGGAAGCTCTGCGCGCTGTTATGGGAGATGAATGATGGGATGCACGAAATGTGGCGGCACTGACCACACCCTGTCCAACTGCCCGCGCTTCAAGGTGCGGATTGCGAGGATCGCATGAGCAATAACAAAGGACATGGGCACGTGGTGCCGAGGCCGGACGGGTTGAAGGCACGTTGCGGTGGCCCGGGACTCTGCCCGGTATGCCAGACGGAGCAGCGACTGGACGCCGAATTTCAGGAGATGCTGCGCAAGCAGGCAGCATCGGCCCAGATGGGCATGGATGCCGCGAAGAAGGCTGGTGCCGAAATGTACCGGCTTGGCAAGCAGGCACTGGATGAGGCTGGCCGAATTGCCGCAAGCACGTCTTTCGAGGAACTGAACTCGCAGCGCGCCGCAAACGCCATGCTGACGGCTCAGGTTGAGGCGCTGGAAGCAGAGAGAGATGCACTGCGGGCGGCTTGCATAGACGCAGTGATGGCGCTGGCCCATGCGTCCAATCGGTTCCCGGAATACAACGCGGCCTACGAGTCTGTGAGCGCCGCCATCGCACGCAAGGAGCAAGCATGAAGCCCAAGAAAACCGTGTGCCCGAGCGCACCCTACGTGCCGCTGAAGCTGGATCTGGCAACGAAGCTGGCGCAGGCCAAGGCAGCGAAGGATCAGCCGCCAATGACCAGTCTCGCGTCCAGCGTGCCGAGCCATACGAAGGAGTGGAAATGAGCGACGAGCGCAATTGCAAAACCTGCGGGCACAGCAAGGGAAGCCTGCTTGGCGGGGAATTCAGGCGTTGCGCGCGCACTGGCTACTACTGCGACACGGAGCTGAAGTTCGGCGGAAGATGCCAGACGTTGGGTGGACTGGCCCTGTGGGAACCCAAGCCGCCACTGCATCGCCGCTTCATCCGCATCTTTACCGGGGTGAAGGCATGAGTAAGCAGATCTACCGGCTGGTGCATCGGCAGGCGCGGGCCGGCGCGCAACTAGCGATCACGAACGCACCGGACGGCTACATCGTGACCGTGTCCGAGCCGACCAAGAGCCGCGACCAAGAGGCCAAGTATCACGCCATGTTCGCGGATGTCGCCAGATGCTGCACTTTCATGGGCGAGAAGCGCGATGCTGAGACGTGGAAGCGCCTGCTGGTCGATGCATTCGCGCGGGTGAAGGCGGCAGAGGGCGATCCGATCAAGGGGCAAGGCCAAATCATACCCAGCCTTGATGGTTCCGGCTTTGTGCAGCTCGGAATCCAGACGCGCAGATTCAGCAAGAAGCACGCTTCAGAGTTCATCGAGTACCTGTATGCGTGGGGCGCTGACCGTGATGTGAATTGGACCGGGGAGGCTCGCTATGCCGAGAACGTTTAAGAACGACCTGACGGGCAAGGTGTTTAGCCTGCTGACGGTCCTGGAGTTCGTGCCAGACGATAGCGATTATTCGAAGTGGAGAGTCCGCTGTGCCTGTGGGACCGTCAAGACGGTAATGGGGCAGTCACTGATTCGCGGGATGACTATTTCATGCGGTTGCGAAGGCCTGCGCCGTCGCGCTGCAAGGACAGTCACACATGGCCAGGCTGGTCCTAAGCGGCGCACAAGGGCATATCGAATCTGGGCAAACATGATGGACCGCTGCGAGTGGGGCGGGAATGCTAGGTCTTTTGCGGACTACGGCGCAAAGGGCATCCGTGTATGCGAGAGGTGGCACAAGTTTGAGAATTTCTTCGAGGATATGGGTAATCCACCGGATGGGATGAGCCTCGACAGGGTGAACAACAAGGGTGGTTATGAGCCGGGCAATTGCAGGTGGGCGACGCGATTGCAACAGGCGCTCAATACATCTAGGACCGTCAAGGTCGTGTTCGGTGGCGTCGTCCGTGAGGTGCATTTCCTGTGTGCTGAGCTGGGGATAAGTAGAGGCGCGCTCAGATCGCGGGCGATGCGCCGTGGTGGCAACTATGCAGAGGCGCTTCGGAGTATGGGCTTCGCGGCGACTGAGGCGGGTGCAGCATGAGCAAGATCCGCAAAAGCGCCCGCGACAAGGACTGCCAAGTTCGCATCCCCGGCGTCTGCACATTCGACCCCGCAACGACGATCTGGAGCCACTACCGCGGCGAGGCAGGCGGCAAGGGTGGCGCGATCAAGTCTGACGACATCTGCGGCGCCTATGCCTGCACTGCCTGTGATGCGGTGTACGACGGGCAGAGGCCGCGGCCGGCAGGGATGACGAAGGAAGAGGTTGATCTGGACTGGCTGACCGGGCACATCCGGTCGATCAGGATTCTGGCGAGGGAGGGGCTTATCTGATGCTAAGCAACGGGTGGAACCCATGGATGTGCTGGGCGCTGTTCTTGCGCATCGTAATGGGTGGTGGGAAACAGGAAAGGAGGGAAGAGGGATGAAAGACCTGCGGAAGTATGTGAAGTTTGCGGTGGTGCTGCCGTTCTTGCTGCCGGTGCTGATGGTTGGGGCTGTGGCATATCTGCTCGATCAAGTCACCGAGGGGATATGCGAAAAGGTGTTCGGATGGGTAACGCGATAGGGGGATCGCATGACTGACCAAGAACTTAAGGCGCACTGCAACCAATGGGGCTACTGGTGCTTCTCCAAGCGCTACTTCGCGCCACCGGTGCCGCAGAACATCCTGGCGCAGCTCCAGCCGCGGGCACGGGCGCCCAAGGAGCCGGACGGCCCGCTGGATGCTGATATGGCATTCTTTAACATGGCAATTCATGGTATGGCAGAAGAGGACCAGGAAGGCGCGATCTGCTTCAGCCTGTACTACTTCCACGGCTTCCGCCCTGTGAAGGCCATGGCTGCCGCGCTCAACATCGGCACCCGCACGTTCTACGACAGGATGGACCGCTTTAGTCGCCGCGCCCACAAGATGGCAGCGAGGATTAAAGCGGTTCACCTTGCGCATACGGCGGTTGAGAAGCGCGAGCCGGTGGAGGCGGACTAGTGCGGATTTTCCCGCGCAATTTAGTCCCGCACTAAAACCGGCTTTATCCTACACTTTGTGCAACGCTGAGGTTAATGCGTTCGATGCTCCGCCACTCGCGGGGCTTTTTGCTTTTAGGGGCGAGCGATGGCGACAAGGAAGCGCAAGGCTGAGGCGGAAACGCCGACATTGACCTGCGAGCACTGCCGCTATTTCAAGCCCGGCGCATCGCACAACGAGTGCCGCGCCAACCCGCCCACGATGGTGACGGATTTGTCCGACGGCGGGCATATGAGCCTGTTCCCGATGGTTGAGCCGTCCGACTGGTGCGGCTTCTTCATGCCTCGCCTCAACTCCTGACATGACCCGAGACGACCTGATCCAGCAGTACGGCTCTGTACGTGCTGCGGCGCGGGCTATGGGGCTGGCAGAAACGACGCTACGGGAGAGGCTGGGCCGCGGTGAGTCGGTGCAGGTGACGCTGTCCGAGCGCAAGACGGTCAACAATCTGGCGATCCGCAATGGCTCGGTGGTGATCGGGTCTGACGCGCACTACTCGCCGGGGCTGGTGACGACCGCGCACAAGGCGTTCTGCAACGTGATCGCGGAATACGCCGGCGACCTGAAGGCGGTAATCCTGAACGGCGACATCCTCGATGGTGGCAGGATCAGCCGGCATGGCCGCATTGGCTGGCAGAAGACGCACAGCGTGAAGGATGAGCTGGAGGCGGTGCAGGAGCGCATGGGCGAGATCGAGAAGGCCGCCAAGGGCATGAAGCTGCTGCGCACTACCGGCAATCATTGTGTGCGCTTCGATACCAAGCTAGCTGCGATGGCCCCGGAGTACGAGGGCATCCCCGGTTTCGCGCTGGCTGACCATTTGCCGGCATGGAAGGACAGCTACCGCATCGACGTGAACGCCGACACGGTCATCATTCATGCGGTGGCGAACGGCATGCACGCCGCCTACAACAACGTGGTGAAGGGCTCTGGCTTCCATGTGGTGACAGGCCACACGCACCGCTTGCAGGCCGTCCAGTTCCGCGGCTTCGGAAAGCTGCGGTACGGGATCGAAACCGGCATGCTGGCCGACCCCGAGCAGGACGAATTCCACTACCTGACCGGCCGCAACGCGAACTGGCAATCCGGCTTCGCGGTGCTGACGTGGCGGGATGGGGAATTGCTGTATCCGGAGTTCTGCGCTGTGCGGGATGACGGAAAGGCGTACTTTCGCGGCCAGAGGGTCGCATAACACGAGAGGGAAAAGGGCATGCACAACATCCAGTCGCCGCGCACCGACGACAACGCCATCGAGCAGGAGATCCAGGCCAAGGGCAAGACCGCGCCGCGCGTCACGCCGGCTGAAATCGAGGCGAACATCGCCAGTGAGCACTATTTCACGGCGGCCGATGGCGTGGACGGCCACAACATTGCGGTGCTGCGAGCGAGCGAGCCGACCGCGCCTCTCGAAGTGGCGCCTATGTCGGACGATCCTGATCTCGGCAAGACCGGTATGGCTCCGCTGCGCCTGCTGACCTTCTGCGTGCTGGTTCTGGGCAACGGCTTCACCGTGACCGGCGAGTCCGCCTGCGCCAGCCCGGAGAACTTCGACGCAGAGATCGGCCGCAAGATCGCGCGCCAGAATGCGGTCAACAAGATCTGGCCGCTGATGGGCTACGCGCTCAAGCAGCAACTGCACGATGTGGCCTAACAACGACGGTTGACGACGGGCTCCACGAAACGGAGCCCCTTCACGCATGCCCCCTGTGAGCCGTGCTAGCCGGCCGGGAAGACCTCCCCAGGAGGCAGTCGTGAGGGATGCTTGGATGAGCCCAAGACACTGCCGCCTGACAGGCCAATGGACCGCGAGCCGGAGAATGCCCGGCCCCTCAACCTGTTTCATCGCTGTCTCTCCTCCCGGGTCTTCGGACCATTGGCGCCTCGCTGGCTTCGGTCGGCGGGGCGCAATTTCTTTGTGCTGAATGCAAAATAAGTTGGAGTAAGTTCACATGGCATGGCCTAAAGGCACTCCACGGCCTGAAGGTGCGGGCCGCAAAAAGGGAACGCCGAACAAGATCACGGCGGACATCAAGGCGCTGGCTCAAGAGCATGGCGCGACCGCTATCACGATCCTGGCGACGATCCTGACGACTGCTGAGAGCGACCAGGCGAAGATTGCTGCGGCGAAGGAACTGCTTGACCGCGGGTACGGCAAAGCCATGCAGGGCGTCGAACTGACCGGCAAGGAGGGCGGCCCGGTCGTCATCGCGGCCTCGGATCTTGACGAGAAGCTGTGAAGCTAAACCCGAAGCAGGCCGAGGCGCAGGTCATTCTGGCTGGCGATGCCACGCACATCATGCTGTTTGGTGGCAGCCGGAGCGGCAAGACGTTCCTGTTGACCCGCAATGTGGTGATGCGCGCCATGAAGGCGCCGAACAGCCGGCATTGCATTCTGCGGTTTCGCTTTAACCACGTGAAGAACTCCGTGGTGCTGGACACCTTCCCGAAGGTGATGAAGATCTGCTTCCCGGGCGTTGAGTACGTCCTGAGCAAGACGGACTGGTATGCGGAACTGCCGAATGGCTCGCAGATCTGGTTTGGCGGCTTGGATGACAAGGAGCGAACCGAGAAGATTCTCGGTATGGAGTTCGCCACGATCTACCTGAACGAGGCGAGCCAGATTCCGTACGGCTCGGTTGGTATCGCGGTCACGCGCCTGGCGCAAAAGGCGTTTCAGGTGATTCGGGGCCGTGAGTCCGTGCAGCTCAAGCCGCGCATGTATTACGACTGCAACCCGCCGAACAAGGCGCACTGGTCGTACAAGCTGTTTGTGCAGAAGCGCGACCCGGACTCG
The DNA here is from genome assembly GCF_003254285.1 of Cupriavidus phytorum. NCBI lineage: Bacteria > Pseudomonadati > Pseudomonadota > Betaproteobacteria > Burkholderiales > Burkholderiaceae > Cupriavidus > Cupriavidus phytorum. The sequence goes on from NZ_QKZN01000004.1 coordinate 490,229, forward strand.
GGTGAGCAGGTCCGGAGCCCAGACGACTACGCGCATTTCCAGATCAACCCAGACGCGAACAAGGAAAACCTGTCCGACGGGTATCTGGACACGCTGAAGAACATGAGCGCGCGCCTGCGCAAGCGCTTTCTGGATGGTGAGTTTGCAGACGCCAACCCGAATGCGCTGTTCCCCGACGAGAACATCGAGAAGTGGCGCGTGCTGGATGGTGTAGTGCCAGACATGGTGCGCATCGTGGTGGCTGTTGACCCATCCGGCTCTGACGACGAGGTGGACGCGGACAATGACGCGATCGGCATTGTGGTGGCTGGGCTAGGCACTGACGGCAACGGCTACATCCTCGAAGACTGCACGGTGCAGGCTGGGCCGGCGACGTGGGGCAAGGTGGCCGCAGACGCATACGACCGCCACCAGGCTGACGTGATTGTTGGCGAAATCAACTATGGCGGCGCGATGGTCAAGCATGTAATTCAGACCGCCCGGCCGCGCACGCCGTACAAGCAGGTGACCGCCTCCCGCGGCAAGGCGGTGCGGGCTGAGCCGTTCTCTGCGCTGTATGAGCAAGGGAAGGTGCGCCACGTTGGCTACTTCCGCGAGATGGAAGACGAATTCGCTGCGTTCTCCACGATTGGCTACACCGGGCCGCGGTCACCAAACCGGGCTGACGCTGCAATCTGGGCGCTCACAGAGTTGTTCCCGGGGATTGTCAGCGACCGACGCAACAAAGAGAAACCGAAACCGAAATCGACGCCGGCTGCAACCGCAGGCGCCTGGATGAGCTAACCATGGCAGAGAGCAAGGACGACAACAAGCGCGTGAAGGAAGCGCACAAGCGTTTCGCGCGCTGCCAAGAGGCGGAGAGCGAGTTTCGCAATCTGTTCTTGGACGACCTGCGCTTTGTGAATGGCGACTCGGACAACGGTTGGCAGTGGCCCGAGGAGGTGTGGAAGTCGCGCGAAGCTGAGCGCCGGCCACGCCTGACGGTCAACAAGACCAAGCAGCACAACCGCCAGATCACCAACGATGCGCGGCAGAACAAGCCGAGCGTTCGCGTGTCGCCGGTAGATGGTGGCGCGGACAAGAAGACGGCCGAGATCATCAACGGCATCATCCGGCATATCGAGGCCAATTCGAGCGCGGACACAGCCTATGACACCGCGGCAGAGTTTGCTGTGGACGGCGGGATCGGCTACTGGCGCGTGATCACGGACTACGCTAGTGACGACAGTTTCGAGCAGGAAATCTACATCAAGCGGGTCAAGAACCCGATGAACGTGTATCTGGACCCTGACATCCAAGAGGCGGATGGGTCAGATGCCAAGTTCGGCTTCGTCTTTGAAGACCTGCTGAAGGAAGAATTCGAGGCACGCTATCCGGGCTTTGATGCTGTCGGCTGGCCGATGGAAGGCGGTTCCGACTGGCTGAGCAAGGACAAGATCCGCTTGGCCGAGTACTTCCACGTGGTGGACGTCGAGGACACGCTGATTGCCGACGAGCAGGGCAACGTGATTCGCATGTCTGAGGTGAGGCCCGAAGACAAGGCGATGATCGAGGCCATGCCGAAGCAGCGCACCCGCAAGGTGAAGCGCCGCACGGTGAAGTGGTGTCTGATCGCTGGTGACCAAGAGATCGAGTACAACGACTGGCCCGGCCGCTACATCCCCATCGTGCGCGTCGTGGGCGAGGAAGTGGACATCGACGGCAAGACGGAGCGCAAGGGGCATACGCGCTACCTGAAAGACCCGGCGCGCATGTACAACTACTGGACCAGTTCGGCGGTCGAGTTCGTCGCGCTGCAGGGCAAAACGCCGTGGGTTGGGCCGGCCGAGGCACGCGAGGGGTACGAACGATACTGGGACACCGCCAACACGGCGAATCACTCGTACCTGCCGTACAACCATCTGGATGAGACTGGTGGCGTCATCCCGCCGCCGCAACGGCAGCAGCCGCCTGTGATGGCTGCGGCCTACATCCAAGGTATGCAGACCGCCGCGGAAGAGTTGAAGATGGCGAGCGGCCAGTATGACGCCTCGATGGGGGCCAAATCCAACGAGACGAGCGGCCGAGCGATCATGGCCCGCCAGCGCGAGGGCGACACCGCGACGTTCCACTTTGTGGACAATGTGGCGCGCGCCATCAAGTACACCGGGATGATCCTGGTGGACCTGATCCCGAAGATTTACGACACGCCGCGGGTTGTGCGCATCCTGGGCGAAGACGGCAGCGAGGACACGGTTCAGATCGATCCGACGCAGAAGCAATCGGTGGTTGAGAGCAAGGACCTCGCGGGCGAAATCCAGACGATCTACAACCCGGGCGTAGGTCGCTATGACGTGACTGTGCGGGTTGGGCCGAGCTACACCACGCGCCGGCAGGAAGCCTTCGACGCCATGACGCAGATGGCGCAGGGCAACCCGCAGCTACTACAGCAGGCCGGCGATCTGATCATGAAGGCCGCAGACTTCCCGATGGCTGATGAGCTTGCCGAGCGACTGGAGAAGTTCCTGCCGCCTGGCGTTAAGGATGACAAGGAATCGCCGGAAGCCGCTGCCCTCAAGCAGCAGATGCAGGAATTGCAGGCGCAACTACAGACGCTTGGGCAGGAGTACAACAAGCTGCACGAGGACAAGGAAACAGATCGCGAGAAGAACCGGATCGCCGCGTTCCAGGCCGAAACCGATCGCGCGGTCAAGCTTGCCCCGTACCTGCCGCCTGAGTCCGCCTCGTATCTTGCCGCTGTCGCGGCGCGGCAGATGGTGGATTCGCCAGACATTTACCCGGGCGTGCCAATGCAACCGCAGATGGCGCCTCCCGTATCGCAAGAAGCATCACCCGAAGCCCCGCCTAGTGCGGGGTTTTTGATTTTGTAGGGCCGTACCGGCGCGTATCACCGGGCTAAATCACTTGGGAAACCATGAGCGAAGAACTGCAGGACGTGACGCCGACGGAAGTCATCCCGACCGAAACGGGCGCGGAGGTCGAAAACCAAGCAGGCTCTGAAGCGACCGCAGAGCAGGAAGCGGAGCAGCAAACCGATCAGCAGCAGGAACAGGCGCAGAAGAAGGAGCCGTGGTTCCAGAAGCGAATCGGCGAGTTGACCCGCGAGAAGTACGAGGCAAAGCGCGCTGCTGACGAGGCGCGGGCGGAGGCTGAGCGGTATCGCCAGGCTCTTGCGCAAGGTCAGCAGGGAGAGCGGACGGAGCCGGAATTCGACGTCGAAGCACTGGCGGAGAAGAAGGCGAACCAGAAGCTCGCCGAGCAGCGATTCAACGATGCGTGCAACAAGGTCTACGCGACCGGCAAGTCGGAGTTTCAGGACTTCGATCAGGCCGTGTCGAATCTTCAGATGGTGGGCGCCAACCGGGATTTCTTGGAACTGGCTACGACCTCTGATGCGGGGCACAAGCTCCTCCACCACCTTGGCACGGATCTCGATGAAGCGGCTCGGATCATGGTGCTGCCTCCGATCCAGATGGCGCGAGAACTGACCCGGCTTGAATTCAAGCTGAGCCAACCCGCCGTCAAACCTGTCTCTAAGGCACCGGCCCCGATCAAGCCTGTTGGCACCGGGGGCGCGACTAGCACTGGCCTGAGCGACGACCTCCCCATCGATGAATGGATGCGTCGCCACAACCAGCGCAAGTAGCCCGGCGCTTCACCAATCCATTACCCGCTTCGGCGGGTTTTTTCATTTCTGGAGCCTGACAAATGGCAAACGCACTGCTTACCCCGACCGCCGTCACGCGCGCCGCGCTCGCGATCCTGCATCAGAAGCTGAACTTCATCGGCTCGATCAACCGTCAGTATGACGATTCGTTCGCCCAATCGGGTGCGAAGATCGGCGACTCGCTGAAGATCCGCCTGCCCAACCAGTACACCGTACGCACCGGCGCGACCCTGTCGGCGCAAGACACCAACGAGAACAGCGTCACGCTGCAGATGGCGACCCAGAAGGGCGTCGACCTGAACTTCACCTCGGTCGACCTGACCCTGTCGCTGGACGACTTCAAGTCGCGCATCCTGGAGCCGGCTATGTCGGTGCTGGCCGCCAACATCGAGGCCGACGCCTTCAGCATGGCGCTGGACGTGTACAACGCCGTCGACAACATCGGCTCGGCCATCACGCTGAACAAGGCGCTGCAGGCCCGCAAGAAGCTTGTCGACAACCTGGCGCCCGGCGATGCCCGCACCCTGATCCTGAACACCCAGGACAACCTCGACCTGGTCGACGCGCTGAAGGGCCTGTTCCAAGACTCGACCGAGATCTCGAAGCAGTACCGCGAGGGTAAGGTCGGCCGCACCGCAGGCTTCGGCACCATCTACGAAAACACGCTGCTGCCGTCGCAAGCCACCGGTACCGCGCTGTCCGCCACGACCTACACGGTCAACGGCGCCGTGACTGCCAACGGCTCGTCCTCGGTCACCGTCGCCACCGGCGCGACCACCTTCAAGAAGGGTGACGTCTTCACCGTGGCCGGTTGCAACCGAGTGCACCCCGAAACCAAGGCCGATACCGGCACGCTGCAGCAGTTCGTGGTGACCGCGGACTACGCTGGTGGCGCTGGCTCGCTGTCGTTCGCCCCGGCGATCTACACCTCGGGCGGCGCGCAGAACGTCGTGGCGGCTGGCATGGCCAACGGCGCCAGCATCACCAAGGTCGGCGGCGCATCGGCCGTCTACAAGCCGTCGCTGGCGTTCCACAAGGACGCCTTCGCCTTCGTGTCGGCTGACCTGGTCATGCCGCAGGGCGTGGACTTCTCGGCACGCGAGAACTACGACGGCATCTCGATGCGTATCGTCCGCGCCTACGACATCAACAACGACAAGTTCCCTTGCCGTCTCGATGTGCTGTACGGCTACAAGACGCTGCGCGCGCAACTGGCCGCTCGAATCCTGAGCAACTGATCCATCGCCCCTCTCCGGAGGGGCTTTTCTATTTGAGGCTTGCGAATGTTCCAAGAGTACCCAAAGGCTCTGCACCCTGACGGCGACCATGAGCGCGAGGTGTACATCGTGTTCGACGCCGAGCAGGAAGCAGAGAAGCGCAAGCAGGGCTTCCGCATGGTCGGCGAGCCTCAAGCAGAAAAGAAGCGCGGCCGACCCGCAAAGGTGATTGAGCAATGACCGCTGCGATCGACATCATCAAGTTGGCACTCGCCGACGCGCAGGTAATCGCGGAGGGCGAGACGCCCAATGCGGCCACCACAGACACGGCGCTGAAGACGTTGAACGGGATGATGGCGCTGTGGCAGTTGGATGGCTTCGATGGCTTCACCTTTCCCGCCTATGCCGCCGCCTCGGCCGATTTGCAGTTGCCGGCAGAGTTCGAAATGCCGATGCGCTACAACCTGGCCGTCCATCTGGCCGCGGCGTTCGCGTCGCCGCTGCGCCCCGACATTGGATCGCTCGCCGCTACCACGCTCAAGAAGCTAAAGCGCTTCTATCTGACGATCCCCGAATTGAAGATGCCGTGTGCTGTTCTTCCGCGCCGGTACTATTGGAACGTGGAGGCCTGCGAATGGCTCGCCTGCCCCTAACGACCGCCTCCTACGTCGCGCGCAGCCTGAAGGCGTCGGCCCAGCGCTGCGTCAACCTGTACCCAGAGGCCAACCCTGCCGACGCGCCGGCGCCTGTGACGTTCTACGGCACGCCCGGTACCGAAGTCTGGTCGACGCTGCCGGGAAGCGGTCCTGTGCGCTGCCTGTATCGCGCGAGCAATGGCGTGCTGTTCGCCGTGCAGGGCATGCGCCTGTATCGCTACGATGGATTGGGGTCGTGGATCGATCTCGCCGGTATGGCGACCTCCACCGGCCCGGTGAACGCCGCGGACAATGGCAACAGCGCAGTGTTCGTGGACGGCACGCTGACCGCGCCTACCGTGAACCTCGGCAACTACGCTGTGGGCGCCATGTCGGGCGACGGCTGGCTCGGTTCAGCCTTTGTCTGGTTCGTCGACGAGCGCCTGGTGTTCTTCCAGCCTGGCACGCAGAAGTACTTCTGGACCGGCCTGCTGTCGCTTGCCATCGACCCGCTGGACTTTGCCAGCGCCGAAGGGATGCCCGATCCGATTGTCAGCATGATCGCCGACCACCGGGAACTGTGGTTCCTTGGCGAAGAGACGATGGAAGTGTATTCGTCGTCTGGCGATGCAACACTGCCGTTCGTGCGCTACCCGGCCGGCTTCAACCACTACGGGTGCGAGGCCAAGTATTCGATTGCCGCGCTCGACAACACCATCTACTGGCTCGGCAAGAACAAGAACGGCGGCCGGATGGTGCTGCGCGCACAGAACTACCAGCCGCAGGCGATCTCCACGCCGGCCATCTCCGAGGAATTCGCCAAGTACGACCGGGTGGACGACGCGATCGCCTGGGCCTACCAGCAGGACGGCCATCCGTTCTACGTGCTGACCTTCCCGTCTGCCAGCAAGACGTGGGTGTATGACGTTCTGACGGGCCAATGGCACGAACGGGCATATCGCACAGCAGGCAATGACCTGATCCGGCACCGCGGCAACTGCGCTGTGTTCTTCGGCGGGGAGAATCTGGTTGGCGACTTCGAGGACGGGCGCATTTACCGCCTCGACCTCGATGTGTATTCCGACGACGGCGCGCCGATTGCCCGCCAGAAGGATTTTCCGCACATCGTCACCGAGGGCCGCAAGCAATTCTTCAGCCGCTTCACGCTGGATTGCGAAGTGGCAGTCGGCAATCCCAACGATGAAGACCCGCAGATCCTGCTGAGCTGGTCTGATGACGGCGGCAATAGCTGGTCGAATCCGATCCAGATGTCGCTGGGCCGGGTTGGCGCGTACCAGACCCGGGCGAGGGCCAATCGGCTCGGCGCCGCTCGGGATCGTGTCTGGCGCGTCTACACCGCGGCTAAGGCCAAGGTCGCATTCCAGGGCGCATTTGCTGAAGCAGCGGCGGGGACGTCATGAACCTCGCCGCACCGCTTCAGCGCTCCCGGCAGATTACCGACGCGAACGGGAATCTACTCAAACCATGGGTGGACTACTTCAGCGCGCTCTCGGTGTCGATGGGGGGCGCGTCTGGCGTCGACCTTTCCTCGGTGAATGCACGGCTCAACGCGGCCGAGACGGACATTGTGGCGATCAACATCGCCCTTGCGGCCCTATCGCTCGACCTTGCGAACGAGGTCGACCAATTGCGCATTGAACTCGCGACGAGCACCTCGAAAGAGCAGGTGACGCGCGCCATGTTGGATGAACTGCGGGATGAACTCGAAATGCAGGTGATCGGATGAGCATCATTTGGAAGCCCCTCGTTGCGGGCACGCTGTTGACGGCCACGGCTGATCTGTACTACACGGCGACCGGCTCGAATGTGACAGCCACGATCACGCAGGCGTCGCTGTACAACAAGACTGCTGCGGCGGTGGACGTGTTCATTTACCTCGTGCCGAGCGGCGGCAGTGCCGGCGACCCAACGACGGTGGTCAAGAAGAACGTGGCGGCCGGCGCAAGCGCGTCGGTGCCGGAACTGATCGACCACAAGCTGGCGAACGGCGGAAAGATCTACGCGAAGGGTCTGGATGTGTCGCTGACCATCAGCGGGGCGGAGCACGCGTGAGCGGAATCCAACGGGTGACGCCGAAGGTCACTTTCAGCCTGGCGAGCGCCAAGAAGGTTGACTTGCTCGAGCGCGAGTTCCTGAAGCTGCCGCAGGTGGATTGCCCTGTTGTGCACCGGTTCGGCCCGGGGATCTACATCCGGGAAGTAACGGTGCCGGCCGGCGCCTATGCGATCGGCCACGCCCAGCGTTTCGAGCACCTGAATGTGTTCCTGAAGGGGCGCGTGATTGTCATCAACGAAGACGGCTCGCGCTCAGAGCTGGTGGCGCCGATGACCTTCGTCGGGAAACCCGGGCGGAAAGTTGGCTATGTCGTGGAGGACATGGTGTGGCAGAACGTCTACGCCACGACTGAAACCGATGTCGCCAAGCTGGAGGCGATGTTTCTGGACAAGAGCGACGGATGGAAGGCGCACGCCGCGGCAAACGCGGTCCCGCTGCTGCCGTTCGAGTCTGACCGGTCGGATTACGCCAGCGTCCTGACGGAATTCGGCTTCACGGAAGAGGTTGCCCGCGCTCAGGCTGAGAACGAGGCTGATCAGACGCCGTTTCCGCTGGGATCCTACAAGGTTGCCGTGGCGCCGTCCCCCATCGAGGGCAAAGGACTGTTCGCAACGGCTGCGATCGATGCGGGCGAGGTGATTGCGCCGGCCCGCATCGGCGGGAAGCGCACGCCTGCCGGACGCTATACGAACCATTCCGCCGCGCCAAACGCCGTCATGGTCATGCGCGAAGGCGGAGACATCGACTTGGTGGCGTTGCGCCAGATCAAGGGCTGTGCTGGCGGCCAGTTCGGCGAGGAAATCACGATCAACTACCGCGACGCGCTGCGTCTCCAAATCAAGAAGGATTGATATGTCAGGTATCGCAACGGCAGTCGTCGGCGCTGCGGTGATCGGCGGTGTTGCCAGCAATGCGGCGGCAAATAAGGCGGCCAAGGCCTCCGAAAAGGCGTCGGATCAGGCTACCCAGCTTCAGCGGGAGCAATACGACCAGACGCGCGAAGACCAAGCGCCATGGCGGACCGTTGGCGGTAACGCCCTGAACCAACTCGCGCTTCGCATGGGCGTGCCTGGCTATATCAGCACGCCCACTAGCGGCGTCAGTCTGGAAGACGCACAGGCGCAGACGCAGGAGAATTTTGACCCGCAAACCTATCTCGCTGCGAACCCTGACGTCGCCGCGGCCGGCATTGACCCATGGGTGCACTACACCACCTATGGCGCGAATGAGGGGCGACAGTACACCTACAACGCTGACGCGCAGCGTAATGCCGCGGCGGGAACCTTCGACACGCAAGGCTACCTTGACGCCAATCCGGATGTAGCGGCGTCAGGTATGGACCCCCTCACGCACTACCTGCAATACGGGAAGGCTGAGGGGCGGAAATTTGCCACGGCGCAGAACAATCCGCTGTATGGCTCGCTGACGAAGAATTTCAGCGCCGAGGATTTCCAGAAAGACCCGGGCTATGAGTTCCGGCTCGGCGAGGGCCAGAAGGCGCTAGAGGCATCGGCGGCCGCACGTGGGGGCCTTCTTTCCGGTGCTGCGGCCAAGGCGCTGAGCCAGTACAACCAGAATTTCGCGTCGAACGAGTACCAGAACGCCTACAACCGGTACAACCAGAACCAGACGAACACGTTTAACCGGCTGGCAAGCCTGGCTGGCGTTGGCCAGACGGCGACGAATGCGACGCAGCAAGCTGGTCAGAACTATGCGAACCAGGCCAGCCAGAACGCGCTGTACTCCGGCACGGCTCGCGCGAGCGCCTACGGCACCGGCGCGAACGCTATCGGTGCCAGCCTTGGATCCGCGACGAACGCGCTGGTGAACTACAGTCGGCCGACGTATGCGAACCCATATGGCACCTACTCTGCGACGGGCTCCGCCGTCGACATGAGCAACCCGCAGCCCACTGCCTATCTGCAATAAGGTAACCCATGGCCGAAATTGATCCACTTGCCTTTCAGAAGGGCTTTCAGGCTACGCAAAACGCTTTCGACTCTGCTCGGCAGAACCGCCTGCAGGATCTCCTTTTCTCGGAGAAGCAGCGCGAGATCGGGCAAGCCAACGCCCTTGATTCCCTCTATCGCGGTGCGGTGGGTGCTGACGGCACCATCGACCGCGCCAAGCTGTTGACCGGCGCTGCGAGCGCTGGACTCGGCTCGAGGATCCCTGCGATGCAGACGCAGTTTGCGGCACAGGACAAGGCCCAGATCGAAACCCGCAAGGCGCAGCTCGAAGCTGGCCTGAAGCAGTTTGAGGCGATGGGGCAACTGATGGGCGGCGTGACCGATCAGGCAAGCTATGACCTCGCGCGCCAGCAGGCCGCTGGCATTCTTGGCCCAGAGGCCGCGGCGAAGATCCCAGCCGTCTACGATCCCGAGGCGATCAAGCGCAACGTGATGCAGGCCATGACGGTGAAAGACCGAATGGAGCAGGAATACAAGCGCCTGACCTTCGGCGAGACGCAGCGGCACAACCTAGCAACCGAGGCAAATACGGTCCGCGGCCAAGAGATGACTGCCGCGACCGCGCGCCGAGGTCAGGATCTGACTGACGCACGATCCCGCGAGGCAAATGCGCTGCAAGGCGACCTGAAGCAACTCCAGCTTCAGGAGAAGCAGGAGAAGCTGCAAGAGAAGGACAACGCCAAGAAGGCGGCTATTGCCAACGCCGAGGATGCTCTCAGCGTGGTGGACAAGGCGATCAAGCACCCGGGCCGCGAGGCTGCCTCCGGCGTGAGCGGCACCCTTGACCCGCGCAACTACGTGCCGGGAACTGACGCCAAGAACTTCCGCGTTGTGCTCGACCAGATCAAGGGCCAAGCCTTCATGCAGGCGTATCAAAACCTGCGCGGCGGCGGCCAGATCACGGAAGTGGAGGGCAAGAAGGCCACGGACGCCATTGCACGCCTCGACACTGCGCAGAGCGACGCCGAATTCCTAACGGCGCTGAATGATTTGCGTGGTGTGATGAATGCCGGCTACAAGCGCCTGACTGGCAAGGACTATGGGGCGCCGACTGGCACGCAGACGCCGGCCGCATCTGGCGCCCCGAAGGATGGCGCCACCAGCAAATCCAAGAGCGGCAAGCCGATTGTGTTCCGTAATGGACAGTGGGAGTACCAATAATGGGGCGCGCCGTACCTGCAGACGATCTTCCCGGCTTCGACCTGACCGCCGCGCTGGCGGAGACTGACAAAGCGCTTGGGCTTCCCTCCGGCCTGTCTGCGGCGCAGATCAGGGTGGAATCCGGCATGAACCCGCGCGCCGTGTCAAAGGCTGGCGCGATGGGCCTGGCGCAAGTCATGCCAGACACGCTGAAGGCCATTTCGTCTCGCCTCGGCCGCGAACTCGACCCGTACAACCCGGAAGATGCTGTCGCCATCCACCGCGAAGTCATGCGCGAGAATCTGGCGAAGTTCAAAGATCCATCTAAGGCGCTGATGGCGTACAACGGCGGATGGGATCAGTCCAAGTGGGGCAACCCTGAGACTTCGGCGTATGTCGGAAAGGTTCGGGGCGCCATGGGGAAACAATCGCCCGTGATGGCTGCCGTGGATGCCGGCCTCAGCTCGGTTTCTGGCAACGCCAACGCCGCCAGCAAGGCAGTCCCTGCGGACGACTTGCCCGCGTCGCTGGCTGCCCCGGCATCGGATATGCCAGCCAATGACGGCCCCGGCAAATTGGTAAGCCTTGGGGCTGGCCTCGGTAAGGGGCTCGGGACTGTTGCCCTCAATGCTCAACGATACCTTGGCAAGGGGCTGGGCGCCATCTCCAGCGAAGGAACGCCAGGCGCGCGTGCTGCTGACTGGCTGGTTCGCGATGCAGATCAAGGTATTGCCAAGCTGGCGGCCGAGAACCGGCCGTATGCGGAGGCAAATCCCATAACCAATACCGTCGGCGAGGTCGGCGGCAACATCGTCGGCACGGTGCCAGTCGGCGGGGTGCTGGGTAAGGCGGTTGGTGCCGCGGCCCCTGCGGTGGCGGGCACTCGCGCTGCGCCTGCGGTCAATGCGCTGTCCAAGTCCTTGGAGACTGGTGGATTCCGGATCGGCCCGGGGGTATCCAATCCACTGGCGCAACTCGCCATCCGCGGAGCTGGTGGCGCGGCGGTCGGGGAGATTTCCGCTGGCTTGACCGATCCGGAGTCGGCAGGTGCTGGCGCAGTAATTGGCGCCGCCTTGCCCGCTGGCGCGAAGGTAGCAGGCATGGGTGGCAACGCCTTGCGCAGACTGGCGGTGGGTGAGGGCGCCTCGTCTGAGGTTGCTGCCCTTGCCAAGCGCGCTGCGGATCTCGGCATCAACATCCCCGCCGATCGCATTGTCAACAGCAAGCCGCTCAACGCCTTGGCATCCGGCTTGAACTACGTCCCGTTCAGCGGCCGCGCGGCTACTGAGGCCGGCATGGAAAGCCAGATGAACCGCGCGTTGTCGCGGACATTCGGCCAGGATTCCGACAATGTTACACAGGCACTGCGCAAGGCAAGCGATGAACTGGGCGCGAAGTTTGATGACGTGCTGAAGAACAACTCGGTCGCGGTGGACGATGGGCTCCTGACCAAGCTCGCAGAGATTGTCGACTCCGCAAAGAAGGAACTTGGCTCCGATGGACTTCGGATCATCGAGAACCAGATTGATGAACTGTTGAACAAAGGCGCAAGCGGCCAGATCGACGGGCAGGCCGCCTACAACATCAAGCGCACGCTAGATCGGATCGGGAAGCGCGCCACGCCGGAGGCATACCAGGCTCGCCAGATCAAGGGCGCGCTGATGGAGGCGCTAGACCGTTCGCTCGGGCCGGATGCCGCCAAGGCATTTGCCACGACGCGCCAGCAGTACGGAAACATGCTCGCGCTGGAGAACCTGGCGCAGAACGGCGCGGAGGGCGGGGTGTCGATTGCCAGACTCGCCAACATGAAGAACATCAACAACAGAGATCTTCAGGAATTGGCAGACATCGCGGCGCAGTTCGTGAAGGCCCGTGAGGGCCAGCATGGCGCGATGCAGCGCGGGGTGGCAGCGCTGGGGCTGGGTGGGACGCTGGGGTTGCCTGGATTGGCTGGCACCGCTGTTGCAGGGCGTGCCACGAACATGCTTCTGAACGCCGAGCCGGTGCGTAATGCCCTGTTGCGTCCGACTGGAAACGCCATGTTGGAAAACGCAGCGCCGAACCTGCTGACGGAAAGCCTGCGGAGGGCGGCCCCGATTCTACCTAGTCAAGGTATCCAAGGAGGCCAGCGATGAAGGCAACAGCCATCACTACCACCAGCTTGATCAGCATCCAGTCGATGTAGTCCATCAAATCAGCATAGCACGTCGCCCGCCACTGAGCGGGCGTTTTCATTTCTGAGGCCCGAATGACCCAATACCTCGTGGTGCCCGCCAAGCAGGCGTTTACCGACAGCACCGGCAGCCCGCTGGTCGGCGGGAAACTGTACACCTACGACGCCGGCACGTCGACGCCGAAGACGACCTATCAGGATCGCGGAGGTTCGACGGCGAACACGAACCCCATCGTGCTGGACGCCCGCGGCGAGTGCACCGTCTACGGCACCGGCAACTATCGACTGGTGCTGAAGGACGCCAACGACGTGCTGATCTGGGATCGGGACAACGTTGCGGTCAATACGGAGTACCCCACGACCGGCCGGTATCTCGGAACACAGACTTTCCTCGCAAGCGGCACATACGTCCCCGCGCCAGGGATGAGTGTTGCCAAATGGCGTGCTCAAGGCGGTGGTGGCGGCGGCGCCGGCTGCGGGGGCGCTGGCGCCGGCAATGTGAGCGCGGGTGCGCCGGGCACAAATGGCGCCTATGCCGAGGGCACTGTCACGGCTGCGCAGGTTGGAGCGTCCAAGCCAGTCACGATTGGCGCGGGTGGTGCTGGCGCGTCCAACGCGGCTGGTGCGGACGGCGGCGCGACCTCGATGGGTACGTTGTTTAGCGTTCCCGGAGGCAAAGGTGGGGGCGCCCCGGTCAACAACACGGCCGCCCCGACCGTGGTCGGCAACGGCAATGTGACCGCCGCCGCTACTGGCGCCGCTCTCAGTTCTCAAGGGCTGGCCGAAAACTTCAGCCAAGCGATCAGCGCAAACATCGGCATTGGAGGCGCCGGCGGTCACTCTGTTTTCGGTCCAGGCGGCCGGAGCGTGGGCATCAATAGCAATGGCAACCCGGGGTTCGGATATGGCGCTGGCGGCAGCGGCACTGTAGTCAATCAGGCGGGCGGCACGGCGACCGGAGGCAATGGGGCCGCCGGCATCATGATTCTTGACGAGTTCTCCTAATGATCCCCATCAAACGCGGTGACCACTTCGAGTGGGGGGGGCAGTTCTTTGCCCCGGATGGGAGCGTGCAGAGCTTCGCTGGCTGGAGCATCTCATCCCAAGTGCGGAATTCAAGCGGCTGCCTGGTGGAGCAACTCGCGGCAACGTGGATTGATGCCACGCAAGGGCTCTACAGCATCGAGAGCGCCGGCACGACTGGCTGGCCGACCGGCCGGCTATCGCTCGACGTTCAGATCATCGACCTGAGCGGGCGCCCATTCTCAAGCAATACCGAGTACATCAACGTGATCAAGGACATCACCCATGGCTAAGTATCCGACGCAGTTGCTGCCGTTTTGGAAGGGTGATGGCGTCCAGCAGATCGCAGATGCGAGCAACCCCGATGCCGGTCCCCTCACCGGAGCGGAGTACGCCACCGTCAGCCGCGGCTCTGGCGTGCTCAAGACCACGCTGACGGCGATTGGAACGTGGGTGCTCGGTACGTTCCTCGCGTTCACGCAGACAGGGGTCGGCGCCATCGCGCGAACTATCCTCGCTAAGCTATTTGACCTCCCCGTTACGCCACAGGATTTTGGCGCTGTTGGCGACGGAAGCAATGACGACACCGCCGCCATCAGGGCGGCAATCGCCACTGGAAAGAGCGTTTATTTCCCTAAGCCAAATTCCTTCTACCGGATCACAGACGAAATCGGCCCGAAGTTCGCCGGGCAAATTCTGTTCACGAACTGCCGGCTGCGCGGCATGATCAGGAACACCACCAACGACAAGCCGCTGGCATATTTTGGCGATCCAACTGTGTCGAATGGCGCGACGCCGCAGGCTGGAATGCGGGGGCTGACGTTCTTTGGCAACGCGGCGACTACGCGCGGCATTGTCTTGAGCACGGTGAACGAAAATGGCTCGGCTTGGACCGATGCCAGCAAGGATTGCTCGTTGCACGATGTAGCTGTTGATTTCGTTGGTAACGGATGGGCATTGGAGTGCTATAGCTGGTGCAACGATATTCGGAACTTCACTTCCTACGAAGGGAATAAGCGGGGCGCAATCTTCGCCGTTGACGCCAATCAAAACAACGTCAGCGGCTTGTATGTGACCGGATGCGCCGAGCAGTCCCTACAGGTTGGGGCGCACCCAACCTCGACACGCGTGAGCCGTGGTAATAGCTTCCGCGGCGTTGTCGTCCAGCAATCTGGCGGCGCCGACGGCGTCGTCGTTATTGCCGATGCAGACAACACGACGATCACCGGTCTCTATTCTGAATCCAACAACGTGAAGGGAGCACCCCGAGCCGTCTTTGTGAAAGACACGGCGCGCGGGACGGTCATCAACGGGGTGTCTCACCTTTCTGGCGGCGCAGTTGTCATCAAGAACGAGGGGCTCGGCACTTCCGTGGACGGTGTTGTATCCAGCAACATAACCGGGGCTATAGTCGAGAATGCGGGGGTAGGCACGCTGAATCTCGGTACTGTCGAGTGGATGGCTGGCGTCACACCGTCTGGCGTGAAGTTCTCGGATTCGTCAGTTGGTGGTCGTGCGACATTCCTAGATAACATCTACTCAGGCCTCTGGACGCCGACAGTGACGGCACTGACTAATGTAGACGCTGTTACAGCATTTGAGTGCCAGTATTCGCGCGTCGGCAATGTCATAACCTTCAGCGGCCAAGTGAATATTGACCCGACAGCGACTGGCCTGACGGAAATTGGTATGAGCCTACCAGTTGCAAGTAACCTCATCGCAACGCGTCAAGCTGCCGGGACATACTCGTCCAATTCCAGCACGATAAAAGACGGGGGCGCAATTTACGGGGACTCAACGAACAAACGGCTCACCTTCCGCCACGTTGCGGGCAGCACAAGCAACCTCTCATTCTTTTTCTCTGGCTCATACTTGGTGCGAACCTGATGTTCTAGTCGTCTTGTCGATTACCCCATCCTCACTTCGGCCTATAATGCGCATTTTTGGCGAACTTTTGGGGAGCGCCCGGTGAGGATACTTACGTTCGGCTCTTGCCTGTCCAGGTATATCGCAGAGAGCTATGTCGATTTGTTTGGAGGTGAGGTCGTCAGCTCCAGCTACCACAATCGGATCGATCGCTTCGTTGATACCTACATCAAGAAGCTGCGCCAGGAGATTCCGCTCTCCTACATGGAGTCGCTCAACTTATCGAGCGACAACATGATGTACGTGAAGAATCAGTATCAGCAGGCCACGCTTGGCAAGCATTTACTACCAAATGGCGAGGGCTTCTTCGAGGCCATCAGGCACGGAGTCGACCTGATCATTACGGACAACTTCATTGACCTATGCTCGCGGCTGCAGCTCAGCAAGGAGCACGATGGGCTGTCCGTCTTCTTCAACTCGAATGGCGAGGACGCGGCACAGGAGAAGTTCGAGATCGAGCGCTCTTTTCTGCCGGTGGAGCAGGCGGTTCAATACTGGGACTACTTCGGGCACTACCTGTGGCGGGTAGCGCCGAACGCGAAGCGATTTTTCGTGAATTTTCCCTACGCGCACCATCAGAACGAGCGGATCGCCAGGAGATCCAAGGAATTTCCACAGGCCTTTTCGTCCAAGAAGTTCGAGGTCATCCCAAACGTGGAGGTTCCGGCACGCTACCAGTTGGCTCACACGCAGTCGCATTTCGCTAACGACTTCTATGCCATGTACGCGGGCATTGTGAACTTCCGCGTGAGAGGCTTGCACATGACAAAGCCTCGACACTGAGCCTAGAAGTTTGCGTCACAACGCCCGCATCTAGCGGGCTTTTTTTAGCCCGCCACCGAGCGGGCATTTTCACATCTGGGGTCTCACATGTCCGAACCAATCCAGAACGCAGCCAGCGCCGTTGCAGCGACTGCGGCGAAGACGGCGCCGCCTTGGGTGGTGACCGCCTTTGCATGGGGCGACGCCAATTTCCCGCGCATCCTGCTGGTGCTGTCGATTCTGTATACGGCGGCCCAACTGTTCCTGGCGCTGCGGAAGATTTGGAGGGAGCGCAATGAGTAGCTTTGACGAGGCATTCGATGCACTGCTCGGGCATGAGGGAGGTTTCGTGGACAATCCTGCAGACCCGGGCGGCGCCACCAGATGGGGGGTATCGCAGCGCGTCGCCCGAGCTGACGGCTACACCGGCCCGATGCAGTCTCTACCGGTTGAGCGCGCCAAGTCGATCGCCAAGCGGCTGTATTGGGACGTGCTTCGCTGCGACGAGTACGACCCGCGCATTGCCTTCCAGTGCTTCGACGCGCTGTACAACGGCGGGAAGGTGGTGCTCTGGATGCAGCAGGCCAGCGGCGCCAAGGCTGATGGTGTGCTCGGCCCCAAGACCATCGCCGCGGTCAAGGCGGCCGACCCGCTGCGCTTCATCATGCGGTTCATCGCTTACCGGCAGGTCTACATGACCAACATCAAGCCGTGGCCGACCTTCTCGCGCGGCTGGATTCGCCGCACGTCGGAAAACCTCATCAAAGGAGCAGCGTGATGCTTCCCATCGTTATGGCGCTGGCGCAGTTCGCGCCCATGATCGCCGGCCTGATCTCTGGCCCCAAGGCAGAGGAAATCGCCGGCAAGGTCGTCAACGTGGCGCAGGCGGTGACCGGCGCCGCAACCCCTGACGCCGCTCTGGCTGCGCTGCAGGCCAACCCTGACCTGGCGTTGGAGTTTCAGAAGGCGCTGGTTGAGAAAGAGGTGGAGCTGGCGCAGATCGCGGCCGACGTGCGCAAGGCTGAGATCGCTGCGGACGCGCAGAGCGAGCAGACGGCTGCCGGCGACCGGGACAGCGCCCGCAAGCGTGAGGCTGCCGTGCGTGACAACACGCCTCGGGTGCTGGCCTACCTGCTGATCGGCGGCTTCCTCGGGATGGCCTTCGCGGTGCTGTTCGGCCAGGTGCGCGCCGATACCGTGCTCGCCGGCACGATCATCGGCTACCTGTCGGCCAAGGCGGAACAAATAGTCGCCTACTATTTCGGGAGCACGGCCGGCAGCGCCAAGAAGTCGGAATTGCTGGCGCAGGCAGGCAAGCCGCCCGCGTAGCCATTTTGTGAAGCGCGACCGGCGCCTGTAGGCAAAACGTGAAACGCTGTAGACGGAATGGTATGCGGCAGGAATCGTAAGAACATCGCAGCATCACCCCGCCAGGCCAATAGACACGGGCACCTGCGGGGGTTCGAATCCCCCTTAATCTGCGGAATTTCTTGCTCCGCAAAACGGGAGCGGGTATAGGCGGGATGCGGGTTTCCGGGTTGCCGGAAATGGAGAATTGCGGAGCGGGAATTAGGCTGAAAGCCGCGCCGATATTGGAAACCTTGGCAGCTTGGGAAGCTAAGGTAATAGCCATTATACGACGCCCGCGAACCCGCGATTCTATGCGGGATCCAGGGGGAGCGCAAGCGAGTGGCCGATGGGGCGCATTCAGCGTCTCAGGCCTTGTACGCGAAGTCCTTGCCGACCTGCTGGCTGATATAGCTGCACAGCCCGCGTCCCGCCGTGGCGAGGCGCTTCATCTGTTCCACATGGCTGCGGCCCGGGCGCCGGTAGTCATAGGTGTAGACGCGCCCGTCGCCGAACCGGACCCGGATGTACTCGGGGCCGAGTTCGTAGGCGTCGATGCCGGAATTGCCGCTCAGGTTCCTGTAGGGCTCCATAGCAGTCAATGATAGGTCGCGTTTGCCCTCGCTGCCCGTCGCTTGAGCCCGGCGTATAGTGGCTGGCAAACCGCGCATACGGCCTTGAGCGCCGCCACCCCTCCCGCAACGTCAGGATACCCCCACCTTGACCACCGACTTCTTCGCCCGCTTCGAAGCCGAATGCCTGCCGCGCATCACCGATGCGATCGGCCAGCAGCACCGGCGCCTGCAACTCCAGCCGCTGCCTGCCGATGGCCCGGGCCAGCCGCCGCGCCTGCGCATGACCGCAGAGGGCCCGCCGGAGCTGCGGCGCCATCCGTATGCGCTCGATATCACGCTGGCGTGGGACGGGCTGGAGGTGCAGCGGCTGTTCGCCGCGGGCGGCGAGGCACGCTTTGCCGGCTACCTGGCGGCGCTGCCGTCCAAGCTGCGGGCGTGGCAGGAGCCGCGCGGCATCGATTTCCGCTCGCTGTCGCAGGCCGACCCGCAGATCCTGATCGGCGGGCTGGATTTTGAACACTGAGCGGCGCTGGCCTGAATCAACCGGATACGCGCAGCCGGCACACCGCGCTTTCCGCCTGGCCCGGCTCGATCCAGCGCAAGCCGTGGCCATGGTGGATGGCGTCGGGCAGTCCCACCCACGGCTCCACGCAATAGAAGTCGGAGGTTTCGGTTTCGGACCAGGTGGTCACGGCACGCCAGGGCGTGCTGCCGGGCAGATCGAGCTCGAAGCGGATATTGCGGCCCGGCATGGCCAGTTGCGCCGAGGGGCTGCCGCCGAAGACGTGGAAGGTGTCCTGCAGCCGTGGATCGTCCAGCTGGTAGGTCGACTCGCCGGGCCCGGCTGGCCCCGGGCTGCCATCGGGTAGCTGGCGCATACGCGCCGTGGCCGGCAGCGCCAGCGATGCCGCGCTGCGCTGCGCGTGGGGCAGCGCGAAATAGAAGTGGTGGCCGGGATAACACGGCAGGCGCTGCGTGCCGGGGTTGGTAGTCCGCAGCGCTACCTCCAGGCCGTCGGGCAGCAAGGTATAGACCACGTCAAACACGAAGGCGAACGGATAGCCGGCGCGCGTGGCCTCGCTGTCGCGCAGCGTCATCGTGATGGCGGTATGCGGGTCGATGGCGCTGACCTCGAACGGCAGGTCGCGCGCAAAGCCATGTTGCGCCAGGGTATGGACCGTCCCTTGTCCGTCGCGCCATTGCCCCGCGTTACCCTCGACAAAATGCCGGCCGATAAACGGGAACAGCAGCGGGTTGCCCCCGCGGACCTTGGCCGGGCGGCTCCAGTCGGCGGCATCGGGCCAGTACAGCAGGTCTTGCCCGCGGTGGACCCAGCGGACCAGCCGCGCGCCGGATTGCGGCGCCAGCAGCAGCCAGGAATCGGCGTGGCCGATCCGCACCAGCGGCTGGCCCTGGAAGTCTTCGGTTGGCAGGTTGTGCATGGCCTGGACGATGTGGTGGCGCTCAGGTCGTGGCCGACTCGGCCTGGCGCGCCTTGAGGAAGTGCGCGGCGTAGTCGAAGTACCAGTCGAGCGTGTCGGGGTTGGCCATGGCGTCGCGATTGGCGATGCTCTCGGGCGCATGGCCCAGCAGCAGCTTCTTGATCGGCACCTCCATCTTCTTGCCCGACAGCGTGCGCGGCACGCCGGGCGCCTGCACGATCTCGTTGGGCACATGGCGCGACGACAGCGCGCTGCGGATGCGCGCGCGCAGGGTGTCGCGCAGCGCGTCGTCGAGTACCACGCCTTCGCGCAGCACCACGAACAGCGGCATATACGATTCGCGGCCCAGGTATTCGAGGTCGACCACCATGCTGTCGAGTACCTCGGGCAGGTCTTCGACCACGCGGTACAGCTCGCTGGTGCCCATGCGGATGCCGTGGCGGTTGATGGTGGCGTCGGAACGCCCGTAGATCACCGCGCCGCCACGTTTGGTGATCTTGATCCAGTCGCCATGCCGCCAGGCGCCGGGGTAGGTGTCGAAGTAGCTGTCGCGGTAGCGTTGGCCATCGGTGTCGCCCCACAGGTAGAGCGGCATCGACGGCATCGGCTCGGTGCAGACCAGTTCGCCGACCGCGTCGACCAGCGGCCGGCCATGGTCGTCGAAGGCTTCGACCTTGGCGCCCAGGCAGCGGCACTGCATCTCGCCGGAATAGACCGGCAGCAGCGGGCAGCCGGCGACGAACGAGCCGGCGAAGTCGGTGCCGCCCGACATCGGCACCAGCCAGATGTCTTCGCGCACATGGCGGTAGATCCAGTCGTAGGCCTCGACCGGCAGCGGCGAGCCGGTCGAGCCCAGTCCGCGCAGCCGCGACACGTCGGCGATGCGCGCCGGCTCGATGCCGGCCTTCATGCAGTTGGTGAAGAACGCCGCGCCGGCGCCGAACAGGGTCACGCCGGCATCGTCGACGAAGCGCCACAGCACGCCGGCGTCGGGCCAGGCCGGGTTGCCGTCGTAGAGCGCGATGGTGGCGCCGAGCAGCAGCCCGGCCACCTGCGCGTTCCACATGATCCAGCCGCTGCTGCTGTACCAGTGGAATACGTCGTCCGGGCCCAGGTTGTTGTGGAACGCCATCAGCTTGAGCTGCTCGATGACGATGCCGCCGTGGCCGTGCACGATCGGCTTGGGCATGCCGGTGGTGCCGGAGGAATAGACGATCCATAGCGGATGGTCGAACGGCACCGGCTCGATCGCCAGCGGCACGTCGTGCGCCAGCACGTCCTGCCAGGCGTGCACGCGTACGCCGGCAGGCGTCGCCGCGCCGCCGCCGATTTGCGGCACCAGCACCAGGTCGGTCAGCGAGGGCAGGGCGGCGACCAGCTCGGCCACGACCGGTGCGCGGTCGTAGGCCTTGCCGCCGTAGCGGTAGCCGTCGACGGCGATCAGCACCCTGGGCGCGATCTGGCGGAAGCGGTCGACCACCGCCACCTGGCCCATGTCCGGCGCGCAGCCGGACCAGACCGCACCCAGGCTGGCGGTGGCCAGGAAGGCGACCACGGTGGCGGGGATATTGGGCAGGTAGCCGGCGACGCGGTCGCCGCGCTGCACGCCCATCTGGCGCAGCGCATGCGCGAGCGAGGCGACCTGCGCCTCGAGCGCGTGCCAGCTGATGTCGGCCAGCGGCTGTGCCTCGCCGGCATGGCGGATGGCGGTGCGCTGGCGCGCGCTGCCGCTGCCGGCATGGCGGAACACCTGCTGCACATAGTTCAGCGTGGCGCCGTCGAACCAGCGCGCGCCGGGCATGGTGCGTCGGTCCAGCACTTGCCTGGCCGGGGTGTCGAAGTGCACGTCGAAGTAGGCGCGCACGGCGTCCCAGAAGGCTTCGAGCTCGGTGACGGACCACTGCCACAGGCTGTCGTAGTCGTCGAAGGCCAGGCCGCGTTCGGTGCGCAGCCAGCGCATGAACTGCGCGATCTGGCTGCGGTCGCGGAACGCCTCGGATGGCGTCCACATCAGGTTGCCTTCGGCGAGCGGGGCGGCGGTGGTCATGTCTCCTCCTTGGGCCCGTCTGCCGCGGGCATCGGATGGTGCGAGGGTTGGCCGCGGGCGCCTGTCGCGGCGCCCGGCATCAGCGTGACATGATAACGGCGGATCGCTGCCGGCGCGTGCCGGCTGCCATCAGCGACCGGCGGGACGCTCGAACAGCGTTTCCCACAGAGTGTCGACCTTGGCCTTGACCGCGGCATCCATGGCGATCGGGGTGCCCCATTCGCGCGTGGTTTCGCCGGGCCACTTGTCGGTGGCATCGATGCCCATCTTGGAGCCCAGGCCCGACACCGGCGAGGCGAAGTCCAGGTAGTCGATCGGGGTGTTGTCGACTAGCACCGTGTCGCGGCTGGGATCGACGCGGGTGGTGATGGCCCAGATCACTTCCTTCCAGTCGCGCACGTCGACATCGTCGTCGACCACCACGATGAACTTCGTATACATGAACTGCCGCAGGAAGCTCCACACGCCGAACATCACGCGCTTGGCATGGCCGGCGTACTGCTTCTTCATCCGCACCAGCGCCATGCGGTAGCTGCAGCCCTCGGGCGGCAGGTAGAAGTCCGTGATTTCCGGGAACTGCTTCTGCAGCAGCGGCACGAACACCTCGTTCAGCGCCACGCCCAGCACGGCCGGCTCGTCGGGCGGCTTGCCGGTGTAGGTGGAGTGGTAGATCGGGTCGCGCCGCATGGTGATGCGGTCGATGGTGAAGACCGGGAACCAGTCCTGCTCGTTGTAGTAGCCGGTGTGATCGCCGAACGGGCCTTCGAGCGCGTGCTGGTAGCCGGTCGGGTGGTTGGGATCGGGCTGGATATGGCCTTCCAGCACGATCTCGGCCGACGCCGGCACGCTCAGCTCGGACAGCGTCGGCGTCAGGCAGCCGGCCAGCGCGGTGCGGCTGCCGCGCAGCAGGCCGGCGAACTGGTATTCGGACAGCGTATCGGGCACCGGCGTCACCGCGCCCAGGATGGTGGCCGGGTCAGCGCCCAGCGCCACCGCGATCGGGAACGGCTTGCCGGGGTTGGCCAGCGCATGCTCGCGGAAGTCGAGCGCGCCGCCGCGGTGCGCCAGCCAGCGCATGATCACCTGGTTGCGGCCGATCACCTGCTGGCGGTAGATGCCCAGGTTCTGGCGCTTCTTGTGCGGGCCCTTGGTCACCACCAGGCCCCAGGTGATCAGCGGGGCGGCGTCGCCGGGCCAGCAGGTCTGGATCGGCAGGCGCGCCAGGTCGACATCGTTGCCTTCCCACACCACCTCCTGGCAGGCCGGGCTGCTCACGCGCTTCGGTGCCATGTCCCACACCGACTTGGCCAGCGTGAACAGCTTGCCGGCCTCGCGCAGCCCGCGCGGCGGCTCCGGCTCCTTCAGCGCCGACAGCACCCGGCCGATGTCGCGCAGGTCTTCCATCGATTCGGCGCCCATGCCAAATGCGACTCTGCGTGTCGTGCCGAACAGATTGGCCAGCACCGGCACGCTATAGATGTCGCCATGGGGAGCGCCCGCAGGTTGCTCGAAGACGACCGCGGGACCGCCGGCGCGCAGCAGGCGGTCGCAGATTTCGGTCATTTCCAGGTTGGGCGAGACCGGTCGGGCGATGCGCCGCAGCTCGCCGAGCCCTTCGAGCTGGCCGATGAAATCGCGCAAGTCTTTGTATTGCATGGTGAATTCTGTTGTGGTGCGGCATCCCGCACCGGATCCAGGGAGGCGGCAGTCAGGTCGGTGACGATACACATTCCTCGAGGCGGCGGCAAAAAAATCGTCCGGCCGGTACCGCGGAAATTGTAAGTTTTTTGCCCGCCCCGGGGCGGGCCGTAACGCGGCGAGCCAAGGCCACGCCTGCGTTTGCGGGCGTCAGAGTGATGCCGGATCGACCAAAACTGCCTTGTTACAAATAACTGAAAGTAGTGAATTATCAAATCGTTATTCTTGACGGGATATAACACGGTTCCTACAATCCGGTCTGCTCCATGGAGTGTTGCGTCGCAACATGGATTTTCCCCCTGTGTCAAGGGGTGCACATCAAAACAACGTGCCAGAAAGTCCCTCCAGCAAGGACCGATGTCATAGTCCCGCGCGCATGGCGGGTGACCGGTCGCCTCCGGCGACTTGCCGGAGTGTAGAGAGTTAAGTCGTGGCAGGTTGCGCTCCCCCAGGGTGCGGCCTGTTTCCAGTTGGGCGCATGGGGAGCGCCCTGCCAACAGGTGCTTGGTCGTCACTGCTAGACGGCGCGGCATCCTTACTTGAGTACGTTGAGATCGGGCGCATGCCGCAGTCGGGCACGCGAAGCGGGCAACGGATGGAGGTAAGCATGAGCGGTTGGAAAACCCTTCATCTTCCCGGCATCGGGCGGGCCCTGCAGGTCCGCCTCCGACAGCCGGTACCCGGAATGAGTCGGGCATTGCAGGTCCGTCTCGCGCATCCGGTCGCGGGCCGCGCCTTGCGCGGTGGCCGCACGACGCTGAAGTACGCCCTGAACAGCCTGGGCGTGGTGGCGGTGGTTTCGGCGGTGTCGCTGTCGGTGAGCCAGGAATGGCGCACCACGCTGGCCGCCTTGCTGGCTGGTGACGAAGCGCCCGCGGTGCTGGTGAGCGCCGCCGTGGCAGCGCCCGCGCATGCCGGCACTGCCGCCAACGCTGCCAACGCTGCCAACAGCCCGGCCGTATCCAGTGCCGTGCCGCCGAGCACGGCGGACGTCGCGGCGGCCAAGTTCGGCTATGGCACTGGCCGCGGCGGCAAGCTTGGCCTGCCGACCGTGTCGGGCGTCGACGAATGGAGCCTGGCGGCCAATACCAAGGTGCCGTCGGTCGCGCACCTGGCCGCGCGGATCCCGGTGACGCGCGTGGCCGCGGACGCCCGCAGCACCGGCGCCACGCTGGGCAGCGCGCGCGAGCAGGCCGCGGTGGCGGACTATATCGCCCGCAAGTACCGCGTGGCGGCCCAGGCCACCGCGCAGCTGGTCAAGGCGGCCTACCTGACCGGGCGCGAGGTCGGCATCGACCCGCTGCTGATCCTGGGCGTGATCGCGATCGAGTCCAGCTTTAACCCGTACGCCGAAAGCGGCGTGGGTGCGCAGGGCCTGATGCAGGTCATGACCAAGGTCCACCAGGACAAGTACGAAGCCGTCGGCGGCGTGTCCGCGGCCCTGAACCCGTACGCCAACATCAAGATCGGCGCGCTGGTGCTCAAGGACTGCATCGCCCGCGCCGGCTCGCTCGAGGGCGGCCTGAAGTACTACGTCGGCGCCACCACGGCCACCGATGGCGGCTACGGCGCCAAGGTGCTGGCCGAGCGCGCCCGCCTGCGCCAGCTGATCGGCGTGCGCAGCGCGCCCGCCAACGCCGACAAGCCGGCGGCCGAGGACAAGGCACCGGTCGAGCATTCGCCGACCGAGAAGCTGGAAGCCAACAACGGGCCGCACAACGCCTGAGTCTGGCACCGGCATCGCCCAGAAGAAAAGCACCCCGCGGGGTGCTTTTTTATTGGCCTGCCGCCGCAAAGGCTGCCGCGGCCGGGTGCGGTCAGCGGAACAGCTTGCCCAGCCGCGCCATCGCCTCTTCGATATTCTCGCGCGAGGTCGCGTACGAGATCCGGATGTAGTCCCGCGCCGTATGCGGGCCGAAGTCCTGACCGGGCACCATCACTACCCCCGCGTCGTGCAGCATGGCCTGCGTCAGGCGGTCGGCATCGCCGGCGGCGGGGTGGTTGACGCCGCGGCAGTCCGCATACACATAGAAGGCGCCGTCGGGGCGCACCGGCACGCGCAGCCCGAGCGACTCCAGCGCCGGCACGATCAGGTCGCGGCGGCGGCGGAATTCGGCCTTGCGCTCGTCGTAGATGGCCAGCGCCTCGGGCGTGAAGCACGCCAGCGCGGCGTACTGCGCCACCGCCGACGCGCAGATGAACAGGTTCTGCGCCACCTTCTCGAAGGCCTCGACCAGCGCCGCGGGCACCACCAGCCAGCCCAGGCGCCAGCCGGTCATGTTGAAGTACTTCGAGAAGCTGTTCACCGTGACCACGTTCGGGTCCAGGCTCAGCGCCGACACCGGCGCGGCGTCGTAGGACAGGCCCTGGTAGATCTCATCGAGGATGGCGAAGCCGTTGCGCGCGCGCACCGCCTGCAGGATCCGCGCGAGTTCGTCGGGCAGGATCGAGGTGCCGGTCGGATTGGACGGCGACGCCAGCAGCACGCCCCGGGTCTGCCCGCCCCAGTTGGCCTCGACCTGCGCGGCGGTCAGCTGGAAGCGTTCGGCCGGGCCGCTCGGGATCATGCGCGCGACGCCGTCGAAGGCGGCGACGAAGTGGCGGTTGCACGGGTAGCTGGGGTCCGGCATCAGCACTTCGGCGCCGATCTCGACCAGTACCGCGCACGCGAGCAGCAGCGCGCCCGACGCGCCGGCGGTGACGATCACGCGCCGCGCCGGAAGGTCCAGGCCGTAGGCCGTCTTGTAATAGCCGGCGATGGCCTCGCGCAGCGGCTGGATGCCGAGCGCGCCGGTGTACTGCGTGACGCCGCGGCGCATGGCCGCCTCGGCCGCGCGCACCACCGGCTCGGCGGCGGTGAAGTCCGGCTCGCCGATGCCCATGTGCACGATATGGCGGCCGGCGCGCTCCAGCGCGGCGGCCTGCTTGGCCAGCTCCATCACATGGAAGGCGTCGATGTTGGCGAGGCGGGAGGCGGTGGCCAGGTGCTGCAAGTCCATGGTGTTCCGGGGCGGGCAGGGGCCCGTTCAGCAAAAGAGGGTCGGTGGGAATGAAAACACCCGCCGCGGCGGGTGTCGTCTTCATCGCCGCTGGCGCCGGGGCCAGCGCGACGGCACGGCGCAGCCGCGGGATGGTTCAGCGGCGCGCAGCCACTTCCGCGGCGCGTACCTGGGCCGCAAGCTTGTCCAGCACGCCGTTGACGTACTTGTAGCCCTCGACGCCGCCGAAGGTCTTGGTCAGCTCGACCGCTTCATTGATGACCACCTTGTACGGGATGTCGAGGCAGTGCACCAGCTCATAGCTGCCGACCAGCAGGGCGGCGCGCTCGACCGGCGACAGCTCGTCGACGGAACGGTCCAGGAACGGCTCGAACGCGGCGGTCAGGCGGGCCTCTTCGCGCACGGCGCCGTTGAGCAGCGCGTCGAAATGCTCGCGGTCGGCCTTGTTGAAGCCCTGGGCGTCATGCAGGTGGGCCTGGATCGCGCCGATGTCGTTGCGGTTCAGCAGCCACTGGTACAGGCCCTGCAGGGCCAGCTCGCGCGAGCGGCGGCGCGCGCTCTTGGGCGGCGCCTTGGCTTCGGTGCGGGCCGCGGCGGGCTTGCCGCCGGCGGCCTTGCCGGCGTCCTGGTCCGGGGTGTTCGACGTATCACTCATCGTCGTCCTCGTCTTCGTCTTCCTGGCCGCGCAGCGAATCGAGCGCCGCCACAAGGTTGGCCATCTCCACCGCGGCGCGGGCGCAGTCGCGGCCCTTTTCGCGGGTGCGGGCATGGGCCTGCTCGTCGGTGTCGACGGTCAGGATGCCATTGGCGATCGGCACGTTGAAGTCCAGGCCGACGCGGGTGATGCCGGCGCCCGACTCGTTCGAGACCAGCTCGAAATGATAGGTCTCGCCGCGCACCACGGCGCCCAGCGCGACCAGCGCGTCGAACTGGCCGCTCTCGCACATCTTCTGCAGTGCCAGCGGGACTTCCAGCGCGCCGGGGACGGTTACCACCAGGGTGTCTTCGCCCTCGACGCCGAGCTGTTCCAGCTCGGCCACGCAGGCCTCGAGCAGTTCGGCGCAGACCGGCTCGTTGAAGCGCGCCTGCACGATGCCGATACGCAGGCCTTCACCGTCGAGGTTGCTGGGGTAGAAGCCGTGATCCATTGTTCAGTTCTCCAGTTTTCGGGAGGGCGGCGGCGACATGCGCCGCCGCCCGGGTATTGGGGATGGCTTTGTCCTGGGGGCCGGCTCAGTCGGCCTGGCCGCTCATCGGCTGGTAGCCGGTCACTTCCAGGTCGAAGCCGGTCATGCTGGGCATGCGCTGCCGGGCGGCCAGCACGCGCATCTTGCCGACGCCGACATCCTTCAGGATCTGCGCGCCCATGCCATAGGTGCGCAGGTCGGGCTTGCGGCGCGGCCGCGACTGCGGCGCGTCGAGCGCGCTGAACTGCGTGAACAGCTGCTCGACGGTGTCGCCGCAGTTCAGCAGCACGATCACGCCGCGGTCGGCCTCGGCAATCGCCTGCATCGCCGCCGGGATGCTCCACGAGTGCGTCGTGCATTTCACTTCCAGCAGGTCCAGCACCGAGAACGGCTCGTGCACGCGCACCAGCGTTTCCTGTTCCGGCGTGGGCGTGCCCTTGACCAGCGCCAGGTGGGCCTGGCCGGTCGGCTTGTCGCGGTAGGCGATGCTATGGAAGGTGCCGTACGGGGTTTGCATGGCGCGCTCGCCGACGCGCTCGATAATGCTCTCGGTGCGGCTGCGGTAGTGGATCAGGTCTGCGATGGTGCCGATCTTCAGGTCATGCTCCTGCGCGAACTCGACCAGGTCGGGCAGGCGCGCCATGGTGCCGTCGTCCTTCATGATCTCGCAGATCACCGCCGCCGGCGTCAGGCCGGCCAGCGCGCCCAGGTCGCAGCCGGCCTCGGTATGGCCGGCGCGGATCAGCACGCCGCCGGGCTGGGCCGTCAGCGGGAAGATATGGCCAGGCTGGACCAGGTCGGCCGGCTTGGCATCGCGGGCGACGGCGGCCTGCACGGTGCGGGCGCGGTCGGCGGCGGAAATGCCGGTGGTCACGCCCTCGGCCGCCTCGATCGAGACGGTGAAGTTGGTGCCGTGCTGGGTGCCGTTGCGGCTTACCATCGGATGCAGGTCGAGCTGGCGGCAGCGCTCGGCGGTCAGCGTCAGGCAGATCAGGCCGCGGCCATGCTTGGCCATGAAGTTGATCGCCTCCGGCGTGACGAAATCGGCAGCCAGGACCAGGTCGCCCTCATTCTCGCGGTCTTCCTCGTCGACAAGGATGACCATGCGGCCGGCGCGAATGTCGGCAATGATGTCTTCGGTACGGGCGATTGTCATGGCGTGCAGAACGGCAGGTTGGGGCGGAAATCAGGCGAAAAACCGGCGAATTGGCTGTGGCAGGAACCGTGGCCGCGGTGGAAAGCGGCCGGACTGAGGCGGGGCTTCGGGCCGGGCCGGCCGGGGCATATACGCCCGGCAGGTCGCCCAGTCAAGCCGGCTATTGTACGCCAAGGCAGCCCACGCGGGACGCGCAGGCCGCGAAAGTGCTGCGGCTTTGGGACGGGACGGGCAGGGGTGCAGACTGCGGCGCCTGGCCGGCCCCGCCTTACGCTGGAGCCTGGGCGGCCGACAGCATCCGTTCCACGTAGCGCGCGATCAGGTCGATCTCCAGGTTGACGCGCGCGCCGGGCTTGAGCTCCTGCAGCGTGGTCACTTCGACGGTGTGCGGGATCAGGTTGATCGAGAACTCGCAGCCGTCGGCTTCATCGGTGACGCGGTTGACGGTCAGCGACACGCCATTGACCACCACCGAGCCCTTGTAGGCCAGGTAGCGCGCCAGCTCGCGCGGGGCGCGGATGCGCAGCTCGTGCGACTCGCCCACCGGGGCGAAATGCACCACTTCGCCCAGGCCGTCGACGTGCCCCGACACCAGGTGGCCGCCGAGCCGGTCGGCCAGGCGCAGCGCTTTCTCCAGGTTGACGCGGCCGGGGCGGTCGAGCCCCACGGTCTTGTCCAGCGATTCGCGCGAGACCTCGACGTCGAAGGCGTCGGGCGCCATGGCGATCACGGTCATGCAGGCGCCCTGGATGGCGATGCTGTCGCCGATGATGACATCCGACAGGTCGAGCCCGCCCGCGGCGATGCGCAGGCGCACGCCGGCATCGGCGTCGGCGCCGAGCGGGGTCACGGATTCAATGCGGCCGACCGCCGCGACAATGCCAGTAAACATGGTGGAGTCTTGTGCTTGAGGTTTTGGGAATCCCGGATGGGCTGCCGGTGTGCCAGCGCTACGCATCGTTGCGCCGGGCGATCAGGCGCAGGTCGTCGCCGATCTGCCGGACTTCATGCCAGTGGAACTGCTCGGCATCCTGCAGTCGCGCCAGCGGCGGCAGGTTGAACATGCCCTGGGCATCGCCGAGCAGCTTGGGCGCGAGGTAGATCAGCAGTTCGTCGGCACAGTGCTCGCGCACCAGCGAACCGTTGAGCTTGAAGCCCGCCTCGACATGCAGTTCGTTGATGCCGCGCCGGCCGAGTTCTTCCAGCATGCGGCGCAACTCGACCTTGCCGTGCGGGTTGGGCAGCACCACGACTTCGGCGCCGCGGCCTTCCAGCGCGCGCTGCCGCTGGCGGTCTTCCACCGCACAGAACACCAGCACGGGCCTGGCGAACTCGCCGGTGTCCGGCGTCAGGATCTGGGCGTCGAGCGGCACTTCGAGGCGGGAATCGACCAGCACCCGCTGCGGCTGGCGCGGCGTGGCGATGGCCCGCACCGTCAGCGCGGGATTGTCGTCGCGCACGGTGCCGATGCCGGTCAGGATGGCGCAGGCGCGGGCGCGCCAGGCGTGGCCGTCATCGCGCGCGGCCTGGCCGGTGATCCACTGGCTGGTGCCGTCATGCAGCGCCGTGCCGCCGTCCATCGACGCCGCCACCTTGACGCGCACCCATGGCAGCCCGCGCGTCATGCGCGAGACAAAGCCGATATTCAGGTCGCGCGCCTCTTTTTCCAGCAGGCCGCAGCGCACGTCGATGCCGGCCTCGCGCAGGCGCTGCAGGCCGCGCCCGGAGACCGACGGGTTGGGGTCTTCCATCGCCGCCACCACGCGCGTCACGCCGGCGCGCACCAGCGCATCGGCGCACGGCGGGGTGCGGCCGAAATGGCTGCACGGCTCCAGCGTGACATAGGCGGTGGCGCCGGCCGGATCGAGCCCGCGCGACAGCGCGTCTTTCATCGCCTGGATCTCGGCATGGTCCTGCCCGGCCGGCTGGGTGAAGCCCTGTCCGATGACCTGGCCGTCCTTGATCAGCACGCAGCCGACGCGCGGATTGGGCGTGGTGTTGAACATGCCCCGCGCGGCGAGCGCGAGCGCCTGCTGCATGGCGGCGTGGTCGGTATCGGAAAACATTCGGCGATCGGGTGGGCCTTGGCGCTGAGATTGGGTGGCAGGGCTGCCAGGTCATGGCGGTTCGGAGGATTCCGCCGCCTCGCAGTCGGCGTCGCGGCCGGGTGTGCAGAGTCGGATACGTCCCTGCGCGCCCAGCCTGACTTGCCGCTGTTCGCCACGGCAGCCAAGCGTGAAGGTGGCGGCCTGGAAACCGCCCTGCTCAGAACGAGAGTATCCCACAGGCAGGAATTTCAGCACATTGACGCCGCGCACGGTCTGCCGAAGGGCCACGGACAGGCACGGCATGCCGGGCTCGACCACGGACAGCACCACCGGCTGGTCCGGGCTGGCGCCGGCCGTCACCAACTGCCAGCCCGGGCTCAGCGTGGACTCGCCCGGCAGCGGCTGCAGCGTCACCTCGACGCGGCGTGACAGCGCGGTGGCGCGCGCCAGCGCCAGCGATATCGCCAGCCGGTCGGCCGCCAGCGTGACCTGCTGGCGCGCGAGCATGCCGCTGAACAGCGGATAGGCCGCGGCCGTGAACACGCCGAGAATGGCCAGGCCGGCGACCAGCTCGACCAGCGTCAGTCCCCCCGTGTGTCGAGGCCTGCCGGCATTCCATGGCATGTCCATCCGGGCCTCAGCAATGGGGTGGCAACGGCTGCGGCACCGCCGCGCCGTCGGGCTGCGCCAGCCACTGGCCGGTGCTGCGCAGGATCAGCGTGCCGCATTCGGGATCCGCGGCTTGCGGCAGCGCACGGAGTTCGACACAGGTATCGAGCGCGGCTTGCGGGCAAGCGCCGGCGCTTACCAGATGGCGCACCGGGCCATTGGCTGGCACGCGCAGCGGCCACTGGCCGGCGACCATGTCGGACCCCGGGGCGGCGGCGACGGTCATGGTCTCCAGCGCATGCCGCTCCAGCTGCAGCATCGCGCCGGTCAGCGCGGCGCGGGCCTGCGCGCGCCAGCCGCGCGCCAGATGGCGGTGCCACGCGGGCACGGCAATGGCCGCGAGGATAGCCAGCACGGCCAGCGCCGCCACCAGCTCGATCAGGCTGAAGCCGCACTTGCGCCGGCAGGTCGATGCCTGGGCCATCATGGCGCCTCCTCCCTGGCCGGGCCGACGATCTCGCGCCAGCGCAGGCGCCCGATGCGGCGTGTGGCCAGCGTTTGTGCGATCTGCGTGACGGCGTTGCCCGTGGCGGACCACACCGAGAGGGCAAACGCCTGGCGTCCGGCGCCGCCCGGTTGCGCGGGCGTGCCGGGCACTTCGGTGCGGGTCGCGAACACGCTGGCCCCGGGCGGCAGCAACTGGCCGGTGGCGACCAGCAGGCGCTCGCCGGAACTGCGCTGCGCGACGGATTCCCCGGTCGCCGCCAGCACCAGATAGCTGCGCTGCGCGCCATCGGGCGTGCGGGTCACGAACAGCAGGTAGCCGGGGAAGACCGGTTCGATCTCGACCAGCTGTTCGCCGGCATGGGGCAGGGTCAGGCGCCAGCCGTGATCCTGAGCGCCGCCGGGCGTCGCGCGCAGGATTTGGCCGTTGTCCGCAGCCTGGGTCGTGAGCTGCCGAGGCACGCGCGCCGTGACGCTGCGTGAAATAAGTTCATCGGGCACCGCGGCCAGTTCGTTGCCGGCGCCGTAGATCACCACGGGCGCGGACGGGGATCCGAGCAATACGGGGGCTTCTTCCCTGACTGGTTGCGCGGCCACCTGCATCCGGTACAGGCAGGCCGCCGCAGGCCCTGCCCCCGTCGGCGGCGCGTCGGCGAGCGCGAAGCGCCAGAGCTGGCCGGCATCGTCGGTGGCATAGGCCGCGAGCGCGGCACCAGTGAGATCGGACAGCACGCTGACCGCCACCAGCTGGCCGGCCGCGGGGCCGCCGAGGCAGTCGCGCTCCGCCAAGGGCAAGGTGCGGATGGCGTACTGGCCGGCCCATGCGGCGCCGGCGGGCTTGTCCAGTGGCAGCAGCGCCAGTCCGGCGCGGGCAACACCCGCCTCGCCATTGGCGCTTGCATCGATGATCACCACCGCATACCAGCGCAGACCATCCGGGCCACGGATGCCGGCAGCGCGTACCGGCCCGCGCGCGGCCAGTGGCAGGGCGTCGGTCGCGGCGATCTCCCAGATCGGCACGAACGGCATCTGTCCTTCGGGCTCGGTGACGTCGAGCGCGAAGACCGCGGCGGGGTTGCCGGTCGCGGCCTTGGCCGGGATACCGCACAGCAGCACCGTGCGCCATTCGCCGCGCAGGGTGACATCCTGCGTTTCCGGGCGCGGGCATGGCGGCGGCAGCGTCGGTGTGCCCGGGGCCGGCATGGCCAGCGCATAGGGCAGCAGCGCGCCCGGCAGGTAAGCGGCACGCTCCTCGCCGGTGGCGGCATCGAACGCGTGCAGCAGGCCGTCGACAGTGCCATGCCAGGCCACGTGCGGGCGCAGGCTGTAGCGCAGGCGAAAGCCGGCGTGGCCGGGTTTGCCGGGGGACCAGGCCGGCGGCGCCACCACCCGCACGCGCGCGCCTGCCGCGTTGCCCAGGCGCGTATCCCGCGGGCGCAGGCCGGTGCGGGTCTGGTCGCCGCGCAGCCAGTCCACCGAGGCGTTGTCGCCCATGTGCAGTGTCTCGGTTACAGCATCCCACTGCAGCGGCATCGCGCGCGCCGTTGCGCCGTCCGGCGCGGCGTACGTGAATATCCGTCGCGACGGCACAGTGCGGCGGTCCAGTCGGTCACCGGCCTCCCACAAGTCAGGCGAGGGCGCCTGCGTCAGGTCCTGCCAGCCGATGGCGAACAAGCGCCCGGTCCACGGATAGGCGCCGTTGGAGGTCCGGTAGGCCAGCGGCAGCCGGCCTGCTTCGGACCCGGCGGCATGGCACGCCGGAACCAGCATCAGGGCAAGGCAGACGAACGTGCAGCGGGCGAGGCAGGTCATGGCTGGATCACGCTTTGCAACAGGGCGCGCACGGCGCGCGTGGGGCCGAAGCCGATCGCGGTCACACGGATCCGCGGCCACGGGGCGAGGGCGACAGCGGGATCCGGCGCGCTGTAGCCGGCCGGCGTTTCATCCAGAATCTCCGCGACATAGCGCGGCAGCTCCTGTGCGGCCGCGTCGGCCGGCAGCGCAGCGCCGGTAAAGCGGCCCAGCGGCACGCCGATGGCGTCGACGTTTGCATCGGCCCGCAGCCACGGCTGCCACACCGGCGGCCCGGCCAGCGCGGGCCGGCAGACGCCGGCCTGCTGGCCGCGGCCGCAGTCACCCTGCGCCGGCCAAAGGCCCAGGCGGTCCTGCGTGTCCGGCGATGCGGCGGCCGCCAGCAGCTCGGCCTCGCCGTCGCGCAGGGCCGCCTCGGCGGCGCGGAAGGCGAGTTCGCGCTCGCGCTGCATGACGGCAAGCTGCCGGCCGGACAGCAGCATCTGCAGCGTGGCGGCGGCGATCAGCACCACCATCAGCAGCAGCGTGGCGCACAGCAGCAGCGTGACGGCGCCGGCCTGGCGTGGGCGTGGCAGGCGGGGCGCTAGCACAGCGTCTCCTCGCAGCGCGGCGCGTTGCGCAGCCGCACCGTGGCGGCGAACACGCGGCGCGCTGTGCCTGCCTGCGCCGGCGTAGCGGGCGGCAGGTCCGCCGCCGCGGTGCCGGGCAGCGACAGCGTGTCCGTAGCGCTACCCCGGACTGGCGTGGCCGAGCCCGGCCGGTCGCCGCGCACGGCGAGGGCAATCTGGACCGCCACCACGCGTTGCCAGGCGGCATCGCCCGGCGCGGCGATCGCCGATGCCGTTTCGAAGCGATCGGGGCGGCCGTCCTGGTCCAGGTCCAGCCCATAGCGCAATTGCAGCGATTCCACGCCGCGCACCAGCGCGCCCGAGGTCCAGCCGCTGCCGTCGA
This sequence comes from Cupriavidus phytorum, assembly GCF_003254285.1. Lineage (NCBI taxonomy): Bacteria > Pseudomonadati > Pseudomonadota > Betaproteobacteria > Burkholderiales > Burkholderiaceae > Cupriavidus > Cupriavidus phytorum. The sequence continues at coordinate 525,193 of NZ_QKZN01000004.1, forward strand.
TCAGGCCATTGCGGCGGGCCGGGTAACGGCACAGCAGTTGCGGCACGCCATCGGCGCCAGCCGCCACATAGAGCAGGTTCTCGGCGACATAGCCGGCGGTCGGTGCGGTGGCCGGCGCGCCTGTTGCCATGGCCGCGACCGCATAGCCGCTGCAATCGGTCATGGTGTCGTCCGGCTGCGCCGGCGCGGCGGGCAGGCCGCTGCCGCTGAAGCGGACCAGCAGCGCGTCGCTTTGGCCGACCCCGGCCCGGGCGCAGGCGGGCACGGCGGCCATGGCGGGCTGGCCGCAATTGTCCGCGCCGCTGACCGCGGGCAGCGCGGTGGCGGCCATGCCTGACGCGGGCTCGCCCGGCCAGCCCGACTGGCGCAGCAGCGTGGACAGAATGGCCAGCGCGCGCTGGCCGCGTTCCTCGATCAGCACGCGGTCGGTGGCGGCGAGGTAGGCCGCGTGCGCGTTCAGGAAGGCCGCGCCGGCGGCGGCAGAGGCGACCAGGCCCAGCGTCATGCCGACCATCAACTCGACCAGCGAGAAGCCGCGCGCGCGGGTCCGCGCACTGCGCGCGTCAATGACCCCGCTCATGGGCGCTCCCATGTTGCCCCGGCGGGCAGGCAGCCGCCGGCATCCGGCATCGGCACGATGGCCGCGACCGCAGCCCAGGGCGTCGCGCAGCGGCCCAGTTCGGCATCGTCGGCCGCGCTGCGCGTGGCCTGTGCCAGGCGCTCCAGCTGGCGCAGCCAGCCCAGTCCGGTGGTGCCGACCACCGCCATCGGCAGCAGTCCGGCAACGACGATCGACAGGGCGCCAAGCGCCTCGATCAGCGCGTAGGCGCGCTGGAGCCGCGGTTGCGGGGTAGCTGGCGGCGGCGGTCGACGCCGGGTTGCAGGTGAGGACATGGCATGGGCTGTGAAGGCGATGGGCCCAGATTAGCCAGCCCGCCCGGCCACGAACGTGCCGAAACGTAAAGCGGGGAGATCCGCACCATTGTGTTAAGCGCGGACCTGCCGCACCCGATCGTGTCGCTTGTCCGCGACCAGTTGCGGCGGCCCAACGCCATGCCGGGTCGCCGTCAAACGCTGCGCGATGCAATTGACAGGAATTATCAAATTCCCCACTATCGCGGGTGTTGCAAAGTCGTATCGATTCCGCTATTCGAATGGCGAATCGCGATTGGCGGCATCCCGTTGCCGGCCACCCGGCCGGCAACGAGGCATAGAACAAGAATTTTCGGGTACGGGCTGGCCTTTCCGCCGTCAGAGCGGAGTGCCTTGCCCAGATAACAAAGCCATTTTTCGGGGGTCAACATGCATCGGGTCATCCTGGCAGTTCCTTGTCCATCGGCGGCGGCACCTCTGCCCGCGCGCTGACATGCCGGCGACGGTTCGCCTTCGCGATACCGCGCCTCCCCGCCTCCACCACGATGTGGCCATGCCCGGCCCGGGCATGCCTGTGCGCATGGCGCGCAACGGCAGCCGTGCCGGCTCCCGGCCGCGCGCGTTGCGCCGGCGCTGCCGCGGGCTGACGCTGGTCGAACTGATGGCGGTGGTGGTGATGGTGGCGATCCTGGCAGCGATCGGCACGCCTTCGTTCGTCTCGCTGCTGCGCACCAGCCGCGTCGACAGCGAGATCCAGTCGATGGTCGGCACCCTGCAGCTCGCGCGCAGCGAGGCCATCAAGCGCGGCGTGCCGGTCAGCGTGTGCCCGTCCGCCAATGGCACCGGCTGCCTGGGCGCCGGCAACTGGGCGCGCGGCTGGATCGCCTTCGTCGACCGCAATGGCTCGGGAACGGTGGACGCGGCGCCGCCGGCCGACGAGGTGCTGCACTACCGCGCCGGCTGGTCCGCCACCGACACCTTCACCACGCCCGCCGGCGCGGCCTTCCTGAGCTACAACCGCGATGGCTTTGCCGTGCTGCCCGGCGGCGCGCTGACGATGACGCTGCGCACCAGCCCGGTGGCCGCCGAGGCTACGCGCTGCATCGCCATCAATATTGCCGGCCGGCAGACCATCCAGCGCGCCGGGGAGGGCGCATGCCAGTGACCGGACGCATCGGCAGACTGCGCCGGCGCCGCATGGCGCTCGGACTGTCGCTGATCGAGGTGCTGATTACGCTGGTGATCACCTCGGTGGGGCTGCTCGGCCTGGCCAAGATGCAGGCGGCGGCGCTGGCCAATACGCAGATTGCGCGCGGGCGTTCGCTGGTGGCGCTGCAACTGGAAAGCCTGGCCGCGGCGATGCACGGCAACCGCGGCTTCTGGGCAGCCGGCACGGCGCCGCAGACGTTCACGCTGTCCGGCGCGACGGTGACCGACAGCACCGGCGCGCTCAGCGCGGCCGCGCCGGACTGCGCCAGCGTGGCCTGCACGCCGATCCAGATGGCCGCCTACGACGTCCAGCACTGGGCCGCGGACATGGCGGCGCACTTTCCCACCTACGCGGCCACGGTCAACTGCAGCAACGACATCAGCCGCCCGATCCGCTGCAGCCTGACCGCCACCTGGAGCGAGCACTACCTGGCCTACAACCAGACCACCGCGGCGCAGACCTCGGCCATGGCCGCCACGCAAAGCCTGACGCTGCACGTCCAGCCATGAGAGCGATCCTGCGAATCCCGCGCCCAATATCTCGCGGCATGCATCGCCGCGGGTATCGATGCGCGCAGGCCGGTGTCTCGCTGGTCGAGGTGCTGGTCGCCATGGTGATCGCGCTGTTCATGCTGGCGGCGCTGATGACGGTGTTCCTCAACCTGCGCGGCACCGTGCGCGACCAGGAGCGCCTGGCGGCGCTGCAGGACAGCGAGCGCCTGGTGATGACGATGCTGGCCAACACGGTGCAGTCGGCCGGGTACTTCCCCGATCCGCTGAACCAGGTCGCGGCGGACGCGCTGCCGGCGCTGGCCGGCAACGCCTTTGGCGATTTCGCCGCGGGGCAGGCCATCGTCGGCCAGTCCGGCGCCGACGGGGCCAGCGATACGCTGACGGCGCGCTTTGTCACCGCCAGCGGCGACGGCATCATGAATTGCCAGGGCGCGGCCAATACCTCCGGCGCCAGTGTCGCCTACCTCAACACCTTTGCGGTCAACGCCGCCAACGAGCTGACCTGCGCGGTCAACGGCGGCGCGCCGGTGCCGCTGGCCAGTGGCATCACCGCGCTACGGGTGCGCTACGGCACCGATACCGGCAACGGCGGCAACGTCGACACCTACCTCAGCGCCAGCGCGGTCACCGCCGGCGCACTGTGGGGCCAGGTGCGCAGTGCGCGCGTGACGCTGACCTTTGCCAATCCCTTTGCCGGTCAGCCCGGCCAGCCGGCCACGCTCGGCTGGACCCAGACCATCAGCCTGATGAACCGTCCATGACACGCGCCCAGCCAGACCGCTTCCGCGCCGGCGCCGCGCCGCGCGGCTATGTCCTGATCATCGGCCTGCTGTTCCTGCTGATCCTGTCGCTGCTGTCGGTGACGATGTTCCGCGGCTTCGGCCTGCAGGAGAAGATCGCCGGCAACACCCGCGAGAAGCAGCGCGCGTTCGAGGCCGCGCAGGGCGCGCTGCAGTACGGCGAATGGTGGCTGGGGCAGGGCAACGGCTCCGCCGGCGCCGCCTGCAACACCGTGATCGACGCCAACGATCCGGCCAACCTGCAGGTCTGCGCCAACGCGCTGGCAGACCCGGCCAGCCTGCCGTGGACGCCGGCGCGGGCCGACTACCTGCCGCCGTCGATGCGCCTTGCGACGGCCGGCAGCCCCGGCGGCCTGAATGGTACCGACATCAACTACGCGCGCGCGCCCAGCCTCTACATCCACTATCTGGGCCTGTCGCCGGATGGCCTGTCGATGCTGTTCCGCGTCACCGGGGCCGGCTATGGCGGCGGCGACGGCACCGCCGCGGTGGTGCAGAGCACCTACCAGCTTGGCGCCGGCACCAAGGACCTCGGGAAAGAGTGATGAGCCAACCTCCACGCCTCGCTGGCATTGCCGCCGCCGTCAGTGCCACCGTCAGTGCCACCGTCAGTGCCGTCGTCAACGCGCTGCTGGCTGGCCCGGCGCATGCGCTGGTGATCCAGGACAACCTGAACGGGGCCTCGTCCTCTTACGACTGGGTGGCGCTGAATGGCGCGTGCCTGACCGCAGGCAACGGCACCGGCTCGATTCCGGGCTGCGCCACATCGAGCTTCACCTACTACCGGGACCGCAACTCGAAACTGGTCGGAGGCGCCAGCGGGAGCGTGCCGGATGCCGCGGGCTACGGCGCGCTGCGGCTGACCAACGGCGACACGGCCGAGGGCGCCAACGGCGACAACCAGACCGGCGCGGTGGTGTCCCGCTTCACCTTCGGCATGCAGGAAGGGCTGCAGGTGACGTTCTCCACCGTCACCTACGGCGGCGACAACCTGCGCGGCACCGGCGCCGACGGCATCAGCTTCTACCTGGCCGACGGCAGCAAGAGCCCGACTGTTGGCGGGCTGGGCGGCAGCCTGGGCTACAGCTGCTCCAACGTCAATGCCGCGTACGACGGCGTGGCCGGAGGCTATATCGGCATCGGCATCGACGAGTTCGGCAACTTCTCGAACAAGGCCGACAACACCGACTCGGGCCCGGCGTTCCAGGCCAACCGCATCAGCGTGCGCGGCTCGGGCGACACCAACTGGGCCGGCCTGCGCGCCGCCTATCCGGGCTATTACCCCGACAGCCTGAGCGCCAGCAAGCGCGCGCAGGCCGTGCAGAACACCTGTGCGCGCGGCTATGTGCAGGACTGGAGCAGCGGCAAGGACGGCGGCGACGTCAGGGGACGGCGGCTGGCCTACAACTACCGCATGCTCGGCATCAGCGACCTGCCCGACAAGATCGCCAACCAGCAGGCGGTGTCGAGGCCGACGCGCGCCAAGGGCATCCCCATCGTCTATTCGCTCAAGCTGACGCAGAACGGGCTGCTGAGCATGTCCTACAGCTACAACGGCGGCGCGGCCACGCCGGTGATCACCGACCAGGACATCACGCAGGCCAACGGGCCGGTGCCGGCGTCGCTGCGCTTCGGCTTCGCCGCGGGCACCGGCGGCGGCAGCAACGTGCACGAGATCACCTGCTTCAAGGCCGAGCCGGTGGGCCAGTCGAGCAGCTCGGCCGGCACCAACGTGCAGCAGTCGGCGCGGGTCGAGGCGGGCTCGCAGGTGTACCTGGCCTACTACCATCCGACCAACTGGTGGGGCGAGCTGAGCGCGCAGAACCTGCTCTACGATCCCGCCACCGATTCGGTGTCGATTGCCACCGTGGCCAACTGGAACGCGCATTGCACGCTGACCGGCGGCCACTGCGCGGCGACCGGCACCTCGGTGGTGGCGCAGGCGCCCGACAGCCGCAGGATCCTGACCTGGAGCGGCAGCACCGGCATCCCGCTGCGCTGGGATGCCAACCTGCCAGCCGCGCAGAAGGCGAAGCTGACCGCCGGCGATGCCGCACCGAGCGGCGACCGCCTCGACTACCTGCGCGGGGACCGCAGCAAGGAGCTGACCGCGGCCGGCGCCGGGCTGTTCCGCAAGCGTACCGGCGTGCTGGGCGACATCATCGATTCCAGCCCGGCCTGGGTCGGCGCGCCGTCATCGCCGTACAGCGGGCCCTGGACCGATGCCTTGTACAAGCGCGCCAGCCCGCCCGAGCCTGCCGGCAGCTACGACGCCTTCCGCCAAGCCAGGGCTCAGCGGCTCAACGTGGTCTATGTCGGCGCCAACGACGGGCTGCTGCACGGCTTCCGTTCCGGCTACTACAACGCGGCGGGCGCCTTTGTCGGCAATGACGCCGGCAAGCCCAACGACGGCCGCGAGGTGCTGGCGTACATGCCCGGCGCGGTGCTGGACACCATCCAGTCGTCGAATGCGGCGCTCGCCTACAGTTCGCCGCAATACGTGCACAACCTGTTTGTCGATGCCACGCCCGGCACCGGCGATCTCTACTACGCCGGTGCCTGGCATACCTGGCTGGTCGGCGGGCTGGGGCCGGGCGCGAACCGCGGCGGCCCGCTCGCCAGCAAGGCCGCGGCCGCGACCGGCGGCGCGCTCTACGCCCTCGACGTGACCGATCCGGAGCGCTTCGACGATACCCCGGCGGCGGCCAGCGCCACGGTGATCGGCGAGTGGAACAACACCCTGCAGTGCACCGGCGACAGCGCGTGCGGCGACAACCTCGGCAACACCTATGGCACGCCCGTGATCCGCCGCCTGCACAACGGCCAGTGGGCGGTGCTGTTCGGCAACGGCCTGGGCAGCAAGAGCGGCTCGGCCGGCCTGTTCATCATGCTGGTCGACCCGGCCGACGGCTCGCGCAGCTTCCGCTATCTCGGCACCGGCTACGGGCCGCAGCAGGACCCGGCCGGCGCCAGCAGCCGCAACGGCATTGCCTATGTCACGCCGGCCGATCTCGACGGCGACCACATCACCGACTACGTCTACGCCGGCGACGTGTTCGGCAACCTGTGGCGCTTCGACCTGACCTCGGACAATCCGGACCACTGGCGCGCCGGCAGCCGCCCGCTGATGCAGACCGGCGGCAAGCCGATCTCCACCAGGGTGGCGGTGGGCTCGGTGCCCGGCACCGGAACCGGCGCCGCGGCGATGCCGCGCGTGGTGGTCGCGTTCGGCACGGGCCGCCGGCTGGAGCAGACGCAGGGCAGCGAAGCGGTGTTCGAGCCGGGCGGGCAGGGGCTGTATGGCGTGTGGGACTGGGACATGGCGGGATGGAACGCGGTGGCCGGCGCGCAGGCCCGCTATGCGTCGCTGGCCAGCGCCACCCGGCCGCTGTCCGCCGCCAACCTGACGCAGCAATCGATTACCGCCGAAGGGCGGGCGGCCGGCAGCACGGTGACGGTGCGCACGGTCAGCGCCAACAAGGTGTGCTGGCAGGGCTCGAGCGCCTGCGCCAGCGGCAACAACAAGTACGGCTGGCAGCTGCCGCTGCCGTCGGCCACGCGCGAGCAGGTGATCTACAACCCGGTGATCGCCTACGGCATGGTGATCGTCAACACCACCATCCCGCCCAGTTCGGCGCTGTCGCAGGCGCTGTCGTGCAATGCCGAGGTGCCGTCGGGCTTCACCATTGGCGTGTCGATGGGCTCGGGCGGCGCGGCCGCGCAGTCGTTCTTCAGCAGCACCAACAGCAGCAGCTTCCCGCTGCTGAACAACGGCATCGTCAGCGGCATCGGCCTGAGCGGCACCGGCACGCCATCGGTGGTGACGGCGAAGAAGCGGCCCTACCTGGTGCAGCAGACCGTGGGCGGCAGCGGTGCCATCACCCAGATCAACCCCGGCGCCAACGGCGCGGGCGCCCGTCTCAACTGGATCCGGCTGCGCTGACCACCATGAACCTGCCTGCCTTCCCGCTGCCGCGGCGCGCCGCCGCCGGCTTCACGCTGATCGAGCTGATGATCACGGTGGCGATTGCCGCGATCCTGGCCGCGATCGCCTATCCGTCCTACACGGAGCACGTGCGCAAGTCGCGCCGCACCGACGCCAAGACCGCCTTGCTGGATCTCGCGGCGCGCCAGGAGCGGCTGTTCAGCACGCAGAACGTCTATGGCGGCACGCCCGCGGCGCTGGGATATGCCGGCGACGCGTTCCCTGTGGCGGTCCAGTCGGGCGGACAGGCCTACTACCAGCTGACGGTGGTGGCGGGCAATCCGGCCACCAGCTATACCGCGACCGCGGCGCCGGTCGGCCCGCAGGCGGGGGACGACTGCGGCAGCTATACCCTCAACCACCTTGGGCTGCAGGGGAACACGGGGATGCGCGCCGGCGTGGCGTCGGCGCAGTGCTGGTAGCGGAAAACGCGGGCGTCAGCGCTTGCCGCTGCCGGCGGTGACTTCGGCCAGCACGTCCGAGAATTCGGACACGTCTTCAAAGCTGCGGTAGACCGAGGCAAAGCGGATATAGGCAATCTTGTCGAGCTTGCGCAGCTCGCGCATCACCAGTTCGCCGACCTGGCTGCTGGGGATTTCCTTCTCGCCCAGCGCCAGCAGCTTTTCTTCGATCCGGGTGATGGCTTCGTCGATGGCTTCGGCCGAGACCGGGCGCTTGCGCAAGGCCAGGCGCATCGAATCCTTCAGCTTGGCGCGGGCGTAGTCCACGCGCGAGCCGTTTTTCTTGACGATGGCGGGGAAGAACAGCTCGATCCGCTCATAGGTGGTGAAGCGGCGGTCGCAGGCTTCGCAGCGGCGGCGCCGGCGCACGGCATCGCCGTCTTCCGACATGCGGGTGTCGAGAACCTGGGTATTGGAATGACCGCAAAAGGGGCATTTCATGCCGGACCACCTTCAGTTGAACCCCATCGCCTTGTCCGTGTTGTCGTTCTGCGGCGGCGGGGCGGGTTGGCGAGGCCCGCGGCCAGCGCCGGGGGTGGCGCGGACCGCGGAGCTGCCGGCCACCCGTGCGCGTGCGCGCGGGCGGCCTGTCAGCGTCAGCCGTAGACCGGGAAACGCTTGGTCAGCGCCGACACCTGCTCGCGCACCGCGGCGATGTTGGCGGCGTCGTGCGGGTTGTCCAGCACGTCGGCGATCAGGTTGCCGACGATGCGGGCTTCTTCTTCCTTGAAGCCGCGCGTGGTCATGGCCGGCGAGCCGACGCGGATGCCGGAGGTGACGAACGGCTTTTCCGGGTCATTCGGAATCGCGTTCTTGTTCACGGTCAGGTGCGCCTCGCCCAGGATGCGCTCGGCTTCCTTGCCGGTGATGTTCTTGGCGCGCAGGTCGACCAGCATCACGTGGCTCTCGGTGCGGCCCGAGACGATGCGCAGGCCGCGCGCGATCAGGGTCTCGGCCAGCACGGCGGCGTTCTTCACCACCTGCTGCTGGTATTCCCTGAACTCCGGCGTCAGCGCTTCCTTGAACGCCACCGCCTTGCCGGCGATCACGTGCATCAGCGGGCCGCCCTGGATGCCGGGGAAGATCGACGAGTTGATCGCCTTCTCGTGCTCGGCCTTCATCAGGATCACGCCGCCGCGCGGGCCGCGCAGGCTCTTGTGGGTGGTGGTGGTGACGAAGTCGGCGTGCGGCACCGGGTTCGGGTAGACGCCCGCGGCGATCAGGCCGGCGTAGTGGGCCATGTCGACCATGAAGTAGGCGCCGATCGACTTGGCGACGCGGCCGATGCGCTCGAAGTCGATGCGCAGCGCGAAGGCCGAGGCGCCGGCGATGATCAGCTTGGGCTTCTTCTCTTGCGCCAGCTTTTCGAGCGCGTCGTAGTCGATGTCTTCCTGGGCGTTGAGGCCGTAGCTGACCACGTTGAACCACTTGCCGCTCATGTTCAGCGCCATGCCGTGGGTCAGGTGGCCGCCCTCGGCCAGGCTCATGCCCATAATGGTGTCGCCCGGCTTGAGCACGGCGAAGTACACGCCCTGGTTGGCCTGCGAGCCCGAATTGGGCTGCACGTTGGCGGCCTCGGCGCCGAACAGCTGCTTGACGCGGTCAATGGCCAGCTGCTCGACGATGTCGACGTACTCGCAACCGCCGTAGTAGCGCTTGCCGGGATAGCCCTCGGCGTACTTGTTGGTCAGCTGCGAACCCTGCGCGGCCATCACCGCGGGCGAGGTGTAGTTCTCGGAGGCGATCAGCTCGATGTGGTCTTCCTGGCGCTGGTTTTCCTGCTGGATGGCGGCAAAGACCTCGGGGTCGATCTGGTCGATCGTAAAACGGCTGCGTTCGAACATGGCGAAACTCGTCTGAAAAAAGGGAATCCGATTCAGGCATCGGGGGTAGGGCGCGCGGGGAAGGCTAGCGGCGACCGGCACCGGCGGCGGCTTGGCCGTCGGCGCAGGGCGCACCCTGCTTCCCATTCGCTGCCCAGGCGAGCGGCAGGCATGACTCGCGTCAACGCCATGGCGTTTGGAAACTTCACGCCAGAGAACTTGCGCTTCCTCGTGGTAGTGCCCACTGACTTCGCCAGTCGCGCAAGATGGAATGGTTGCGCGCAGTGTAGCGCGAGGCGGCCGCCCGCCGCAAGCCGTGAACCCGCCAGGCAAGCGCTGGCAAGGGCTGGCGCGGGCCTGGCCAGCAACTTGCTGTTGCAAAGTCGTCCTGCGGGTTTACACGAAACGGGTATCGCTCTCCGTTACAATCGCGGCCATGCCAAACTTTGTCTGGACCCTGCGGGTGTACTGGGAAGACACCGATGCAGGCGGCGTAGTGTTCTACGCCAACTACCTCAAGTTCTTCGAGCGCGCCCGCACCGAGTGGCTGCGCTCGCTCGGCATCGAACAGCAGGCGCTCGCCGACCAGGCGGGCGTGGTCTTCATCGTCCGCAGTACGGCGGTGGACTACAATGCGCCCGCCCGGCTGGACGACCAGCTTGAGATCCGCACGCGCATCGACCGGGTCGGCCCGGCTTCGGTGCAGTTCACCCAGGAAGCCTGGCGTGGCGAGCTGATGCTCGCGACCGGCGCGATCCGCGTTGGCTGCGTCGACAAAAGCACTTTCCGCCCTGCCCCGATCCCCGACCCCGTTCTAGCCACCATCAAGTCAGCACGATGAATCCCGTGACCGTCACGCAAGACATGTCGATCGTAACGCTGGTGCTCCACGCCAGCGTGCTGGCACAGGCCGTCATGGCGCTGTTGCTCGTCATGTCGCTGTTTTCGTGGACCTATATCTTCCGCAAGCACCTGGCGGTGCGTTCGGCGCGCACCCAGACCGAAGGCTTCGAGCGCGACTTCTGGGCCGGCGGCGACCTGCAGGCGCTCTATAACAGCGCCGTCAACAACCGCCACAACACCGGTGCGCTGGAACGGATCTTCGAATCCGGCATGGGCGAGTTCCTGAAGGCGCGCGAGCGCGGCAACGAGGCCGGCGCGCTGCTCGACGCCGCCCGCCGCGCCATGCGCGCGGCCTACCAGCGCGAGATGGACGTGCTGGAATCGCATTTGCCGTTCCTGGCGTCGGTCGGTTCGGTGAGCCCGTATATCGGCCTGTTCGGCACGGTGTGGGGGATCATGAACGCGTTCCGCGGGCTGTCGAACGTGCAGCAGGCGACGCTTGCGTCGGTGGCGCCCGGTATCGCCGAAGCACTGGTGGCGACCGCGATCGGCCTGTTCGCGGCAATCCCGGCGGTGATTGCCTACAACCGCTATGCCACCGAAATCGATCGCCTGGCGATCCGGTTCGAGAGCTTCATGGAAGAGTTCCTGAACATCCTGCAGCGCCAGACCCGCTAACCGTATTCCCTATCAACGGTCCGGGCGGTGAGCCCGGGCCGGCGTTTCCAGGAGTCCTGCAATGGCAGCCATTCAGCGCCGCGGCGGCTCGCGCCGCCGGGCCAGCGCCGAGATCAATGTCGTGCCGTATATCGACGTCATGCTCGTGCTGCTGGTCATCTTCATGGTGGCCGCGCCGATCGTCAGCCCCGCCACCGTCGACCTGCCCACCGTGGCCAATGCCACGCCGCAGCAGAAGGCGCCCCCGATCGTCGTTACCGTGCATGAAGACGGCCAACTCACCGCGCGCGGCAAGGACACAGCCGGCAATGCCTTCGAACGCAAGCTCGACAAGCAGGGCCTGCTGGACTTCGTCCACCAGCGCCAGAACGAGAACCCGGACCAGCCGGTGGTGATCGCCGCCGACCGCGCGGTCAAGTACGAGGCGGTGCTGGACGTGATGTCGGTGCTGAAAGCCGACGGCGTCAAGCGCGTGGGCCTGATGGTCAAGTCCAAGACCTCGTGACGTATTGAAGCACCTATCCGATTGCCGTTGCGCTTGATGACGACCGCCGCCGCCTATCCCTACCAGCCGGTCAAGGAGCGGGGAACCCTGCGTTCCTTCCTGCTCGCGCTGCTCATGCACCTGATGCTGGCCGTGGTGCTGTACTACGGCGTGAGCTGGCAGAGCAGCACCCCGGTCGGGGCCGAGGCCGAACTGTGGGAGGAGATTCCCGCCGCCACCGCGCCCCCGCCGCCGCGGCCGCAGCCGCAGCCAGAGCCCGAGCCGGTGGTGCAGCCGCGTCCGGCGCCGCCGCCGCCCCAGGTGAAGAGCAAGGTCGAGGACGACGCCGATATCGCGCTGGAACAGAAGAAGCGCCGCGCCGAGGCGGCCGCGCGCGAAGAAGCCGAGCGCAAGGAAGCGGCCCGCAAGGAGGCCGAGCGCAAGGAAGAGGCGCGCAAGGAAGAGGCCCGCAAGGAAGAGGCCCGCAAGGAAGCGCTGCGCAAGGAGGCCGACCGCAAGGAAGCCGAGCGGCGCGAGGCCGAGCGCAAGGAAGCGCAGCGCAAGGAAGACGCGAAGAAGAAGGCGGCGCAGCAGGAGCAGGAGCGCAAGGAACAGGCCGAGCGCGAGCGCAAGGAAGCCGCCGAGGCCAAGGCCAAAGCGCAGGCCGATGCCAAGGCCAAGGCCCAGGCCGACGCCAAGGCGAAAGCCCAGGCCGATGCCAAGGCCAAGGCGGATGCCGATGCCAAGGCCAAGCGCGAAGCCGCTGCCAACGCCCAGCGCAAGAGCGAGCTGGCGCGCCTGCAGGCGCTGGCCGGCGGCTCCGGCGCCGGCGGTGGCGGGGTCGGCAATGCGGCCGGCGCCGGTGCCGGCGGTGGCGGCAAGGCTTCGCCCGGCTACGCCGACCGCGTGCGGCGCCGCGTCAAGCCGAACATCGTCTTTACCGAGGACGTGCCGGGCAACCCGACCGCGGTGGTCTCGGTGCAGCTGGCGCCGGACGGCTCGCTGCTGTCGGCGCGGCTGTCCAAGTCCAGCGGCAACTCCGGCTGGGACAATGCCGTGCTGCGCGCGGTCGAGCGTTCCGATCCGCTGCCGCGCGACGAGAACGGCAAGGCGCCGGCCAGCTTCACCATTACCTTCCGGCCGAAGGACTGAGTGTGACTGGGTGGACCGGGTGAACGGCACGGCATGATTTGCAACATAATGCAAACTTCATCGTCGGGTTCTGGTCCCAGCGCTAGCATGACAGGTTGCCTGACGCAGCCGACGGTGCGGTATGCACACGGACGGGGCATGCGCCACGCGCTGCAATGCCGCATTTGCCCGTGTTGACGATCGCCCGTCGTGCCCGACGGTGCCCGACGAAACTTGAAATCGACTGAGGAGCAGCATGCGAAAGCTTTGGGCCCCCAACTGGCTGTCCGCGAGGCGGCACAACGCAGATTCCCCCGCATCCCGAGGTGCGAGCCGGCCGATGCCGCTGGCCGGCCGGCGCGCGCTGATGGCGTGGCTGGCCGCGGCCATGACCATGGCCGCCGGCGCCGCGCACGCGCAGCTCAACGTTGAGATTTCCGGGGTTGGCGCCAGCCAGTTCCCGGTGGCCACCGCCAACTTCCAGGGCGAGGCCCAGGCCCCGCAGAACCTGACCGCGATCATCCGTTCGGACCTGGCCCGCAGCGGCCGTTTCCGCAACGTCGACCCGGGCGGCGCCACCGTGGCCGAGTCCGCCAATGTCGACCTGGGCAGCTGGAAGGCGCGCGGCGCCGATGCCTTCGTCGCCGGCAGCGTGACCCCGGCGGCGGGCGGCAAGTACGAAGTGCGCTTCCGCCTGTACGACACCGTCAAGGGCCAGAGCCTGGGCGGGCTGGCCTTCACCGTGAACCAGTCGCAGCTGCGCGTGACCGCGCACAAGATCGCCGACTACATCTATGAAAAGCTGCTGGGCGAGCGCGGCGTGTTTGCCACGCGCCTGTCCTACGTGTCGAAGGTGGGCGGCCGCTACCAGCTGCTGATCTCCGATTCGGACGGGCAGAACGCGCAGGTGGCGCTGACCAGCAACGAGCCCATCATCTCGCCGTCGTGGTCGCCGGACGGCGCGCGCGTGGCCTACGTCTCGTTCGAGGCCAAGAAGCCGGTGGTCTACGTGCACGACCTCGCCAGCGGCAAGCGCACGCTGGTATCGAACCAGAAGGGCAACAACAGCGCGCCGTCGTGGTCGCCGGATGGCCGCCACCTGGCGCTGGCGCTGTCGCGCGACGGCAATACCCAGATCTACCAGGTCAACGCCGACGGCTCGGGCATCCGCCGCCTGTCGCGCAGCAGCGCCATCGACACCGAGCCGCAGTACTCGCCCGACGGCAAGAGCATCTATTTCACCAGCGACCGCGGCGGTGCGCCGCAGGTCTACCGCATGCCCGCCTCCGGCGAGGAGGGCGGCGGGGCGCAGCGCGTCACCTTCAAGGGCAGCTACAACGTGAGCCCGCGCATTTCGCCGGATGGCAAGTACCTGGCGTACATTTCGCGCGGGGGCGGCTTCAAGCTGCAGTTGCAGGACCTGACCAACGGCGACGTGACGTCGCTGACCGATACGGCCAACGACGAAGCGCCCAGCTTCGCCGCCAACGGCAAGTACATCCTTTATGCCACCCGCGTGGGCGGTCGCGCGGTGCTGGCGGCGGTGTCCACTGACGGGCGTACCCGGCAGGTTCTGTCCCTCCAGTCCGGCGATGTTCGCGAGCCGTCCTGGGGTCCTTTCATGCAATAACAGGAGTCAACCACCATGGCCCAACTGATGACCAAAACCCTTGCCGTCGCCGCGCTGCTGGCCCTTGGCGCCTGCAGCTCCGGCGTCAAGCTGGACGACACCGCCAACGCCGGCGCCGGCACGGCCGGCGCGGGCGCCGCCGATCCGCGCGCCGTCACCCCGGTGACCGCGGCCGATCCGCTCAACGACCCGAACAGCCCGCTGGCCAAGCGCAGCGTCTACTTCGACTTCGACAGCTACACCGTCAAGGCCGACTACCAGGGCATGCTGGGCGCGCACGCCAAGTACCTGGGCACCAACAAGGGCCGCAAGATCCTGATCCAGGGCAACACCGACGAACGCGGCACCAGCGAGTACAACCTGGCGCTGGGCCAGAAGCGCGCCGAAGCCGTGCGCCGCTCGCTGGCCTCGATGGGCGTGCCCGACGCGCAGATGGAAGCCGTCAGCCTGGGCAAGGAAAAGCCCAAGGCGACCGGCCACGATGAAGCCTCGTGGGCCGAGAACCGTCGCGCGGACATCAACTACTGATCTGGACCGCCTTCCATGAAAGCACGCGTTTCCACCCTGTTGTGGCTCGCCGCCGTGGCCGGCGGCGGCATGCTGCCGCTGTCGCAGGCGCATGCCGGAGTGTTCGACGATGACGAGGCCCGCAAGGCCGTCATCAGCCTGCGCGACCAGTTCAACGGTTTCCAGGCGACCGCGACGCAGCGCATCGAGCAGAACAGCCGCAACCTGCTCGACATGCAGAACCAGCTCGAAGGCCTGCGCCAGGAAGTGGCGCGGCTGCGCGGTCAGAACGAAGTGCTGCAGAACACGGTGGACACGCTGCAGAAGCAGCAGAAGGACTACTACGCCGACCTCGATGCGCGCCTGAAGAAATTCGAGCCGCAGCAGGTCACGGTCGAGGGTCGCGAAGGCATCGCGCAGCCGGGCGAAAAGCCCGAATACGATGCCGCGCTCAAGCAGTTCCAGGCGGGCGATTTCAAGAGCGCGGGGAATTCGTTCTCGGCGTTCGTGAAGAAGTACCCGCAGAGCCCGTACCTGCCGCTGGCACAGTACTGGCTCGGCAACTCGCTGTACGCGCAGCGCGACTACAAGGGTTCCACCTTTGTGCTGCAGAACATGGTCAACGCCAATCCGACCCACCCCAAGGTGCCGGATGCGATGATCGCCATTGCCAACAACCAGCTCGAGTCCGGCCAGAAGGCGGCCGCGCGCAAGACGCTGGAGCAGGTGGTGGCGAAGTATCCCGGCACCGAGGGCGCGCAGGCGGCGAGCAACCGGCTCAAGACGCTGAAGTAAGCGCCGCCGGCGCCGCCGTCCGCCATTGCAAGGCCCGCTTCGGCGGGCCTTTCTCGTTTGTCGCGCTAGAATATGCGATTCGCCTGAATGTTCTTGCGCGCCGCCCCCGGCGCGACCCGCACCATGACCCAACGCGCCATCGTCCTGCTGTCCGGCGGACTCGACTCCGCCACCGTACTTGCCATGGCCCGCGCCCAGGGCTTCGAGACCTATGCGCTGTCGATGCGCTACGGCCAGCGCCATTCCTCGGAACTGGAGGCCGCCAAGCGCGTGGCCGCCGCGCTGGGCGCCGTGCGCCACGAGATCGTCGACCTGGACCTGCGCCGCTTCGGCGGCTCGGCGCTGACCGACGACGCGCTGGAGGTCCCCACCGATGGCGCCAGCGGCGGCATCCCCGTCACCTATGTGCCGGCGCGCAACACCATCATGCTGTCGCTGGCGCTCGGCTGGGCCGAGGCGGTGGGCGGGCGCGACCTGTTCTTCGGCGCCAACGCGGTCGACTACTCCGGCTACCCGGACTGCCGCCCCGAATACGTCGCCGCCTACGAGACCCTCGCCAACCTGGCCACCAAGGCCGGCGTCGAGGGCGACCGCTTCCGCGTGCATGCGCCCATCATCGACATGACCAAGGGCGAGATCATCCGCGCCGGCATGGCGCTGGGCGTCGACTACAGCCTGACGGTGTCGTGCTACCAGGCCGACGATGACGGCCGCGCCTGCGGCGTGTGCGATTCCTGCCGCATCCGCCGCGCCGGCTTCGAGGCTGCCGGCGTGCCCGACCCGACCCGCTACCAGGCCGCCGCCTGATCCTGCACCTGAGTCCGCGCCTTAGCCTGAGTCCGCCGTTCCCGCCCCATGCCTGAAATCGATCTTGCCGCGCTGTCGCGCTCGGTGCTGCTGAGCACCTTTGTCCTGACCTTCCTGTTTGGCGCGGTGCTGCAGCGCACGCACTTCTGCACCATGGGGGCGGTCTCGGACATCGTCAACATGGGCGACTGGAGCCGCATGCGCATGTGGGTGCTGGCGATCGGCGTGGCCATGATCGGCACCGGCGTGCTGGCCTGGAACGGCGCCATCGACCCGACCAAGACCATCTATGCTGCCAGCAAGCTGGCCTGGCTGTCGGCGCTGGCCGGCGGGCTGATGTTCGGCTTCGGCATGGTGCTGGCGTCGGGCTGCGGCAGCAAGACGCTGGTGCGCATCGGCGCCGGCAACCTGAAGTCGCTGGTGGTGTTCGTGTTCCTGGGGCTGTCGGCCTACATGACGCTGCGCGGCCTGTTCGGCGTGGTGCGCGTCAATACCGTCGACGCGGTGGCGCTGGCGCTGCCGACCACGCAGGACCTGCCGTCGGTGCTGGCGCAGGGGACCGGCGCGGCCCGCGGCGCGCTGCAGCTGGGCCTGGGCCTGGCGCTGGGCGGCGTGCTGGCGGCGTGGGCGCTGGCGGGGCGCGGCTTCCGCACCTTCGACAACCTGCTCGGCGGCATCGGCGTCGGCCTGATCATCGTGGCGATGTGGTACGTGTCGGGCCACCTGGGCTACGTCGCCGAAGACCCCAATACGCTGGAAGAGCTGTTCGTCTCGACCAACAGCGGCCGCATGGAAAGCCTGAGCTTCGTCGCCCCGTATGCCTACACGCTCGACTGGCTGATGATGTTCAGCGACAAGAGCAAGGTGCTGACCATCGGCATCGTCAGCGTGTTCGGCGTGATCGCCGGCGCGGCCGCCTATGCGCTGGCCACGCGCACCTTCCGCTGGGAAGGCTTCGGCAATGCCGAGGACGTGGCCAACCACATGGTCGGCGGCATCCTGATGGGCGCCGGCGGCGTCACGGCGCTCGGCTGCACGGTGGGGCAGGGGTTGTCGGGCGTGTCGACGCTGGCGCTGGGTTCGTTCATTGCGCTGGCCGGCATCCTGGCCGGCGCGATGCTGGCATTCCGCTACCAGATGTGGCGCCTGGAACGCATGGTTTAAGTGCGCTGGCGCGCCATGCCCTTGACACATCGAGAATCGCATCACTATAATCGCGGTTCTGTTTTTTCGGGTCGTTAGCTCAGTCGGTAGAGCAGCGGACTTTTAATCCGTTGGTCGCGTGTTCGAGTCACGCACGACCCACCAGCATGTCGAAGGGCCTGTGGCGCACGTCACAGGCCCTTTTTGCATTGTTTCCGCGCGGCATGCCCCGATGGTAGGGGGTGCTTTAACTAGTTCGAGGTAGAGACGCACGCCCGGCCAGCGCAGCACAATGGGTCTAACCGCGGCGTGTGGACCGCGGGTCCTCGGAACGGCCGCGAGACACGGCCCCCCTCGAACAAGACCTATGCGGCGAGCAGGCGTTTCCTTGCCGGCCAGCGGGCATGTGCTGCGCATCATCTGGCCGTTCGTACCGGTGGTGGTCGCGCTGGCGTTGTTCAGCATCGCCAGCCTGGACCTGCTGTCGGCCGCGCGCGCCTTCGTCGCCGGCGAGAGCCAGTGGTCCAAGGGCCAGAAGAACGCCGTGCTGCACCTTTTGCGCTACGGCGAGGACCGCGATCCGGCCGATTTCGACGCCTACCTGGCGTCCATCGCCATCCCGTTCGGCGACCATCGCGCGCGCCTGGAACTGGACCGTGCCGAGCCTGACCTGGAACGCGTGCACGAGGGCCTGCTCGCCGGCGGCAACCACCCCGAAGACATCCCGCGGATGGTGCGCCTGTACCGGAATTTCCGCCAGATCCATGAAGTCGATGCCGCCATCCGCGTGTGGGCGCAGGGCGATCTCGAGATCTTTGCCTTGCATGAGCAGGCGCTGGCGCTGCGGCGCCTGGCCACCCAGCCCGGCTGCGACGACGCCTGCGTCGCGCCGGTGCTGCGCAACATCGCCCGGATCGACGCCCGGCTGACGCCGCTGGAGCGGGCCTTTTCCGATCACCTGGGACAGGCGTCGCGCCGGGTCACGCGGCTGCTCACCACCGGCAGCGCGGTGATGGCGGCGGCGCTGCTGATGTCGGCGATCCTGCTGTCGGTCGGGCCGCTGCGGCGCGAGCGCCGGTTGCGCGAGGCCCTGGCGCAAAGTGAAGAGCAGCTGCAGCTCGCGGTCGAAGGCAGCAACGACGGCCTGTGGGACTGGCATCTTGGCCGCGGCGAGCTGTATTTCTCGCCGCGCTGCGCGCAGATGCTGGGCTACCGCGCCGACGAGCTGCCGCACGCGCGCGAAACCGTGCTGGGCCTGCTGCATCCGTCCGAGCTGGCGGCGTTCGAGGCCAAGCTGGCGCACCACCTGCGCAGCGGCGAGCCCTACGACGCCGAATTCCGCCTGCGCAACCGCGCCGGCGACTACCTGTGGGTGCGCGCGCGCGGCCGGCTGGTGCGCGGGGCCGGGCGCCGGCGCGCGCGCATGGCGGGCTCGCTGACCGATATCTCCGACCACAAGCGCTACGAGACCCAGCTGTTTGCCGAAAAGGAGCGCGCCCAGGTCACGCTGCAGGCGATCGGCGACGCGGTGGTGACCGCCGATGTATGGGGCCGCGTGCAGTCGCTCAATCCGGCCGCCGAGGCGCTGACCGGCTGGCGCGAGGCCGATGCCCGCGGCCTGCCGCTGAGCGAGGTGTGCGTGCTGCGCGACGAGGACAGCCTGGCGCCGCTGCCCGATATCGTGCCGCTGGCGCTGCGCCAGCGCTGGCACAGCCGCTCGGCCCAGCTGGTGCAGCGCGACGGCGCCGGACAGCCGGGGCAGGCACTGGCAGTCAAGCCGTCGGTGGCGCTGATCCGCGACCGCGCCGCGCAGGCCATCGGCGTGGTGGTGGTGCTGCACGACATCAGCCAGGAACGCGCGCATGCCGCGCGCCTGGCCTACGAGGCCAGCCATGACGCGCTGACCGGCCTGGTCAACCGCGCCGGGTTCGAGCGCCGGCTGGCCGCGGCGATCGAGCGTGCGCGCACGCAAGGCATGCTCCACACCCTGATGTACCTGGACCTGGACCAGTTCAAGGTGGTCAACGATACCTGCGGCCACGCCGCCGGCGACGAGCTGATCCGGCAGATGGCCGAGGTCATGCGCGGCCAGCTGCGCCGCAGCGACATGCTGGCGCGGCTGGGCGGCGACGAGTTCGGCGTGCTGCTCGAGCATTGCGGCGCCGCCGACGGCGAGCGCGTGGCCGAGGGCTTGCGCCACGCGATTGCGAGCTTCCGTTTTGCGCACCGGCAGCGCACCTTCGCGGTCGGGGTCAGCATCGGCCTGGTCACGCTGGACCGGCACACCGGCAGCGTGGCCGAGGCGCTGAGCGCGGCCGACGCGGCCTGCTACGTGGCCAAGGAGGGCGGGCGCAACCGCGTGCAGGTCTACCATCCGCTGGACAGCGTGGTGCAGGCGCGCCATGGCGAGATGGAGTGGGTCAGCCGCGTGCACGCGGCGCTGGCCGCCGGCCGCTTCTGCCTGTTCTCGCAGGAGATCGTGCCGGTGCAGCCGGGCACGGTGCCGGCGGGGGGACGCCATGTGGAGCTGTTGCTGCGGATGGTGGACGAGCGCGGCCGGCTGGTGCCGCCGATGGCCTTCGTGCCGGCCTGCGAGCGCTACAACCTGATGCCGATGATCGACCGCTGGGTGGTCGAGACCGCGTTTGCCACGCTGGCGGGGCGCCAGGCCGAGATCGCGACCTGCGCGATCAACCTGTCAGGCTCGTCGCTGGCCGACATCCAGTTCCCGGATTTCGTGCGCGAGCAGGCGCAGCGCTTCGGCATCGCGCTGGACGGCATCTGCTTCGAGATCACGGAGACCGCGGCCATTGCCAACCTGGCGCAGGCCGGCGCGTTCATCATGCAGTTGCAGCAGCTCGGCTGCCGCTTCGCGCTGGACGACTTCGGCGCCGGCATGTCGTCGTTCACCTACCTCAAGCACTTGCCCGCGGCCTATCTGAAGATCGATGGCAGCTTCGTGCGCGACATGCTGGCCGATCCGGTCAATCTGGTGATGGTCGAGGTGATCCAGCGCATCGGCCACGCCATGGGCAAGCAGACCATTGCGGAATTCGTCGAGAACGAGGCGATGCTCGCGCGCTTGCGCGAGCTGGGCGTGGACCTGGCGCAGGGCTATCACATTGCGCCGCCGGTGCCGTTCGCACCGGCCGCCGCGGAGGCCGGCGCGCAGCCGGCGCTGGCGCTGGCCGGCTGAGTCGGCAGGACCGTCAGGGGATCAGCGGATCGCGGAAGCCAGTGTCGGCGGCGGGCGGGGTGCCGGCCGGGGCAGGGGTCGGCACGTTGGCCGGCGGCACCGCCTGGCCCTTGGCATCGCGCCAGGTGTTGTAGGCCCAGTAGGCCGCGCCGGCGACCAGGCCGAGCTTGGACAGCTTCCAGCTCCAGCGCAGCACCGGCGCGCGCTTGATCAGCGGCAGCGCCAGTGTCACCGCGGTGCTGAGCATCGGGTAGTCCTTGGTCAGTCCGACCACCTTCATCCACGAGCCCGGCCGCGCGATCCGCGGCAGCCAGGCACTGACGGTGCCGAGGCGGTGCACGCCGCCGCGTACCGCGTGCAGCGCCTGCAGGCAATCGTGGCGTTCGAGGGCGGCGCGGGTCAGCAGCAGTTCCTTGCGCACCGCGAGCGGCAGGCGCACCTCCTGTGTGAACCGGGGCGCGCGCGGGTACTCGCCGCGGTCGCGTGCGGGCGTGGCGTCGTCAGGGTCTAGTGTGCTCATCGGCGCAGGATCTCCCGGTCTTTGTCGATTTCGGCGAGCGTGGCTTCCAGCATCGGCGGCGCGTTGCGCAGCACGTTGCGGGCGTACGCCAGGCAGGCGGCGCACAGCACCAGGTAGAGCACCGTCAGCGCGCCCAGCGCCTGCCAGCGGTAGGTGTCCCAGAACAGGATCGCGATGAGGGCGGTCAGCGTGACCAGGCCCAGCCCGAAGAACGCCAGCCCGAACAAGGCCAGCAGGGCGACCTTCAGCAAGCGCGTGCGCTCCTCGGCCAGCTCCACGCTGGCGAGCTCCAGGCGCGTCTGCACCATCGCCACGAGCGAGCCGGCGAGGTTGCGCACGGCGTCGAGGAACTTGGGGGAAGGGGTGGCTTCGCTCATGCGGCTCCGGCGTGAAAGAGCGGTGCGCCGGCATGGCCGTACGCACCTATCCAGCTGGCGGGGCCGGATGACGGCGCCAGGTTGTGTCGGCAACGAACGGTTGGCCCGACGGGCCAACCGCGACAGCGTTACCGGCACACCGGGCGCCCCGGCCACTGGCAACCCGCCTGGCGGGTTGCCGCGATGGCGCGGCCTTGGCGTGCCGCGCCGGATTTGCAGCGCTTACTTGCGGTTGAGCAGCAGACCGATCAGCAGGCCCACGCCGGCTGCCACGCCCACGGCGCGCCACGGGTGGTCGTGCACGTAGTCGTCGGTGGCGCGCGCGGCGGCCTTGCTCTTGGTTACGACGGCGTCTTGCAGGTCCTGGGCCTTTTCCTTGGCTTGCTTGAGCAGGCCCATGCCACGCTCGCGCAGTTCGGCGGCCTTTTCCCCGGTGGTCGAGGCGGCTTGCTTCAGCAGTTCCTCGGCGTCGGACAGCACGGTCTTGACATCGCTCATCAGTTTCTCCTGTTTGCGGGCGGTTGGTTCGGTTTGTGCGGATTCTGACATTTTCTACGCTCCGAGGCTAACGGCATTTGTCGGTCTGATACTTAGTCTGATACCTAGCATATGTGGCGACACGTCGCCCTTTCAAGGCAGCGCGCCCGGAACAAGGGTTCGCTGCAGGGTTGCTGCGGGGTCGGACGCCCAAGTATTGCCAGCATGCACGAAAGCGGGCGTGATGAATGTCAGAGAATGTCTATATGACTACGAGTGATTTTGTAGTGACTTTATATTCGTTTGGGTTGGATATCAATCCAGTTACTCTGGTTTCACCGTGAAATCAGGAGAACAGAACATGGCGTTGCGTCTTGGCGATATCGCCCCGGACTTCGAGCAGGATTCCAGCGAGGGCCGCATCCGTTTCCATGCGTGGCTTGGCGACAGCTGGGGCGTGCTGTTCTCGCACCCGGCCGACTATACCCCGGTGTGCACCACCGAACTGGGCCTCACCGCACGGCTGAAGGATGAATTCGCGCGCCGCGGCGTCAAGGCGATCGCGCTGTCGGTCGATACCGTGGACTCGCACCGCGGCTGGATCGCGGACATCAACGAGACCCAGGCGACCCAGGTCAACTTCCCGATCCTGGCCGACGCCGACCGCAAGGTGTCGCAGCTCTACGACATGATCCACCCGAACGCGAACGAGACCCTGACGGTGCGCTCGCTGTTCATCATCGACCCGAACAAGAAGGTGCGCCTGATCATCACCTATCCTGCCAGCACCGGGCGCAACTTCAACGAGGTGCTGCGCGTGATCGACTCGCTGCAGCTGACCGACAGCCACAGCGTTGCCACGCCGGGCAACTGGCAGGACGGCGACGACGTCGTCATCGTGCCGTCGCTGAAGGATGAAGCCGTGCTGCGCGAGAAATTCCCCAAGGGCTACCAGGCCGTGCGTCCGTACCTGCGCCTGACGCCCCAGCCCAACAAATGAACACGGCCCCGCCAGGGCGGGGCAGTATGCAAGGCAGATGTTGTATCGACGGGGGCAGCCTCGTCGTCTCCTTGGTAGTGTGCTTGGCCCGGCTTCATCGCCGGGCTTTTTTATGCCGCGATCAGAAGAAGGCCTGCAGGCCGGTCTGGGCGCGGCCCAGGATCAGGGCGTGGATGTCGTGCGTGCCTTCGTAGGTGTTGACCACCTCCAGGTTGACCACGTGGCGGATCACGCCGAACTCGTCCGAGATGCCGTTGCCGCCCAGCATGTCGCGCGCCACGCGGGCGATGTCGAGCGACTTGCCGCACGAGTTGCGCTTCATGATCGAGGTGATCTCGACCGCGGCGGTGCCTTCGTCCTTCATGCGGCCCAGGCGCAGGCAGCCCTGCAGGCCCAGCGTGATCTCGGTCTGCATGTCGGCCAGCTTCTTCTGCACCAGTTGGGTGGCGGCCAGCGGGCGGCCGAACTGCTTGCGGTCCAGCGTGTACTGGCGCGCGGTGTGCCAGCAGAATTCGGCGGCGCCCAGCGCGCCCCAGGCGATGCCGTAGCGGGCCGAGTTCAGGCAGGTGAACGGACCCTTCAGGCCCTTCACGCCCGGCATGATGTTCTCTTCCGGCACGAACACCTGGTCGAGCACGATCTCGCCGGTGATCGAGGTGCGCAGGCCGACCTTGCCATGGATGGCCGGGGCGCTCAGGCCCTTCCAGCCCTTTTCCAGGATAAAGCCGCGGATGTCTTCCTTGCCGTCATCGCCCTGCAGCTTGGCCCAGACCACGAACACGTCGGCGATCGGCGAGTTGGTGATCCACATCTTGGCGCCGGTCAGCTCGTAGCCGCCGTCGACCTTCTTGGCGCGGGTGACCATCGAGCCCGGGTCGGAGCCATGGTTGGGCTCGGTCAGGCCGAAGCAGCCGATCCATTCGCCGGTGGCCAGCTTGGGCAGGTACTTCTGCTTCTGCGCCTCGGTGCCGAATTCGTAGATGGGAACCATCACCAGCGACGACTGCACGCTCATCATCGAGCGGTAGCCCGAATCGACGCGCTCGACTTCGCGGGCGATCAGGCCGTAGCTGACGTAGTTCAGGCCCGGGCCGCCGTATTGCTCGGGGATGGTCGGGCCGAGCAGGCCGAGTTCGCCCATCTCGCGGAAGATCTCGACATCGGTCTTCTCGTTGCGGAACGACTGCAGCACGCGCGGCATCAGCTTGTCCTGGCAGTACGCCGCGGCGGCGTCGCGCACCATGCGCTCGTCGGCGCTCAGTTGCTGGTCCAGCAGCAGGGGGTCGGCCCAGTGGAATTCGGCGTTGGCAGCCATGCAGGTCTCCTTCGGTAGCGCAGGGGAAGCGCCGGGCGGGCGGCTGGCGTGCCGCGGGTCCGCGCCGGCGGATTCCGTCATTCGTAACGGGTTCGGTGATCGATCTGTGATCGGTC
Source organism: Cupriavidus phytorum (assembly GCF_003254285.1). Taxonomy (NCBI): domain Bacteria; kingdom Pseudomonadati; phylum Pseudomonadota; class Betaproteobacteria; order Burkholderiales; family Burkholderiaceae; genus Cupriavidus; species Cupriavidus phytorum. The sequence continues at coordinate 549,876 of NZ_QKZN01000004.1, forward strand.
GATGGTGGTCGATGGCGATCGTGCGGAGGATTTTTTCGGGATCCTGGAAGTTCCGCATTGCGGAACTGTGTTCCGTTGAATTAGTATATCGCAATGGTCTTGCCACGCAACAGGCAAAACCCTGAACCTCCGCGCCTTTGTGCGATGAACGGACAAGCCCCGACTGGAGCCGCGAACCTTGGCCAACCTCGACCAAAACACCCAGCCCGATCCGTCACTTTCCCAGGAACCTGCCGCGGCGCCCGTGCGCGACAGCGATCCGAACTTCGTCACCGCGCTGGCGCGCGGCCTGGAGCTGCTGCGCTGCTTCCGCACCGGCGAGGCGATGCTGGGCAACCAGGAGTTCGTGCGCCGCACCGGCTTTCCCAAAGCCACGGTAAGCCGGCTGGCCGGTACCCTGGTGCAGCTGGGCTACCTGCGCTATGACGAGAGCCTGGGCAAGTACGCGCTCGATGCCGGGGTGCTGGCGCTAGGCTACGCCTACCTGTCGGCATCGGACGTGGTGTCGCTGGCGCGGCCGCACATGCTGGCGTTCGCGCAGTCGTACGGGGTCTCGGTGTCGCTCGGCAAGCGCGAGCGCATGGAGGTGATCTACCTGGAATCGATCCGCAACGATGCCGGCGTGATGCTCGGGCTGGGCGTCGGCTCGCGTCTGTCGCTGGTGTCGAGTTCGATGGGGCGGGCCTACCTGGCCGCTCTGCCGGCGCCGCGCCGCGAACGCGTGATGGCCGAGTTCAGCCAGGCCTTCCCGGAGCAATGGAAGCAGCAGGAGGCCGCCACCCGCGCCGCGCTGGCCGAGGCGCAGCAGCGCGGCTATGCCGCGTCGTTCCGCGACTGGCATCCGGCCATCCATGCCTGTGCGGTGGCGTTCCGGCCGGTGGGGGAGAAGGAGCTGCACATGCTGAGCTGCAGCGCTTCCTATGGCGCGGTGGACGAGACGGTGTTCCACCAGACGCTGGCGCCGGCGCTGCAGACGCTGGCGGCAAGGTTGTCCGAGCCGGCGGGCTGAAGCTGCCCGCCGCCCGTACCGCGGTCCCTGCGCGCAGGGACAGTGTGGATCAAAGGTCGGTGCGCAACTTCCACAACTCCGGAAACAGCACCACGTCCAGCATCTTGCGCAGGTAGCTGACGCCCTCGGTGCCGCCGGTGCCGCGCTTGAAGCCGATCACCCGCTCGACCGTGGTCACATGGCGGAAGCGCCATTGCCGGAACGCGTCTTCCAGGTCGACGAACTTCTCGCCCAGCTCATAGAGTTCCCAATGCGCGCCGGGGTTGCGATAGACCTCCAGCCACGCCGCCTCGACCGACGCGTTGTACGCGGTCGGCTGGGTCCAGTCGCGCTCGACACAGTCGGCGTCGATGGCAAAGCCGCGTCGCGCCATCAGCCGGATCGCCTCGTCGTACAGCGACGGCGTCTTCAGCGCGGCCTCGACCAGCGCCAGGTGTTCCGGCCGGTGCGCGTGCGGACGCAGCATGGCGGCGTTCTTGTTGCCCAGGATGAACTCGATCTCGCGGTACTGGTACGACTGGAAGCCCGACGACATGCCCAGATAGGGCCGCATCGCCGAGTATTCCGGCGGGGTCATGGTGGCCAGCACGTTCCACGCCTGCACCAGCTGGTCCATGATGCGCGACACGCGCGTCAGCATCTTGAACGCCGGCGGCAGGCTGTCGCCCTTGACCGACTCGCGCGCGGCGCGCAGCTCGTGCAGCATCAGCTTCATCCACAGCTCGGTGGTCTGGTGCTGCACGATAAACAGCATCTCGTTGTGGTCCGGCGACAGCGGATGCTGCGCGCTCAGGATCTGGTCCAGGCCGAGGTAGTCGCCATAGCTCATGTCCCTGGCGAAATCCATCTGCGCGCCGTGCCAGTCGTCGCCCTGCGGGGTGGCTGCCGGGGTGGCTGCCGGCGCCGCGCCGGAGAAGGGGCATCCCTTGAATTCGCTCATGATGCGCTCCCGGTCAGGTCACCTGGCCGCGCGTCTGGAAGCGCGCGTCGCGATAGGCGCCGCTGTCCAGCACGTCGCGCAGGATTTCCACAGCATCCCACACCTCGGCAAAGCTGGTGTAGAGCGGCGTGAAGCCGAAGCGGGCGATGCACGGCTCGCGGTAGTCGCCGATCACGCCGCGCTCGATCAGGGCCTGCACCAGGGCATAGCCGTCCGGATGCTCCAGGCTAACCTGGCTGCCGCGGCGCGCGTGCTCGCGCGGCGTCACCAGCGTCAGCGGGTGGTGGCCGCAGCGAGCCTCGACCAGTTCGATGAACAAGTCGGTCAGCAGCAATGACTTGGCGCGCAGCACCTGCATATTGGTCTGGGCGAAGATGTCCAGCCCGCACTCGACCATCGCCAGCGATGTGACCGGCTGCGTGCCGCACAGGAAGCGGCGCACGCCTTCCACCGGCCGGTACTGCGGATCCATCGCGAACGGCGCGGCATGGCCCCACCAGCCCGACAGCGGCTGCCAGAAGGCGTCGCGCAGCGCCGGCGCGACCCAGACGAAGGCGGGCGAGCCCGGGCCGCCGTTCAGGTACTTGTAGGTGCAGCCGATGGCGTAGTCAGCCTCGGCGGCGTTCAGATCGACCGGCACGGCGCCGGCCGAATGGCACAGGTCCCACACCGTCAGCGCGCCGCGGGCATGGGCCAGCTCGGTCAGCCCGGCCATCTCGAGCATCTCGCCGGTCTTGTAGTTGACGTGGGTCAGCATCAGCACCGCGGTATCGGCGCCGACGGCGGCGTCGATCTCGGCCGGCGAGTTCACCAGCCGCAGCGAGTAGCCCTGCTGCAGCAGGTCGGCCAGGCCCTGCGCGATATACAGGTCAGTCGGGAAGTTGCTGGCCTCGGAAACGATCACCTTGCGCGCCGGGTCGCGCGTCTGCTGCACGCGCAGCGCCGCGGCCAGCACCTTGAACAGGTTGATCGAGGTGGTGTCGGTCACCACCACTTCATCGTGGCCCGCGCCCACCAGCGGCGCCAGCTTGTTGCCCAGGCGCTGCGGCAGGTCGAACCAGCCGGCGGTATTCCAGCTGCGGATCAGGCCGTCGCCCCATTCCTCCGCCACCACCTGGGCGGCGCGCGCGGCGGCGGCGCGTGGGCGGGCGCCGAGCGAATTGCCGTCGAGGTAGATCACGCCCTGGGGCAGCGCGAACTGGTCGCGCAGCGGGCGCAGCGGGTCTTGCTGGTCGAGCCGAATACAGTGCTCGCGGTCAATGGTCGTCATGTCGTGCAGAAAGGCCAGGCGGGTTCGGGAAAAGGTTCAGTCGAGGCTGCGCAGCACCGCGCGCACCGGGCTGGCATCCAGCGCGGCAAAGCGCAGCGGCAGCGCGATCAGTTCATAGTCGCCGGCATCGACCTGGTCCAGCACGATGCCTTCCAGGATCGCCAGCCCATGGCGGCGCACCGCGTTGTGCGCGTCCATGGTCTTGGATTCCTGCGGATCGAGCGAGGGCGTGTCGATGCCGACCAGTTGCACGCCGTGCGCAGCCAGCAGCGCGATGGTGTCGGCCGACACCGCGCAGAAGTCGGGATCCCACTGCGCCAGCGGCGCCTGCCGGTAGGTGCGCAGCAGCACCCGCGGCGGCAGCGCGTCGAGCGCGTGCTCGACATGGTGCGGCTGCACCAGCGGCGACGCGCCGATACAGTGGATCACACGGCAGCGGCCCAGGTAGGGCGTCAGCGGCACGGCGCCGATCGGCGCGCCGTCGGCGGCGTAGTGCAGCGGCGCGTCCGCATGCGCGCCGGTGTGCGGCGACAGCGTGATGCGGCCGACATTGACCGGGCAATGCGCGTCGATCTGCCAGGCCGGCTGCTGCTGGAACGGCGTGTCGCCGGGCCACACCGGCGTGGCGGGCGACAGCGGCGGGCTGATGTCCCACAGTCGGCGCGGGTCGGGAGTGGGGGCGGTCATGGGTTGCGCGGCGCCGTCCACGGGCGCCGTTTCTGTGTGCCTCGATGTCGGGAATCATAGTCAAAATCGGGGGCAAGAGGCTTGCTAAATGGCCCGTCACCCGCCCGGTCTTTCGCATAGAATGCGAAAAATTCACGATTAATCGAAGGATATTCGAATGAACCTCGATCCGACCGATTTGCGCATCCTGACCTGCCTGCAGGAGAACGGCCGCATCAGCAACCAGGACCTGGCCGACCGCGTGGCGCTGTCGCCGTCGGCGTGCCTGCGACGGGTACGGCTGCTGGAAGAGTCAGGGGTGATCGGCGGCTATCGCGCCTGGTTCGATGCGGAGCAACTGGGACTGGAGCTGGAGGCGATCGTTCAGGTGTCGATGCGCCATGACGTGGAGGGCTGGCACGACACCTTTATCGCCGCGGTGCAGTCGTGGCCGGAGGTGCTGTCGGCGTACATCATCACCGGCGACAGCAACTACATCCTGCGCGTGCAGGCGCGCAACCTGAAGCACTACTCGGACTTCATCGTCAACCGTCTGTACCGCACCCAGGGCGTGATGGATATCCGCTCGAATATCGTGCTGCAGCGGATCAAGGTGGACAGTTCGCCGCTGGCGATCCTGAAGGCCGCTGAAGCCTAGCGCTGCGTATGCAGCGCGATCAGCTGGCGCAGGGTTTCCTTCAGTTGCGCGCCCTGGCGGGCGCCGAAGTCATCCAGCACCGCACGCTCGTGCTGCGCGGCGCGCTCGAGCAGCGGCTGCACCAGCGCCAGGCCGCGCGGCGTGATCGAGACCAGTGCCTGGCGGCGGTCGGTCTTGCCGGCGCGGCGCCGGACCAGGCCGTCGTGCGCCATGCGGTCGACCAGCTTGGTCAGCGTGGGCTGCTTGGTCAGCGTGATTTCCGCCAGCGCGCCGACGGTGCAGTCGGGGCGGTCGGCCAGCGTGGCCAGCACGCGCCATTCCTGCACCGACAGGCCGCTGGCCTCGACCTCGCGGTGGAATTCGCCCGAGATCAGATGGCTGGCGCGCGCCAGCAGGTAGGCCAGGTAGCCGTCGACAAAGGGCTGGGGCGAGGGGACTGCCGGCAGGTCCGCCATGATGGCTCAGTGGCTGTTCAGAGATCGAGCGGGGTGGTGGTGGTGAACTGGCCGCCCTGGAAGATCAGCGGGCCGTCCTTGCCATCGAGCACGCCGCAGCGCTCCACTTCGCCGACAAAGATGACGTGGTCGCCTTCGTCGTAGCGGCTGCGGTTGTGGCATTCGAACCAGGCCAGCGCATTCGACAGGATCGGCAGGCCGGTGGCCGAGAGCCGGTAATCGACGCCGGCGAAGCGGTCGCCCTTGAGCGTGGCGAAGCGCTGGCACAGGTCCAGCTGCGAAGCCGACAGCACGTTGATGATGTAGTGGGTGCCGTCGCGGAACATCGGCAGGCTGTTGGCGCGCGTGGCCATGCTCCATAGCACCAGCGGCGGCTCCAGCGATACCGAGTTGAACGAGCTGGCGGTGATGCCGATGAACGGCGGCGCGCCGGCCGCAACCGACTCGTTGCTGGCGCGCGTGGTGATCACCGTGACTCCGGTCGCGAACTGCGACAGGGTGCGGCGGAAGTGCATCGCATCGAAGTCCGGAGCGGCGGCTACGCTGGCGATCCGTGGCTGGGCCTCAGGCATGCCCATGGGGGCTCCACTGGAGTTCATGAAATTTCATATATATTATTCGCGCCAGGGGCGGCGAATTCAAGTCCGGCGCCGCCGGCGCTGGCCGCTGCACAAAGCGTGGGCGGCCGGGCCCCATAGAACAAGAAGCCATAACAAGCAGCAGGAGACAAGCGCATGCTCATCGAGCAGATCGAACACCGCTGGCTGGCGGCGTTCCGCCGCACGCTGGAACTCTGTGCCCTGCGGCACGGGGATGTCGTGGGAATTGTAACGGAGTCCCAATCCCGCCCTGTCAACGTGGCCTTGGCCGAGCTGGCCGTGCAATCCCTTGGCGCCACGCCGGTGCGGATCCAGGTGCCGACCCCGGCGCTTGCGGCCCCCGCGCCGGTGCGCTCGACGGGTGCCAGCGATGCCTTGCAGCATCTGGCACCGGTGCTGGCGGCGTTGTCGCGCTGCCAGCTGGTGCTCGACTGCACCGTCGAAGGCCTGTTGCACGCGCCCGAGCTGCCGCAGATCCTGCGCGGCGCTGACGGCGTGGTGCCGCGCATGCTGATGGTCAGCAACGAGCACCCCGAGATCCTGGAGCGCTGCCAACCCGATCCGTCGCTGGAGACCACCGTGCGCGCGGCGATGAAGCGCCTGCGCGGCGCGCGCGAGATGCGCGTGCATTCGAGCGCTGGCACCGAGCTGCGCATCGGCCTGACCGAGGCGCGCGTCGGCGGCGTCTGGGGTTTCTGCAACAAGCCCGGCCAGGTCTCGCACTGGCCCGGCGGGCTGTGCCTGGCGTTTCCCGCGGGGCGCCAGGTCAACGGCACGCTGGTGCTGGCGCCGGGCGACGTCAACCTGACCTTCAAGACCTACCTGCGCGACACCGTGGTGTGCCATATCGAGGACGACTATATCGTCGCGGTCGAGGGGCAGGGCGTCGACGCCGACATGATGCGAGGCTACTACCAGGCCTGGGCCGACCGCGAAGGCACGCGCGACGCCTACGCGGTCTCGCACGTGGGCTGGGGCCTGAACCGGATGGCGCGCTGGGACGCGATGACGTTCTACGACAAGCGCGATTGCAACGGCACCGAACTGCGCGCGTTCGCCGGCAACTTCCTGTTCTCGACCGGCGCCAACGAGGTCGCCGGGCGGCATACGCTGGGCCACTTCGACCTGCCGCTGCGCAACTGCACGGTGTCGCTCGACGGCCGCAACGAGGTCGAGGCCGGCACGCTGGTGGAGGTGGCCGCATGAGCGCCGCGACCACGCAACGCCACGCCAACGGCATCGCCACGCTGGCCTGGGGCGACGGGCCGGTGGCGGTGGTGATGCTGCATGGCATCGGCGGCGGCAAGGCCGCCTGGCCCGCGCAGGGCGAGGCCCTGGCTCAGGCCGGTTACCGCGCCCTGGCGTGGGACATGCCGGGCTATGGCGACAGTGCCCTGATCGACCCCTATGACTTCGACGGACTGGCGCAGGCGCTGACCCCCGTGCTGCTGTTCGAGCGCGACGCCGGCCGGCGCGTGGTGCTGCTGGGCCACAGCATGGGCGGCATGGTGGCGCAGCAGGCCTGCGCGGCCACGCCCGCGCTGGTCGACGGCATGGTGCTGTCCGGCACCTCGCCCGCCTTCGGCAAGGGCGATGGCCCGTGGCAGCGCGAGTTCATCGCCGCGCGCACCGCGCCGCTGGATGCCGGCAAGACCATGGCGCAGATGGCGGCCGGGCTGGTGAGCACCATGGTCGCGCCCGATGCCGACGCGCAGGCCGTGGCCTTCGCCACCGCGGTGATGGCGACGGTGCCGGCAGCCACCTACCGCGCCGCGCTGGGTGCCTTGGTGCGCTTCAACCAGCGCGACGCGCTGGCGCGCATCGCCGTGCCGGTGCTGGCGCTGGCCGGCCAGCACGATACCAACGCCGCGCCCGAGGTGATGCAGCGCATGGCGCAACGCATTGCCGGCGCCGAGTACCGCTGCCTGCCGGACGTGGGCCACCTGGCGTGCATGGAGCGCCCCCGGCTGTTCAACGACGCGGTGCTGGAATTCCTGCGCCGGCACTTCCCGGTGCACTGAAGCGCGCCGCTTTCCGGCAACGCCACACAAGAACCGCCGCCGCGCCGCCCCCTATCCATCCACCCGGCGCGAGCAGGCAAAACAGGAGACGCGACATGCCATCCGGCCAGCTCGACTTCATTCCCGCCGTCGGTACGGCGGACTTCTCCCCGGAACAGGCGCAATGGCTGACGCTGGCCAACCGCCTGGGCCGCGAGCGCTTCGCGCCGCGCGCCGCCACCTGGGACCGCGAGGCCAGCTTCCCGTTCGCCAACTACGACGACCTGCGCGAGGCCGGCCTGCTGGCCTTGTGCGTGCCGCGGGCGTTCGGCGGCGCGGGCGCGGACTTTGCCACCTACTGCATGGTCGGCGCGGAAATCGGCCGCTTCTGCGGCGCCACCGCGCTCACCTACAACATGCATATCTGCTCGACCATGTGGACCGGCGTGCTGTCCGATGGCATCGACATGACGCCGGCCCAGCGCGACGAACACCAGTCCCGCCGCGAGCTGCATTTCGCGCGGGTGGTGCGCGACGGCGCGGTCTACGCGCAGCCGTTCTCCGAAGGCTCGGCCGCGGCCGCCGGCAAGGCGCCGTTCGGCACCACCGCGCGCAAGGTCGACGGCGGCTGGGTGCTGAACGGGCGCAAGATCTTCGCTTCGCTGTCGGGCGCGGCCGACTACTACGGCATCCTGTGCACCGAGGACCGCGGCGACCAGCATCCGGACATGCGCGACACGCTCTACATCGCCGTGCCCGGTCGGGCGGACGGGCTCACCGTGACCGGCGACTGGGACCCGATGGGCATGCGCGGCACGGTGTCGCGCACGCTGCTGCTCAAGGACGTGTTCGTGCCCGACCATGAGCAGCTGATGCCGCGCGGGGTCTACTACCGTGCCGCGCAGACGTGGCCGGCGATGTTCTTCACGCTGTCGCCGACCTACCTCGGCGTGGCGCAGGCGGCCTACGACTTCACCGTGCAGTACCTGCGCGGCGAGGTGCCGGGGCAGCCGCCGGTCAAGCGCCGCATGTATCCGACCAAGCAGATCGCGGTGGCGCAGATGCGCATCCAGCTGGAGGCCATGCGCTCGATCTTCTGGCGCGCGATCCACGAAGCGAAGCCCAATCCGTCGAAGGACGAGCGCCTGCGTCTGTACGCCGCGCACTACACGGTGATGGAAGGCGCCAACGATATCGCCCGGCTGGCAATCCGCACCTGCGGCGGCCAGTCGATGCTCAAGGACCTGCCGCTGGAGCGGCTCTACCGCGATTCGCGCTGCGGCGCGCTGATGCTGCCGTGGACCGCCGAGCTGATCCTCGACCGCATGGGCCGCGAGACCCTGTACGAATCCGGCGAGCGCGACGAATGAGCGCCCCCCGCCGGGCCATCCGCGCCGGTGCCGCCGGACTTGGCGCGCTGCCGGCCATGCTCCATCGCCATGCCGACGCCGCGCCGGACCGGCCGGCGTTGCACTACCTGGGCCGCACCTTCACCTACGGCAAGCTGTGGCGGCGCGTCGAGCGCGCCAGCGCCCACCTGGCCGCAAGCTGGGGCATCCGCCCCGGCGACCGGGTCGGCACGCTGTGCCTGAACCACGAGCTGCAGCTGGTGCTGCTGTTCGCCTGCGCCCGCGTCGGCGCCATGTTCGCGCCGCTGAACTACCGGCTGGCGCCGGCGGAGTTGCGGGCGATCGCTGCCCACGCGCAACTGGCCGTGCTGTTCCATGACGCGGCTCATGAAGCGCTGGCGCGCGAAGCCGGTGCCGGTTGCCGGCTGGCGCACCTCGACCGGCTGATCGACCATCCGGCGCCGTCCGACGTGATCCATGCCGCCGTGCCGGACCACGCGCCGCTGCTGCTGGCCTATACCTCCGGCACCACCGGCAAGCCCAAGGGCGCGGTCCATACCCAGGCCGGCCTGCTGGCCAATGCGCGCGCCAGCTGGTGGGCGCATGGCATGAGTGCCGACGACCACGTGCTGTCGGTGCTGCCGCTGTTCCATGTCGGCGGGCTGTGCATCCAGACGCTGCCGGCGCTGCTGGCCGGCGCGCGGGTCACGCTGCATGACCGCTTTGCGCCGCAGGCGTGGCTGGACGCGGTGGCCGCGGCGCGGCCGAATCTGTCGCTGATGGTACCGGCGACGCTGCGCGCGGTGCTGGAGCACCCGGGCTGGCCCAATGCCGACCTGACGGCCCTGCGCGGGGTGATGGCGGGATCGTCGACCATCCCGCGCTCGTATATCGACGCCTTCCATGCCCGCGGCGTGCCGCTCGGACAGGTCTATGGCGCCACCGAGACCGGGCCGGTGTCGGTGGTGCTGAAGCTGGAACAGGCCATGGCGCGCCCCGGCTACGCCGGCTGGCCGCAGCCCGAGGCCGAAGTGCGCCTGGCCGGCCCGGACGGCGCCGAGGTGGCGCCGGGCGCGGTGGGCGAGCTGTGGGTGCGCGGTGCCAATGTCATGGCGGGGTACTGGAACCAGACCGACAGCGGGTTAACTGACAACGGGCCAACGGACAACGGGCTGCCGGGCGGCTGGTTCCGTTCCGGCGACCTGGCCCACCGCGATGCCGAGGGCTGCATCGAGGTGGTGGGCCGCAGCAAGGACATGATCATCTCGGGCGGCGAGAACATCTATCCCGCCGAGATCGAGAACGTGCTGGTGGGCCTGCCCGGCGTGCAGGAATGCGCGGTGGTCGGCGTGGCCGATGCGCGCTGGGGCGAAGTGCCGGTGGCGGTGATCGTGCCGGCGCTGGGAGCGCCGCGCGGCGCGCTGGCGGCCGAACCGTTGCGCGAGCTGCTGGCCGCGCGCATCGCCCGCTTCAAGCTGCCGCGCGAGGTGGTGCTGATGGAAGACCTGCCGCGCAGCGCGCTGGGCAAGGTGCTCAAGCCGCAATTGCGCGCGCTGCTGGAGGCGCGCCGCGCGCCCGGCTGAATCCGCTGCAAGCGCGCCGATCTGCGCTTATGCTTGAGGCCTGGCCAGACAGACTGGACTGACGGTTACGCAAGGGAGCGGCGCAAATGGAACATGGATTGGAAACCGCCACGCTGGGCGGCGGGTGCTTCTGGTGCCTGGAAGCGGTCTACCAGCAGGTCGAAGGCGTGGTCGCGGTCGAGTCCGGCTACACCGGCGGGCATGTCGACCACCCGACCTACCAGCAGGTGTGCGAAGGCGATACCGGCCATGTCGAAGTGGTGCGCGTCAGCTTCGATCCGTCGGTGATCAGCTACCGCGAGATCCTCGAGATCTTCTTCGCCATCCACGACCCGACCACGCCGGACCGGCAGGGTAACGACGTCGGGCCGCAATACCGCTCGGCCATCTTCACGCACTCGGAGGCGCAGCGCGCGACGGCCGAATACGTGATGCGCGAGCTGGTCGCCGCCAAGGCGTTCGATGCGCCGATCGTGACCCAGGTCGAGCCGGAGCAGCCTTACTGGCGCGCCGAGGCCGGCCACCAGAACTACTACCAGGACCATCCCAGCCAGGGCTACTGCGCGTTCGTGATCTCGCCCAAGCTGGCCAAGTTCCGCAAGCAGTTCGGCGCGAAGCTGCGCAAGTAAGGCGTGCCTAGCCCTCCAGCCGCGCCACGATGGCTTCGGCCAGCCGCGCGCAGCTCTGCGGGGCGCAGCCTTCGGCGTTGTTGCTGACGATGACGATGGCGGGCTGACCGGCGCGCAGCGTGCGCGCCACCACGTCGGCAATCGCGTGGCGTGTGTCGGGGTCGTCGTCGACGATGCGGTCGAACGGCGCATAGCGCTTCTCCGCATAGGCGTAGGGCCGGCCCGCATGCAGCATCCAGCGCAGCACCAGCGGGCCCGCCGCGGCCTCGTCCATCAGCGCCTGCGCCGCCGCCTGGCGCGGCACCGGCGGCAGCCGGTCGCGCGCCGACAGGCAGAAGCGCACGCCATGGTGGCGCAGCAGCCGGATATAGCGCGGCGTCAGCAGGGCCGGGTCGCGCAGTTCGACGGCATAGGCGGCGTGCGGCGTCAGTGCCGGATCCAGCGCCGGCAGTGCGCCGAGGAAGGCGTCGAGCCGCTCCAGGAATACCGCGCTGTCGGCCAGCGGCCCCATCGGCGACAGCTGGAACAGCAACGGCCCGCACTTATGCCCCAGGCCGCTGGTGGCCGGCACGACGAAGTCGCGCGCCGCGATCTCCGCATCCAGGAAGGCGGCGTTGGCGAGCCGGCCGGCGCCGTCCGGGCCGCGCAGCCACGCATCGCACACGCTGGCCGGGGCCTTGACCAGGAAGCGGAAGCCCTCCGGCACCTGCGCCGCGTACGACAGGTAATCGGCCAGCGGGATCGGCCCGTAGAAGCCGCGGTCGATGCCGGCGGCGCGCAGCAGGGGGTGGCGCGAATAGGCGGCCAGGCCCTTGCGCGACAGCAGGCTGTCGCTGTACTCGCCGTCGTAGACCAGCCCGTTCCAGCCGGGATAGGCCCAGGACGAGGTGCCGAAATACAGCTGCGGCGGCAGCCGCGCGGCCAGCGCCTGCAGCGCCGGCGCGGCCGGAAACGGCTGCACGCTCTTGCCACGCGCCGGTTTGCCTGGGGAGTCGGGTTGGGCGGCCGCGCCGGCTTGCGCCGCGGGCCGCCCGGTTGGAGCTGCGGGGGCGGGCAGGGGCAGCCCGCCAAAAAGGTCTTCAGTCAATCGGTTCGGTTGCCTTCAGTCGTTGCGGCCGATGGGCTGTTCGTAGATATAGCGGCGCGACCACGGCAGCGAGTCGGCCTGCAGCCCGGCCTTGTGGCACACCACCTGGTAGATCGACATCTTCTCGGTCTCGAAGGCGTGCGCGCAACCGGCAAGGTAGACGCGCCAGATGCGGTACTTCTTCTCGCCGACCATGCTGCGGATGGTATCGCCGCGCGCCTCGAAGTTGTCGGCCCAGTGGTGCAGCGTGCGCGCGTAGTGCCGGCGCAGCAGCTCGACGTCGAAGGCCTCCAGGCCGCCCTGCTGCAGCGTGCGCAGCACCAGCCCGATATGCGGCAGCTCGCCCTGCGGGAACACGTAGCGGTCCATGAATTCGGCGCCGTCCATCGGCGTGGCGCCGTTGTCGGGATCGGGCGAGGTGATGCCGTGGTTCATGGCGAAGCCGTCGTCGGCCAGCAGCTCGCGGATACGGCCGAAGTAGCCCGGCAGGTTGTCCTTGCCCACATGCTCGAACATGCCGACGCTGGTGATGCGGTCGAAGGTGCCGGTGGTGTCGCGATAGTCCTGCAGCCGGATCTCGATGCGGTCGGACAGGCCCGCGGCCCTGACGCGCTCGGTGGCCAGGTCGAACTGGTTTTGCGACAGCGTGATGCCGACGCAGCGCGCGCCGAACTTCTGCGCCGCGCGCAGTACCAGCGCGCCCCAGCCGCAGCCGATGTCGAGCAGCGTCTGGCCCGGCTGCAGCCGGATCTTGGTCAGGATGTGGTCGATCTTCTTGATCTGCGCGGTGGCCAGGTCTTCGTCGCCGTTTTCGAAGTAGGCGCAGGAATAGACCATGTTGGGATCGAGCCAGAGCTGGTAGAAGTCGTTGGAGACGTCGTAGTGGTACTGGATCGACTCCTTGTCTTCCTGCTTGGTATGCGAGAAATGCTGCGCCACCTTGTACAGCGCGCCGCCGGCGCGCCGCGTGGCCGCGGCCGAGAAGCCGTAGCCCACCTTGATGATGTCCGCCAGGCGGCCGTCGAAATCGATCTTGCCCTGGACGTACGCCTCGCCCAGGTTGTCCAGGCTGGGGGTCAGCAGCAGCGGCAGGGCCGCGGCTTCGCGCACGGTCAGCGTCACCACCGGCTTGTCGAATTGCCCGAGCGGGTATTCGGTGCCATTCCACAGCCGCAGGCTGACCGGGAGATTGGCGTTCTCGCGCAGGTCGGCGATCCAGTTGTCGAGTTGCTTTTCCAGGGTTTGCTTGAAAAACATGCGCTTTACCTCCCGATGGTTGCGGCACACGCTTCGGCGGACGCATCCGGCAAGGAGAAACTGCGCGCAAACCTTGCCCGATCCGTCGCGAGCGCTGCAAGAAAAGAGTAGCCAAGCGACGCCTGTCTCACTTTAGTCCAATTCCGCAGCCCGTGCAGCGCACCGCCGGAAGACCCTGTCGTCGTCCCGGGAGAGGCGTAGACGCATCAGCGCGGACGCGCGCGGCGTCCGCGGCCCCGGCTCAGGGCGACAGGCGCACGATCTGCCAGCCCGTGCCCGGCTGGACCCGGTAAGCGATGCGGTCATGCAGGCGCGACGGCCGCCCCTGCCAGAATTCCAGCGCGGTCGGCACCAGGCGGTACCCGCCCCAGTAGGGCGGGCGCGGCGGGTTCTCGCCGAACTTGCTGCGGTATTCCTGCTCGCGTTGCTCCAGCACGTCGCGGCCGGTGACCTCGCGGCTTTGCGCCGAAGCCCACGCGCCCACGCGCGAGCCCAGCGGGCGCGTGGCGAAATAGGCGTCGCTTTCGTCGTCGGAGACCTTTTCGACGCGGCCTTCGACGCGCACCTGGCGCTCCAGCTGGACCCAGTGGAACAGCAGCGCGGCGCGCGGGTTTGCCGCCAGGTCCAGGCCCTTGCGGCTTTCGTAGTTGGTGAAGAAGGTAAAGCCGCGGTCGTCGATGCCCTTGAGCAGCACGATGCGCGCCGAGGGCTGGCCGTCGGCATCGACCGTGGCCAGGGTCATGGCATTGGGTTCAGGCAGCTTGGCCGTGACCGCTTCGTCGAACCAGCGCCTGAACTGGCTCATCGGGTCGGGGGCCACGTCGGATTCGGACAGCGCGCCCAGCACATAGGTGCGGCGCAGGTCGGCAAGTTGGGTCATGTCGCAATCATCAGGGAATCGGTCCGGAAGCGCGGTGCGCCCGGGGGCAGAGCGCGGGTCCGGCTGATTCGAGTATAGCGAATGCATCGGGGGCCGCATTTGCGTGGCGACAAGCCCGACCGGCGCTCCGGGCGCGTTACCCGCCGGCGGTAGGCTGTGCCGGCGGCGCCAGCGCCTTGCGCCCCTGGCGGCGCGAATAGTAGCCGGCCGCGCCCATCGCCCCCGCCATCGACAGGAAGATCGGCAGCATGCCCAGCGCCGTGCCGACCACGCCGAAGGTGAGCGGCCATACCACTTGGCTGGTGTTCAGCACCGCCGAGCGCAGGCCCAGGGCCTCGCCGGCGCGGCCGTGCGGCGACGCGGTGTGCAGGATGTTCATGACATTGGGCTGCGCGCTGCCCAGCGCCAGGCCCAGCACGAAGGCCAGTGCGCACATCAGCCAGAAGTGCGCGACGAAGGGATAGGCCAGGTAGGCCAGCGCGCCCACCAGCAGGGCGGCGCGGATGATCTTCCATTCCGACAGCCGGCGCGACACCGCCGGCATCGCCACCCGGATGGCAAAGGTGGCGATGGCGAAAGCGCCCAGCACCCAGCCGATCGATGACGGCGACAGCCCGATGCGCGAGCCCTGGATTGGGATCAGGAACGCGTGCAGGTCCCACGCGGCCGACAGCACCGCGCTGGCGACGAAGACCGCGCGCAGTTCGGGATGCTGCAGCAGGTCCAGCGTGGAATGGCGGGTGCCGTCCGCGATGGCGATGCGCCCGGCGTTGCCGCTGCGCGCGGGCAGCCGCGGCCGCACCCATTGCAGGCCGGCCTGGCCCGCCAGCGCCACCGCCACCAGCACCGCGAACGCGGGGCGGAAGCCCGCATGCTCGATCACGTAGCCCATCGCCACCGGCCCGAGCGTGCCCGACACCGACAGCCCCAGCGCATGCCAGGTGTAGTTGCGCAGCCGGGTGGCATCGGTCGAGACCTGCCCGATCAGCAGCTGCATCGCCACCTGGACCAGCATGAAGCCGACCCCGATCAGCGCGCACGACAGGTACAGCGCGCCCAGCTCGTGCCACAGCGCCGGCAGCAGCGTGCCCGCTACTACCATCAGCGAACCCGCCATCATCGGCTTGCGCGGGCCGATCTGGTCGATGCGCTTGCCGGCGCGGATCGCCAGCAGCATCGGCAGCAGCGCGTACAGCGACATCAGCACGCCTAGCGTGATGGTGGAGGCCTTGAGAGAGATCGCGAACAGCGACACCACCACGCGGCTGGCATTGAAGGCCACGTGGTTGCACACCGTCAGTGCGATCAGCCAGGTGATCGGCGGGACGGCGGCATGCGTCAGCGTCATGGGGCGGGGCGGAGCGTGGTGGACCGCGCCTGGTGCCGGCGGTGAGCCGTGCCAGACGGGGCAAATCAGGAAAAAGGGCCGCGAACAGACTACAAAAACAGGCAGCAAAAACAAAGGGCGGCCGCAGCCGCGCCTTCTCAAGGATGCCACACGGGCGGGCCCGCGTCGCAGCCGATGCTTGCCATGCTTAAGCTTCTTGTAAATGGCCGTTTAATTATGCGCCTGAGCGCGGCGCGGCACAACGACAACGTGCGTCAACTTGCCGCAGCGGCGCCAAGTGTTGCGATTTTGTTTAAACGGCGAGTGGCCTGGCGGGGCGAGTGGGTCTATCCGCCCTGGTAGAACGACCGGTCGTTGCCGGGGCGCTGCGGCGCGCGCTCGTTGGCCGGGCGCTGCGGCGGGCGCTGGGCGGCGGGCCGGGACGGTTCTTGCCGGCTGGCAGCGGGCGGCTTGCCGGCACGGGCTTCGGCCGCGGGCTGGCCCGGGCGCCTGGCCGTGGCCTCCGCGCGGGGCCGGCTTGTGTCCGTCGCGCCGGTGGCGTCGGCGGGCGCTGCCGCGGCCTTCGGGTCCTTGTAGGTCTTGCCGGGCGGCGGCGCGGTGGGGCGCTTGCGCAGTTCGGCCAGCAGCCTGGCGCACTGCGTGTCGTCGCCGCCCGGCGAGAGGTCGAGCAGCGGCAGCACCGCGGTGGCGACCGGCGCCAGCAGCGCCAGCGACAGCGCACCGCCGGCGCGCAGCGCCAGCACGCCGATGTCGGGGCTGACGCGCGGATTCTTCATGGTGCCGCCGACATACAGAGGGGAGCGCAGCGAGAACACCCGCAGGCCCTTCGAATCGGGGTGGATGGTCAGCGCCAGCCGCTCGCTGCGCAGGTCGATGCCGCCGGTGGTCTCGATCACCGCGTCCTGGGTGTCGAGCACGAAGGTGCGCGCGCGCGCCACGCCGTCGGTCATGGCGAAGTCGCTGACGCCGCAGTTGATCTGCACCGGCTTGTCGCCGAACAGCTTCGACACCACCAGGCTGCCGACATTCAGGCCGATGGCCTCGAGCAGGAACTTGCTGACCGTGCCGTTCTCGACCAGCAGCCGCGCCTCGCCGTTGGACGAGCCCAGCAGCGCCGCGACCGAATTGCCGGTGGCCGACAGCTTGGCGCTGCCGTTGAGTTCGCCGATGCTGGCGCGCATCAGGTCGATGGTCGGGAACAGCTGCTTGAGCTTCATGCGCCGCGCCTTCAGGTCGACCATCGCGCCCATGGGCTCGCGCTTGCCGTCGAGCCGCACCGTCGACACCAGGTTGCCGCCGGCGACGCCGAAGTTGAGCGGGTCCAGCAGCAGCACGCCGTCCTGCAGCTTCAGGTGGGTGACCAGGTCGGTGATCGGCAGCTCGGCGTCGCGGATGATGCGCTTGCCGGTGAAGTGCACGTCGGCGTCGATCTCGTCCCAGCGCTCGGTGCGGAACGGCGCCACCGGCAGCGCCTTGTCCGCCGGCTGGGCCACCGGGCTGTCCTTGGCCGGGCGGCCGGGCTTGGCGTCGGCGCCGATCAGCGGGGCCAGGTCAACGAAGCGCAGCTGGTTCGACACCAGGTTGCCGGCCAGCAGCGGGCGCGGGTCGCGCTTGGTGAAGGTAAGCGTGCCGGACAGGTCGCTGCCGCCGACGCGGCCGGTGAACTTCTGGTACTCGTAGATCGAGCCTTCCTTGCGCAGCGTCGCCATCAGCCGGCCGCGGGTCTGGTACGGCGGCGTCGATGGCAGCACCACGCCGGTCAGCGCGTAGAGCCTGGCCATGCTGTCGCCGGCCAGGGTCAGGTGCACATCCAGCGCCGCCAGGTGCGCCGGATTGGTGACCGTGCCTTCGATCTGGGCGCGCGTGGTGCCCACGCGCACATCCGCCTGGATCGGGAACGGCACGTCGGTATTGCGCAGGCTCAGCACCGTGCCGGCCTTGCCGCTGGCGTTGATGGTGGCCTCGTTGTAGCGCCCGGTCGCTTTCCAGCGCACGCCATAGCGGCCGTCGCCGCCGTTGGCGGGCGCCGCCGAGGCCGGGCCGCTTGCGCGCGGCGCCGAGGCCGCCTGGGCGGCACTGCCCGGCGGCCCGGGTGGCACGGCCGAGGCCTGCGGCTCGACCAGCGCGCCGTCGCGCGCCTTGTCATAAAGCGGCGCATTGCCGATGGTGTCGAGTTCCGCCTGCAGCGAGATCTTCTTGAGCTGGTCGGTCAGCGCCAGGTTGCCGCGCGCCAGCACCACCTCGCCGACATCCAGCTGCCATTTGGAGGTGCCCTCTTTCGGGCCGGTGTCGAAGGTCCAGTTGTTGCGGCTGTCGGCCAGGCGCTCCAGCCATACCGCCGGGCTGTCGATGACGATGGTCGGCACCGCGATCTCGTTTGCCAGCAGCGGCAGCGGGCGCAGCACGAAGATCAGCTCGCGCACGGTCGCCAT
Organism: Cupriavidus phytorum; assembly: GCF_003254285.1. Taxonomy (NCBI): domain Bacteria; kingdom Pseudomonadati; phylum Pseudomonadota; class Betaproteobacteria; order Burkholderiales; family Burkholderiaceae; genus Cupriavidus; species Cupriavidus phytorum. The sequence goes on from NZ_QKZN01000004.1 coordinate 568,038, forward strand.
ATTGGGTTGCGCGGCCCAGTCCGGGTTGCCGACGGTGATGTCGCGCGCCGACAGCCGCGGCCACGGCACCAGCGTGCGCCAGCCTTGCTCGCCCTCGCCGCGGCGCCAGGTCACGGTCAGGTCGCCATTGATGGCGAAGGGGCGGCCGATGGCTTCGGAGACGCGGTCGTTGAGCCAGGGCTTGATCCGGTTCCAGTCGAAGGTCAGGATCACGACCACCAGCAGCGCGATCAGCGCGACCGGTGTCAGGACACTCCACAGAACGACCTTGCGGCGCACGGGCATGAGGCGGGCTCCTGGCTGGCGGGGCGAGGGCCCGCGAAAGCCGCGCGGGGCGGCGCGGCGAACGGACCACTGCAGGTCTATTGTATAGTTGCGCGCTTCCCGTCCTTGTCGGGGACTGGCTGACATCGCCGCCGGAAAATGCCGGATTTTTTGCCCTGGCATCGCCGTGCGTGGCATGGCCACGCGTCCCCGGATCCGCTCCTTCCTGTATGAACGATGCCGCACACGAGCTGGCTGGCCTGCCCGAGCCGCTGACCCACGAAAGCCCGGCCGACGACGACTACCATCGACGCTTCGGCGGCGTGGCGCGGCTTTACGGCGCCGCCGGGCTGGCGCGGCTGGAGGCGGCCAACGTGTGCGTGGTCGGCATTGGCGGGGTCGGCAGCTGGGCGGCCGAGGCGCTGGCGCGCAATGCGGTGGGCCGCATCACGCTGATCGACCTCGACCATATCGCGCTGTCCAACACCAACCGCCAGATCCATGCGCTGGGCGACGCCTACGGGCGTGCCAAGGTCGAGGCCATGGCCGAGCGCATCGTCGCCATCAATCCGCGTTGCCGCGTGGCCCAGGTCGACGACTTTGTTACCGCCGACAACGTGCCGGACCTGCTCGGCGCCGGCTATGACTACGTGATCGACGCCATCGACGCGGTGCGTGTGAAGACCGCCATGCTGGGCTGGGCCAGGCGCCAGGGCGTGCCGGTGATCACCTGCGGCGGCGCCGGCGGCCAGCTCGACCCCACGCGCGTGCGCATCGACGACCTCGCGCGCACGATCCAGGATCCGCTGCTATCCAAGGTGCGCGCCGGCCTGCGCAAGCAGTGGGGCTTTACCCGCGACCCGAAAAAGAAGTTCGGCATCGCCGCGGTCTATTCCGACGAGCCGCTGCAATATCCGGAGCCCGAGCAGCAGGCCTGCGAAATCGACGAGGCGCCGCCGCCGGAGATGCCGCCGGGCCAGCCCGCCGCGCGCGGGCCGCAAGGGCTGGCCTGCGCCGGCTTCGGTTCGTCGGTGGCGGTGACGGCGGTGTTCGGCTTTGTCGCGGCGTCGGCGGTGATCGGCGCGATCGCGCGCGGCTGAGGACTTGCGCCGCCGCGCCGTTCAGGCGCTCAGGCGCTCAGCGCGCTAAGCAGCGCGTCGATGTCGGCCTGCCCCGGTGCCTGGTTGTCGAAAAAGATCAGTTCCGGATAGTCGGCGGGCGCGGGCAGGAAGCGCCGGGTCCGGTACGCATCCCAGTGCGCCAGCTTGTAGGCGTCGTTGGGGTTGCCGCGCCGGATGATGCGCGCGTGGGCCTCGTCCTCGGGCAGGTGCACCCAGACCGTGCGCACCATGGTGCCGGCGGGCACGTGCAGCCAGTCCGGGTCGTTCAGCAGGTGGGCGCGGACCTCGCGCGACAGCGGGCCGATCACGATCGCGCTGATGCCCAGCGCCAGGTTCTCGCGCGCGGTGTCGAGCAGTCCCTGGTATTCGGGGTCGCGCAGGTGCTCCAGGTAGGCCGGGCTGTCGCGGTCGTTGGGATCGCCGGTGATGGCGGCCATGGCCGCGGCGCTGTAGCGGCCGTACAGCGTGTCCTTGTCGAGCAGGCAGAACGGCTCGCCGGTGGCCTGCATCAGCGGGCCGATCAGGCGGTGGGCGAGGGTGGTCTTGCCGGTGCCGGCATGGCCGCAGAAGAAGATCAGTCGTGGCATGAGCGAAAGACGGTAGGGTGACGGACCGGCCGCATTGCCCACAGCATACCCGCTCGCTTGCGCCAGATCAGGCCCGGGTCGCGCCGATTCGGTATCCTTGCCGTTTTTCTCCACGCTTGCCGCCGCTTCCCATGGACGCCAAAGACCAGCTTTCCTCCGCCGGCCTGCCGGACCACCTGCACCTGGGCGAACCGGTCACCGACGCCACCCACGCCGAGTTCGTGCAGCTGCTGGCGGCGGTCGCCGGCGCTGACGACGACGCCTTCCTGGCGGCGATGGACGCATGGATCGACCACACCCGCCATCATTTCGCCCAGGAAGAGCAGTGGATGGAGGCCATGGGCTTCGGCCCGCGCCATTGCCACGCGGGCGAGCACCAGCAGGTGCTGGCGGTGGCGGTCGCGGTGCGCGACAAGGTGCACAGCGATGCCGAGTTCCAGCTTGGCCGCCGGCTGGTGGCCGAGCTGTCAGGCTGGTTCGACCATCACGTCAAGTCGATGGACGCGATGATGGTCGAGCATATGCGCGAGAACGGCTTCACGCTGATCGAAGGTCCCGCGACGGCGGCGTGAGTACCGCCGATGTGGCGCTCAGGTCTGGCGCTCAGGCCTCGCGCGCCGCGTCGCGGTCGATCACCACGAAGTATTTGCGCACCGGGTCCAGCACCTGGAACACGCCGGTAAAGCCGCCCGGGATCACGCAGGCGTCGCCGGGGCCGAAGTCGCTGGCATGGCCGCTGTCGTCGCTGATGCGGATGCGGCCGCTGATGACGTGGAAGAACTCTTCCTTCCCCGCCGGGAAGGCGATGCGCCACGCGCCCGGCTCGCACGCCCAGATACCGCAATCGAAGTCGCCATGCTGCGCGCTGTAGTGCGTCCAGGTGGTGCGGTCCGGATTGCCCGACACCAGCCGGTCGGGGCGTGGACGGTCGTGGCTGGGGGCGGGTTCGGTCTTGAAGTCGATCAGGCGGGGCGCGGTCATGGCAGCGGGCGAATCGGGGATGCGGCGGAACTGAGAGTCCGCCAGTTTACCGCGCCGGGCCCGCGTCACCGTCAATTCAGCGACGTGCTTAGCTGGCGGCGCCAGCGCGACACCACCTCGGGCCGGTCGGCCAGCATTTCGAATACCGACAGCATGGTGCGGCGGCCGATATCGTCATCGAAGCCGCGGTCGGTGCGCACGATCGCCAGCAGCTGTTCCAGCGCCGGCTCGTATTGCTGCTGCGCGATCATCAGCCGCGCCAGGTCCATGCGCGCGGCGAGGTCGCGCGGATCGGCGTCGATGCGGCGGGCCAGGGTGGCCGCATCGGGCAGGCCGGCGGCGTTCTCCATGGCATCGATGCGCGTGCGCAGCGCGCCATAGCCATCTTCCTGTTCCGCCCGCGGCGACAGCGCCGCGAATTCGGCCCGGGCCCGCTCGACGGCGTTGCCGTCCAGCAGGAAGCTGATATAGGCGAGGCGCGCGGCATCGGATTCGGGATCGGCCGCGATCGCATCGGCGAACAGGGTTTCGGCGCCGTCGCGGTTGCCGGCGGCGGCCAGTGCCAGCGCATCGGCCAGCGGCGACCTGGCCTGGCCCGGCGCCAGCCGGCTCAGGAACTCGCGCAGGCCCGATTCCGGCAGCACGCCGGTGAACTGGTCCACGGCCTGGCCGTTGTCGATCGCCACCACATGGGGAATGCTGCGCACGCCGAAGTGCGCGGCTAGCTCCTGGTTTTCGTCGACATTGACCTTGACCAGCTTCCACTGGCCGTCCGCCTCGGCTTCCAGGCGTTCCAGCATTGGCCCGAGCGTGCGGCAGGGGCCGCACCACGGCGCCCAGAAATCGACCAGCACCGGCATCTGGCGCGAGGCGTCGATCACTTCGGTTTCGAAATTCTGCAGGGTGACGTCGCTCATGGGGAATCCTGGTCAGTAGAGAGAGAATCGATACCCCTTATTGTGAGGGCGAAGGCGCCGAATGCAACGCCGGTTGCAGCCGGCGTAGCGCCGCGGTTCGGGAAGTCACCGGTTGAAAATAGAACGATCGTTCGGTTATAGTCCTTGACCATACGACAGACCCGGTCCGCGAGACCGCACAGGAGACCCTTCATGCCGACCCCCGCCCGCCCGCATTTCCAGTTCTGGCCAAAGCGCCTGCCGCACGCCATCGTGCTGCCGGAAACGTCGCTGTGGGCCAATCTGGAGGTCTCGGCGCTGCGCTATGCCGACAAGGCCGCGATCCGCTATTTCGGCAACGCCATCAGCTTCCGTGCCCTGCAAGACCAGGCCACCGCGCTGGCCGGCTGGCTGCAGCAGAAGGCGGGTGTGAAGAAGGGCGACCGGGTGCTGCTGTACATGCAGAACTGCCCGCAGTTCATCGTCAGCTACTACGCCATCCTGCGCGCCGACGCGGTGGTGGTGCCGGTCAACCCGATGAACCGTGCCGAGGAGTTCAAGCACTACGTCACCGACGCCCAGGCGCGCGTGGCGATCTTCACCGCCGACCTTGCCGCCGGCGTCGAGCAGGCGCAGGCCGAGCTGGAGCCGGCGCAGCGCCTGCAGCACCTGCTGGTGACGCAATACGCCGACGCGCTGCCGCCGGCCCACGAACATGCGGAGGACGCGCCGCCGGCCTGGCTGACCACGCCGCATCCGTTGCCCGCCGGCGCCACCACGTGGGCCGACGCGCTCGGCGCGGGCCTGCAGCCGGGGCCGCATACCGCCGGCCCGGACGACATGGCGGTGATGCCGTACACCTCGGGCACTACCGGCTTTCCCAAGGGCTGCATCCACACCCACCGCTCGGTGATGCACAACATCGTCGGCGGCGCGACCTGGTCGGGCTCGGGCGCGGAGTCGGTGGTGCTGTCGGTGCTGCCGCTGTTCCACGTCACCGGCATGCAGTACGGCATGAACGGCCCGATCTACAGCGGCGCCACCGTGGTGATGCTGCCGCGCTGGGACCGCGAAGTGGCGGGGCGCCTGATCTCGCGCTACCAGGTCACGCACTGGACCAATATCCCGACCATGGTGATCGACTTCCTGGCCAGCCCCAACCTGGCCGAATTCGACCTGTCGAGCCTGCGCTATATCGGCGGCGGTGGCGCCGCCATGCCGCAGGCGGTGGCCGAGCGCCTGCGCGAGCAGTTCGGGCTGAACTACCTGGAGGGCTACGGCCTGTCCGAGACCATGGCGCCGACCCACAGCAACCCGTCGGACCGGCCCAAGCTGCAATGCCTGGGCGTGCCGACCTTCAACACCGACGCGCGCGTGATCGACCCGGTTACGCTCAAGGAGCTGCCGCCCAACGAGATCGGCGAGATCATCGTCAGCGGCCCGCAGGTGTTCAAGGGCTACTGGGGCAAGGAGGATGCCACGCGCGAGGCCTTCATCGAATTCGAGGGCAAGACCTTCTTCCGCACCGGCGACCTGGGGCGCATGGATGAAGAGGGCTACTACTTCATCACCGACCGGCTCAAGCGCATGATCAATGCGTCGGGCTTCAAGGTGTGGCCGGCCGAGGTCGAGAACCTGCTGTACAAGCATCCGGACGTGCAGGAGGCCTGCATCATCGGCACGCGCGACCCGTACCGCGGCGAGACCGTCAAGGCGGTGGTGGTGCTGCGCGCCCATGCCAAAGGCAAGACCACGCCCGAGCAGATCATCGACTGGGCCAAGGACAACATGGCCGCCTACAAGTACCCGCGCGTGGTGGAGTTCGTCGAGGCGCTGCCGAAGTCGGGCACCGGCAAGGTGATGTGGCGGCAGCTGCAGGAAAGCGAGAACGCGCGCAATCCTGTCGCAGGCACGGCGCCGGCGGCCTGAGTCCGCGAAGCCTTCGCATGAAAAAGGCTGGTCCGGCGACCAGCCTTTTTTCTTTTTGTGTGCGTCCCGGGCTCAATGCCCGCGCACCCGCATCAGCATCTTCACCATGGTCTTGTAGCCGCGCTGGCGCGCATGGCGCGTGGGCGTCACGCCTTCGCGGTCGGCCAGGTTGGCGTCGGCGCCCGCGTCCAGCAGCAGCTGCACCGTATCCTCGTAGCGCGCGCTGCCGTCCCCCAGGATCACCGCCTCCAGCAGCGCGGTCCAGCCCAGGTCGTTGACGTGGTCGACGGCGATGCCGGCCTTGAGCAGCAGCTTCACCACTTCTACATGGCCCTGCTGGCTGGCCACGATCAGCGCGGTGCCACGGTAGCGGTCGGTGCTGGCGAGGTCGGCGCCGTGCGCCAGTGCCAGCCGCACCATGTCGGCCTGGCCGGTGGCGGCCGCCAGCAGGAACGGGCTGTTGGCATCGGCATCCTTCAGGTTGACGTCGGCGCCGGCCAGCATCAGCGTGCGCGCGACCTCGGTGTGGCGGTTCTGCACGGCCGCAAGCAGCGCGCTGTGGCCGCGTTCGTCGGCGGCACGGGCCGAGGCCCCGGCGGCCAGCAGGCGCGCCACCAGGGCCTGGTCGCCGGCGCTGGCGGCGGTGATCAGGTTGCGGTCGAGCGTGCCGATGGCGTCGCGGCGTGCCGGCGCCTGCATGGCGGGTGCGCGCGGCGGGCGCGCCGCGGGCGCGTTGGCCGCACCGCCGGCGGGACGCGCCGCCAGGGTCTGGCTGCCCTGCGCCGCCAGCAGGCCGCCGCCCATCAGCAACCCCACCAGCCCCAGCAACTCGTTGAGTGCCTGTCTGCGGGTGCGGGCGGCGGGGCGCGTCATGGCGGCAGCTCCTGGGCTCAGACGGTTTCGTGAGGGCTGGCCGGCAGCGCGCGGTTGTCCGGCGCCTGGCCCGCCGCCTGGGCGGCGGGGTCGGCGGCAGGTTCGGCGGCATCGCCCGCCTGCAGCTGGCGCCAGAGCCGCCCGAGGTAGGGATCGTCGACACCGTTGGTGGCGAGTCCCAGCAGGGTTTGCTGCAGGTATTCGCGTGCCGGGCCGTACAGGCCGGCGGCGTGGCGCAGCCGTTCCACCACGCTGGCGTCAGGCAGCCGGCCGGCGTAGGCCTCGTGGGAGCGGTTCATGACGAAGGCCAGCGCGCGCTGCTCCGGCGCGCCGGCGGCGCCGACGCGGATGCGCAGCCAGCGCGGATGGTAGGCGCCGGTCAGCATCTCGCGCCGCCACAGCACGCGGAACTCCTGCTCGACCACATGGCTGGGCACGCGGAAGGCCATGCCGTGACAGCAGCCGCCGCGGTCGAGCCCGAGCACCAGCCCGGGATTGTCCCAGGTGCCGCGGTTGATGCGGGAATAGAGGTAGAAGCCGCGGTGGTAGCCGTGCACCGTGGCGCGCTGGCGCTCGGTGTGCACCACCATCGGGTTCCAGATCAGCGAGCCGTAGCCGAATACCCAGACATCGCCGCCCAGCGCGGGATCATGGGGGCGGCGCGCCAGCGTATCGGCCAGCGATTGCTCCAGCGCGGCCTCGGGCAACAGCGAGGACGCAACCGGGGTGCTGCACAGCGAGGTGCGCAGCCGGTCGGATTCGAGGTCCTGTCGCGTGATGCCCATGCTGCAAGCATAAATCAAAGCGGCGTCCCGGGCGGGCCGGGGAAATGCCACAAGTGGCACTTTTACTCGGAATTGTCCGAGTCAGCGGTCGCGTTGTGGGCGCCAGACAACGGTCGCGGCCGCGTGCCGCCGTTGCCATGTGCGATAGCCGTGCGGCGCCGCGGCTTGTCGGGGGTCAGGCCGGCGCGAAATGCAGCGCAATGCGGCGCAATGGCGCGCCGCTGGCGCCGCCGAGTCCTTACAATGGGGCCTCAATCCAACCCAGGGGGAACCTGCGATGGCACGTACGCTTACGGTGGTGTTCGGCAGCGGCAAGGAATATGACTTCACGATCGGCACGGACGAGCTGGCCGCGGTCACCGAGGATGCCGCCTGGCGCTGGTTCGACCGGGAATACACCGAGCTGGACTGCCAGGCATCGAGCCCGGTGGGCAAGGTGCTGGTGATCGACAAGATCCTGAATGTCGCCAAGTTCTCGGGAGAAGCGCGCTTCTCCGGCGATGCTGCCTGGGCGCAGGACTATGCGCGCCATGCGGCGCGGCTGCTGGACCGGGACAAGGTCCGCGTCGATGTCGGCAACGCCGCCATCGGTTTCTGAGAGCGCCCGGGCCGGGCGCCCGGGGCTGAATGCTTCGGCCGGGACGCCGCTCCTGCTGGCGCGGGAGCGGCGTGGCGCCGGCCTGAATCGCCAGCTTCAGACCGCCAGCAATTCCACTTCAAACAGCAGCGTCGCGTTCGGCGGAATCACGCCGCCGGCGCCGCGCGCGCCGTAGCCCAGGTCGGCCGGGATCACCAGGCGGCGCACGCCGCCGACCTTCATGCCCTGCACGCCCTCGTCCCAGCCGCGGATCACATGGCCGGCACCCAGCGGGAACACGAACGGGTCGTTCCGGTCCTTGCTCGAATCGAACTTGCGGCCGGCCTGGCCGTTCTCGTACAGCCAGCCGGTGTAGTGCACGGTGACGTGCTTGCCGGCGGTGGCTTCGGCGCCGGAGCCGACGGTGGTGTCTTCGTATTGCAGGCCAGAGGGCGTGGTTTGCATGGCGTGGTTTCCTTGCGATGGAAAAGACGTGGACAGGGAAGATGAGCGCAGCGGCGCTGCGCTCAGGCTTGGGCGCGCTGGAGCACTTCCAGCGTCAGTTGTACGTTGCGGTCGTCGTCGGCCACCCAGATATCGCCGTCCTGGATCGTCACCGACAGGCGCATGGCGCGCTGCGCCAGCGCGGCCAGCGCGTCGACGGCTTCTGCCGGGACATTGTAGACGGTGACGTTGCGCAGCTTGCCGGCCTTCCCCGCCATGCCCTTCCACCATTCGCGCGCGCTCGCGGCATTGTAGGTGTAGACGGTCACGCGCTCGGCGCGGGCCGCGGCGCGTTTCAGGCGAGCTTCGTCGGGCTGGCCGAGTTCGACCCAATGGGCGATGTCGCCGGTCAGGCGCTTGTCCCACAGGTCGGGCTCGTCGGGTTCATCGAGGCCGCGGGTAAAGGCCAGGGTTTCGCTGGCTTCGCAGGCAAAGGCCAGCAGGCGCACCATCATGCGCGCGTCGTTCTCCGACGGGTGCTGGGCGATGGTCAGGCTGTGGCTGCCGTAATACGGCCGGTCCATGTCCGACACGGACAGTTCAGCCTTGAAGATGGTGGATTTGAGCGCCATGAGGAGAGGTAAGCGGCAGGCGCCCCGGGCTGGGGTGCGTACGACGCAAAAGGCCGCATCATACGCGATTCAAGCCCGGCAATTCAAAGCCGGCGGCTCAGCGCTTGCGGTATTCCTTCAGGTAGAAGCGCAGCAGCGCCGACAGCAGCAGGGTGCCGAGGAAGGCGGCCGCCACCAGCAGCGCCTGGCCCGGCGGGGTATCGATCTGGCCGGCCAGGCCGAGGCGGAACAGCCAGGTGCCGACCATCATCGCCAGGAACGGCATCAGCAGCGCGCCGCGGCCGTAGGTGCGCACCGCCCACAGCGGGAAGCGGCGCAGGAAGTCGCCCGGAATGCTGCAGGCCAGGCAGGCGCCGGCAGCCGCCAGCGCGGCGGCCACGATGTCGCCGGAATGAATCTCGAACATGGTCTCTGTCTCGCGTCGCCGCACACGCGCACGAAGCGTGGCAGGGATTTTTGCAAAGCGCTGATTCTACAAGAGAAATTTGTGGCGCAGGTGACGAGTAGGGTAAGCGCGGGGTCAGCGCGGAACGCTTGCAGCTGGCGATGCCTCGACCGCCACTTGCAGCGTCACGATGTCGCCGACTTCGGGCAGGAAGCGGGTCATGCCGAAGGCACTGCGCGGCACTTCGGCGCGGAAGTCGCCGCCACAGACCTGGCGGCGCACGCCGAACAGCGTGACCTCGCCGCAGCGGAAGCGCTCGGCCAGCAGGCGCACCGGCCGGGTTACCCCACGCAGCGTCAGTTCGCCTTCCACGGCCGTGATGCGGCCGGCTTCAGACAGAAACCGGTCGGCGCGCAACCGTGCCACCGGGTGCTCGGCAATATCGAAGAACTGTGCCGAGCGTAGCACGCCGTCCAGCGTGCGGTTGCCGGTATCGACCGAGCCCAGGTCGACGGTCACGTCGAGCGCGCCCGCGCCACTGTCCGCGTCATAGACCAGGCGCCCGTCGATCTTGCCGAAGCGCCCGCGCACCGAGCTGCGCTCGAAATGGCTGGCCGAGAAATAGACGGTGGTATGGGTCGGATCCAGGGCGTACTCGACCGGCGTCGCGTGGGCGGCAGGAATGCCGATGGCGGCCACGAGCACCAGCGCGCGCGGGCCCATGGGCTTCAGTGGACAAAGACCGGCAGCAGGAAGATCCCCACCACGGTCAGGTAGCCGATGGTCCAGCACAGCGTGCGCAGCGTGGCGCGGTCGGTGATGTAGCACAGGGTGTAGAGCAGGCGCGCCGCGATGAAGGCCATCGCCAGTTCGTCGACGCGGGCTTGCGGCGCCTGCAGGTAGGTGGCGCTCAGGACCGCCGCGGCAAAGAAGGGGAAGGCCTCGAAATGGTTGCGGTGCGCCAGGTCGGCGCGGCGTGCGCGGCCGGATTGCCGGTCCAGCCAGCCGCGCGGGTCATGGTTGTCGTAGCCCGGCGCGCTGGCCTTGGCGATGGCCACCGTCGCCAGCGGCAGCACGCCGGCCAGCAGCACGCACCAGAAAGCGATCGGCATAGTCATCCTTTCGGTTGCTGTGCCGGCGCCAGCCGCAAAGGGCGGCGCGCCGGCCGGTCCGCGCGCTCAGGCGGCGACCACGCGGATCTCGATGCCCGCCAGGCCCACCACCTGCCCGGCGCGGATCTTCGCAGTCTTGCGCGATTCGGGCGCGCCGTCCACCGAGACTTCGCCGGCCGCGACCAGCGCCTTGCCGGCGCCGCCGCTGTCGCACACGCCCGCCAGCTTGAGCAGGTCATTGAGGGCGATGAATTCGCCCTCGAGCGGGAAGGTGATGGTCTGCACCGTTGCCTTGCCAGGTCTGGCCATCACTTGCCCCAGCTGTCTTTGAGGCCGACGATGCGGTTGAACACCGGCTTGCCCGGGGTCGAATCGCTGCGGTCGGCGACGAAGTAGCCATGGCGCTCGAACTGGAAGCGGTCTTCCGGCTGCGCCTCGCGCAGGCCCGGCTCCAGGTAGGCGGTGATCACCTGCTTGGAATCCGGGTTGAGCGCATCGAGGAAGTTCTTGCCGCCGGCATCCGGATTGGGATCGCTGAACAGGCGGTCGTACAGGCGCACCTCGGCTTCATACGCATGCGCCGCGCTGACCCAGTGGATCACGCCCTTGACCTTGACGCTGTCGGCGCCCGGCGTACCGCTCTTGGTGTCGGGCAGGTAGTTGGCGTGCACCGCCACGACGTTGCCGTCGGCGTCCTTGTCCACGCCAGTGCACTCGATCACATAGCCGTACTTCAGGCGCACCTTGTTGCCGGGGAACAGGCGGAAATAGCCCTTGGGCGGGGTCTCGTTGAAGTCCTCGCGCTCGATCCACAACTCGCGCGACAGCGGGAACACCCGCTTGCCCAGTTCCGGCTTCTTGGGGTGGACCGGCGCCGAGCATTCCTCGCTGTGGCCTTCGGGGTAGTTGTCGATGACCAGCCTGAGCGGGTCCAGCACGGCCACGCCACGGGCGGCGCGGCCGTCGAGATCGTCGCGCACCGAGCCTTCGAGCGTGCTCATGTCGATCCAGCTGTCGGCCTTGGCCACGCCGACGCGGTCGCAGAACAGCTGGATCGATTCCGGCGTGTAGCCGCGGCGGCGCACGCCCACCAGCGTGGGCATGCGGGGATCGTCCCAGCCGTCGACGCGCTTTTCGTCGACCAGTTGCTTGAGCTTGCGCTTGCTGGTGATGGCGTAGGTCAGGTTCAGCCGCGCGAACTCATACTGGTGCGGCAGCGGGTCGCGGAACACGCCGCTGTCGCGCAGGTGCTCCAGCACCCAGTCGTACAGCGGGCGGTTGTTCTCGAACTCCAGCGTGCACAGCGAGTGGGTGATGTTCTCCAGCGCGTCCGAGATGCAGTGCGTGAAGTCGTACATCGGGTAGATGCACCACTTGTCGCCGGTGCGGTGGTGATGCGCGTGGCGGATGCGGTAGAGCACCGGGTCGCGCATGACGATGTTGGGCGCGGCCATGTCGATCTTGGCGCGCAGCACGTGCTCGCCGTCGGCGTACTTGCCGGCGCGCATGTCGCGGAACAGCTGCAGGTTTTCCTCGACGCTGCGGTCGCGGTAGGGCGAGGGCTTGCCCGGCTCGGAGAAATTGCCGCGGCTGGCGGCGATCTGCTCGGCCGACTGGCTGTCCACATAGGCGGCGCCGCGCTCGATCAGCGTCTCGGCAAAGGCGTAGAGCTGGTCGAAGTAGTCGCTGGCGTAGTACAGGTGCGGCTGTGCGGCGCCGTCCTTGCCGGTGCTGTCCCAGGAGAAGCCCAGCCAGTGCACGGCGTCGATGATGGAGTCGACGTACTCGGTGTCTTCCTTGACCGGGTTGGTGTCGTCGAAGCGCAGGTGGCAGCGGCCGCCGTAGTCGCGCGCCAGCCCGAAGTTCAGGCAGATGCTCTTGGCGTGGCCGATATGCAGGTAGCCGTTGGGCTCCGGCGGGAAGCGGGTGATGACGGTCGGCAGCGGCTCGCCTTGCTTGTCCTGGCGGCCGGCATAGGTGCCGGCGGCGAGGTCCTGGTCGATGATGCTGCGCAGGAAGTTGGAGGCGGCTGGGGTGCTGTCGGTAGGCTTGTTGTCGTGGCTCATGATGGCGCCGGTTGGCCGGCCGCAGGCGCCTGCAGAGCGCCTGCAGGGCGTGGGGCCGGGTCTTCGGATTGCGTGGCGGAATGCCAATAGCGGGATTTTACCGTGCCGGCGGCGCCGCACGCCGTGAGCATCGGCTCATTTGTGGTCTTGTCCGTTGCCGGCACAAGTTGCGCGTACCGAAAGTGATGTGTCGGAGTAGCATGGAGACCCGTGCCGGCCACGGCCGGCAGTCATCCCATCGCAGCAGCAACGCCCAGGAACGACCATGACCGCCCCCACCGCTGCGGCACAAGTGCCGCCCATGCCCCTCGATGTCGTCGGCGCGCTGTGGCGCGATGCCGGACTGCCCGCCGAGGCACTGGCCCACCTGCGCCTGGACGGCGCCGAGCCGGTGCTGCCTTCGAGCTTTGCCGTGGGCACCGCGGCGCAGGCCAGCCTGGCCGCGTCCGCGCTGGCCGCGGCCACGCTGTGGCAAGGCCGCAGCGGCCGCTGGCAACAGGTCGGTGTCGACATGCGCCACGCCATCACCGAGTTCCGCAGCGAGCGTTACCTGCGCGTCGATGGCGGCCCGGCGCCGGAGCTGTGGGACAAGATCGCCGGCATCTATCGATGCGGCGACGGCCGCTGGGTCCGCCTGCACACCAATTTCCCGCACCACCGCGACGGCGTGCTGCGCCTGCTGGGCTGCGCCCATGACAAGGCGGCGGTGCAGGCCGCGCTGGAAAAATGGGAAGCCGAGGCGTTCGAAACGGCCGCGTCCGACGCCGGCCTGGTGGTCGCCGCGCTGCGCAGCTTCGACGAATGGGACCGCCACCCGCAGGCGGCGGCGCTGCGCGGCCTGCCGCCGGTAACGCTGGAGCGGATCGGCGACGCCCCGCCGCAGCCGCTGCCGGCCCCGGTGTCGGCGGATGCGCAGCCGCTGTCGGGGGTGCGCGTGCTCGACTTCACCCGCATCATCGCCGGCCCGGTGGCGGGCCGCACGCTGGCCGCGCATGGCGCCGACGTGCTGCTGGTGACCGCGCCGCACCTGCCGTCGATCGCACCGCTGGTGATCGACACCGGCCGCGGCAAGCGCAGCTGCCAGCTGGACCTGCGCGATGCCGACGACAAGCGCACGCTGCACAAGCTTCTGCACGGCGCCGACGTGCTGGTGCAAGGCTACCGGCCCGGCGGCCTGGCCGGACTGGGCGTGGGCCCCGAGGCTGCGGCGCGCGCCCGTCCGGGCATCGTCTATGTGTCGCTGAGCGCGTATGGCCACGTCGGGCCGTGGGCGCACAAGCGCGGCTTCGATTCGCTGGTGCAGACCGCCACCGGCTTCAACCACGCCGAGGCGGAAGCCGACGGCAGCGACACGCCGCGGCCGTTGCCGGCCCAGGTGCTGGACCACGCCGCGGGCTACCTGCTGGCGTTCGGCGCCATGGCCGCGCTGCACCGGCGCGCGGTGGAGGGCGGCAGCTGGCATGTGCGCGTGTCGCTGGCGCAGGTGGGACAGTGGCTGCGCGGGCTGGGACGCGTGCCGGACGGGCTCAAGGCGCCCGAGCAGAAGATCGACGACGTCGCCGACCTGCTCGAAGCGGTGCCGTCCGGCTTCGGCATGCTGACGGTGGTGCGCCACGCTGCGCACCTGTCCGAGACCCCGGCGCGCTGGACGCTGCCGTCCGAGCCGCTCGGCACGCACGCGCCGGAGTGGCTGCCGCGCTAGTAGAGCGTGGTGCGCTGCCGCTCGGGCAGCTCGCGGTCATAGGCGGCGCCGTCGATGGCGTTGCCGCTCAGCGTGGCCAGGATCTCGCCGTTGCTCGGCAGGGACTGGCGCGCGACCTGCGACTGCGCGGCCCACAGGCGCGAGCGGATCAGCGCGCGGGCGCACTGGAAGAACACGGCCTGCACCGTGATCACCAGCACCGTGGTCGGCGCCTTGCCGTCGACCACGCAGCGCGCGATCAGCGCCGGATCGACGCTGATCTGGGCGGTGCCGTTGACGCGAATGGTCTCGTTGATGCCGGGAATCACGAACAGCAGGCCGACGCGCGGATCGGCAACGATATTGCGCAGGCTGTCGATGCGGTTGTTGCCGCGCCGGTCCGGCAGCAGCAGCGTGCGCTCGTCCAGCACCTGGACGAAGCCCGGCGCGTCGCCGCGCGGTGAACATTCGGCCCAGTCCTGGCCGACGGTCGACAGCAGGCAGAACGGCGCCGCCTCGATAAAGCCCTGGTAGTGCGGGTGCAGGTAATCGACTTGCTTGGACAGCGAGGGCGCCGCGGGTTGCGCGTAGAGCGCTTCCAGTTCGGCCAGCGTGGTGATGGCGTGCGGGGTCATGGCAGGCTGGGCATTGGGGCGGGAGGCGAAAGCGTCAATGTAACGCACAAGCGCGGCGCGCAGGCCTTACACGGTGACGGTACCGCGGCCGATCTCCAGCACGCGGCCGCCCACGCGGATCGCGCCCTCGGCATCGACGGCAAGGCGCAGCCGGCAGGGGCGGCCGACCGCCTCGCCCTGGCTGATCGCATATTCCGCCGGCAAGGCCCGGCCGGTGGCCAGCAGCCAGCCGCCGAGGTTGGCGCAGGCCGAGCCCGTGCCAGGATCCTCGGCCACGCCGCCGCCCTGCTTGGTGAAGAAGTAGCGCGCCAGCACATGCCCGGGCTGTTCGGGGTCGAAGGCAAAGACGTAGGCGGTCTTGCGGCCCAGGCTGCTCTGCGGCCACAAGTCGAGCCGTGCGCTGTCCGGATTGGCGCGGCGCACCGCATCGACGCTGCGCACCGGCACCAGCAGTTGGTCGGCGCCGGTATCGACCCACATCGGCGGCATCAGCAGGTCTTGTTGCCGCAGGCCGAGCAGGCTGGCCATGTCGGCGTCGGGCAGCCCGGCCGGCGCGGTCTTCGGCTGGCCGCGGTGGGGCGCGGTGAAGGTCCAGACATCCCCCTGCGCGGTCACCGTCACCACACCGGCGGCGAACTCCAGCATCAGCGCATCGCCGGTGCCAGCCAGTTCGCGCACCACGTGCGCGGTGCCCAGCGTCGGATGGCCGGCGAAGCGCATCTCATAGCCGGTGGTGAAGATGCGCACCCGCGCGCTGGCCTGGTCCGACGGCAGGATGAAGGTGGTTTCCGACAGGTTGAACTGCAGCGCCAGCGCCTGCATGGTGGCGGCGTCCATGCCGCGCGCATCCTCGAACACGCACAGGGGATTGCCGCCGAAGGTAGATTCGGCAAAGACGTTGAGCAGGCGGAAGGCGTAGGTGGTCATGGCGGGGCTCCGGATTATGTTCTGTCACAGTGTACGGAGCGCGGAGCGGCGGGCCATGGACAATTGGCGCGGTGGCGAGCGGGCCAGTTGGATCGATGGGATCGGCGATGTCCTCGCGATGCCGCTTGCAGCAAGCTCCCCTCGCCCGCTTGCGGGAGAGGGGCGGGGGAGAGGGCCGGAGCGTCAAAGGCTGACGCCCGTGGGTGAAAACCGAAGGCTTCGCTCCGTTTGGTACCTTGCTAGCTCCCCCTCACCCCGGTCCCTCTCCCATGAGGGGAGAGGGAGAACACCTTGCTTAGGCGAGTTCGGGCGGCGTTGGCGCACCCAAAACCGCGCTCCTTTTTTTGCTTCAGAACCCCACTGCCTGCCCGTCGCGCCGGCTGTCGCTGGCGGCGACGTAGCCATGTTCGGCGTCGTCCGACAGGCGCCAGATGAACTGCCCCGAGCCGAAGTCCATGTACGGATCGTCCACCGACTTGAGCTGGTGGCCGCGCGCCTTCAGGCCCTCGACCGTGGCCGGGTCCATGGTGCCTTCCACGTCCAGCGTGAAGTCGCGGTTGACCTTCCAGCGCGGCGCGCAGCAGGCCGCCTGCGGCTGCTGGTTGTAGTCGAGCATGCGCACCACGGTCTGCACGTGGCCCTGCGGCTGCATGTCGCCACCCATCACGCCGAAGCTCATCACCGGCTGGCCGTTCTTGGTCAGGAAGGCCGGGATGATGGTGTGGAACGGACGCTTGCCGCCCGCGACCACGTTGGCGGATTTGGGGTCCATCGAGAAGCCCACGCCGCGGTTCTGCAGGCTGATGCCGGTGCCCGGCACCACCACGCCCGAGCCGAAGCCCATGTAGTTCGACTGGATGAACGAGATCATCATGCCGTTCTCGTCCGCCGCGGTCAGGTAGATGGTGCCGCCGACCTTGGGCATGCCGAAGTTGAAATGCGTGGCGCGCTGCATGTCGATCAGTTTGGCGCGCGACTTCAGGTAGGCGTCGTCCAGCATCTGTTCGGGCGTGACCTCCATGCTGCGCGGATCGGCCACGTACTGGTACAGGTCGGCGAAGGCCAGCTTCATGGCTTCGATCTGCAGGTGTTGCGAATCGACCGAATCCACCGGGATCGAGGCCAGGTCGAACTGGTCGAGGATGCCCAGCGCGATCAGCGCGGCGATGCCCTGGCCATTGGGCGGGATCTCGTGCAGTTCGTAGCCGCGGTAGGACTTGCTGATCGGCTTGACCCAGTCGGGCTGGTAGTTGCGCAGGTCGTCGAGCGTCATCGCGCCGCCGCACTGCTTGCTGAAGGCGGCGATCTTCTCGGCGATCGCGCCTTCGTAGTAGGCGCGGCCGCGGGTCGCGCCGATCTGGCGCAGGGTCTCGGCGGCGTCCTTCATGGTGAACTTCTCGCCCACCGCCGGGGCTCGGCCGTTGGGCATGAAGGTCTCGGCGTAGCCGGGCTGGTCCTTCAGTTCCGGCACCGCGGCGGCCCACTTGTGCGCGACCACCGGCGGCACGGCGTAGCCGCGCTCGGCGATCTCGATCGCGGGCTCCATCAGGTCGGCGAACGGCAGCTTGCCGAAGCGCTCGTGCAGCGCGGCCCAGCCGGCGACCACGCCAGGGACGGTGACCGAGTCCCAGCCGCGGATCGGCCGCTTGGCCAGGCCGTTGGCGTCGGTGCCGTACTTGGCCTTGAAGTATTCCGGGCTCCAGGCCGCCGGGGCCACGCCCGACGAGTTCAGGCCGTGCAGCGACTTGCCGTCCCACAAGATGGCGAAGGCGTCGCTGCCCAGGCCGCACGACACCGGCTCGACGATGGTGATGGCGGCGGCCGCGGCGATGGCGGCATCGACCGCGTTGCCGCCCTTGAGCAGCATGCGCAGGCCGGCCTGCGCGGCCAGCGGGTGCGAGGTCGAGACCACGTTGCGCGCAAACAGCGGAATGCGCACGGACGGGTAGGGGTTGGTCCAGTTGAAGTTCTGCATGTGTGGTCCTTTGTACTCGGTGGCGCCCGGTGGCGTTCTTATTCTGCCGTGATCTTGCGATCCCTGATCAGCTTGCCCCAGCGCGCGCTGTCCTGCTTCACCATGGCGGCGAACTGGGCGGGCGTGCCGCCGACCGGTTCGGCGCCCAGCTTGGCCAGCCGTTCCTTCACCTCGGGCGACTGGATGGCCTTGTTGAACTCGGCATTGAGGCGGTTGACGATATCGGCCGGCATGCCCTTGGGGCCGTAGATGCCGAACCAGGTATCGGAGACGAAGCCGGGCAGGCCCGATTCGCTGACGGTGGGGATTTCCGGCGCCAGCGGCGAGCGTTTCGCGCTCGTCACCGCCAGCGCCTTGAGCTTGCCGTCCTTCACATGCGGCAGGCCCGAGACGATGCTGTCGAACAGCACCTGCACCTTGCCCGAGATCAGGTCGGGCACGGCCAGCGCGGTGCCGCGGTAGGGGATGTGGGTGATGAACACGCCCGCCTGCGTCTTGAACGCCTCGGTGGTCAGGTGCACCACGGTGCCGTTGCCGCTCGAGGCGTAGTTCAGCTCGCCGGGATGCTTCTTGGCGTAGTCGACCAGCTCGCGCACGTTCTTTACCGGCAGGCTGTTGGGCACCACCAGCACGTTGGTGGCGATTGCGACCTGGCCCACCGGCGTGAAGTCGGTCTCGGTCTGGTACGGCAGGCGGGGATTGATATGCGGCCCGATCGAATGCGTGCTGGTAGTGGCGATCAGCAGCGTATAGCCATCGGGCGCGGCCTTGGCGGCCATGTCGGAGCCGATCGCGCCGCCGGCGCCGGGGCGGTTGTCGACCACGATCTGCTGGCCCATGTTGCTGCCCACCTTCTGCGCGATGGCGCGCGCCAGCAGGTCGGTCGCGCCGCTGGCGGGGAAGGGCACGAGCAGCCGGATCGGCTTGCTCGGGTAGCTGTCGGCCAGTGCGGGGGTGGCGGCCAGGCACAGGCCGATGCCGAGGCCGGTGCCGAGGCGGCGCAGCCAGGATGTCATGGGTGTCTCCGAGAATCAGGCGCAGGGCGGATTGATGATCGGCCTTCATTATTCCGTGCCGTCGGTCACAAAGAAAGCTAATATTTCTTTCCGATGTCACAAGATTTTTTTAAGTATCGAACGCCTTGGCGACACGGGGCGTTCCTTCCTTGGTGTGCCTCATGAGCACTGTCCGTTTCCTTCGCACCTTCGTCGCCGTGGCCGAGCACGGCTCGTTCGCCGCCGCCGCGGCGCAGGTGGCGCTGACCCAGGCCGCGGTCAGCCTGCAGATGCGCGCGCTCGAGACCGAGCTGCGCCGCGAGCTGTTCGACCGCAACGGCCGCGTGGCGGTGCTCAATGCGGATGGCCGCGCGCTGTTGCCGCAGGCGCGCAAGCTGCTGGCGCTGTATGACGAGATGCGGCTGCCGCTGGCGTCGGCCGAAGCCATGGCGGGCGCGGTCGCGGTGGGCGCGGTGGTGTCGGTGATGGGCGGCCTGTCGCACGCGGTGGCGCGGATGAAGCGCACCTATCCGGCCCTGGATGTGCGCCTGGTCGGCGCCAAGTCGATCGAGCTGGCGGCGCAGGTGGAGGCCGGCGAACTCGACGCCGCCATTCTGGTAGAGGGCGCGGCACGCGTGCCCGGCACGCTGCGCTGGACGCCGCTGTACCAGGAGCCGCTGGTGGCCATCGCCGCGCGCGGCAGCCCGGGCCGCGACGCGCGCGAGGCGCTGGCGGCCAATCCCTACCTGCGCTTCGACCGCAGCCAGCGCACCGGCGTGCTGGTGGAGCGCGCGCTGCGCCGCGCCCACCTGAAGGTCAACGAGTTCCTGGAACTGAACGCGATCGAGGCGCTGGTCGAACTGGTGCGGCAGGAGGTGGGGGTGACGGTGGTGCCGCTGCTGCGGCGCGCGCGCTGGCGCGACGACGACGCCTTGCGGGTGCTGCCGCTGCTGGTCAACGGCGAGCCGGTGATGCGCCAGATCGGCATGCTGGAGCGGCGCGACCATGGCCGCGGGCAGGTCACGGCGGCGGTGCGGGCGGCCTGCAGCGAACTGTTCGGGGCCTAGCGGCGGCGGGTGGCGGACGAAAAAAAGGGCACCTAGCGGTGCCCTTCAGCTTTGATGCCGCCGGCGCCAGGCCGGCGATATTCCCTGCTTATTCTTCCTGGAACGCTTCTTCGCGCTTGGCCTTGATCGACGGCAGCGCCACGATCACGACCAGCACCGCGGCGGCGATCAGCAGGCCCAGCGACAGCGGACGCGTCACGAACACGCTGAAGTCACCACGCGACAGCAGCAGCGAGCGGCGGAAGTTTTCTTCCATCATCGGCCCCAGCACGAAGCCGAGCAGCAGCGGTGCCGGTTCGCAGCGCAGCTTGATGAACAGGTAGCCCACCACGCCGAAGGCGGCGGTCTGGAACACGTCGAAGGTGGTGTTCTGGACCGAGTACACGCCGATGCAGCAGAACGTCAGGATGGCCGGGTACAGGTAGCGGTAGGGCACCTTCAGCAGCTTCACCCAGATGCCGATCAGCGGCAGGTTCAGCACGATCAGCATCAGGTTGCCGATCCACATCGAGGCGATCAGGCCCCAGAACAGCGCCGGGTTGCTGGTCATCACCTGCGGGCCGGGCTGGATGTTGTGGATCGTCATCGCACCCACCATCAGCGCCATCACCGCGTTGGGCGGAATGCCCAGCGTCAGCAGCGGGATGAACGAGGTCTGCGAAGCCGCGTTGTTGGCCGATTCCGGACCCGCGACGCCTTCGATCGCGCCCTTGCCGAATTCCTGCGGGTGCTTGGAGGTCTTCTTCTCCAGCGAATACGCCGCGAACGAGGCCAGCGAGGCGCCGCCGCCCGGCAGGATGCCCAGCGCCGAACCCAGCGCGGTGCCGCGCAGCACGGCCGGGATCATGCGCTTGAAGTCGTCCTTGGTCGGGAACAGGTTGGTGATGTGGTCGGTGAAGGTCTCGCGGTGCTCCTTCTGCTCCAGGTTGGCGATGATTTCGGCAAAGCCGAAGATACCCATTGCCACCGAGACGAAGTTCAGGCCGTCGGTCAGTTCCGGCACGTCGAACGAGAAGCGCGCGGCGCCCGAGTTGACGTCGGTGCCGACCAGGCCGAGCAGCAGGCCCAGCACGATCATGGCGATGGCCTTGACCAGCGAACCCGAGGCCAGCACCACGGCGCCGATCAGGCCCAGCACCATCAGCGAGAAGTACTCGGCCGGGCCGAACTTGAATGCCAGTTCCGACAGCGGCGCGGCAAACGCGGCCAGGATCATGGTGGCGACGCAGCCGGCGAAGAACGAGCCCAGGCCCGCTGTCGCCAGCGCCACCCCCGCTCGCCCTCGCCTGGCCATCTGGTAGCCATCGATGGTGGTCACCACCGACGACGATTCACCGGGCAGGTTCACCAGGATGGCGGTGGTCGAACCTCCGTACTGGGCGCCGTAGTAGATGCCGGCCAGCATGATCAGCGCGGCCACCGGCGGCAGCGTGTAGGTCACCGGCAGCAGCATGGCGATGGTGGCCAGCGGCCCCAGGCCCGGCAGCACGCCGATCAGGGTGCCCAGCACGCAGCCCAGGAAGGCGTACGCGAGGTTCTGGAAGGTCAGGGCGGTGGAGAAGCCCAGACTCAGGTTGGTGAGTAGTTCCATGTTGGCGGCCTCCTTAGCTTGCCAGGAAAGCCGGCCACACCGGCATCTGCAGGTTGATGCCGTACACGAACGCGCCCAGGCTGATCAGCACCAGGATGACCGCGTTCAGGATGGCGCCCTTCCAGCTGAACTCGTGGCTGGCCATCGACGACACCAGCACCAGCACCAGCACCGACAGCACCATGCCCAGCGGCTTCAGCAGCAGGCCAAACAGCACCACCGAACCGAGGATCCACAACAGCGTCTTGATGTCCCAGCGGGCCAGGCTGTCTTCTTCCGACTTGGACGACAGCGAGCCGAACAGCACCAGCGCGCCCAGCAGGGCGAGCACGATGCCGAGCCAGAACGGGAAGTATCCCGGTCCCATTTTTGCGGCGGTTCCCATGGAATAACCGCGCGCGACCCAGGAAAAGCCGAATCCGACCAGGATGAACATCAGGCCGGAGGCAAAGTCCTTTTGGCTACGTATGCGCAAAGTGAATCTCCTCGATAAGACTGCTTGAAATCTGCGGGGCCTCCTTGCTGGCTTTGTTGCGTTGCACCAAAGCAGCGAATTTCGGAGGCCTTCTGGCGGGCAGGGTGGAAGGTAAGGGGGCGACCTTTCAGCTACCTTTCAGATGTCTGCAAATGGGGTCATGGTTCGGGTATCCCCTAGTGAGAGCGCGCTTAAAAGTGCCGCTGCGCCAAGCTGCAGGCGGGTTGGCGGGCAGCAGCCGGGGCCGCTGCGCTATCATCCGGAACGGTCTTGCGTGCCGCGGCGGCCTGCCGCCGCGGATGGTTCTGAAAGGTTCTGAAAGGTTCGGAAAGGTCCTGCCAGCTGACGCAGGCGAATCCCAGGCAACACAAGGAGCGTTTTGGAAAGCATCGACCATGTCATCCTGCTCGGCGCCGTCGTGATGTCGCTGGGCATCGTGCTGGGCGCGTTCTCGGCGCGCTTCGGCGTGCCGTTCCTGCTGGTGTTTCTGGCCGTGGGCATGCTGGCCGGCGTCGACGGCCCCGGCGGCATCCGCTTCTCCGATACCTGGCTCAGCTTCCTGGTGGGCAACCTGGCGCTGGCCATCATCCTGCTCGACGGCGGGCTGCGCACCCGCCTGGCCACCTTCCGCGTGGCGCTCAGGCCGTCACTGTCGCTGGCCACGGTCGGGGTGCTGGTGACGGCCGCGCTGGTGGGGTTGTTCGCCGCCTGGCTGCTCGGCATCGACTGGCGGCTGGGGCTGCTGCTGGGGGCCATCGTCGGCTCGACCGATGCCGCCGCCGTGTTCTCGACGCTCAACAGCAGCGGCATCCGGCTCAAGGACCGGGTCGCGAGCGTGCTGGAGATCGAATCCGGCATCAACGACCCGATGGCGATCTTCCTGACGCTGACGCTGATCGAATGGCTGACCGCGCCCGAGGGCCTGACGCCGCTGGGGCTGGTGCTGCGCCTGCTGGTGCAGTTCGGCGTGGGCGGCGTGCTGGGGCTTGGGCTCGGCTATTGCCTGGCCAATGTGCTGGAGCGCACGCGCGTGGCCGAAGGGCTGCAGTCGATCCTGCTGTGCTCGGGCGGCGCGATGGTCTTTGCCATGGTGCAAAGCGCCGGCGGCAGCGGCTTCCTGGCGGTGTACCTGACCGGCATGCTGATCGGCAACCGCGAGCGCGCCGTCACCGCTGACACCATGCGCGCGATGGACGGCATGGCGTGGCTGGCGCAGTCCGCCATGTTCCTGCTGCTGGGCCTGCTGGTGGCGCCGCACCGGATCTGGGAGGTCGCCGGCCCCGCGGTGGCGGTGGCGGCCTTCCTGATGCTGGTGGCGCGGCCGGTGGCGGTATGGCTGGCGCTGCTGCCGTTCCGCTTCAATGCGCGCGAGACCGGCTTTATCGCCTGGATGGGCCTGCGCGGCGCGGTGCCCATCGTGCTGGCGCTGTTCCCGCTGCTGCGCGAGGTGCCGCAGTCGGGCCTGCTGTTCCGCATTGCCTTCGCGGTGGTGCTGGCCAGCCTGCTGTTCCAGGGCACCACCGTGGCGGTGGCGGCGCGGCTGGCGCGCGTGCTGCGCCCCGGCTACCCCGAGCCGCTGGCGCGCTCGCGCCTGCGCGGCACGCGCGCGCCGATCCTGGAAGTGATGCAGTTCGAGGTCGGCCCCAACGCGCCGGTCGAGAACGTGCGCGCCGACCAGCTGGAGCTGCCGCCGCGCTGCCGGCTGCTGACGGTGGCGCGCGACGACGCGCTGGCCGACCCGGCCCAGACGGTCTTGCGCGCCGGCGATGCGGTCTGCGTGCTGGGGCCGACGGTCTCGTTGCCGCTGCTGTCGGCGCTGTTCCAGACGCCGGGCCGCGCGCCCACCTGGGAGCAGGTGTCGCACGATTTCCTGCTGTCGGGCGACGCGCCGCTGCGCGACGTGGCCGCGCTCTACGGCACGCGCGAACTGACGCCGGACGAAGCGCCGCTGACGCTGGAAGGCGCGATGCAGCGCGTGTTCACGTCGCCGCCGGTGGAGGGCGACAGCGTCGAGATCGCCGGACTGCCGCTGACGGTGACGCGCATGGAGGGGGCGCAGATCGTGCAGGTGGGGTTGCTGCTGCCGCGGCTGGAGGGCGATTCGGGCGGGAAGCTGTGGGGGCGGCGGCGCCGGGCGGAGCAGAGCCGCGAGCGCGCGTAATGTCCCTCTCCCTGTTTGTCGTCAGTCGACCTTTGCCCCCGACACCTTCACGATCTGCGCATACTTCTTCAGTTCCTTCTGGATCAACGCCGCGAACTGCTCCGGCGTGGTCGGTGCCGGCTGGGCGCCGATGCGGGCCAGGCGGGCCTTCATGTCCTCGGTCTTCAGGATCGCCACGATCTCGTGGTTCAGCTTCTCCACGATCTCGCGCGGCGTGTTGGCCGGCGCGAACACGCCGAACCAGGTCGAGATGTCGAAGCCTTCCAGCCCCAGCCCCTTGCCGGCCTCGGCAATGGTCGGCAGCTCCGGGAAGGACGCGGCGCGGCCGGCGGTGGTCACGGCAAAGGCCTTGAGCTTGCCCGCCTTGATATTGGCCGACGCCGACGCCAGGTTGTCGAAGATCAGGTCGGTCTGGCCCGACAGCACCGACAACTGCGCTGGCGACGCGCCGTTGTAGGGGATATGGACCATGCTGACTTTCGCCATGCTCTTGAACAGCTCGCCCGACAGATGCCCGGCGCTGCCGTTGCCGCCCGAGGCGTAGTCCAGCTTGCCCGGGTTCTTGCGTGCGTAGGCGACCAGGTCGCGCACGTTGTTGATATGCAGTTCGGCGGCCTTGCCCGGATGCATCACCAGCACGTTGGGCACGTCGGCAACCAGCGTGATGGGCGCGAAGTCCTTCACGGGGTCGTACGGCATCTTGCTGAACAGCGTCGGGTTGATCGCGTGCGTGGCCACCGCGCCCATCACGATGGTGTAGCCGTCGGCGGGCTGCTTGGCGACATAATCCGCGCCCAGGTTGCCGCCGGCGCCCGGCTTGTTTTCCACGATCACCGGCTGGCCCAGGCTGTCGCGCAGCTTGTCGCCGATGGCGCGCGCCACGGTGTCCAGCGGGCCGCCGGCCGGATAGGGCACGACGAAACGGACCGGCTTGGTCGGGTAGGCATTGGTGGCGGCAACGGCGGCAGCCGGCACCAGGGCCGCGGTCAGCGCGGCGGCAAGCAGTTTCTTCAGCATGTTACGGAGGACAAAAAGGATAGGGATTCTCAGCGGGCCCCGATGCCGCGCGCCATCATCACGGCGCACAGCGGCAGCAGGATCACCAGGTGCGATTCGATCATGACCCAGCGCCGCGCCGCCTTGATCTCGGACGGCGGCGGCACGTAATCGGGCAGCCTGCGCGCCTGCTTGCGCCAGCGCGCGATGGCGAAGGTCGGCGGCAGCGAGCACAGCGCGATCAGCACGAACACGCCCATCTTGGCGTGGAACCACGGGTTGTGCAGGTAGAAGTCCGTGCCCTTGGCGCCGTAGAACAGGCGCAGCAGGCCGGTGGCCAGCGCCAGCATCGCCGACAGGAAATAGAACAGGTCGTACAGCGACAGGCGCCGCACGGTGGCCGGGGTCAGGTCCGGGCGCAGCGCCACGGCCTCGGCGGCCATCAGCGTGATCAGGACGAAGATCGCCAGGAAATGCAGGAAGGCGAGGATGGCGTCGGTCAGCATGGGTTCTCCTTCGCTTTGCACGGGCGCGCGCAAGGGCGCGGGCCGGGGAAAGTACTTCAGTGGGGACTGAGCTTCCGGAAAGCGCCCGCGGCCGGCTGGCCCGCCGCGGGCTGGAGGAGAATCTTACAGCACCCCTTTTGCACGAAGTGCGTCGATCTGCGCGGCGCTGTAGCCCAGGGTCTCGGCCAGCACCGTGTCGGTGTGCTCGCCCAGCAGCGGCGGGTGGCGCAGCGCCTGCGGCGGCGTCGCGCTCATCTTGATCGGGCTGCCGACCAGCTTGACCTCGCCAGCGCTCGGGTGCGGCAGGTCCACGCGCAGGCCGCGAGCCTTGACCTGGTCGTCCTCGAACACGTCGTCGAGCGTGTTGATCGGGCCGCACGGCACGCCCGCGGCTTCGAGGTCGCGGATCCATTGGGCGCGGGTGCGCGGGCGCACCATCCCGGCCAGGATCGGCACCAGCACGTCGCGGTTGGCCACGCGCTGCGGGTTGGTGGCAAAGCGCGGGTCGTCGGCCAGCTCGGGCATGCCGCCGTCGGTGACGAACTTGCGGAACTGCCCGTCGTTGCCGACCGCGACGATGATCCAGCCGTCGGCGGCCTGGAAGGTCTGGTAGGGCACGATGTTCGGGTGCGCGTTGCCCCAGCGGCGCGGCGCCTCGCCGCTGGCCAGGTAGTTGGTGTTCATGTTGGCCAGCATTGCCACCTGCACGTCGAGCAGCGCCATGTCGATGTACTGGCCCTCGCCGGTGCGGTCGCGGTGCGCCAGCGCCGCCAGCACGGCGATGGTGGCGTACTGGCCGGTCATCAGGTCGGAAATCGCCACGCCGGCCTTCTGCGGGCCGCCGCCGGGCAGGTCGTCGCGCTCGCCGGTCAGGCTCATGAAGCCGCCCATGCCCTGGATGATGAAGTCGTAGCCCGGGCGCGCGGCGTACGGGCCGGTCTGGCCGAAGCCGGTGACCGAGCAGTAGATCAGGTCGGGCTTGACCTGTTTCAGCGAGTCGTAGTCCAGGCCATATTTCTTCAGCTGGCCGACCTTGTAGTTCTCCAGCACCACGTCGCTCTGCGCGGCCAGGTCGCGCACGATCTGCTGGCCTTCCGGGGTGCTGATGTCGCACGTGACCGAGCGCTTGTTGCGGTTGGCGGCGAGGTAGTAGGCGGCCTCGGCGGTGTCGCGGCCGTCTTCGTCCTTGAGCCAGGGCGGGCCCCAGGTGCGGGTGTCGTCGCCGGCGCCGGGGCGCTCGATCTTGATCACGTCGGCGCCGAAGTCGGCAAGGTTCTGGGCGCACCACGGCCCGGCGAGCACGCGGGTCAGGTCGAGGACGCGGAGATGGCTTAAGGCTCCCATGGCGGTATTCGAGGCAGAGGTAAGGCGGGGATCGGATCCGGAATGCGGGTGGTCGGCACGCCCGAAACGGGGCGGCGCGGGCTGGCTGCACTGTACCACCGGCCAGCCGCCGTTGCCGCCATAAGTGATTTAGGCGTATCTCGAGGCAATGGGATTCAGGGCGATAGCCGGCCGCTTCCGGGGCGCCGTGGCTGACCTGCCCGACGGCCTGCCTTGCCCGTATAATCAACGGTTTGCAAATCCCATACTGATTCGTCGCGCCCGGCCACGCCGGGGCAAGCGTCCGCCATCCCATGAAAGTCTCAGACATTCGCAGCAAGTTCCTGCAGTTCTTCGAATCGAAGGGCCATACCGTGGTCCGCTCGTCCAGCCTGGTGCCGGCGAACGACCCGACGCTGCTGTTCACCAATTCCGGCATGGTGCAGTTCAAGGACGTGTTCCTCGGCACCGACAAGCGCCCGTACAGCCGCGCCACCTCGGCGCAGCGCTCGGTGCGCGCCGGCGGCAAGCACAACGACCTCGAGAACGTGGGCTACACCGCGCGCCACCATACGTTCTTCGAGATGCTGGGTAACTTCTCGTTTGGCGACTACTTCAAGCGCGAAGCCATCCAGTACGCATGGGAACTGCTGACCAAGACCTACATGCTGCCGGCCGAAAAGCTGTGGGTGACGGTCTATGCCGAAGACGACGAGGCCTACGACATCTGGGCCAGGGAAGTCGGCGTGCCGGCCGAGCGCATCGTGCGCATCGGCGACAACAAGGGCGCGCGCTACGCCTCGGACAACTTCTGGCAGATGGCCGACACCGGCCCGTGCGGTCCCTGCTCGGAAATCTTCTATGACCACGGCCCGGACGTGTGGGGCGGCCCGCCGGGATCGCCCGAGGAAGACGGCGACCGCTACATCGAGGTGTGGAACCTGGTGTTCATGCAGTTCAACCGCGACGAGCAGGGCACCATGACGCCGCTGCCCAAGCCGTGCGTCGACACCGGCATGGGCCTGGAGCGCATCGCCGCGGTGCTGCAGCACGTGCACAGCAACTATGAGATCGATCTGTTCCAGGCACTGATCAAGGCCGCCGCGCGCGAAACCCATATCGACAACCTGAACCAGAACTCGCTGAAGGTCATCGCCGACCATATCCGCGCGTGCGCGTTCCTGATCGTCGACGGCGTGATCCCGGGCAACGAAGGCCGCGGCTACGTGTTGCGCCGGATCATCCGCCGCGCCATCCGCCATGGCTACAAGCTGGGCCAGAAGACCCCGTTCTTCCACAAGCTGGTGCCGGACCTGGTCGAGCAGATGGGGCAGGCCTATCCGGAGCTGGCCGAGGCGCAGTCGCGCGTGACCGAGGTGCTGAAGGCCGAGGAAGAGCGCTTCTTCGAGACCATCGAGAACGGCATGGCCATCCTCGACGCCGCGCTGGCCGAGCTGAAGCTCAAGGGCGGCAAGACGCTGGACGGCGAACTCGCCTTCAAGCTGCACGACACCTTCGGCTTCCCGCTGGACCTGACCCAGGACGTGTGCCGCGAGCAGGAAATCGGCGTGGACGAGGCCGCCTTCGACGCCGCCATGAACCGCCAGCGCGAGCAGGCGCGCGCCGCCGGCAAGTTCAAGATGGCCGCCGGCCTGGAGTACTCGGGCGACAAGACCGTGTTCCATGGCTACGAAAAGCTGGAACTGCCGCAGGCAAAGGTCACCGCGCTGTATGTGGATGGCGCCGCGGTCGACACCATGCAGCCGGGCCAGACCGGCGTGGTGGTGCTGGACAACACCCCGTTCTACGCCGAGTCCGGCGGCCAGGCCGGCGACCAGGGCGTGCTGCAGGCTGGCAATGCTGTCTTCGCGGTCGCCGACACCACCAAGGTCCAGGCCGACGTGTTCGGCCACCAGGGCACGCTGCAGGGCGGCGCGCTCAAGGTGGGCGATGCCGTGTCGGCGCAGGTCGACGCGCTGCGCCGCGCGCGCACCGTGCGCAACCACTCGGCCACCCACCTGATGCACAAGGCGCTGCGCGAAGTGCTGGGCAGCCACGTGCAGCAGAAGGGCTCGCTGGTCGATGCGGACAAGACCCGCTTCGACTTCTCGCACAACGCAGCGCTGACCGACGCGCAGATCCGCCAGGTCGAAGAGATCGTCAACGCCGAGATCCTGCGCAACGAGGACACGCAGGCCGAGATCATGCCGTTCGACGACGCGGTCAAGAGCGGCGCGATGGCGCTGTTCGGCGAGAAGTACGCAGACGACGTGCGCGTGCTGTCGATCGGCACTTCTAAGGAACTGTGCGGCGGCACCCACGTGCACCGCACCGGCGATATCGGCCTGTTCAAGATCGTGATGGAAGGCGGCGTTGCCGCCGGCATCCGCCGCGTCGAAGCCATCACCGGCGACAACGCGCTGCACTACCTGCAGGGCCTCGACGCCAGGCTGAACGAAGCCGCCGCCGTGCTGAAGGCGCAGCCGTCCGAGCTGGTGCCGCGCATCGGCCAGGTGCAGGACCAGGTACGCGCGCTGGAGAAGGAGCTGGAGCGCCTGAAGAGCAAGCTGGCCGCGTCGCAGGGCGACGAGCTGGCGGCGCAGGCGGTCGACGTCAAGGGCCTGAAGGTGCTGGCCGCGCAGCTGGACGGCGCCGACGTGAAGACCCTGCGCGAGACCATGGACAAGCTCAAGGACAAGCTGCAGAGCGCTGCCATCGTGCTGGGCGCGGTGGCGGACGGCAAGGTCAGCCTGATCGCCGGCGTTACCGCCGACGCCACCGGCAAGGTCAAGGCCGGCGAGCTGGTCAACTTTGTCGCCCAGCAGGTGGGCGGCAAGGGCGGCGGCCGCCCGGACATGGCGCAGGCCGGCGGCACCGAGCCGGCCAAGCTGCCGCAGGCACTGGCGGGGGTCAGCGAGTGGGTGGCGAGCAAGGTCTGACCGCGTAACGACCACCGCTGGTCTGCTCCCCTCTCCCATTTATGGGAGAGGGGCGGGGGAGAGGGCAGGAGTCGCCACGGAGTGATTCGGCATCGTGCCTGGCAGGCGCTGGCCCTCTCCCCCAACCCCTCTCCCGCTGTATGGACCGGGGACAAAGGTGACAGGTGTGCGAGGACATGGTTGACACTCCCGGGCAGATATCTGCCCGGGAGAACGAACCATGCCGTGGAGCGCCCGAGACACCATGAGT